>CALEWY010000042.1 GCA_937925335.1 uncultured Acidimicrobiales bacterium
AGATGCGGTTTTGGTTGGCTTCCCAGCCGGGCCAGCCTGCGTAGTCGTTGTGGCAGTTGCAGGCGCAGACGAAGCCGATGCTCTCGTCGTCTTCAAAGCCTGACCACCATCCGGGGCAGCCATCGTGAGTGGCGGGAACCATGCCGTGGGCTTCTCGCTGGTCTTGGCAGCGAGTGCCGGTGATCGAGTCGTCACCGAATGCAGCGGCGGGCGGTCGCTTCTGGTTGGAGTTGTTTGAGTCGTCGCCCATGTCTCTTACATCGTCAGGTTCGGGGGACGAACTCGATAGGTAATGCTCGGTGAGAATGGGCCGTCCGGCTCATACGTCGAGATGTGACATCGGCTACACGCCGCCTGCTTAGAAGTCTTCGGGCCAGAGTTGGGTGGCTGGTTCGAACTGGCTCCAGGCGAACCAGAACGACTGGTGGCTGCCCGCGTCGACTCGTTCGCCGTCGTCACCCTCGACGAAGGCTCGGATGCCGGTGGCGTCGAGTTCGATCGTCACACCGTCAACCTCGAGCGGCGAGCCCGAGAGGAGAAGTTGGCGAGCTGACGCGACGTGGATGGCGACCGGCTGACCGTCCGGCGTGATCACACCGAGCACGGACTCTTGCACTGGAAGGCGAGGGTCGATGCTGCCGATGGGGAAGATCGGGCCGTCATCGTCTCGACCACGAAGTGGATCGATCGGGTAGCTCCGACCAATGCCGCCGTCTTCAGCGACGATCGTCGTGTTCGGGTGGGCACGACGCCAGTCGGCCCACGTGCTCGTGACCACACCGGCCTGATTGAAAACCACACCTTGTTCAGCGAGCGGTCCGGTGGTTGCGTTGCCGAGGAACGTGTCGATCAGCGACGTCGTTCCCAGCTCGTACATCATCTTGTTCGACCGGATCAGCAAGCCGGACGTGCGGAACACGGGCTGATCAAACTCGCTGTCGCCAAGCTGGCCGTCTGCGAGTTCGTCGGTGAAGTAGGCCTGCGCCGAGCCACACAGCGTGCAATACGGAATGGCGATGCGGCGTCCGCCGAGGGTGTCGTTCACCATCTCGTGAATCTCCATGATGTTCTTCGGGTAGGCGCGAGCCTCTCCGTCGATCACCACACCGAACACGAGCGCATCATCGGGATACCAGGCGCCCCCGGCAGCGTCGGTCACCACCGGATCGTCCAGGGCAGGGATGCAGCCGCTGGCGCAGGGGTTCGGATCACCGAGCGGGCGGTCATCGATCAACACGCCGCCCCAGCTGACATGGCGCCAGTCGACATCGCTGCCGTCTTCGAACAGCGGCTCCCAGCCCGGCTCGATCCGGATGAACAGATCACGTTTGTGCTCGAGATAGCTCGGGTAGGCGGGGAGATCCCACGCAATCATGCGATTGGTCGACGAGTTCCACGGCTGCGATCCGTCGACGGCGCCGCCGGTCAGCTCTTCAAACGCTTCTTCAAGACGCACGCCTGGAACACTCCCGCCCTGGAAGAACCGAAGCAGGTCAGTCAAGAACCAAGCCACTCGAACATCACCTGAGTCGACGATCGTTTGCAGATCATCGCTGACCCGGCCGTTGTCGACGAGCGCCGTCACGAAGCGCGGAATGGCCGCTTCAAGCTCGGGATCGAGCGGACCCTCGTTGAAGTCAGGAGCGTCACCAAAGTCGAGAACCTCACCGCGGGGGAGCGGGTCGAGGTCGGCGATCGTGAGCATCTCGCCGGTGATCTCGTTGCCACCGTTTGGCGGATCCTCGGCGGGAGGTGCAGCGCTCAACGAGTCCGTCGTTTCACCGGTGATCTCGGCATCGTTCGTCTCAGACGTGGCCGAACCGTCGCTCGCTTGGCAGGCAGCAGCGACGAACGACACGGAGAGAAGTGAGACAACCAATCGTTTCATGAGCACACCAACCACCTGATCACGCCTTGCGTTCCCATCGCAACGCTGTTCCGTGGATGTTCACAAGCCGTTTGCGACCTACCCTGCCGGTCTATGTCGAGTCACGTGTTTACCAGTCCACTTGCCGACGTCGAGATTCCCGACGTTGCGCTCACCGAGTACGTCTTCGGGCCGTCCGACGCATGGCCCGATCGAGTCGCCATGATCGATGGTTCGGACGGGCGTGAATTCACGTTCGCCGAGCTGCGTGATCGCACCGCTCGGCTCGCCGGTGGTCTCGCCGCCCGTGGCTTCG
Source organism: uncultured Acidimicrobiales bacterium (assembly GCA_937925335.1). Lineage (GTDB taxonomy): Bacteria > Actinomycetota > Acidimicrobiia > Acidimicrobiales > SZUA-35 > CALEWY01. Next base: position 2,184 of record CALEWY010000042.1, read on the forward strand.
GACCCGGCTCCACGCTGGCTCTCATGGCGCCGAACATGCCCGAATACGCCATGGTCTTCCATGCCGTTGGTCTCGCCGGCGGCACCGTCACCACGATCAACCCGGTCTACGGCGCTGACGAGGTTCGCTTCCAGCTCAACGACGCGGGTGCCACCTTCATCATCACGATTCCCGACTTTGTCGAGACCGCCACAGCAGCGCTCGCCGACAGCCCAGCAGACGAAGTGATCGCCATTGGCACCGATGCGTTCGACGCACTCTTCGGTGAGCCGCTCGAGCAGGTCGCGGTCGACGCAAACGACCAGGTGATCGTGCTTCCGTATTCCTCCGGCACCACAGGCCTGCCGAAGGGTGTGATGCTCACGCACCGCAACCTCGTCGCCAACCTCGCCCAGTCCAAGCCAATGCTCGAATACGAAGACGGCGAAGTCGCTCTTGCCGTGCTTCCGTTCTTCCACATCTACGGCATGCAGGTGCTGATGAACGGCCTCCTCGCTGAGGGCGTCACCGTCATCACGCTGCCTCGTTTCGACATGGAGCAGGCGCTCTCGCTGGTGCAGGAACACGGCGTCACCCAGTTCTTCGCCGTGCCGCCGATCGTGCTCGGCCTCGCCAAGCATCCGCTGGTCGACAGTTACGACACGTCAACCCTGCGCAAGATCTTCAGCGGTGCCGCTCCACTCGGTGGCGAGCTGGCCCAAGAGGCCGAGGATCGTCTCGGCGCCAAGGTGGTCCAGGGCTACGGGATGACCGAGCTCAGCCCCATCAGCCACGCCACGGTTGGCAACCAGTCAAAGGCCGGCTCCAACGGCTTCACCGCTCCAAACACCGAGTGCCGCATCGTCGACCCCGAAGGTAATGATCAGGGGCCGGGCGAAGAGGGCGAGCTGTGGGTTCGTGGCCCGCAGGTCATGAAGGGTTACCTCAACAATGAGGAAGCCACCGCCGCCACCATCGATGCCGACGGTTGGCTCCACACTGGCGACGTTGGCCGGATCGACCCCGACCACCACATGTACATCGTCGATCGCGTGAAGGAGCTCATCAAGTTCAAGGGCTTCCAGGTGCCGCCAGCCGAGCTCGAAGCGCTCATCATCACCCATCCCGCTGTGGCCGACGTCGCCGTGATCGGTGTTCCCGAGATCGAAGCGGGCGAGCTGCCAAAGGCGTTCGTCGTGTTGAAGCCGGGTGAAGAGGCCACCGACGAAGACATCAAGGCCTTCGTCAAGGGTGAGGTCGCCAGCTACAAGCAGATCCGTCTCGTCGAGTTCGTCGAGTCGATCCCGAAGTCGGCGTCTGGCAAGATCCTGCGCCGCATGCTGCGAGACCAGTAGTTCGTGAAGGTTGCCGTCGTCGGTGCGGGGGCGGCCGGGTGTTTGGTCACCCGGCGTCTTCGCGCCGCGGGGGTTGAGGTCGAACTGATCGAGGCTGGGCCGTCGTCGATCAGCGGTGGATCGGCGTCGTTGGACTGGCTCGATGTGCAAGCCGAGCCCGATCGGCGATGGCCCGACCTGCGGGTGACAAAGGCCGACGGGCTCGAACCCGAGCCGTATCTCACCGGGCGAGGGCTCGGTGGTGGATCGTCGATCAACGGCATGGTCGCCACGCTTGGCCCGCTGGATGCCTATGCCGAGTGGCCGGCGGTAAACGCCGACATCGAGGCCGCGATCGAGCGAGTGCGGCTCGTTGCACCAACGACAACGGTTGACCCTGGACCATTCGGCGCAAGCGTTCTCGGCTCGCCGAACAGCACCGGATTCTCACTGGCTCCGGCTCCGTTGTTGGCAGCTCATGGCCAGCGGAGTCTGTCGCTGATCGACGGGATCGAACCCACGTTGCGGGCCACCGCATCACGACTGATCGTGGACGGCCAGCGAGCGGTTGGCGTCGAGTGTGACGTCAAAGGTTCAACCCAGTTGGTCGAAGCCGACCACACGATCCTGTGCGGTGGCGCAATCCAGACACCAGCGCTTCTGCTCCGGTCCGGCGTTGACAACGGCGAGGTTGGGCGAGGCCTGGCCGACCATCCATCTCGAGTCATCACGATCGAGTTGGCGGCAGACCGCCAGCTCCCGCTCGGCACGATCGCCCCGCCCATCACAACGATCGGGCGACGTGACGGCATCGAACTGTTGTTCATGGATCACACGGGTTCAGACCGTGAAGGTCGGCAGACGGCTGCATGCCTGGTGGTGCTGATGCGCCCGGAATCGACCGGCTCGGTCAGCCTTGGCCGTTCGGGCGAGGACGAGGACGAGGACGAAACCGACGCAACTCAGCGGAGTGGCGAACTCGACGTCCACTTCCGTTTGCTGGGCGACGGAGACGACCAGGCGCGGCTCGACGGAGCGACCGGCGAGGCCGCCACGTGGCTGTCTGAGATCGACGGTGTCGACAGCGCCTCGATCCAGCCTGGCTTTGGTCCGGTCTCGCATGCCGCAGCGAGTTGTCGGCTCGGAACCTGCCTCGACCCAAGCGGTGCGGTGGCCGGATGGGAGGGAATCAGCGTGATGGATTCGGCTGCCCTTCCGGGTCTTCCGGAGGCCCACCCGATGCTCCCGACGCTGGTTGTGACAGAAGTGATTTCGGCCGAGTGGCTCCGTCGCCATCGAGTCGGCAATCATCGGCGCTCATGACAGCCAAAAACATCACCGTGATCGCCGTACACGGCAACGGCGGAGGCGGTTTTCGGTGGGAACGGCTGCCCGATCCACTCGCCGATGACGTCACCCTCAACGGCATCACGCTGCCTGGATTTCAAGGAACGGCGCTGCCCAGCGGTGAGATCACGATGGAGACCTTTTCCGAGGCGGTCGGCGCGGCTGCGCTCACCACCGATGGTCCGGTCGTGCTGCTCGGTCACGGAATCGGCGGCGCCATCGCGCTCGACTTGGCGGCTCGTCATCCCGAACTCGTCGACGGTCTGATCCTTCACGCGCCCGTGGCCGTCAACCTCGACACCCGTCTGTTCCCTCGATTGATGAAGGCGAACTTCATGCGGACCGCGGCGAAACGGATCGTCAGCTCGTTCCCGGTTCGCAAGATTGCGAGCCGTTTCCTGTTCCCGAGCGCACCGCAGGACTACTCCGAACGATTCCTCGCCGAGTACGCCCGCGCCGATGGCTTCGCGCCGATGTTCGACATCATCGACGCCGAATGGTTTGACTCGCTGCCGGCGATCACGACACCAACGGTCATCCTTTGGGGAGCGCGTGATCGAGTGCTCGACAGCACCCAGGCCGACCCCCTCGAAGAGGCGATTCCCCACGCCACGCGCCAGATCGAGGATCACTGGGGTCACTACCCGATGATCGAGTCGCCGGATGAGTTCGCCGTCTCCGTCGCCGCGATCGCTCGAGACCTGGTCAACAAGTCGGCGAACAACCCGTGACCGTTCACGCACTCGGCTCGGGCGAGATCGTCGCAGCCGGCGTCGGCGCCAAAGCCGCCAACCTGGATCGAGCGACCAAGGCCGGCATCGACGTGCCAGCCGGCCTCGTCGTGCTCGACGGTGCCGATCTTGGACGGGTTCGAGGCCGACTCGAGACCGAGCTGCGCGAGCTTGGAACCTCGCTCGCCGTTCGGTCTGCGTTCTCGGCAGAGGATTCGACAACATCGGCGATGGCTGGTCGATTCGACACCGAGCTTGGTGTCGCCGCCGATGTCGATGCCGTGCTGGCTTCGGTCGAGCGCATTCGCCAGTCAGGTGAGGTCGTCCCCTCTGCTCGACGAGACGTGCTGGTGATGACGATGGTCCGCGCTGAGCGTGCGGGTGTTGTGTTCACCGAGCAGCAGTTCGAGGACGATCTCGTGAACGTCGTCGACGGGCTCGCCGACTCACTCGTCTCCGGCGAAGAAGCAGGCCGAGAACTGAAGCTCCCGAAACTCCGCCGGTTCGAACGCCCGAGTCGTTCGTTCGATCCCTGGGCTCGCCGCCTCGCCGTTCTCCTGCGCGAGGTTCGTTCGGAGTTTGGTGAGGGCGAGTGGGATCTCGAGTGGGCCGATGACGGTCAGCGCTGCTGGCTCGTCCAGATTCGACCGATCACCGCCGCCCCTCGGCGTGACGAAACGTTCACGATCGCCAACCACAAAGAGATCCTTCCGGAGCTCCCGTCCGTTTTGATGACCTCGGTCGTCGAGGCGTCGTCCTATGAGCTCATGAGTTACTACCGGGCGATCGACCCGACCCTGCCGGTCGATCGACCGTTCATCGAGTCGTTCGCTGGTCGGCCCTACATCAATCTGTCGCAGCTCACCGACCTGCTTCGTCGTCTCGGCTTGCCGACTCGGCTGCTCGCGGAGTCGCTCGGTGGAGAGCCGGAGTTGCTCGTCGGGCTGAACCCGATCCGGTTGGTTCGTTCCACTCGGTCGCTGATCAAGCTCGGGATCGCTCAGCTCGGTGCCGTCGGGTCGGCGAAGAAGGCAGAAGCATCGATCGCCGACATCGTCGGCTCGCTCGATGGTGGCGCCGGCTTTGGAGATGCCACCGGGGCATTGCAGGAGGTCTACGTCGAGCTGGTGACGCAGATGTCGTCGTTGGCGACGGCAATGACCGCACCAGTTTCGCTCCTTCGTGTGGCCGGAACGCTCGAACATCACCTCGGCACGCAGCGCACACCCGGCACGCTGATGCTCGATGATCTCGTTCCGCTCGGTGCGCTTGTTCGAGACGGCTCGCCTGAGGCGCAGCGACGTCGCGAGGCGCTCGAGGCAGGTGCGCTTCCTGACGACGCAGCGTTCACGAGGGCCTGGAACGAGTGGGTGAGCGAACATGGCCATCGTGGTGTGTTCGAGAGCGACATCGCCCGCCCGCGATTCGCTGAAGACCCGGGCCCAATCCTTGCGTCGATTCTCAACTCCAGCGTGCGTACGACAGGCGGCGGCTCATCCACCGGTGCTGCAGGTAAGAAGCGCAACGCAAAGGCCGTCGAGACGTGGCCGCTCTGGGTTGCCGCCCGGCGGCCGATGGCGGCTCGAGAACGAATCCGCTGGTCGACGATGCGAGCCTTCGCTGCCATCCGCAAGCGTCTGTTGCAGCTCGCCGACGCAGCTGCGAGCGACGGTCGGCTGCCCAATCGTGATGCAATCTGGGATCTCTCGATCGCCGAGCTGACCGCGATCGACGGCGGCCACACGTTCAGCGAGGCCGAATGGATGGCGAGACGAGCCGAGGTGGAAGGAAGGGCCGAGCTGCGGTTGCCCGATCTCGTGCGTCGCTTCGACGATCTCGAAGCACTGACTGGTGCCCGCTCGGAGGATTCGGAGCGGATCGTTCGTGGCGTGTCGCTCACGAGTGGTGTGGTCGACGGTGTTGCGCTGCGTGCCAGCGAACCGCCGCGCTCCCTGCCGGAAGGGTTCACACCGGAACGAACGGTTCTTGTCGCTCGCTCGGTCGACGCGGGCTGGGTTCCCATCTTTGGACAGGTGGCCGGTGTCGCCGTCGAGATCGGCGGCGACCTCTCACACGGTTCGATCATCCTTCGAGAGTTGGGTTTGCCGGCTGTGACGAACCTTGGCGATCTTGGCTCTCTTGCGACGGGTGATCCCGTCCGACTCGATGCTGGAAGCGGCCGCCTCGAGCGACTCGAGAGCGACGCCGGGAGCGCTGAGCAGCAGCCGGACGAACGAGACAGCCCAGACGAACGAACCAGCCCAGACGAACGAACCAGCGCAGACGAAGGGGAGAACAATGCCTGAAGGCCATGTACTGCACCGAGCCGCCCGGCTTCAGGGCAAACGCTTCAACGGCAAAGAAGTGTCGATGGCGTCACCGCAGGGGCGCTTCTCCGAGGGCGCCGCCCAGCTCGACGGGCAGACCCTGGAGACGATCCACGCCAAGGGCAAACACATCTTCTACCGCTTCGATAGCGGCGACTCGCTGCACGTCCATCTCGGGCTGTTCGGCAAGTACCGAATCAACAAGCCGCCGTTTCCCGAGCCGTCACCAAACTGTCGAGTGCTGATGTGGACCGACGAATGTGAGCTGCATTTGGCTGGGCCGAACCAGTGCCGCGTGCTCGATCCTGACGAGGTGGTGGCTGCCCTCGACCGGCTCGGTCCCGATCCGATCGTGAACGATCCGGGCGATCGCGACGAATTCATCAAACGGATCCACAAACGCAAGATCCCGTTGGGCCGAGCGATCATGGATCAGTCGATCGTCGCCGGCATTGGCAACGTGTATCGCTCCGAGCTGCTGTTCCAGATCGGTGTGAACCCGTTCCGCCTGGCCGCCGATACCGATCCCGAAACGCTCGGTCAGCTGTGGGATCACTCCGTGGTCGAACTGAAGGCGGGGGAGCGGGTCGGCAAGATCATCACCGTCGACCCGATCGATGTTGGCGCCGAGAAGCGATCACAGCTCACCCGTGGCGAACGGCTCTACGCCTACAAACGAGACGGCAAGGATTGCCGCCGATGCGGCGACTTCATCATGTCCGCCGACATCGATGGCCGAAACGCATGGTGGTGCGCTGGCTGCCAGCCCGCCTAGGGATTCTCGGCAGCCGAGGTCTTTGCTCGAGGTGTTCGCTCGAGGTCTTTGCGCGAGGTCGTTGCTCGATGAGACCCCGGACGGCGATGGCCGAATTGGTGACGACGGCCACGTCTGATCTGTTCGCTCGCCAACAGAACGACGTGGATTGATCGAGGACGATGAAACGGACGCCGAGGAGGTGCCGTGATCCCGACGATTGTTCTCAACCTTGCCTACATCGCACTCGTCGGATCCACCTTCACCCGGACGGTCGTCTGGCTTCGAGTGATGATCTTGATGGGCTCGGTCTGCTTCATCACCTACGGACTGCTCGCCGGCATCCCCTCGATGGTCTTTTGGAACGTGTTGACCGGGAGTCTCCACGTCGTCAACCTGGCCCGCATCGCCCGGACTCGCCGGGCGACCACGTCGAGCCCGACCGAAGAGTGGTTTCGGGTCAACGTGTTCGACGCCGTGGACGGACAAGCGTTCAACGCAATCTGGTCTGGCGGGCGACGCAGCGTTTACACCGATCAGGTGCTCACTCGGCAGAACGTTCGACCCGGAACCGTGGCGGTCATCGTTCGAGGCCTGATCGACGTCTACGTCGATGATCGATTCGTACAGCGCCTTGGTCCGGGTTCGTTCCTTGGTGAGATGAGCTACGTGTCGGGTCATGGCGCGACCGCCGTCACCGTCGCTCGTGGCCAGGTTGACTTGCACGAGTGGGATGTGGCTGTGCTCGAGTCCCTCGGTGCCAAGGAGTTGTCGGCGGTTCGGGCCTTCGAGCAGGCGGTGATGCGTTCGCTCGTCACGAAGATGAGCGCCCACGAAGCCTCTTCTGCGCAAGAGCTCGCGCGGTAACTCTGAAGCCTTAGGTGCCCGCTCGGAGTGCGGCGATCGGTTCGGTGGCCGATGCCTTCCATGCCGGGTACGTCCCGGCCAAAAGCCCGATCACGGCGCCGAGCACCGGAGCGGCGAAGGGGAGCCAGCTGTCGAGCACGGGAGTCCAACCCTTCGACGCGGACACCGCGACGACGGTGATGATGCCGAGGCTGGTACCGATGAGCCCGGCGAGTGCGCCAAGTGCGGCGGACTCGAACAGGAACTGAGATGCGATGTGCCGGCGGGTAGCACCGAGGGCTCGGCGAAGGCCGATCTCGCCGGTTCGTTCGAGAACGGACACGAGGGTGACGTTCATGATGCCGATCGCGCCAACGAGGAGTGACACGCCGCCCAAGATCAAGAAGAGTGAGTTCACGTCGGCTTCCACCGAGGCTCGAACGGCTCGGGGAGCGGGTGGAAGCGAGACGCGAAGCTCCGTCGGGTCATTCGGCGCCAAGGCAACCGCGGCCTGCGATCCAATGAGCTCAGCGGCGCCGATGTCGACCTCCACATGCACCTCAGCTGGTGCTTGAAGGCCGAAGCGCTGCTGGGCGATGCCGTCCGGGACGATGATGGCGTTGAGCAGATCGGGCTCTCGGTCCACGTCGGAGATGAGGCCGATCACGGCAAAGGTCTCCTCGCCAATAAAAATCGCCGGCGAGTTGTCGACCCTGGTCACGTTGAGCCGCCGAGCGGCCGCCGGACCAAGCACAACGACGTTGTCGCCACGTTCGTTGTGCCCATCGTCGAAGAATCGGCCCGCTGAGAGGTCTGCTCGAACAGCGGCAAACAGGCCGGGGCTCACCGAGATGACTGGAATCTGAAACTCGTTCTGGCCCAACGGATCGACGACCGGAACCGAACGAGCGAGGCCTTCCACCTGGACGTCGGACTTGGTGCCGGCGGCAACGACACCGTTGAGTCGTTGCAATCGGTCGCCGGCATCGAAGGGGATCGCACTGGTGGTTCGGTTCTGACGGTTGTTGCCGCCTTGGCGATCTTGCTGGGGTTGGATGAGCACGCGGGTTGCTTCGAGTTCGTTGAAACGCGAGACGATCTGGCTTCCGGCGGTTTTGGCCAGCCCGAGTGTTGCGACGAGCGCGGCGACTCCCAGCACCGTGCCAAGCGCCGTGAGGAGCGTTCGTCCCGGTCGAGCGGTGAGGGCGACGGTGGCTTCGTTGAGAAGATCGCGAACGGAAAAACCTGAGCGTTCGATCTCGTCGAACTCGGTTGGCGGGTCGATGTGTTCGACCTCGAGCGTGGTCATATCGAGCGCCCGATCATCCGAACTGTTCCGTCATCTGGCCGTCGTTGATCCGAACTCGACGCTGGGCTCGCAGCGCAACGTCGTCATCGTGGGTGATGACGGCGAGGGTGAGCCCCTCTTGGTGGAGCTGGTCGAACAGGTCGAGGATCTGGCCGCTGGTGACCGAGTCGAGGTTGCCGGTTGGTTCGTCGGCGAGAAGCAGGCTCGGCGATCCCGTCAAGGCACGGGCGACCGCCACACGCTGGCGCTCGCCACCGGAGAGTGTTGTTGGGTACGCATCGAGGCGATGACCGAGCCCAACTTGGGTGAGCGCCGCCTCGGCTCGCTCGCGCCGGCCGGCCTTGGAGCCCGGCCGATACACCTCGGCGAGCATGACGTTCTCGACCGTCGTGCGGTGGCCGAGCAAATGGAATGACTGAAAGACGAACCCGATCTTGCTGGAGCGCAGCCCAGCTCGGTCGGTCTCAGAAAGATCTTCGGTATCGATCCCGTCGAGGTAGTAGGTGCCCGAGGTTGGTGCGTCGAGCAGGCCGAGCAGATGGAGCAAGGTCGACTTGCCTGAACCGGACGGGCCGATGATGGCCATGTAGTCGCCCGGGTTGATCACGAGCTGCGCTTCGTCGAGCGCCTTCACCGGTGGAGTGCCCTCGAAGACTCGTGAGACGAGGTCGAGTTCAACGACGGGGGTACTCACCCCTCGTCGTCTTCCTCGGTCGGCTCATCGGAGT
>CALEWY010000043.1 GCA_937925335.1 uncultured Acidimicrobiales bacterium
CACAACAAGATCAAACTCGCCCTCCACGAGCTTTCCGCTGGTGAGGGCACACCGCTCCTTCTTCTGCACGGCCTCGGTGAATCCACGGTGATGCCCGTCGATCCGTGGCCGAACTGGACTGGGCCCATCTACGGGCTCGACTTCACCGGCCATGGCGAAAGCACGGTTCCCCGTGGCGGTGGCTACACCGCCGAGCTGTTGCTGAGCGACGTCGATGTTGCGCTCGCCGAGATCGGTCCAGCAACCGTGCTCGGTCGCGGGCTCGGTGCCTACGTCGCCCTGCTCATCTCCGGTGCTCGCCCCGAACTCGTGCGTGGTGCCGTCCTCGCAGACGGCCCAGGCCTTGCCGGCGGTGGAGCAGAGCCAGGCTCGGGCACGTGGTTCCAGCCCGCCAACACCGATGGTGAAGCGCCTGATCCGTACGCACTTTTCGAGCTGTCGCGAGACACTCGACCAGCCGACTACGCAACAAGTTTCGTTCACCTGTTTCTTGCCGCTTCGGAGATGAAGGTGCCCCTCGTCGTGACGGCTCGTCATCGGCCGCCGTGGCTTGCCGCGGTTGCCAACGAACCCGGTGTGGTAACCGAGAGTTGGGCGGCGGCATTCGCTCGCTTCAACCCCTCAGACTGACGCTGCGCGACGCGTTCAGGAGAGGATTTCGGGCACGGGTAGAAGTTCCCGAGGGGCGCTTCGCCCATGTGGTTCGTCCGGCCCAGCTGATGAACTAACGGAGTGCAAGCAGCGCTCTCGCTCACCTCTCGATTCGTCCGCAATCACCGCTTCGCAGCGGCGTTTGCGTTTTCGACGATGGTGACCCTGCTGCTCGCCGGGCCGTTCTTGATCCGCGTGGTGTAGAGAGCCCCTCGGGGCTCGCCTCTACTCGTTGTCGCCTTCGGCGTTGTTGAGATCGATGATGCCGAGGCGCACAGCGCCGAGGACGGCGTGGGTGAGGCTCTGAGCATCGAGCTTGCGGTAGATCGCGTTGAGGTGGTTGTGCACCGTCTTGGTGGTGATGCCGAGGTAACGGCCCGCCTGCTTGGTGCTCATGCCATCAGCGATGGCCTGGAGGATCTCGACTTGACGGTCGGAGAGAAGCGCCTCGTTGGCCTTGGCACGAGTTGCGGTTTCGAGCATTGCGCCGGCAAGAGCCGGTGAGAGGACGGTCTCGCCGTCGTGCACTCGAAGAACGGTTTCACGAACGTCGGAGAACGACGTGCCCTTGCTCAGGTATGCGCTGGCGCCAGCGGCGATCGCATCTCGGGTCTTGTCGATGTCGTCGTGCATGGTGAGCACGGCGATGCGAGTGCCCGGAACCTGTTCACGAATGTTTCGGGTTGCTTCGATGCCGTCCATGACGGGCATCGAGAGGTCCATCAACACGACGTCGGGCTGAAGCGCCTTCGCCAGTTGCACGGCCTCTTCACCGGTTGAGGCTTCGCCGACAACGGTGTCGCCAGCGGATTCAAACGAACGGCGCAGGCCGTCACGCAACAAGGCGTGGTCGTCTGCAAGCAGGATTTTGATCATGATGTGGCCTCGCGGGGGCTCGTTCGGAGGGGCGACGGTCCAGAGAGAGTATTCGAGATCACGTTGCTGGAGATGGACGGTTGTCCGGTGAGCACGGTGATGACCGTGCCCTGCTCGTGTTCGCTTGTCACTTCAAGGATCGCCCCGACAGAGGCAGCACGTTCGCGCATTCCGACCAGACCGTAGGCCGTGCCACGAATTCCCTTGTTCGGGTCGAAACCTCGACCGTTGTCTTGAATCACGAGAACTCCACGGCCGTTTTCGACCGACCAGCCGACATGCGCGTGCGTGGCCATGGCATGTTTTTCGACATTCGTGAGCGCCTCTTGAGCAATACGAAGAAGCTCGTTCTCCACGACGGCCGGCAATGAAGCGGTTCGATCGTCCGGAACGACGAGGGTGACCTCGACCGTTGAGCGCTTTGCGAACCGGTCGACGACCTCGCCGAGAACCGTGCTGAGCGGACGGTTTTTGCTGACCGCGGCTCGGAGTTCGACGAGCGTGTCACGCAGTTCAGTGATCGCACCCTGGGTGTCTTCGTAGAGCTGCTTGAGGTCCATCGATGGCTCGTCTTGCGCGGCGTTGATGCGCTCGAGCTCGAGCCCGATGTAGGTGAGCCACTGGCCATGGCGATCGTGCAGGTCACGAGCGATACGGGTGCGTTCCTCGGCGGCGGCGAGTGAGCGCAGCTGGCGGAACGCACGGGCGTTGGCGACGGTGAGGGCCAAGACGTCGGCCATTCCGGCGAGCAGTTCGACATCGTTCTGTGTGAAGGGCTTGGTCGAGCGTTCGACGGCGACGAGGCCGGTGTCGACTCCGTTCACGATCAAACGGGCGTAGAGGCCAAAGCCGAGGCGATTCGCCTCGGGCACCAGATCGTCGATTCGGACAACCGATCGGGCTTCGGAGGCGGATGCGAGCGGGCGTGGAAGTTCTGCCGAAGGAAGCGTTGGTGGGAGGTCAAACTTTTCTTGAATTTGTGGTGACCACGTGCCGTCTTCATGCGTCAAAAGCACCAGACGGTCGGCTTCGAAGGTGACGAGCAGTTGCTCGCGGGTGGTGGCGAGGACCTCTTCAAGGTCGAGTGAGGAGGGCAGTGTGCGGGTGATTTCGTTGAGCACGCCGAGCAGCTGGTTGGCATCGTCGAGGTGGCCGAGCCGCTCCGCTTGTTCGCGCCGTCGATCCTCGACTTGGAGCAGTCGTTGTTGCGCGATGCCGGGGAAGATGGCCGCGCCACCGAGCGCGATCACACCGAGTGGGCTGGGGGCCGCCAACGTGCCTTCGATGACGGTCATGGTTCCGACGACGGTGGCCAGGCCGGCCGTGGCGGCCCACATGCCATCGTGCAGACCCCACCCGAAGGCGACGAGCGCGACGGCGACGAGAAGGCAGCCAACAAACGGGGAAGTCAAGCCACTGCTGGCTCCGAGGGCAACAGAAAGGAGGCCAACGTCGGTAAATCCAACGGTTCGCTGCAGCGGGGCGCGGTCACCGAGTCGGATGGGACGAACGGTTCGCCACGATGCGAGGAAGATGGCGACGGTGAGTGTGATGACGCCATCGAGGTCGCCCGATGCGGCGGCGGGAGCGGCCCAGGCGAGGCCGACCATGACGGCACCCCAGCGGAGGGCGGCGAGAATCGCGGAAAGCGAACCGGCGACAGCGGGGCCGAGTTCGAGGGCGCGGGCGGCGTCGTCGAGGCCACCATGTCGAAGGGCGCGAAGCGCGAGAAAGAGATCGCTCGCCGACGTCGGCGAGCTCCCGGAGATTCTCTCCTCGCTAGATTTCACACGTCTCCATCGGCAGGTCTGCTCCACCCTCAAATGTGGGCGGTAATTCCATGACGCACGCCGGAGTCGCTCGGTCGCGAACGAACCCGTTAATGAGTTCGAGCAGCGACGTAATTCGCAAGTGACACCAAGATCTTTCGCACGCCCGGGTCAAAGGGTAGATCAGTGGCGGCCTCGGTCGCATTCTTCGTCAAAAAGTCGATCCTGGACTCAATTTCGGTGACCGCGCCGGTCGCGTGAAGAATCTCGACGATTTCGGCCACATCAGCGTCGGTGAGCGCCCGATTTCCGACCGCTGAGAGGGTCTGTTTCTGCTCAGGGGTTGCCCGCTCGATTGCGATTGCGAGCAATTCGGTTGCCTTTCCTTCCCGAAGGTCGTCGCCGACGGGTTTGCCAACGCGTTGACGGTCGCCGAGAACACCGAGCAAATCGTCGCGAAGCTGAAACGCCTGACCAACCGGCCGGCCAAACGCGTCGATGGCATCGAGGACGTCCTGGCTGATCTGTCCGTCGTTGGCGAGCAGCGCTCCAACCTGCATTGGGCGAACGATCGTGTAGAGCGCTGTCTTAAAGGTTGCGACCCGCTGGGCGGTCTCGCGATCGAGGCGGCCGGCGGCTGCTGCTCGCATGTCGAGGTACTGACCGAGGTTCAACTCGATCCGAAGTTCGTCCCACACGAGCTGCGCGGCGACCGGGGCAGGGGAGAGCAGTCGGTCGGCGTAGACGTGAGCGAGATCGCCGACGAGAATGGCGACACCGTCGCCGTAACGCCGGGGTTCGCCCTGCCAACCCTCTTCGTGCAGTCGGTTTGCTGCCGCCACATGAATCGTGGTTTCGCCGCGACGGGTATCAGCGTCGTCCATGACATCGTCGTGAATCAGCGCGAACGTCTGGAGCAGTTCGAAGGCCGCCCCGGCATCGATGGCCATTTCGGTCGAATGGGATCCGGGCTCGTCGAGTTCACCGCCGGCTGCCATGTGAGCGCCGGCCCAGGTCCAATAACAAAAGGCGGCGCGCAGGCGCTTTCCGCCGATGCTCATCCGTTCGAGTTCTTCGATTGCCTCGACGAGGCGATCGTCGGTCGAGGCCCAGCGGATTCGTTCGTCCTCGAGGACTTGGCGGACGCGTTGGTCGACGATGTCGGCGATCGCGCCGAGTTCGTTCGGGGGTTGGGTCACGGTGACTCGCTCGACATGTCGTCGAGCACGTCAGCGACGTCGTCTCGGACCGTGTTGAGTCTCGACCGGCAGTAGGTCACGAGCTGGCTCGCTCGGCGAACCTGCGTCGACAGTGTGTCGACGTCGGCTGAGGCTCCTTCGAGCGACGAGAGAATTTCTTCGAGTTCGATGAGCGCATCGCCGTAGCGAAGCGGTTCGCCGTCCTCACCGAGCAGCACTTCGGGAGTTTGGGTGCTGGTGTTCACGACGTCTCTTCTTCCTGCGGGGCATTCTTCGACTTGGACTGGCCTGAATCGGCTTGCGCTGAGTCGGACTCATCCGAACCGGACTGGTGCGATGTGGTGGGCGTTGTCTGGCTGGACTTGGTGAGAACGATCGAGCTGATCGTTCCGTTGGCGAGCGTGGTGGTCAGTGTGTCGCCTTCGACGATGTCGTCCACCGAGGTCACCACCGATCCGTCGGGCCGTTGCGTGATCGACCAACCGCGGGCGAGCGCGACGGCGGGGTCGAGCGACCGAACGCGGACCTGCTGATGATCGAGATGAAGGTCGGCCAGTTCGACGACTCGCGACGCCTTGGTCGAGATTCGCTCGCCGATCGTCTCGAGGCTTGCCTGACGCTCGGCGACCGACTCGATTGCGACGCGGGCGAGCCGAGAGCGCGCTTCGGACAGGCGAAGGTCGGAGCGGCCGAGCTGATTGATCGCCGTCGTCGCAATACGTTCGGCTGCAACGTTGACTCGATGATCGAAGAGAGCAACGGCGTCGATAATGACCGACGCACATGCCGTTGGTGTCTTGGCGGAGGTGTGGGCGACGTCGTCCGCGACCGAGCGATCGGTCTCATGGCCGACACCGACGAGGACAGGAAGTCGGCTGGTGGCGATGGCGCGGGCAACACTCTCGTGATCAAACGCGGCCAGGTCGGTTTTCGCTCCGCCGCCACGAACGACGGCGATCACGTCGAGACTCGGTTCGCCGATTTCTGGTGCGTCACCGGCGTGAGCGATCGCGGAGGCGATCGACGAGGGTGCTTCATCACCTTGCACCCGTGCGTCAAACACCGTGATCTCGAACGGCAGGCCGGTGCTTCGAAGATGATTGACAAAGTCTGCCTCGGCTGCGCTTCCCGTGCTGGTGACCAATCCGACCCGCAGGGGGAGCGCGGGAAACGGGATGGCCCGGTTGGCGTCGAGCAGGCCTTCGGTCTTCAGCTTCTGCATGAGTTCGGCCTTCGCCGCCTCGAGCTGGCCGAGCGTGAAGGCCGGGTCGATCAGGCTCATGATGAGCTGAACGCGGCCCTGCTTCGGGTAGTAGTTGACCGCTCCTCGAATCTGAATCTCGACCCCATCGCCCATTCGCACCGCTTGGGTCTTGCGAAGGATCGCATTCACTCGCTGACGGGCTTGAGCGAACAGTGCAACGGGAAGTGTTGCGGCGCTCTGCTTGCCAAGTTCGCCCGGGTCGACGAGATCGAAATAGACGTGACCGTTGGCGGAGCGGCTGATCCCAGAGATCGCCCCGCGGACCCACACCTCGTCGGGAAACGCGTCGGAGATCGAACGCTCGACACGAGCGCACAGTTCTCCCACAGTCAGTCCGTCGGGCATGGGGCAGAGGGTATCGACGGCGCCGCGATCGGGGAGAACGGGGCACGCGTTCGCGCTCGGTGTCCCTCGGCTGTTCGACATCCCCACGAACGCGAAGGGTGGTGACTACTGTTCGGCTCTCGGGAGAACCCTCACTCCCGTCCGCTTGGGGTGTCCGGTGCAGGATCGACTTACAGCTGATAGCGAGCTGCCATTCGATCCTCCCCTCGCGCCCGGGCTCGAGTCCGGCGACGACATTGAGATCATCCCGGACCCGATCGAGATCACCTTGGCGCCTTCGTCGGCCGCCTTCGACGGAGTCGCAATCTCGACGGTGAGCCCAACCAGTGGACGGGCACATCTGGTCTACGTGAGCGAGAACCTGGCTTCGTTGCTCGGCTCGCGTCCGGATCGATTCCTTGGCAACAGCCCCGGCGTGTTGCTCAGCGAGAACACACCCGATGCCCAGCTGGACGCTGTGGCAGAGGTGGTTGAGAGCGGCCAGCAGGCTCGTGTTGTGCTCGATCTCACGCATGAGAGCGGCGCCGATGTGCGCGTCGAGGCAACCTTCTTGTCGTTGCCGTCGATGGCTCGAGGCTGGCCGTATTACCTATCGCTCTTCCGAGCGGCAAACCCGTGGCCCCGCCCCGAGGTCTTGCTCGCTGAGCATGGCGAACTCCTCGAGTCGCTCGTCAACGGTGAGGAGCTGGCCGACGTTCTCGTCGCGGCTGCCGAACGCATTGAAGAGCAATTGCATGGCGCCTCATGCTGGGTTGGTTTGACCGACCCGACCGGCCATCTCGAGGCCACCGTCGTCGGCGATCAGCGAAGCGATCTTGTTGAGTCGACTCTCGACTTCCTCACAGAGAGTGGTCGTGCGTCCACTCCTAGCTGTTTGCGGGCTGATGACCTTCCACTCGAACTCGGGATGGAGCTTCGGAGCTACGGCATCCATGCCCTTTGGGTCACCCCGATCGTCGGCGCCGATCGACGCCGCCACGGCGTGCTTCTCGTCGCCCATTCCGACCGACCCGAACCCCATCCGTCTGAGCGCACCATGCTCGATCAGGCTGCCCAGGTCATGGCTGCATCGGCTGAGCGTTCGATCGCCGAGGCATCACTGGCGCATCAGACGATGCACGATCCGCTCACGCAACTTCCCAACCGGGCGCTGATCGTCGATCGTCTCGAACAAGCCGTTGCTCGTTTGGGCCGAGACAACACGCGCCTTGCGGTGTTGCTCGTCGATCTTGATCGCTTCAAGAATCTAAACGACACCCGCGGTTCTGAAGCCGGCGACGACGTGCTCATCGAGATCTCTCGTCGTCTTCGTCGATCGGTCCGGCTTGGCGACACCGTCGGCCGAATCGGAGGCGATCAATTCCTCGTCGTCTGCGTGGCGATGAACGGCGAGTCCGATGCGTCGTCCATGGCCGAGCGCATCGTTGAGAGCGTGGCCGACCCGATCCCGATCGGCGACGGCGAATTCGTCACCACCTCGGCATCGGTTGGTGTCGTGCTGGTCGACACGCCTGGCGGATCGCCATCGAAGATCATCTCGAGCGCGGAGTCCGCGCTCGGGCGCGCCATCGAGCAGGGTCGTGGCAGCTTCGCGCTCTACGAAGAGGGCCTGCAGCAGCGCATCGTCGTTCGCCACGAAGTTGAACAAGCTCTGCAGACGGCTCTCACCGCCGATCAACTCGTGCTGCACTACCAGCCGCTCGTCGACATTCCGTCTGGCCAGATGCTGGGCGCCGAAGCACTGATTCGATGGGAGCGTCCCGGCCACGGCTTGCTCGCTCCCGGCGCCTTCATCGAGATCGCCGAAGACAGCGGGCTCATCGTTCCGATCGGTGCATGGGTCATCGATGAGGCGTGCCGTCAACTCGCGAAGTGGCCACAGGGGCCAAAGGGTGATCTGCCGGTCATCTCGGTCAACCTGTCCGCTCGCCAAGTGGCCGAGCCGGCGTTGCCAACCACGGTGTTGTCCGCCATCGAACGCCACGGGATCAACCCGGCCAACATCGGGTTCGAAGTCACCGAGTCGATGCGGGTCGAAGACATCGAGGTCGCCATCTCGACGCTGAAGCGCCTTGCGGCACTCGGCTGCAAGCTGGCGATCGACGACTTCGGCATTGGTTATGCAACGCTCGACTACCTGCGACGTTTCTCGATGGCCGACACGTTGAAGATCGACCGTTCATTCGTGAACGGGCTCGGCCAGTCTCGAGAAGACTCGGCCATCGTCTCGGCGTCGGTTGCACTCGCCCGGTCGCTCGGCCTCACCACCGTTGCCGAGGGTGTCGAAACCGTCGATCAGTATCAGCGCCTCACCGCGCTTGATTGCGACATCGCACAGGGTTACCTGTTGTCGAAGCCGGTTCCGCTCGAAGAAGCCCATCAGCTCTGGCTCGACCGAACGCTCATTCAGCTTCCTGATGACCCGGTCCTGCGTCAGTCTCACATGCCTGACGAGCCCGATCGGTAGCGGGCGATGCCCAGCGACAAGTCAGCGACTCGCCGAGGAACGGAGACGTCGTCGTTCGGTGTCGGGAAACGAGAAGCGCACGATTCGAGCGCCTTCTACGCGCGCTTCCGAGCCCCTGAACTCTCCGACGACGAGACCGTCAACAACCCCGCCGCGATCGAGATGTATCCGGCGAGCGTTGCGGTCCACGGATCGTCGGTCGACACCGGCCTGCCAGACAACTCGGTCGCTCTTGTTGTCACCTCACCGCCGTACTTCGTCGGGAAAGAGTACGAGCTCGCACTCGATGAGGGTGACGTGCCCGAGACCTACCTCGAGTTCCTCGAACTGCTTCGCGAAGTGTTCGCCGAATGTGAACGGGTCCTCGAACCCGGCGGGCGTATTGCGATCAACGTGGCCAACCTCGGTCGTCGTCCCTATCGGTCGCTTTCGGCCGACGTCATTTCGATTCTCCAAGATGACCTCGGCCTGCTCCTTCGCGGCGAGGTCATTTGGCAGAAGGGCAAGTCGAGCTCGGGATCGTGCGCGTGGGGTTCGTTTGCCAAGGCTGCAAACCCGGTGCTGCGTGATGTGACCGAGCGCGTGATCATCGCCAGCAAGGGACGCTTCGCTCGTGCGATCAAAGCGCCCGAGCGCCAGCGTCAAGGGCTGCCCTACCGCTCGACGCTCAGCAACGACGAGTTCGTCGACGTCACGCGAGACGTGTGGCAGATCGATGCTGAGTCGGCCACTCGTGTTGGCCATCCGGCACCGTTCCCCATCGAACTGCCACTTCGCCTGATTGAGCTCTACAGCTACGAAGGTGATGTCATCCTCGACCCCTTTGGCGGTGCGGGAACGACCATGGTCGCTGCCGCCCGAACCGGACGTGTCGGCGTCGGGTTCGACACCGATCTGGACTACGTCGAACTCGCGAATCAGCGACTCGCCGACGATGCAGTGAGAGGTCGAGCGGCCAAGGACGGCGCACTCAAGAATGGCGC
>CALEWY010000044.1 GCA_937925335.1 uncultured Acidimicrobiales bacterium
CGACTATGCCGCCACCGTGCCGGTCGGTCGGATCGGCGTGCCGAACGACATCGCAAACGCCGTGCTGTTCTTTGCGTCTGATGCGGCGTCGTTTGTGACCGGTCAACGTTTGGTTGTCGACGGCGGCCGATCGCTGGCCGATTGACAACACCGGTGTGGTCGATCCGTTCGGGTGCTGACCGCTTCTGGCACGACCGCTTCCAGCCAGGGTTCAAAGCTGGCCCAACGTAGGCACCTTTCTGCGCGAACGTGCGACCTGCCGCACCTCTGAGACCGATGAGGGTCCCGTTTCGACCAGTCATCCCGCGGAAATCGCGGAAACCCACTATCTACGCAACATTCCCTCGGGCGCGTGTCGGGCGCGCCTGCCACACCTCTGAGGAAACAGCTGGTTGGCGCACCTGCCGCACCTCAGAGGTTGATGAGGGTTGGGGCCGGCTCGGTGGCGGTTGCGACCCAGACGAGGGCTTGCCACATACCGACGTCGTCGTAGTGCCGCTCGAAGTCGAGCGAGGTGTCGCGACGGAGGCCGAGGCGCTCCATCACTATTTGGGAGCGCACGTTGTCGGATGCGGTGTAGGCGAGCACGCGATCGACGTCCTTTCGCGCAAACACGTCAGTGAGAGCCGCCTGCGCCGCTTCGGACGCGTAGCCCTTTCCCCATGCATCACGCACGAGTCGCCACCCGATCTCATGGTGGGGCCCGACCGGGTGCTCGTCGTCGTCCCACCAAGCGGTTCCGCAGTAGCCGACGAACCGACCGTCTCCATCCTCAATCACCCAACGCGTGAACCCATGATCGTCAAAGGATCGGCGGAACCGCTCGAGCTTCTGATCACTCGCCTCCAACGTCAGCGGACCACCAAGATCCGCCATTACTTCGGGGTGTGCATTCATCGCTGCGAAGTCTGCGCTGTCAGACAAACGCCACGGCCGGAGCAGCAGTCGTTCGGTCGTGATATGGAAGTCGTCGGCCGTCACGCAGACGATTCTGCCAGCTCACTTGACTCCGAACCTGGCCGAGGCTTGCCAGCCAAGCGATTCCGCCAATTCGCGTGAATCCGAACCCGGCCGAGGCTTGCCAGCCAAGCGATTCCGCCAATTCGCGTGAATCCGAACCTTGCCGAGGCTTGCCAGCCAAGCGATTCCGCCAATTCGCGTGAATCCGAACCTCGCCGAGGCTCGCCAGCCAAGCGATTCCGCCAGTTCGCGTGACTCCGAACCTGGGCGAGGCTTGCCAGCCAAGCGATTCCGCCATTTGGCTTGACTCTCAACCTGGTCGAGGTTTGATAGTGCGCTGATGCTCAACGACGAACTCCGAACATCAATCGAAGCCGCTTGGTCGGCCGAGACCGCAGCCGGCGACAACGAATGGTTGCGAACGAACCCCGCAGCCGGCCACTGCGATGTCACCGCGCTGCTCGTGCGAGAGACACTCGGGGGTGACCTGAAGATGGTGGAAGTGTTTCGCAACGGCGAACTCAGCGAGTACCACTACTGGAATGTGCTGCCGGACGACACCGAAGTAGACCTGACCAAATCACAGTTCGACGGCGACGAGTCCCTTTACAACGCGAAGCTCCTCGATGACGAGTTCTTCGAGTCGGCCGGCCCGATGAACGACACACTCGTTCAACGCCTGGCCACGTTTCGCAAGGCCGTCGATGCACATCGTCGGCAAGCCTCGTGAGTGCCGCGAGCCAAACAGAACGCATGCTCAGCATCGGCGAGTTCGCGCAGGCGACGGCGCTGTCCGTCAGCGCCGTCCGGTTCTATGGAGACCGGGGCCTCCTTCTCCCCGCTCACGTCGACCCGACGACCGGCTATCGGTCGTATCGTCACGATCAGGTCGCCACCGCCTCCCTTATCCGCGATCTTCGACTGATCGGCATGCCACTCGCAGCAATCGACGAGGCGATCGGACTCCCCGCGGCCGACCTAGCAGATGCGGTGGCCACCCACCTCGCCACGCTCGACGAAGACTTGGAACACGCCCGGTTGATCGCATCTCGACTGAACGCGGTCAGATCCTCCGAGCCAGCGACGGGAGCGCCCCCAACTGCGGGGACCGAAGGGACCGCCGAGAACAAGGAAGCCGCCAAGCCCACAGTGAGCGCGCCGACCGTGATTCGAGCGAACGATTTGCTCGCCGCGCTTCGCCAGGTGATCCCATCAGCGTCGACGGATGACACCCATCCACATCTCATGACCATCGTGATCGACGCGGAGGACGGGTCGATCCGGATTGCGGCGACCGATACCTACCGCCTGACGGTTCGAGACCTGATCCCGTCCACCAGCGGTGCCGACTTCACGGTCGTGATTGCCGCCTCCGCCGCATGCCAGCTCCTTGCTGCATTTGACGATCGCGACGACATCACGATCACCGTTACGACGGATCAGGTCACGTTCTCAGCTCCGGGCCACGATGTGCAGACTCGAGCCTTGCCGATCGAATTCCCGGACTACGAGCGCTTTCTCGAACGGCCCGAGGTGGCCACGACGGTCGTTGCGGATCGGGCATCTCTGCGCGACGCCCTCGAGTCCTTCGACGAGAGCGGAGCGGTCCTGGTCAGCGTCGCTCAGAATCAACTCACGCTTGAACGACGGGGCCAGCGCTCCATCGTTCCGGTCGAAGCCACCGGCCCGCCCCTCCATGTTGCGGTCAATCCACAGTTCATGATGGACGGTGTCGCCGGAGCGATTGCGAATGAGGTTGCCATCGAGATCGAACCGGACGCACTACGGCCTGTGGTGTTCCGATCGGCGACCGACGGCACCTACGTGTCGGTGCTCATGCCCTTCAAGCTCGACTGACGAGTCACTCCAAGACGCGCCTCAAGAACCGTGGACGAATGGCGTCTCCACGGGCCAAGTCGCGAACGGGTGCCATCTCGTGAAGGAGCGGTCTCACCCAGGGCGCGGCCACACCGGGCGAAACTGCACGGTTCCGTCAACGCCTTCGATGAGGCCCACGATCGTCTTCACCTCGGACTCTGTTTGCTGCAAGCTGATCACAACACTTGATCGACTGAACTCGGAGGCCTGAATCGCCGGTGCAGCGATCACAACATTCCCGGTCACGAACGCAAGCTCTTTGGTCGGGCAGATGTCCGGGTTCGAATTCGAGCACTCGAACGCGATCTGGTTGAATCCATCGATTCCCATGGCGCCCTCCCGAAACACGAGATCGACCGTCCATCCGTTTCCATCAAACGCCGGCTCGGCGGATTCGAGACTCGGCCCATCGAGCGCTGCCGGGCCGAGGCAGACGGCAAAGCCATCGGCGCCCAGAAGCAACACGAAACGGTCCGGATCGAGATCGGCGCTCGGCGTCGGCTTGTCACCCGCATCGAGCCCACACACCTCTTGATACTCGTCCTGACTCGGAGTTGTCAGCGGATCAAGCGACGTGTCTTCGACCTCGCTTCCCGTGCAGCCAACTGCGGCAAGGCACACCGCCACCATCGTCGCCGATACCTTGGATCGAAGCTTGCGTGCAGTCATTCGGCGACGGTAACCCGTCACGATGATTGAATGGCGTCGTGCCGGTGCGACCACGAGAACCCGCTGACGTGGCCGCGTGTGTCGAGCTCATGCGTCGGACACATGTGGACACCGGCTACCCCGTCTACTGGCCATCTGACCCGGAGGGCTTCCTACTCAGCTCAGCGGAACACGCGTCGTGGGTTGTCCTTGACGACGATGGCCACGTGATCGGCCACGCTGCATTGCACGACGCGAAGGGCGACCCGGCGTTCGGCCCGGCTCACGAACTGACCGGGCTACCGGCTGAGACATTCCTCGTGGTCGCTCGGCTCGTCATCGACCCAGATGCGCAAGGAACAGGTGCCGGCACGGCGCTACTCGATGCCGCCGTTCACCATGCGTTGGCGGCGGGCAAACATCCGATCCTCGATGTTGTCACCACGTCGCCGAAGGCCATTGCGTTCTACGACGCACGAGGGTGGACCCGCCTTGGCGAGGCGGTGATCGAGATCGACGAATTGCCGGACCTGACGACCATCGTCTTCGCGGCCCCTGGGCTCGTTGGTCATCCCTGATCGAACGCGCTCGAACCGCAACCTCAGTGGGTCAGACCCCAAACGACGGGTCTGACCCCTGAGGATGCACCAACTCACCGAACACAAACCACGGGTCTGACCCCTGAGGATGCACCAACTCACCGAACACAAACCACGGGTCTGACCCCTGAGCATGCGGAGCAGATCGAGAGAGCAGACCGCTAGATCAAGCGTTGCTGACCGGGGCTGTTTGATGCCTCGTGATCAAGCAGCCAGCGCTTCCACTCGAGTCCGCCGGCGAAGCCGGTGAGCGAGCCATCGGCACCGATGATTCGATGACACGGCAACACGATCGAGATCGGATTTCGCCCGTTGGCTGCAGCGACGGCCCGCGTCGCCGTGGGCCGTCCAAGATCGGCCGCCTGTTTTCCGTACGTCGTCGTTTCGCCGTACGGAACTTTTGCTAGCCCGAGCCACGCCTCGACTTGAAAGTCGGTGCCATCCGGGTCGAGCGGCAGATCGAAATCCGTGAGCTCGCCGGCGAAGTAGGCGTCGAGCTGGGCCACCGTCTTGTCCAAGACGGGCGATGACCCAACGACGACCTCGCCGAGCTTCACCCGGTCTCGCCATCCTTCGCCGTCTTGGTCGTTTGGCCACAGGATCGCCCGGAGGCCACGCTCGCTCGCCACCAATGTGAGCGCTCCCATCGGCGCTTCGTAGTCGGTTGCGGTCAGAACTTCGGTGGCACTCATGACTGTTCCTTCGATGGTTTCGTGGCGACTGTCGCGACGGCTGACTGCGCAGTGCCTGACTTCTTTGCTGGTTTCGTTGCCGACTTCTTCGCTGACTTCGCGGATTGTCCCGGGCCCACCGGGGCCATGTACTCCGCCCACAGGTGATGCATCGCATAGGAACGCCACGGGCGCCAGGCTTCGGCTGCTGCCTCAAACCCGGCGGGGTCATCGGCGATCCCCCGAGCCTCGGCGACCCGACGAAGCGCAAGGTCGCCGGGACAGAACACATCGGGATCACTGAGCGCCTTGAGCGACACGATCGACGTGGTCCACGGGCCGATGCCCTTCAAGGACAGCAAGTTCGCCCGGGCCTCTTCTCGATCGGCCGACGGGTCAAGATTGACGGTGCCATCAGCGAGCGCGACGGCGACCGTGTGCAGAGCATTGGCACGAGCCTTCGTGAGCCCCAAGTCGTCAGGATTGATCGACGCCCAGGTATCAGCCGTCGGGAAGACGTGCGTGATCGACTCGTAGGGATGCTCCAGCACATCACCATGTTCGGCAACGAGTCGATTGCACATGCCCTTGGCGCTGGCGACCGACACCTGCTGATGCAGAACCGCTCGAATCGTGGCGTCGACGCCGTCGACCTCACCGGGCGAACGGATACCCGGGCGAGCGGCGATGAGTGGAGCGAGAGCCGGGTCATCACCGAGTCGTTTCTCGATCACGAGCGGATCGGCGTCGAGATCGAGCAGGCGACGGAATCGCTGCACAGCCTGGGGCAAGTCGGTGAGCGACGACAGCCGGAAGCGAGCCTGAATGCTCTCGTCCCCGATGATCGCTTCGCCGATGGCCGGTCCTCCAGGAAGACGCATCGAGCGGCGATACGTCGAGCCATCAATCGCCTCGATCCCATCCACCGCGTGGCCATCGAGCCACGTCAGGAGGTGGCCGACATCAAGCGGAGGACGAAACGGCAAGTTGACCGAGATCCACTCGGGCGCCGACTCTCGGCGGACTCCCGTTGAGCGCTTGCCCCGCATTTCGGTTGGGGATTGGGCGAACACCTCTCGAATCGTGTCGTTGAACTGACGAATGCTCTCGAAGCCCGACGCAAACGCCACGTCGGAGAACGGCAGCTCGGTCGTTTCGATCAGGATGCGGGCGGCCCTCGCCCTGCGAGCCCGAGCGAGCCGAATCGGCGTTGCACCTACTTCCGAAACCATCAAACGCTGGAGATGCCGACTGCTGACGGCGAGCCGCTCGGCCAGACCGCCAACACCCTCCCGGTCGACCACACCATCATCGATCGCTCGAATCGCCCGGGCCACGAGATCATCTCGACGATTCCACTCCGGCGACCCTGGCGTTGCGTCAGGCGCACAGCGCTTGCAGGCTCGGAAGCCCGCCTCCTGAGCGCTGGCCGGGGTTGGGAAGAACCGCATGTTGGTTCGCTTCGGGCGTATCGGCGTCGGGCAGCTCGGCCGGCAGTAGATCCCCGTCGACGTGACACCGATCGTGACCCAGCCATCGAAACGAGCGTCGCGGCTCTCGACCGCTTCCATCCATGCTTCGAGTGGGCCGTCGGCCAGGTCGATCGTCATGACGTCATCTTGCCCTGAGCTGGACCGGCTCACCAGCGGAAATCGGACAGCTCGGTTTGGCCTTCTCCGATCCCTACTACGGTCTGGATCATGAGTACGGGCGTGTTCTATCTGGTTGGTGCCATTGCGTTTGGCGGTTCCTATTTGGTGAAGTGGTGGCTGAAGCGCACCTACCGAACGTGGAGCCAGGTGCCGAATCAGTACGGCGTGACCGGCGCACAGACCGCCGCCGCAATCCTCGCCGATCACGGCGTGAAGAACGTGCAGATTCAGCAGGTGCGGGGCGCACTCACCGATCACTACGACCCGACGAAGGACATCCTTCGTCTCTCACAAACCAACTTCGACAACACGAGCGTCGCCGCCATGGCCGTTTCAGCCCACGAGGCAGGCCACGCACTCCAAGACGCCAGCGATGATCTCCGCCTTCGTCTTCGTCGATTCCTCGTGCCGCTCGCCGCACTCGGTGCTCGATTCGGGCCGATGGTTGCGGTGGCCGGGCTCATGATGGGGAGTGACGCGATCCTGCAGATCGGTGTGATGCTGTTCGCCGGCATGTTGATCTTCCAACTCGCCACGCTGCCCGTCGAGATCAATGCCAGCCGTCGAGCGCTCGACAGCCTGGAACGCCTCGGTCTGTCTGACCCGGAGCAACGCGCGGGCGTTCAGAAAGTGCTCACCGCTGCAGCATTCACCTACATCGCAGCGGCGGCGACGAGCCTCGCTTACGCGCTCACGTTGCTCGCCAGGGGTCGAGGCCGCTTCATCGTGTAGCCGAGCGGTACACGCCCAAAGGTCGCCTAGAGCGGATCGAGGCCGAGGCCGAGTTCATCACTCGACGACCCATCACTCGACGGGTCTGACGACTTCGCTGGCAAGAGCACACCCAACGCAACCGCAGCGTTCAAAGCGACGAGCACGATCAAGAACCAGAGCGCGCCGTCCCACTCATCGCGCACCCTCGAAAACACCAATGCGCCAACCGTTCCGAGCGATGCAACAAGCGCCATCGTCCGAACGATGGCCGGGCCACCTGGCTTGCGCAGCATCAACAGGCCGCCAACACCCATGGCGATCAGGTTGGCACCCGCCCAGCGAACCCAGCCGTAGGCGATCGGGTCCGCGCCATTCACGGTCTCGACCAGCAACGCTGGAGCAACGAGCACCAGGCCGCCAAAGCCGAGACATTCAAGGATGAACACCGTCAGTGCCAAACCACGCATGGGTCGAGTGTGTCACACCCCGCGTGATCGCTCGGTCCGCGTGGCTGGCGAGCACCACTCGACCCTCACTCGGTCTCCGTGCACTCCAGGTCCGAGCGGGCAATCAATCGCGCAGAACGTCCACGTCGTGGGGGTGGCTCTCTCGGAGACCAGCGCCGGTGATCCGCGTGAGTCGAGTCCGGTAGCGAAGATCGTCGAGCTCCCCAGCACCGGCGTAGCCCATACCCGACCGCAGGCCGCCGACGAGCTGGTTGACGAGCTCATGCAATGGACCGGCGTAACGAACCCGGGCTTCGACACCCTCTGCGACGTGCTTGCCTTGCTTTTGAGCGGAGCCGTAACGGTCGGCGGCTCGACCTCGCATGGCTCCCGCGGAGCCCATACCTCGATACGTCTTCCACATCGCGCCGTCGACGAGTTCGAGCTCGCCGGGCGCTTCGTCGCAACCGGCGAGTGCGTTGCCGAGCATGACTGCGTCGGCGCCAGCAACGAAGGCTTTGACGATGTCACCCGAGGTGACCACACCACCGTCGGCGATGATCGGCAGCGCTCCCCCGCCTTCAACTCGGTGCTCTTTGGCTGCCTGCGCACACTCAAAGATGGCGCTCACCTGAGGCATACCAGCACCAGCGACGATGCGAGTCGTGCAGATCGAACCGGCACCAACACCGACCTTGATCATGTCTGCCCCGGCATCAGCCAGCGCATCGACACCTTCACGCGTGACGACATTTCCGCCGATCACAGGGAGCTCTGGCCAGCCCTTCTTGATCGTTCGAACCGCTTCGAGCACACCGCTGGTGTGGCCGTGGGCGGTGTCGATCACGAGCACATCGACACCAGCTGCGGCGAGTGCTTCAGCTCGTTCGGCAACGTCGGTGACACCAACGGCTGCACCGACGCACAGCCGGCCCTTTTCGTCGAGCGTGGCGTTCGGCTTTTCGACCCGCTTGTTGATGTCCTTCACCGTGATGAGGCCACGAAGTAGGCCATCGTCATCGACGAGAGGCAGCTTCTCGATGCGGTGCTTGTGCAGCACGGCGACGGCCTCTTCAAGCGTGGTGCCAACCGGAGCGGTGACGAGCGGTTCACTCGTCATGAACTCGGTGACGAGCGACGCCATGTCGCTCTCATCGCAGAATCGAACGTCGCGGTTGGTGAGGATGCCGACGAGGCGGCCGGATGATTCACAGATCGGCACGCCGCTGATCTTGTGAGCGGCCATCAGCTCCTCGGCGTCCGCCAACGTGGCCGTGGGGCTGAGGCTGATCGGCGCCGTGATCATGCCGGACTGGGCTCGCTTGACGCGATCGACGTTTGCCGCTTGCTCCTCAACGGAGAGGTTGCGGTGCAACACGCCGATGCCACCCTCGCGTGCGAGCGAGATGGCGAGCGGCGCCTCGGTCACCGTGTCCATCGCAGCGGACATCAGCGGAACGCGAAGTGTGAGCGGGCCGAGCGACGAGGTCGTGTCGACCTCAGCCGGCAGCACATCACTCCAGCCGGGGACGACCAGGACATCGTCAAAGGTGAGGGACTCGAAGTGGTCGAAGAGACCGGCGTTGATGCTCATGAGGGAACTCCGGAAGGGGTCAGCGAGCGGATTGCAGAGATGAGAAGTCGATGTTCGACAGCGTGCAGGCGGGTTGCGAACGATTCGAGGGTGTCGTCGGCGCTGAAAGGCACCACCTCGACGGCGATGACGGGGCCATCGTCGACCCCTTCGTCTGGCACGTGGTGCACCATCACGCCCGATTCGGTGATCTCGCCAGCCTGCCACGCGGCAAACGCCCGCTCGATGGCTTCGAGACCGGGGAAGGTGTCGGGGAGCGCCGGGTGCAGGTTGATCGCATCGAAGCGATCGAGGAAGACCGAACTCAGCAGCCGCATGAAACCAGCGAGCACGACCAAATCGGGTTCGAACTGCTCGACCGCCTCGACGAGCCGAGCGTCGTAGTCTCGACGGGCCTCTGCACGCTCTCGTTCGAGCACGACCGTTGGAACACCCGCTCGTTCGGCTCTCGCAAGGCCGCCCGCATCGGCGATGTTTGCGATGACTCCAACAACCTCGGCGTCGAGATGATCAGGGTGCGATGACTCGAGCGCACTTGCGTCGAGAATCGCTTGAAGATTGGTCCCTCCCCCAGAGATCAAGACGACGAGGCGGGTCATGTCAGCGTGACACCTTCGCCATCGACAACGTGGCCGAGTGTGAAGACGTCTTCAGGGACCGCAGCGATGAACGCGTCGACTTCGGACGGAGCGACGACCGCGACCATGCCGATGCCCATGTTGAAGATGCGGTGCGCTTCTTCGAGCCCGATCCGTGCCTCGGAGGCCAACCACTCGAACAGCGGTGGCGTCTTCCAGGTTGACGTGTCGACCTCGGCGCCGAGGTCGGGTGGCAAGCAGCGTGGAATGTTGTCGCTGAACCCGCCGCCGGTGAGGTGAGCGAGCGCCTTCACGAGCACTCGATCGCCGGTCAGGCCAAGCGTCGCGGCAAGCGGGGCGAGGTAGGAACGGTGCGGCGCGAGCAGTGCTTCACCGAGCGGAACGTCGGTGCCGGGCACGTTGCGTTCGTAGCCGTAGGACGCTCCGAGCTTGCGAGCGAGTGAATAGCCGTTGGTGTGCAGCCCGCTCGATACGAGGCCGAGCAGCACATCGCCAGCGGCAATGTCAGCGGTGGGGAGCAGCTTCGACCGGTCGACAACACCAACCATCGTTCCCGCGACGTCCACACCGCCGGGGAGGATCAGGTCGGGAACCTCGGCGGTTTCGCCGCCGAGCAAGACGCACGAGTTCTCAACACAAGCGGCGGTCATCGATCGAACCACACGGCCGACAATGTCTGGATCGATCTTGCCGGCCGAGATCGTGTCGAGCATGAACAGTGGCTTGGCGCCCTGCACCAACACATCATTGACACCGTGGTTGACGATGTCGGCTCCGATGTTGTCCCACATGTCGAGCTCAGCAGCGAGCACGGTCTTGGTGCCGCAAGTGTCGGTCGAGCTGACGAGTAACGGATGCTCGAGGCCGAGGTTGGCCATGTCGAACACGCCACCGAAGCTGCCAACACCCGCAACGACTCGATCGTTGTGCGTGGCCTTCACGGCGTCAGCGATCTGCTCGATGGCTTCGTCACCAGCGGAAAAGCTCACGCCGGCTCGCGAGTAGGCATCACCCGATGCCCGCTCGGGACAGTGGCGCCAGCCGATGTCGGACCGAGCGAACAGGCCATCGCTGGCCGTGATCTGGTCGGCGACGGCGTAGGCGTTCGTGAGTGCCGCAGAAAGGTCAGTGCCGGTCGCAACGACATTCATGACTCGGCCGCCGGCCGACACGACGTTGCCGTCGCTCATCGCCGTTCCGGCATGGACGATTTGGACCGAACCAGCTTCCGCTGCGCTCAGATCAACATCGGGAATCACAACACCCGCTCGTGGTGTGCCGGGGTAGCCCTCGGCGCACACCACGACGGTGGCGGCGGTCCGATCGGCGATCGAGAAGTCGACCGATGCAAGCGTGCCGTCGATGCAGGCGTCGATGACATCGACGATGTCGGTCTCGAGCAGCGGCAGAAGCACCTGCGCTTCAGGATCACCAAACCGGCAGTTGTATTCGACGAGGCGGGGCCCGTCGGCTGTGAGCATGAGGCCGGCGTAGAGCATGCCGACGTAGGGCGAACCGTCGGCCTCCATTGCGTCGACCGTCTTTTGCACGAACCGGTCGACGAGATCGGCCATGAGCTCATCGCCATGTCCAGGCACGGGAGCGAAGGCGCCCATGCCGCCGGTGTTGAGGCCGGTATCTGCTTCGCCGACGCGCTTGTGGTCTTGCGCTGCGGGTAGGGCTCGCACCGTCGTGCCGTCGCTGAAGGCGATCAGCGAGAGTTCCTCACCCTCCATGCGCTCCTCGAGCACGATGGTCGCCTGATCGTCGGACAACATGTCGAAGATGGCTCGTTCGGTCTCGACGCGGTCTTCGGGAACGACCACACCCTTGCCGGCGGCGAGGCCATCAGCCTTGACGACGACCGGAGCATCGAGCGCGTCGAGCCAGCTGATCGCGGTGTCGACCTCGGCGAACGACGCACAGCGCGGTCCGGGGATTCCATGACGGCTCGCGAACTCCCGCGTGAACCACTTCGAGCCTTCGAGTTGGGCGGCTGCTGCGGTCGGCCCAAAGGCCTTGACGCCAGCGGCGGAAAGATCATCGACGAGGCCGGCGACGAGAGGCACCTCGGGGCCGACGACGACGAGATCGACGTCGGATTCGTGGCAGTACGCGACGACAGCTGCGTGATCCGCAACATCGAGCGAGACGTTGTTGGCCGCAGTGCCGGCATTGCCCGGTGCGACGTGGAGCGTCACGTCATGGCGCGAGGCAAGGATCGAGTTTGCGAGCGCATGCTCCCGGCCGCCGGAGCCGATCAGGAGAACGGTTCGTTTCGAGTCGGTCATCCGAGCACTCCATCAAATCGCTGCTTCGGGGCAAGGCTGAGCTGGACCGGAACCGGGTAGGAACCGGTGAAGCACGCGTTGCAGTAGCCATCGTCTCGACCGAGGGCTTTCATCATCCGTTCGACGGACAAGAACCCGAGGCTGTCAGCACCGATGTGTGCACCGATCTCAGCGACGCCGAGTTGCGCGGCGATCAACTCATCGGTGGTGCCCATGTCGACACCGAAGAAACAGGGGTGTGCGATCGGTGGGCAGGTAACGCGCATGTGTACTTCGGTCGCTCCGGCATCGCGCACCATTCGAATCAACGGACCGGAGGTTGTGCCGCGCACGATCGAGTCGTCGATCACGATGACTCGTTTGCCGCGGATGTTCTCTTCGAGCATGTTGAATTTGAGCTTCACACCCTGGCGGCGGAGCTCGTCGGTTGGCTCGATGAACGTTCGTCCGATGTAACGGTTCTTCACGAACCCCTCGTTGTAGACAATGCCCGAGGTGGCCGCATAGCCAATCGCAGCGGGGGTTGAAGAGTCCGGCACGGGGATCACGACGTCAGCGTCCACGGGGTGTTCACGAGCGAGTTCTTCGCCGAGGCGCTGGCGAGCTTGGTGGACCGAGAGTCCATCCCAGACGGCATCCGGTCGGGAGAAATAGATGTGCTCGAATGTGCAGCGAGCTTGTTCGTTCTTTGGTTCGACCACTCGGTGCGAACGCGTCAGTTGGCCCTGTAACACGACGATCTCGCCGGGCTCGATCTCCCGGATCTGATCACAACCGAGCGTTTGGAGGGCACCGGTTTCCGACGCCACCGCGTGGCCGCCGGAGGGGAGGCGCCCCATCGACAGCGGACGGAAGCCCCATGGGTCACGGGCCGCGATCACCTTCGTCGCAGAGATGACAACGAGCGAGAACGCACCCGTCCACTGCGGCATCACGTTTGCGAGCCGTTCTTCCCACGTGTCGCCTTCGGAGGCGGCCAGCATGAGCGCGATCACTTCGGAGTCGGATGACGACTGCAGGCCTGCGCCTCGTTCGAGCAGTTTCGAACGGAGTTGATCGGTGTTCACCAGGTTGCCGTTGTGGGCAACGCCGAGTGGGCCGTGCATGGTCTCGACCACGTAAGGCTGGACGTTGCGCTCGGAGTTGGCACCGGTCGTGCTGTAGCGGGTGTGCCCGATCGCCAGCCCACCGACGAGCGGGTCGAGCTTGCCCGAACCGAACGCCTGGCTGACGAGGCCTTGGTCCTTGTGAAGGCGAACGACCTGACCGTCAGAAGCAGCGATACCGGCTGCCTCTTGGCCACGGTGCTGCAACGCATAGAGGCCGAAGAACGCCATACGTGCGGCATCCGAGTTCGCCGAAATACCAACGACGCCGCATTCCTCCTTCGGTTGGTCGAGATCGGATGAGTGCGTCGAGGAGGTCATGCGAGAGACTCCGAGATATTGGCTTGGATGCGGGGTTCGATCGGATGATCGCCAGGCACGAATGTTTGGCCTGTGATGCGTTCATACAATTCGATGTAGCGCTCTGAGGTTTGTGTCCAGATCGCTGGGTCGAGATCCGGTGGCGTGCCGTCTCCCGAGTAGCCGGCCGCCTTGAGGGCAAGACGGACAGGTTCTTTGTCGAAGCCTTCGGGGGCGAGTCCTGCGGCGAGGCGATCGTCGAGTCCGTCGGCGTTCCAGTAGCGAGATGAGTCGGGTGTGTGCATCTCGTCGATGATCAAGAGATTGCCGTCAGCGTCGAGGCCGAACTCGTACTTGGTGTCGGCGAGGATGAAGCCAGCGCCGGATGCGATCTCGGAACCGCGAGCGAAGAGTTCGTGAGCCACCCGCTGAATCTCGACCCAGAGGTCGGGTTCGAGGATTCCCTGCGAGACGACGTCGGCAGGTGTGATCGGCTCATCATGATCACCTGCCTGCGCCTTGGTGGTCGGAGTGATGATCGGCTCAGGCAGTTCGCCGTGTGGAGTGAGCCCGTCAGGAAACTCATAGCCGTAGATCGTTCGATCGCCGGCGAGGTATCGGGGCAGGACGGCCGTGGATGTCGAGCCGGTCAGCCGGGCCCGCACAACAACTTCAACCGGCAGGGTCTGAGCCTCGATCGCAATCAGTGCGTTCGGATCGGGCATCGAGATGACGTGGTTGGCGACGATGTCCTTCGTCGTCTCAAACCACCATGCTGCGAGCTGGTTCAGCACTTGGCCCTTGTGGGGCACGTGGCCGATGATCCGGTCGAATGCGCTCAACCGATCGGTGGTGACGAGGAGCCGGCGACCGCCATCGATCGGCCAGGCAGCACGTACCTTGCCCGAGAATTTTGCGCCAACGTTCGGGAGCGAGGTCGGGACGTCAAAGTCCGTCAAAACGCCCGTCTGGGCATCGTTGTGCACGCGACTTTCGGACACGCCGTCTGCCTCCACGGACAAGAGTCTGTCTGGCTCAGCTACCGAACGCGCCGAATGTCCGAGAAAAATCTCGGCATCACCCAATTCGAGTGACGTGGCCCATCTTGCGACCCGCTCGAGCCTCGGACTTTCCATAGAGATGGACCACGGATCCCGGTTCGGTGAGGAGCGCGCCGACTCGGTCGACATCGTCGCCGATGAGGTTCTCCATGACACAGTCGGCCGTCCGTGTCGGTGCCACGAGCGGAGCGCCAGTGATCGCTCGGATGTGCTGCTCGAACTGATCGGGGCTGCAGACGGCCTCGGTCCAGTGGCCCGAGTTGTGGACTCGAGGAGCGAACTCATTGGCGAGCACAGAACCGTCAGCCAACACGAAAAGTTCGAGGCCAAGGACACCGACGTACTCGAGCGCATCGGCCAGCGTGACAGCCGCTGAACGAGCCGCCTTGAGCGTCTCGTCGCTCACACCAGCTGGCACGGTGGAGGTGGCCAAGATGCCCGCTCGGTGCACGTTGCGAGCTGGTTCGAAACACGCCGTCTGGCCATCGATGGACCGTGCGCAGATCACCGAGATCTCACACTCGAAGTCGATGATCCCTTCTGCGATCGCGGCGACGCCGCCGAGCTGATCGAACGTGTTGCCGACGATCGCGTCAGCATCATCGATCCGCAGCTGGCCTTTGCCGTCGTAGCCGCCTCGTCGTGTCTTCAGAATCGCTCGCCCACCGACCGCTTCGACCGCACCGGCAACATCATCTTGCGAGTCGATCTCAGCGAACGGCGCCGTCGCGATGTCGAGGTCGTTCAAGAAGCGCTTTTCGACGAGTCGATCTTGCGCCATCTCGAGCGCCTTCGGAAGCGGACGGACCGGCGAGCGTTCACCGAGCCGAGCAACACCCTCCACAGGCACGTTTTCGAATTCGTACGTGATCACGTCGCAGCGCTGCGCGAGTTCGGCGAGAGCCGTGGGGTTGTCGTAGTCGGCGATGATCCGGGCATCGGCAACCTGACCAGCCGGCGAATCGGACGCCGGGTCGAGGATGATCACGTGGAACCCGAGGCGGGCAGCCGCCATCGCCAGCATCCGGCCGAGTTGGCCGCCACCGATGATTCCGATCGTCGCTCCGATTGGGAGTGCGGTCATCGCTCGGCGCTCATGCCTCGTCGGAGGGACGTGCGGCAACCGCCGCTGTGCGAGCGGCGCGCCAGGCGTCGAGGCGCTTGGCGAGTTCTGGATCCTGGAGGGCGAGGACAGCAGCGGCGAGCAGGCCGGCATTTGTCGCCCCCGCCTTGCCGATCGCCAGCGTCCCCACAGGAACACCTGCTGGCATCTGCACGATCGAGAGCAACGAGTCCTCACCGGAAAGCGCCCTCGACTCAACCGGCACACCAAAGACGGGAAGTGGCGTGAGCGAGGCGGTCATTCCGGGAAGATGAGCGGCGCCGCCAGCACCGGCGATGATCACCTGCACGCCATCGGCCTTCGCCTGCTTGGCGAAGTCATACATCCGCTCAGGCGTTCGGTGGGCCGAGACGATCTGAGCGTCGTGGCCGACCCCGAGCTCGTCGAGAACGTCGGCGGCGTGGCGCATCGTGGGCCAGTCGGACTGGCTTCCCATGAGAATGGCGACTGGTGCTGCGGTCACCGGTCGATCTTATGGGAGTCGGCATGACTTGCCAGCGCTTCGTTGCTCTCGTTCGGCGCGGTGGTCACCCGGGGGTGGATTCGTTCGTGCGAGTCGGCGTCGATAACGTTCGTCGCCAATGACCTCCGCCTCGCCAACTGTGGCGCGCCCTGAGCGCCAACCATCGCTGATCATCATGGTGGTGGCCGGAAGCTTGATCGCCGCGTTGGCGCTGGGGGTCCGAGCAACATTCGGGCTGTTCATCGACCCGATCACCGATTCGATCGGTGTCAGCAAGGGCACGATCGGGCTGGCGATCGCCATCCAAAACCTGATGTGGGGCCTGTCGCAGCCCTTCGCTGGTGCGGTGGCCGATCGATTCGGCACGGCGCGGGTGTTGGCCGTTGGCGCCGTTGGCTACGTCGGCGGCATCGTGATCATGTCGCAGGCGACGTCGGGCGCCGACCTGTTGGTGTCGGGATTCGTGATCGGGGTCGCTACCGGCGCAGCGAGCTTCGCCGTGGTGCTGGCCGCGATCGGGCGCGTCGCTTCAGACGAGAAACGTTCGATGGCTCTGGGTGTCACCACGGCAATGGGTTCGGTCGGGCAGATCGCCTTGCTGCCGCTCACCCGATGGCTCCTCGATCGCAATGACTGGCAGATGGTGCTCCAGGTCCTGGCGGCCGTGGCTGCGGTCATCATGATCGCCACGCCGTTCCTGCGGACGATGCGGCCGAACAGCGAAGAGGGCACGCAGGAGTCGGCTGCGGCGCCGAGCGTTTCACTGCGCCAGGAGCTCCGACGGGCGGCGAGTTCGCGGTCGTACGTTTTGTTGAACGCCGCGTTCTTCGTGTGCGGGTTCCACGTGACGTTTATCGCGACGCATCTTCCCGGCTACGTCAACCAGCTCGATCAACCCGGTTCGACCGCATCGACGGCTTTGGCGCTGGTTGGCCTGTTCAACATCGCCGGATCGTTAGCCGCTGGATACCTCGGGTCTCGCCATTCGAAGACGAATCTCTTGGCCGGCATCTACTTCGGTCGGGCCGTGGTGATCAGCGTCTTCTTGTTGGCGCCGAAGAGCGCCGGGGCGACGATCGTGTTCGGTGCGGCGATGGGCGTGCTGTGGCTGTCGACGGTGCCGTTGACGTCGGGCATCGTGGCTCAGCAGTTCGGAACCCAGCACGCTGGCACGTTGTTCGGCGTCGTCTTTCTCTCGCACCAGCTCGGTGCATTTTTGGGCGCGTGGCTCGGCGGCGAACTCGCCGATGCGACGAACAGCTACGTCTCGTCGTGGTGGATCGCGATCGCGCTCGGACTGTTTGCCACCGTGATGCATCTGCTGATCGACGAGGGCCCGGTTCCCGAGCCGCCGCCACCAGCCGAGCGTGGTCTCCGTATCTCGCCGGCCGGCGGAGTCGCCGCCATTGCCCTGGTCGCCGGTTCCGCCGCAGCCGTCGCACCCGCTCGAGCCACCGCCGAGTCGACCCTCGACACCCCCGCCATCTTCTGCCCCATCGCTGGCACCCACTCCTAGGGGATTGAGACGCGGACCCAAGGAGGGCTACTTCAGGGTGAAGGTGACGGGGAGGCGCTTGATGCCGTTGATGAAGCTCGACCACACGTGCTCGACATCACCAGCCATCTCGATCGTGTCGATTCGCTTCACCATCTCGGCGAGCATCGCCTTGGTTTCGAGCCGAGCGAGGTGGGCGCCAAGGCAGAAGTGCGCACCCATGCCGAATGCGATCTGGGGGTTCGGCGATCGGGTGATGTCGAATCGGAACGGATCCTCGAACACTCGCTCATCACGGTTCGCTGACAGATACATCAGCGCAACCTTCTCACCGACTTCAAGACGCTGCCCATGCAGCTCGGTCGGTGTGTGCACCGTTCGGCTCATGTAGTTGACGGGCGACGCCCAACGAGTGATCTCCTCAACCGCACCGTCGAGGTGCGTCTCAGGGTCAGACTTCAACAACTCCCACTGGTCGGGGTTCTCGGCGAGTGCGTTCACGCCCCACGAGATGTTGTTGCGCGTCGTCTCGTTGCCAGCGACGAACAACAGCACCACGTAACCGACGTACTCCTGCTGTGTGAGCTCGCCGCTCGCAATCTGTTGCGCCAACACGGTTGCGATGTCGTCCTGGGGATCTGCGGCGCGCTTTTCGGCAAGGTCCATCGCGTAGCCAGCCATCTCCCGCATTGCCTGATCGCGAGCGTCCGCCGTCGGCGAATACTCCGGATCCAGATTCGAGATCGTTGCGTTGCTCCACCGCAAGAGCTGATCGTGATCGTCGGCCGGTGTGCCCATCAGCTCGACGATCGCCGCCATTGGGAACTCGACGGAGAGCAACTCGACGACGTCGAACGTGTTCGTCTCGAGTGCTTCGTCGAGAATGCGGCCGGCCAGTGCGTGGTAGTGCTCGGTGTAGCGGCGAACCACCTTTGGTGTGAACCGTCGCGACGCCATCAACCGCATCTCGGTGTGGCGCGGGCGATCGACCATCAGGAGGTGGGTGAGCTCGTCGGGGCGGTGGTCGTTGCGAAGGTTGTGACCCTCGAAGTTGCCGAAGTGGTCGAGGTCGGTGCTCACGGCCTTGACGTCTTCGTGACGGGTGACCACCCATGACTCACCGATCATCACCGGGTCGACGATCGTCTGCTTGAAGAGCGGCTCATTGTCACGCAGCCACTTCATCGCGTCGTGATTCGGACCGTCGACATAGGCCATGTTCGACAAGACGTCGATGTCGGTCGACGACGTGATCTCGGGCTCGGTGGTGGTCATAGCTATCTATTTGACGACAGCATGCGGGTGACGTGCAACTGCGTCCTGCACCCGCTCATCGTGATTCGCCATGATGTCGAGGTTGGCCATGTCGTCGAAACGGACCCAATCCACGTCGATCGTCTCGTCACTCAGGCCAAGCTCTCCGCCCGTCGCGACCGCCTCGAAACACAGCGCGAGGTACTGCACCGTGTTGCCATCTGGATAACGCGTCACCCGGTCTGGTGTGCTGTAGACACCGACGAGCCGCGTCACCTCAACCACCAGCCCCGTCTCCTCGAACACCTCGCGAATCGCCGCCTCGGGAGCGCTCTCCCCTGCATCCATCGCTCCGCCGGGCAGACACCACAATCCGTTGTCGGTGCGGCGGGTGAGCAGCACGCGCTGACGAGGTGCGTCGAGCACAACGGCTGCGCAGCCGACGCGAAGCTCGGCGGTTTTGCCGATTCGATCGCCGTACAAGATCTCGGTTTTGGTTCCCTCGACTGGCCAGCCGTCGTCGACTTGGTTCCCTCCAGCGTTACTCATTCCCAACTGCTCCCAAACGTGTCTCGATAGGCCATCTTTGTCGGGGGCAGCCGGGTGATGGGCCCGTGCCCCTTCCCGACCGGATAACCGATCGGGACCATTCCTACTGTTGCCCACTCGGGTGGGATCTCCAGCGCGGCTCGAACCTCGTCTTCTTTCAAGCAGTGCAGCGTGGTGAGTGTGCAGCCAAGGCCCTCGGCGACACAGGCCAACATCGCGTTCTGCACCGCCGGGTAGACCGAACCACCACCGACCATAGAGATGCGATCGAGCTTCGCATCGGTGATCGCCATCCGCCGGGGGTCAGCGCAAAAGATCAAGATCGCCGGCGCTTCGGCCAAGTGCTCCGCCAGGTAGTCACCAGCGGCGGCGACACGCTTCCACTTGTCGAGCTCATCGGCCGGCAAGCCGCTGACTCGAGCCAAGAAACCTTCCACATAGATCGCCCATTCGGGCCCGTAGATGTCGGCAAGCGCCTGCTTACGAGCGGCGTCTTCAACGACGATCACGCGCCACGGCTGTTGATTGCCACCGGTCGGGGCCCAACACGCAGCCTGGAGCACGCGCTCCATCACATCGTGCGGAATCGGGTCGGGCTTCAAACGGCGAACCGCTCGGAGCGTGCTCATCACCTCATAGAGGTCGCTCGGTCCGTTCGGCTCAGCATTCGACATCTCGCCAGTGTGGCTCAATCCACGGGAAACGTCAGAAGAAGGCAGCGACGATCCACACGACGACCATTCCTGCCGTCAACGTGGCGATGAGATTCTTCGTCTTCCAAGCGACGAGCGCCGCCGCAGCGATCGCCGCGACCTCCGGAATCGAGATCCCGCTCGCGCCTTCACTTCCAGCAAGCAGGGTGACGACCAACGCCGACAAGACAGCGGGGCCAACGTTACGCAGCCCACGTTCGAGCCTTGGCGACAACGGCCGATCAGCCAGGGCCAGGATGAGACCGGCTCGCGACACATAGGTGACGAGACCGACCGCCAGGACAGCACTGAGCGCTCCGAACGTGGTCACGAACGCTCACCACTTTCTTCTACAGCCTTCGCTCCAGCAGCCGGGTCTCCCACGGCCGTCTCTCCCCTAGCCCGGTCGTCCAGCCCATCGGCGATGTAACCGGCGACCACACCGGCAGCTGCACCGACCAGCAGGCCCAACCGATTCGGCAGGCCGAGCGTGAGAAGGCACGTTGCAGCTGCGACCACGGCCGACACAACAGCGGGCCGGCGGGTCAACGCCAGCACGACGAAACCGGTGAACATCACCGGGGCGGCAACCGACAGCTGCCAGGACTCGGGAACTGAGGATCCAAAGAGAAAGCCGATCGTCAGCGCGATGTGCCAGCCAACCCAGAACACCATCGCGGTGGCGACGTAGAACCGACGGAAGTCCTGGCCCTTGCGATCATCTGCCATCGCAAGCGCGAAGACTTGGTCGACCAGCAGGTAGGGGCCGACCCATCGGAACCAGCGCGGCTGATCACGAAAGCGAGGCGCCATGGCCGCGGAGTACATGACGTGGCGGGTGTTGATCACGATGGCCGTCGCCACGATCGTCAACCACGATGCGGTGCCGGCGAGTGTCAAGACCGCAAGCTGGGCCGAACCAGCCCAGATGAGAAACGATGAGGCGAAGCCGATCGATGTCGGCATCGCAGCGTTCGTGATCGCAAGGCCAATGACGAAACCGAACGGAATCGCCGGCGCAAAGATCGGTAACGCGCCGACGACACCAGCCCGAATCGGACCGGTGTCGTCGCTGCGAGACGTGTGATCGATCAGGTGATCGACGCGGCGTAAATCGACGCGATGGACGCGTCGAGCGTTGCGTTGAACTCTTCGTCGGTCTGCTGAGCGGAGAGACCCTCACTGAGGGCACGCGAGAAGCTCGCGATCATGCCGGTGTTCGTTGCGAGACGCTCGTTGGCGAGATCGCGGGGGTAGCCACCCGAAAGAGCAACAACGCTGACGCACTGCGGGTGAGCGATGAGGTCGGCGTAGAAGTTGGCTTCCTCGGGGATCGTCACCTTCAACATCACGAACTGATCGTCGTTGAGCTGATCGAGCTCGGCTGCGATGGCCGAACGAAGGAGCGCCTCGGCTTCGGCCTTCTCGGGCGAGTTGATATCAACCTCGGGCTCGATAATCGGGACGAGGCCACCAGCGATGATCTGCTTTCCGACTTCGAACTGCTGGGCGACGATGGCGTTGATGCCCTCTTCGTTTGCAAGCTTGACGACCGAGCGCATCTTGGTTCCGAACACGCCCTTGTCAGCAGCACGTGCGAGCAACGCATCGAGCTCCGGCATCGGGTTCATGAGCTGCACACCATCGGCTTCGTCGGCAAGGCCCTTGTCGACCTTCAAGAACGGCACGACCTGCTTGGAGTTCCACAAGAACTCAGCGGTGTCGACTCCGTCGATCTGACGATCCATCGTCATCTCGAACAGGATCGCTCCGAGCACGCGCTCGCCGGTGAATGCCGGGCTCTTGATGATGCGGCTGCGCATCTCGTGAATCAGGTCGAACATCTCTTCATCGTTCGAGAAGGCGTCTTCGGACACGCCATAGAGGCCGAGGGCCTTTGGGGTGGAGCCACCGCTCTGATCGAGTGCGGCAATGAAGCCGCCGCCGTTGCGAACTTTTTCGAACTGATCTGCGTTCATTCGCACAATTCTAGAAGCGACACAAGCCCGATCCGAGAGCAAATGCGTCCTACCCAAAAGTAACCCGCGTCAACCAGCCACGATCGATGGAGTGCGACCGATGCCGTCGACGAAATGGCGACGCTATTCGTCTTGGTCCGCCAGGCTTTTGGGGTGTCGGGCGGCAACGGGTGATCCGTGGTGCAGCGTGAGCTTCCAGCCGTCGGCGTTGCGCACGAACACGTTGGTCGCGGCAATCGTGCCGGTGTTGGCTCGATCCATCATGTTCTCGTCGAGCGTGACCCATGCGGTCGAGCCTCGAACCGAACCCATCACGTTCGTGATGATGAACTGGCTGCGACCGGGGCCTGCGAAGATTCGCCGCCACGTTTCTCGGATGGCCGGCCAGCCACGAACGATCGGCCAACCGGGATGGATGCACGAAATGGTCGCCGAGTGTTCCCACACCGCCGACATCGCCTCGAGATCTCGCTGCTCGTGAGCTCGGTAGAACGCTTGGTTGGCCCGGAGTACCGCCTGGATCTCGGACTTCTGGTCGTCGTTCACTTCGTCAGCCACAACAACCGATCCTAGGAGCGCTTCATCAGTCGTCAGGGACGAACGGGGCTGACGCCGTGACTCGTCCGAGGTTCACGAACCCGTGATGACCATCTTCCGGGCTCGGCTGCTTCGCCCACATCGCCCCAGCTTCCACCCCTGTTTCCGGGAGCGGATAGGGCCCGCTTTGGTCGGTGTCGCGAGTGAGGAGCCATGCGTCTCCCCCGGCCGCCTGGCCCGAAAGGGCCACCATCTCTGGATGCCACGCCCGGATGACCGAACCAAGCGTCGGCGCTGGCCCACCCAGGACCCTGGTGTGCATCGACCCGGCGAGGATCACCGTGAACGCCTTCGGAACTCGGTCCATCGCCTCGAGCAATCGATGCGCCATCGTCTCATCTCGCGGCCGCTCCAGCTCCGCAATCATTTCGAGCGGAACTGGCGAACCGGGCGCCACCCACGGGCCGTCCATGGAGACCAGCTGCACGTCGTCAAGCGGTGCCAACGTGCGCACCAGGTTCGCCATGGCCTCGCTCGATCGACCGTCTCGGAACTCCTCGCCACGGCGCCAGAAGGTTCCGAACGATCCGGTGTTCGGTTCTTCGGTCATCGGCAGTTCCAGCCCGACCACAACCCTCAGGCCTTGCTCGATCGCACGCTTGGCCAGACCTTCCACGAGAGCCGGAAACTCGACGGTGCCGAGCAACTCACCGATCGCGACCACCCCGCGAGGGACGATGAGCGGTTCGAGCGCAAGCAAGACGTCTGGGACGACGAGTGACATCTCTGCAGTCTGGCCTGCGCCGGGCCAGGCGGAGGAGTCCGTAGGCTTTGGGCCATGTCTCGGATCGTCACGATGTCAGGGAGCGTCCGTCAAGGATCGCTCAACACCACGCTTATCAACGCCGCCGGTGATCTCGCCGTGGCTGCGGGCCACGACGTTGATGCGCTCGACCTCGGGTCGTTTGCACTGCCGCTCTACGACGGCGACTTTGAGACCAACCACGGCATTCCTGCTGGTGCGACCGAGCTCGCCGACCGCATCCGCCAGGCTGACGCAATCCTCATCGCGTCGCCGGAATACAACGGTGGCCCGAGCGGCCTGCTCAAGAACACGATCGACTGGATCACCCGCGTCGAGATGACCGTGCTCGCCGAGAAGCCGGTAGGCCTCCTGGCGGCGTCGCCGGGAGGTAACGGCGGTTCTCACGGCATCGGTGTGATGACGTCGATCTTCTCCTACATGAGCCTTGCGCTTCACGGCGAGGCGTTCAGCCTTCCGAAGGCCTACGAGAAGCTCGAAGACGGCGCACTGAACGCCGAGGAAACCGCTCGTCTCGGAACCTGGCTCGACGGGGTCCTTGCCCCACTGGCCTAAGTTCTGACCTGCGTTCGCGGCTCAGCTCTGGATACCGAGGACTGGGGCTAGTTCGTTCCGGTCTTGATCCGGAACTCGTCCGACTGGCTGAAGAACAACATCAGCCAACCACGAGAGCGGCGCCCACTCGTGAGCTCGCCGACCCAGAAGTTGTAGCCGGTTGCTTCGGGCTCGCGCTCGAGGATGTTCGTGTAGATCAAGTCGACGAACTCGGTGTCGGAGAGTGATCCGTATCGAGTGTTGAACTCGGTGCTGATCGCGAAGAACTCCGAGATCTCGTTCAGATCCTGCGAGCCAGAGCTGAACTGGCCCAGCCAGTAGCTGAAGCCGCTCTGGTCGGGGTAGCGCAGGAAGTACGAGCAGTAAAGACGGTAGACCGACGCATTCGTCTCGCTCGACGTCGAGAACGCCGGGTTCACCGGAGCCTGACGACAGTTCGTGTAGGTCGGCGCTTCGCCCTGGCCTGAAGCGGTGAAGGCCAGCGTCGTGGCGGTCGAGGAGCCTCCGGAGCCGGTGCCGGTGACGGACACGGTGTAGGAGCCGTCGTTGAGGTGGACGGGGATGGTGAGTGCGCGATCGGTGGCAGCGAACGAGGATGCGGCCACAACACCACCGGAGGCGTTGGTCACTGTCACGGTCCAACCAGCAGCAGGTGGCCCGGCCGACGAGTTCGACGGATTCACGACCACGGTGAACTGCCCGGGCACGACCGACGTCGACGTGATGGCCGGCGCAACGGGTGGCGTCTCGACCGTCCAGCCAACGATCTCCATGGCACCGAGCACGACACCATCGATTCCGGCAACCGTCTCACCGTTGAACAACGTGGGAGACATCAGCGCACCGGGCCCGTAGGCCGGGTAGGTGGCCTCGTCGAAGTGTGACATCGACGAACCGTTCTGGTAGCCGTTGGTCGGGTCGTAGATCCGCTCCCACGTGCCGTCGAGATTCAAGAGCCAGTGGTTGCCGGTGGTGACCAGCGGTGACGTGACGGTGCGAACCGGTGACGAGGGACCGGCCGAAGTGCTCGTGCCAGCGTCGCGGTAGTACCGCTGATCGAGGGCGGAGAAGACATGGTTCGATTGTGAGAACGGATCGACGTCACTCGAGAATCCCAGCCCGTGGCCGATCTCGTGAAGCAGCGTTGCGTAGAGCGAGTACTGCGAGTTGCCGATGCTGGCACCCATGACCGTGCTCCAGTTCTGGTCACGGTTGACGTAGACGATGATGTCCGGGCTGCTCGGGAACTGATCGCTGCCGCGGTCGGCGTTACGAAGTGCCGTTGGGATCGCATAGCGGTTGCCGCTCGGGCCTTCGATCACGCTGAAGTGTGAGGCCCCGGCGAGAGCGCCTGAACCGAGCGACTGGTAGTTGACCTGAACGTGGATACCGCCGCCGTTGAAGTCGACGCTTGATGCCCACTCTTCCATCACGGCTTCAAAGACAG
This sequence comes from uncultured Acidimicrobiales bacterium, assembly GCA_937925335.1. GTDB lineage: Bacteria > Actinomycetota > Acidimicrobiia > Acidimicrobiales > SZUA-35 > CALEWY01. The sequence continues at coordinate 25,437 of CALEWY010000044.1, forward strand.
GCTTGTGACTCTCGGGGGTGGCGACTCGCGGGATCGAGGCGTCCGCAGGCATGTACTGGATCGTGTAGTCGCCTGCGGCGCTCGAGAAGTCGACATCACCAAGTGACGGGTCGTTGTCACTTGTGAGCGTTGCGGCGTTCAGCGACTCGACATGATTGGTGACGACTCGAATCTCTGCCTCGGACGTGTCCGCGGTGAAGTCGAGGTGTGGTTCCTCCTGGAAGGGCTCGGAAGACGCTTCGCCTTGCAACCGTGTGGCGACCAAGGCCTCGTCTTGGACCTCGCCAGACACGTCGTTTTGGGCGGAGGCAGGGTTGATCCCGACCGTCGAAAGGGCCAATGTCGACACCGACAAGACAGTTGCACCGAGCGCTCGAGTTAGGGATCCCACTCAGAAATCATCGACGCAATCAGGCAGGTTCTTAAGCAGCACGCATGGGCCGTTCTACCATTTCTAGGCCTGTCGATATCGGTGTTGATGCCGGGGTCGATACCGGTGTTGATCTGGTAAGCGTCGCCTGTGCCCATCGAGCAACGCCGGACAAAACCCCAGGTCAGCCGGCTGCTCGGCAAGCCTCGACGGCGGCAAGCAGATCTGCGGGAGTGCCGATCACCTCAAGATTTCGGGTGTATCGAAGATCGTCGATCGACGGTGCAGACTCCAAGGAGCAGCCTCGAACTACCTCATTGTCCCACAACCCTTGCGAGCGGGAGATGACCTGCGAGGTGAACCAGCTCTGCAACAGCTCGTTGTGTTCAGCGAGGTTCGCCGCTTCCGCTTGTGCGGTTTCGGCGTCGGCCCTGGCAGTCTCGAGATCGGCAGCGATCGACTCTTCGTTCGCTTCGAGCTCGGTGACACGAAGCAGCGCAGCGTCGAGCTCGTCTTGCGATGGGCCAGCAATCGTCTCGGGCTCGTCGGTCATTGCGAGTTCGCTCGTCGTGGTGACAACCGTCGTGACCGACGCGGTTTCGCCATCGGAGGAACCACCGGACTGGTTGCCGATCAAGAGCCCGACGACAAACGCTCCACCGAGTGCGCAAGCAGCGCCAACAAGGGCGAGCGCCCGCCTACTCGAGCGGGGCTCGATGATCTCCGTCGATCGTGATGGGATCGTGTCCGACTTCGCGCCGTCCGACGCCGCATTGGTTGGCTTGGCACTGTGCGGCTTGATGCTGTCTGGCTTGTTGTTCTCTGGCTTGGCGGCCGACCGTGCGATCGCTGATCGAGTCGCAGACGCACCAGCGGTCTTCGAGACGTCGGACTTGTTCGCTCCGGGAGTTCGCTGTTCGAGTGAAGCGTCAAGCGGCTTGAGCGCATCAACACCCGTTCGAGACGTCGCCGGCGTTCCTGGCTTCGCAGCGTCTGGAGTCGTCGTTGACCGATCAGACTTTGCGAGGTTGGCGGCTTCGACGCGAGATACTGCGGCGCTGACAGCGCTGCCGCTCTTCGAACTGTCGAGCTTCGAGCTATCCAGCTTCGAGCTGTCGGGCTGGGTCGTTGCGAGCTCGTTTTTGGCGAGCTTGGACCTCACCGATTCGGCTTTTGCGGCACCGGTCTTTGGGGAGTCGGCTGGTGGGATGTCGGTTGCTGCGGTGCCACGCGTTGCGGCCTCGGTTGATGTCGAACCGTTCGTTTCGGTATCGAGCTCTGCAGTGTCGAGCTCTGCAGTGTCGAGTGGTGTCGCAGCCGACTCGAAGAGGCTACGAGACGTACGGTTCGCCGCAGCCGCCTTCGCCCCTTCCATCTCATCGGGAAGCACCGACGGTGTGAGCGGGGCCGGCATCGAACGCAACGCCGCACCGTCGTTCCGTCGGCGGTTGCGCTCGGTGGAGTCTGATTTGGTTTCGGCTTCGACGACCTTCGAAAGATTCGTCTGTTGCACGGCGTCTGCCAGCTTCGCTGTTTCGGCGAGCTTGGCCGCGTCAACCGGCTTCGGTGGGTCGGTGAGCTTGGCGATGTCAGCGAGCTTGCGCGCCGTTTCTTTCAACTTCTTCGCCGTCTCGGCGGGGCTTGTCGATGGCTCGGTTCCCTCAGCTGCGATCAGCGCGAGCTTGTCGATGTCCGAAAGCGAGCTGTCGGCAATCGAACGGCCGGACGACCCAGAATCAGACGACCCAGAACCAGACGACCCAGAACCAGACGATCCAGAACCAGCGAGCGGAGATTCAGACGACCCAGAATCCAGTGTTGTCGCATCGGACTTCTTCGTGTCGCGACCTCGGTCAACCGATGCGTCACTCGTCGTGGTGCTCGAACCAGTCGAGCCCGAATCGGTTTCGGCTTCTGATGCACTCAGCGTTGCTGCGTCGCCTGCGATCGTCGTGTCGACAGCCTCGACGGACGCTGCGACCGAGTCAGTGGACTCTGGTGTCGAAGCAGGCGACGTCGAAGCAGGCGATGTCGAGGCAGGCGATGTCGAGGCAGGGAACGTCGAAACGGGTGACGCAGCGCTCGGCGAAGTCTCGGGTGTGGGTGTCGGAGCTGGCGCTGATGTCACGCCGCCATGGGGGCGTTCTTGACCGGTCCACGAGCGACCGTTCCAGAACCGTTCCACGGTGCTGGCTTCGGAGTCGCGGTACCAGCCGGGAAAGACTGGTTCGTTGTCTTCGCAGATGTCGGTCATAGCGATTGGAAGGCTAGGTGACGCCGCTTTCGCGGCCTGTCAGACCTAGCAACATTGCCCTTCTATGAGTTCGTCCGGCCGGCGCGTTCGATCTCGAGCACGACATCGACAGAAACAAGCGCACCAAGAACGAGTTCGACGAGTTCCGAGTCGATCGAGCCGAGTGATCGGACATCGCCGAGGACGTCTTCGATCAACCGACGGGTCTGAGCGCTCTCGGTCTGCACCATGGCGGTCTCGAGCCAATCGAAGACCGACGCCAACGGGCGGCTGTCGGCGCCGAATTGGTCGTTGCACGGATCGATCTGCTGCAGCAGGACCGACGTTTCGATGGTTGCGAGTGGAGAGGTGCGGAGCGCCATTCCTCTCCATCGGCCTGGGCCGTTCGACCCAAAGGGTTTTCGAAAGAAATTCGAAGAAGCGTTAACGGCGGTGATTGGCCCACGTCATGAAGTCGTCGTGATCCCACGTGTTCACGACGAGGTCCCGCGGCGCCCACCCTCGCTGCGCAGTGAGAACGCCGTACTCCATACGCCCGAGCTCCGATGTGTGGTGGCTATCGGTATTGATGACGAGCTTCACGCCTCGTTCGACGGCTCGACGCACGACGGACGACGCAGCGTCAAGGCGCTGCAGGGCACCGTTCACCTCGAGCGCAACGTCAAAGTGATGCAGCGCCTCCAAGACGATGTCGACCTCGATCTCGATACCGGGGCGCCGCCCGATGTAGCGGCCGGTGAGGTGGCCGATCGAGTTCACGGTCGGATCTGCGATCGCGGCAACCAGTCGTTTTGTCTGATCTTTCGCTGGCGCATCGAAGGACGAGTGAACCGAGGCAACCGTGTAGTCGAACAGGGCACGGAAATCGGCGTCGTAGTCGAGCCCTCCCTTGGCGCTGATGTTGAGCTCACAGCCGTAGAGGAGCGTCATGTTCGGATACTCGGGCTGCAGCGCGCGGATCGCTTCGCGATGCTCGAGCATCTCCTCGGCCGACGATCCGTTGATCGCCAGGTCCTCGCCGTGGTCGGTGATCGCCAGGTATCGATATCCCTTGCCAGCGGCCTCGGCGACCATGTCGGCAAGCGATGAACGGCCATCTCCCGAACGATCGGTGTGGTAGTGGAGGTCACCTTTGATGTGATCGACCTGCACGAGCTCGGGTAATTCATCGTCGGCCGCCGCGTCGACCTCACCGGCCGCTTCACGCATCGGCGGCGGAACAAAGGCGAGCCCGAGTTCGGCGTAGATCGACTCTTCGGTTGACGACGCGAGCAGCTCGCCGGCTTTGCCCTCGTCGTCGAGTTGGAAGAGTCCATATTCGTTGAGCAGCGATCCCTGATCGATCGCTCGTTGGCGCAATGCGATGTTGTGGCCCTTCGAACCCGTGAAGTACATCGTGGCAGCGCCGAACTGATCGGGGGCAACGACTCGCACGTCGACCTGCAGGCCGGCCTTTGTCAGGAACGAGGTCTTCGTTTCGCCAGACAAGATCACGTCGTCGGCCTCGATGTGCGTGCGGACCGCCTCCATCACCGCTTGCCCATTCGCCTCGAGACCAGCGCCGGCTGCCACGGTGATGTCGATGTCGCCGATCGTTTCGGAGAATCGCCGAAGGCTGCCGCAGAACGCAACGTCGACTACGTCTGGCAACGCTCGCAGATCAGCGACGAGGCGTTCGGCCAGCGGTAATGCGTCAGCGATTGGGGTTCGCCGGTCCTTGCCAGACAAGCCCAGGCGTTCGATCGCCTTGCCCATCTTTTGTTCGCTCGTGGCGCCCATTCCCGGGAGTGTTCTCAGGCGCTCTTCGGCGATGGCCGCCTTCAGACCCTCGACGTCTTCGACGCCAAGTTCGTCACGAACGAGCCGAAGTGTTTTTGGCCCCATGCCAGGGATCCGGCTCAACTCGACGATCGCCGGTGGATAGAGCTCTCGAAGCTCGTCGAGTTTGTCGACCGAGCCCGTGTCGATGAACTGGCGGATCTTGGCGGCGGTCGACTTGCCGATGCCCTTGATTTTCGTCAGTTCGGTCGCGCTGAGGTCCGCCGGGTTGCGGCCGTCGCCTTCGAGTGCCTGTTTCGCATTGTCGTAGGCCCGTACCTTGAACGATTGCGGACTTTCTTCTTTCAGCGTGGTGAGGAGCGCCAGCTCACTCAGCATCGCAGTGACGTCACGCCGATCGACCACGGATCAGCTCGATCGTTTTGCCCGGGCCTTGGTGGCGAGCCGGTATGCGGCCGCTGCCGCAAGCGCGAGCTCACTCGCTGAAACCGAGGAGCCACCCGGGCTCGAGGCTGCCCCGAACTTCTTCGCCATCTCGTCGCTGATCAAGCCCTGACGGCTCGCAAACCGCAGCGCTGTTCCGCCCACGATGGCGATGTCGCCAAACCTACCGAGGAGCGGGAAACGCCCGCTCAACTTCCGTCGTATGAAGCCCATACGACGAGACAATACCCCTCAAACGGAATCGAAACGGATGGCGACGGGTGGAGAGGTCCGGGCGGCTACGGTTCTGCGGATGCTCGTCGCCGTGATCGTGCTCGCTGTGGCCGCTCTCATCCTTGCCGCCGGATGGTTCTCCGCTCGTCGAGGTTTGGGTTCGCTGTCCGCACAGCATGAGACAACCTCGCAGAACCTCAGCCAAACCAAAGCCGAGCTTGAATCGGCAACGTCGAGCCACGCCGCGGACGTCTCCCGCTTTGAAGCGACCGAAGCCGAATTGACGACCAAACTCGACGACGTCACCGGCGAGCTCGAAGCTGAGAAGGCAGCACACAAAGCCGAGTCCGAGCGAGTCATCGAGCTCGATGCTGAACTCGCCGAAGCCAAAGCCACGATCAGCGAGACCGAAACCGCACGGGACGCCGCATCGACTCGGGCCGACGAACTCCACGAACAGGTCAACGCGCTCATCGATGACCGGGACGGCCTTCGCAACGAGATCGATCGAGCGAAGCAGGCTCCCGCGCTCGTGCTGCCAGAAGCCTCGTCGAACGGCACCGCAGCGCCACAAGACACGCTCTGGAAGCTCGAGCTCGCCCGCAGCGAACGCACCTGGGCCCACAGCGTTGCGGTCAATCCCGAGAGCGACGAGAGTCCGTTCGACGCGAGCGATGATCTTGTGCGAACCGCGGTCGAGATCGAAGCATCCGCACTGCGCGAAGAGGTCGGTGCCTTCATCACGATCGAGTGGGACGCCCCGCCGAGCGCTGACCCTGGTCGCCAACATCTCGTGCTTCGGGTTGCACAAGAGATCCTCGCAGCCGCCGCTCGAGAGCCCGAAGCGTCGACGCTTCGTGTGTCCGGCGGTTCGGCTTCCGATAGCGGCGACTCCGGCACTGGCAACGGAGAAGCCGCAAGCGGCGATGTGGTGCTGGAACTCGTCGCCACCGACGACGACACGCAGGTGATCAACCTGATCGCTCCACAGTTTGACCACGAGCTGGTCGACGTGGCGAGTGCTCAGGGCCTCAAAGTCACCGTGAAGTCGTCGTGACAAGCCAGTTGCCGAACGGCCAGCTGCGAAACGGCCGGTCGTTGACCGGGCAACTGTGAACGAACAGTGGTGGCGCCGCCGGTTGGAAGCGCTGCTGGGTGTTCCGGCAACTGACGGAAACTCCATCGACATTCTTCGCAACGGCGATGAGATCTTCGGCTCGATGCTCGATGGCATCGAGCAGGCGACCCGATCGATCGACTTCTTGACCTTCGTGTTTTGGAAAGGGGCGATTACCGACCGGTTCACCGAGGCGCTTGCCGAACGGGCGAGAGCCGGCGTTCGAGTTCGAATTCTTCTCGACACCCTCGGCGCTCGCCACATGGCATCGAGCCAAGTCAAAGCGCTTCGTGCGGCCGGGTGCGATTTGCGCTGGTTCCGTCCAGCCGATGCGCCGCTCACCCGAGCGAATCATCGCACTCATCGCAAGGTGTTGATCTGCGACGAGACCATCGCCTTCACCGGCGGGGTCGGCATCGCTGAGGAGTGGACGGGTACGGCGTCGAACCCGACCGAATGGCGAGACACACACTTTCGCCTGACCGGACCGGCCGTTGACGGCTTACGAGGAGCGTTCATCGACAATTGGGTCGAGACCGGCCCGCTCGACATCGATGATCTGTTCGACCGATTCCCCGAGCAAGACACGAGTGGTTCGGTGACGATGCAGGTGATCGCCGGCGCAGCCGAAGCGGGCGGCAACGACATCGCAACGATGCTCGAAGTCCTGATCGGCTCCGCCGAGCATCGTCTTCGGGTGACGACCGCCTATTTCAACCCGGACGACGAACTGTCCGCTCGCTTGATCGATGCCGCCCATCGCGGTGTGTCGATCGAGGTGCTCGTTCCGGGGCCCCATGCCGACAAACGCTTCGTCCAGATCGTCGGCGAGGCGAGGTATGCCGAACTACTCGACGAGGGCATCGACATCCGTTCGTACAACCGCACGATGCTGCACGCCAAGATCCTGACCGTCGATGGATTGGTCGCTTCGGTGGGCTCGGCCAACCTGAACCAGCGGTCGTTCCAGTACGACGAAGAAGTCAACCTCGTCGTGTTCGATGAGGCGTTCGTGGCCGAACTCGATGCCGATTTCGAGAGCGATCTCAAAAACAGCGAAGCGATCGATCCGAAGACATGGGCGGAGCGATCACTCGTGCAACGGGCCGCCGAACGAGCGGCGTCGGTCGTGTCAGACCTGATCTAGCGATCCGTGGATGAGTCGTAGGGCCTCGTTCCTCGGCCTACCGGCTCATCTCGTTAGGGGCCGCTCGGAGAGGTAGGGCATCGCAGCGCGATTCTCCTCCTCCGTCGTCGAAACACCACGCTGGGCTGTCTGGTCGATGAGTCGTACGGCCTCGTTCCTCGGCCTACCGGCTCATCTCGTTACGGGTCGAGTTGGTCGGGCTCGATCACCAAAATGCCGCCGCGTCGCAGTCGAACGACGCCGCTCGCTTCGAGATCGCGAAGTGTTGCGTTGGTGGTCGGCCGGGTGGTGCCAGCCAACGCTGCGACGGTCGACTGCGTCAGTGGAATGTCGTCGCCAAAAAGATCGTGCAGGGCCGTCAGTCGACGGCGAACACGGAGCTCGGCTGGGTGGTGACGAGCTTCGAGCAAGAGGTTGCCGGCCTCTCGGACTCGGTCATCGAGCATGCGCACAAGCAGGTCGTTGAGCGGCGGGAGTTCAGCGCGGAGACGGTCAAACTCCTTACGGCCAAGCATCTTGGTGACGAGCGGTGTGACGGCCAGGGCCGTCGCCCCTCGGCGTTCGTCTGAGATGAGCGCCTGCTCCCCCATCAGATCGCCAGGGCCTCGTAGGGCAACCGCAACGCGATCCCCCTGCAGCGTGACCCGCTCGACCAGGACGTGCCCTTCTTCGATCACGTGAAGTGAGTCGCCAGGGTCTCCCTCACGAAAGAGGGCGTCTCCCTTGGTGACACGTCGCGTGATCATCACCTCGGCGAGGCGCTCACGTACGTCGTCGCCGAGCGATTCAAGAAGACGATCCCACATCGGGCGAAACCCTACTTGCTTCTCACCGAGCTGCTGGATTCACCCTGGGGTGTCCCCAGCTAGGCGCGGGAAATCCGGTTGGACTGTTCCCTCCGATCAGTCCAACCGGCTCTCCTCAGTAGTGGAGACCCGACCCCTCCGATCGGGCCTCCACGTTTCGATCCTCTGGGTACCACCGCGGTCCCCGTTGGTTCGGAATTCACTGTGACGGATCCCGACGCTTCGTTCTGTCAGCCCGCTGACACAAGCGGATTTTTCTTGACAAAATCTCGTCAGGCCACCCCGATCGAAATTGTCCCCCCAACCCTCATCAACCTCTGAGGTGCGGCAGGTTCGCGAGGTAGCTGTTTCCTCAGAGGTGCGGCAGGTTGGGTTGGGGGCGCGCCCCAGGGAACGTTGCGTAGATAGTGGCTTTCCGCGATTTCCGCGAGATGACTGGTCGAAAACGGCACCTGCCGCACCTCAGAGGTGCGGCAGGTCGCACGTTCGCGCATAAAGCTGCCTACCTTCGGTGAGTTGATGGTTCGTGCGAGACCGGCGGAGCGAGACTCGACCAACCTTTGCAGCCGTAGCCTCAACCCATGACCGCCGGTTCGTCGCCTCCACCCGTCGCCACCACATTCCCGCTCGGCCCGCAATGGCCAACGATCGACCCCTTCTTGTTCGTCGCCCACCACGACGACCACTACCCAGCGGCGAACGAAACACTCGGACCGCAAGCGTCGCTCGATGGCCGAACGATCGGCAACGACTTCGGCGGTCTCGACGGATGGAGCATGTACCACGGCTCGGAGATTCCGGGGTTCCCATCCCACCCCCATCGCGGGTTCGAAACCATCAGCTACGTACGCCAAGGGTTCATCGACCACTCTGACTCACTCGGCGCGACGGCTCGTTTCGGCAAGGGTGACACCCAGTGGATGACCGCCGGCGCCGGCATCGTCCACGCCGAGATGTTCCCCCTTCTCAACCGAGATCAGCCCAACCCCATGGAGATGTTCCAGATCTGGCTGAACCTCCCGAGCCAAGACAAGCTCGTCCCGCCCTACTTCACGATGCTGTGGGACCACGACACGCCGGTTCACACCACAACCGATGGTGCTGGGCGACGCGTCGACGTGACCGTGATCGCTGGCACGCTCGGCGAAGCAGTTGGCCAGACGCCTCCGCCTGACTCTTGGGCTTCCAACGAGGATGCTGATCTGGCGATCTGGCACATCGTCGCCGACCCGGGAGTCGAATGGACGCTGCCACCAGCGAACGACGAACGGACCCAACGGATGCTCTACGGATTTGCCGGATCGGGCATCACCCTCGGCGGACACCCGATCGCCCCGAAGACCGGAGCACTCGTCGACGCCACCAACGCCCACGAGTTCATTGCCGGCCCAGCTGGCGCTGAATGCATGATGTTGCAGGGCCGACCAATCGGCGAGCCCGTCGCCCAGTACGGCCCGTTCGTCATGAACGACGAAGCCGGGATCCGCCAGGCCTTCACCGACTACCAGAACACCGGCTTTGGCGGCTGGCCCTGGCCCGCAGACGACCCCGCTCACCCCGGTTCCGACGGTCGCTTCGCCCGCCATGCCTCGGGCCGCGTCGACATCCCAACATGATCACGGTGACGAACATGATCGTGAGCAGCCAGTTCTCATGAACGAGCCCAGCCTCACCACACAGCCCACCCTCACCACACAGCCCAGCCTCTCGAACAACCCTCTCGGGCCCCGAAAAAGCGTGAACGAGGCTCGGTCGCCGTTGTGGGATGCCGCCGCAATCACACACATGCAAAGAACCCGAGCCTCGTTCGTGGGCAATTCTAATCATTTGTGACGGGCGGTCACAGCATTTCGAACAATCGGACCGAACGATCGGTTATCCGGTACCTTGCCGCGCTCGGCATTTTGTTGGCCTTTGGAATCGACGTCGCACTCCCCGCATTCGACGAGATCACGGCCGAACTGCCCGGCGTTGGCGACGACATCACACTCATCGGAACGACCTACTTCCTTGGTCTCGCCGTCGGCCAACTCTTCTTCGGTCCGATCAGCGACCGCTTCGGGCGACGCAACGCGCTCCTGGCCGGACTCGTCCTGTACGCCATCGGAGCGCTGGGAGCGACACTCGCTCCGAACTTCGAGACGCTCCTGATCGCCCGAGCCATCTGGGGGTTTGGCGGCGCCTCCCCGGCCGTTTTGCGTGTTGCGATCGCCCGCGATCTCTACGACGGCGACCGAATGGCTCGAGTCATCACCATCGTGATGGCGGTCTTCTTGATCGGCCCCGTCCTCGTCCCATTCATTGGAGAGGGGATCCTGCGAATCGGATCATGGCGCCTGGTGTTCGGCGCCGCCATGTTGCTCTCGATTGGGGCGGCGACCTGGACGATGTCGTTCGGCGAGACGCTTGCCGAGGACAATCGCCGCCCGCTTTCCGCTCGGCCGTTGCTTGAAGCGTTCTCCGCGATCATTCGCAACCGGCAAACAATCGCCCATATCGGAGCGCTCACCCTCTACTCCGGAGCGTTCTTCATCTACCTCGGCAGCGGCCAGCCGATCATCGACCAGATCTACGGACGCGGCAGCCAGTTCGCCTGGTGGTTTGGACTCGGCGGTGTCGTGATGATCGGAGCGCTGCTCATCAGCGATCAGCTCATCGCCCGATTCGGTGCTCCGAGGGTGATGACCAGCGTGTCGATGCTGATGCTGATCATCGCGGCGATCGGGCTCGTCCTCGCACTGATCGATGGGCGATCGATGAGCTTCGGCGTCTGGATCGTTTGGATGATCGCTATCAATGCGATGCAAACGCTTGCGACACCACTCGCCAATTCGCTCGCTCTTGAACCAATGGGAGCAATGGCTGGAACCGCCTCAGCCGTGCTCGGTTCCATCTCGCTCGGAGGTGGCGCCCTCTTGGCATCAATCGTCGATCAGATGATCGACGAATCGGTGTTTCCGATGGTCGTCGCCAACATGCTCGCCATGGTCGGCGGTTTCATTCTCGTGCGAATCGGACGGCCGACACCGGCTTCATCGCCCGAGCGTGTTCACGCCAAGTGAGCTAGTTGCCGGCACGAACCGGCTGGGCGGAAGCGGCGCCATTAGGGGCCGGAGCACCGGCGGCCGCCGCTGCAGGCTCACCCTCAGCTGCTTCGCCGTTCGCGTCTTCAGCGGGTTCGCCGTCGGTGCTCGATTCAGCGCTCTCAGGGTCTTTGTCGCTGTAACCCGAGCCGTCATCAAAGATGAGGAACTTCTCGGGAATCGGCGGCTGATCAGGCACCTCGGCGTCACTGACGAACTGCACACCAACGATTTCGAAGTCATCTGCCGAGATGGCCTTGTCTGCTTGGTAGTCGCTCAACTGCAGCTGGCCGTTGAACAAGCGGTGTTTCTTGGCAACCGCGAACCAGCCCTCTTCGTTGTCGGGACGAGCGTTGACCACATCGCCTTCTTCAACGTCAGCGATACGCATCCGCGCCACTTTGACAAATCGACGTTGCGCCATGCTTGCATTCTCCATTCGCCCAATCGTGCGATCGGGGTTCTCAGAGATCATCGGGTCACAACGCGGTCAACCTGAGCTGATCCTCAGACGCCCCAACCTTGATGGCTAGCGAATCGCGGCCACGCCGGATTCAAAGAGCGGCACGCACAGCCCTCGATTGGCCATGCCGGGCACGCGACGGCCCCGGAGCGGATCCTGTCGAGCAACGATGTGGTTCTCTGGGTGAGGCATCAAACCGAGCACGAGCCCAGATTCGTCGCACACACCGGCGATATCGGCCATCGACCCGTTCGGGTTCGTCGGGAACGCGCCGCCAGCGGCCGACACAACACCGTCGTCGTCGACGGCCACATATCGCAGAGCAACCTGATCGGCCTCGGCTAACGCCTCGGCATCGTCGACCACAAAGCGGCCCTCGCCATGAGCGATCGGGCAACGAATCGGTTCGGTCAACCCGGAGGTCCACACCGAACGAGACGAGCTCGCTTCCATCGTGACCCAGCGGCATTCGAATCGTTGGGAGTCGTTGTCGGTGAGCACGGCCGACCGATCGGCACCTGGAAGGATCCCAGCTCGAACGAGCGCCTGGAACCCGTTGCACACGCCAAAGATCGGCATCTCGGCTGCGACAGCCGCATGCAGTTGATCACCAAACCAACCGGCGAGGTCGAGGCCGAGCAGGCGGCCGGCACCGAGCGCATCGCCGTAGGAGAACCCGCCCGGAACGGCGAGCATTTGATGGTCGGACAGTGTGACGTCGCCAGCCCGAAGCGCCGAGAGTGGCACCTGGACTGGTTCGGCGCCAGCGAGTCGGAAGGCATCGGCGAGGTCGCCATCGCGGTTCGTTCCAAGCGCGATCGGAATCAGAACGGTCGGCTTCATGCCACACCCCTCTCGGCGTTGGCGAGTGATCCCCGGTCGACATGGCCGTTCCAGGCGGCTGCGACGTCGTCGAGCGTGAGGCTCACGACCCCGAGTGCAAGTGTTGGTTCAGCGGTCACTTCACCGATCCGTTTCGCCCACGGCACGAGCCGTTCGAATTCGGCTCGGTTCGTCGGTGACACCTCGACGAGATAACGACCGCTGCCTTCGCCGAAGAGAACTTCGGGTTTGGTTTCGACATCGAGATCGAGCCCGAGGCGGCCAGCGAGTGCCCACTCCGCAGCAGCGACCGCGAGCCCACCGTCGGAAACATCGTGGGCGCTGCGGACGAGACCGGCACTGATCGCAATTGCCATGTCGTGGTGACGGGCAACCGAGACCGGGTCGGGACGGGGAACCGACCCGCCGTGATCGGATCCGAGCACATCGTCGAGATGCGAACCACCGAGAGCACCGGCGGTTGGGCCGACGAGCCATATGTCGTCGCCCGCTTCAAGCAGGCCGGTGACGGGCACAACGTCGAGATCCTTCACGATGCCAACGGCGCTGATCACGAGCGTCGGTGCGACGGGATCCTTCGAGCCGTCGGGACCGACGAACACGTTGTAGAGCGAGTCCTTGCCGGAGACGAACGGCGCGCCGATGAGCAGGGCATAGTCGTGGCAGCCACGGCACGCAGCAACCAGCGTTCCGAGTGTTTCCGGATCGGTTGGGTCACCCCATGCGAAGTTGTCGAGGAGTGACAGCTCCTTGGGATCGGCGCCGGCCAGCACAACGTTGCGAACGGCTTCGTCGATCACGTGCCACGCCATGGCCTCGGCATCGATGTCGCCGAGGAGCGCATTGACGCCAATACCGATGGCGACGGCTCGTTCGCCGCTCGTGCCAGGCGGAACCATGGCGGTGCCGTCGGCTGCGCCGTCACCAGCTGCGCCGCCGTAAGGACGCACGACCGAACCGCCGAGAACCTCGTGATCGAAGGTGCGCACGACATCTTCGTTCGAGCGAATCGACGGATGGGCGAGAAGCTGGAGGAGCAGCGAGGCTGGGTCGTACCCGTCGATGCCCTGACGGTCAGATCGAGCGGTGTCAGGCGCGATCGCCGTCATCTGGCGCCGCGGCCGACCGTCGTGAAGGAACTCACAGTCGATGTCGATGAGGGTGGCGTCGCCGTCACGAACGAGCAGGCGCCCATCGCCAGTGAAGGTGCCGATGACGGCCGCTCCAACACCCCATCGCTCTGCCAGCTCGAGCAGCGGTTCGGGATCGGGGCTCGCCACGACCATGCGCTCCTGGGCCTCACTCAGCCACACTTCCCACGGGGCGAGGCCGGGATACTTGCGCGGCACCATCTGCAGGTCGACTTCGGCGCCGAGCTTCTCGGCCATCTCACCAACCGCTGATGACAAGCCGCCGGCACCACAATCCGTCACGGCCGTGTAGAGCCGGGCGTTGCGGGCCGCGACGATCACGTCGATCAGGCCCTTCTCCACGATCGGGTCGCCGATCTGCACGGACGAACCGGCAACCTCGGCGGTCTCGGCTGCCATGGTTTGTGAAGAGAACGTGGCGCCACCGACGCCGTCTCGTCCAACCGCGCCACCGAAGACCACGATCGAATCACCGGCCGCGGCTTCGGTCGGATTCGAGCCGTTGGGCAGGAGGCCAAGACAGCCAGCGAACACCAACGGAGTCGTGGTGTAAGCGGGGTCGTGCACGATCGCGCCGGCGATGTTTGGCACGCCGATCTTGTTGCCGTAGTCGCCAACACCAGCGACAACACCTTCACGAATCCGCTTTGGGTGCAGCACTCCTTCAGGCACGTCAGACGGGTCGATCTCAGTCGGCCCGAAACACAAGATGTCGGACACGGCGATCGGCTTGGCAGACACACCCAGGATGTCTCGGACCACACCACCAACACCGGTATTGGAACCACCGAACGGCTCGAGAGCGGACGGATGGTTGTGCGTTTCGGCCTTGATGGCAATGTCGTAATCGTCGTCGAAGCGGACGATTCCGGCGTTGTCCACAAAGGCGCTGCGAACCCACGGCGCGTCGATCGTGTCGGTCGCAGCCCGCAAGAGACTCTTCAACAGTCCGTCGACTTCAGATCCATCGGACACCGAAATCGAGGCACGGAAGGTCTTGTGGGCGCAGTGTTCGCTCCACGTCTGCGCCAGCGTTTCCAGCTCGGCGTCGGTTGGAGCACGCCCGATCTCACCAAAGTGACGCTGGATTTCGACCATCTCTTCGGGGTCGAGCCCGAGTCGCCGACGCTTGTTGACCTCGGCCAGGCCGTCCGCGTCGAGGCCGTCAAGCGAAATCGATTGGGTGGCAGGGGCGCTTGCGCTGAGATCAGCAAAGGCTGGCGGGAGCGAACCCTCGGCCCAGCGTTCGATGACGTCGTTGTGCAGCACTCGTCGGGCCAGTTCGCCAACATCGAGATCGGCGTCCGAACTCTCGATCGCGTATCGGTTGCCAACGGTCGCAGCGACGAGTTCGATGCCGATCTCACCCGCCGCCCGAACGAGCTCGGCACCTTCGCGGTCGGTCACACCGGGGCGAAGTCCGGTCTCGATCACAACGCCACGATCGCGATCGAATGAGTCGTTCGCCGCAATTCCGTCGGTGTCGGCGAGTGCATCGTGATCGCCCGCTGGCGACCACCACTGCCCGATCGGGTCGACGAGCAGCGAATTGGCCAACTCTTCGAGCGCAGCATCCTGGTCAGCCACCGACTCGGCGAACTGCACGTGCACCAATCGATAGGTGGCGATGCGCGCCACACTCAGTCCAAACATGTGAGCCCGCGCCACCAACCCGGACTCAGCAGCGTCGGAACCGACACCATCGAGACCATGGTCAACGCTTGCGGGGCCCACCACCACCGCTCCGTCGTTCGCCATTGAGCCGAATGATACGCCTCGCTGGCTACCGTTCGACGCCGTGAACGAATTCGTCTTTGGTGTTGATCTCGACGGGGTTTGTGCGGACTACACGATCGGCTTTCGAGAGATCGTCGCCGAGCGTCGCGGCGTCGACCCGGAATCGCTCCCGCTCGAACGTTCCTGGTCGTTCGCTGAGTGGGACATGACACCCGAAGAGTTCAGCGAAATGCACCAGTTCGCCGTCGTTGAGAAGCGGATGATGGCGAATCTGCCGGCGTTCGACGGCTGCGCCGACGCCCTCTGGCGTCTCTCCGATGCGGGCGTGTGGATTCGAATCATCACACACCGGCTCTATGCAAACTGGGGTCATGCCACCGCAGTGGGCGACACGGTCTCGTGGCTCGACAATGAACAGATTCCGTACCGAGACATCTGCTTCCTTGGCGCCAAACCACAGGTTGAGGCCGACGTCTACATCGACGACGCACCGCACAATGTCAACGCGCTACGAGCAACCGGCAACCCGGTGATCGTGTTCGATCAGCCCTACAACACCGATCTCGACGGGCTGCGCGCAACGACCTGGCCCGAGGTTGAAGAGATCGTGATGAAGCTCGCCACTGAGAAGCGCTCGATGCAGCCGCAGCTACCCGGCTTCGATGCCGGCGCAGATCGCCTCCACCGCCGTCAAGGCTCCTGAGGGCCGCTAGGCCGGCTGAGGCTCAGTGCTTGCAGCAAGCTGCTCGAGCGCTTGGCGCCACCAGGCCGCATCAACCACGGACTTGCCGGGGACCTCGCCGAGCAGGCGATCCACCTGAGCGGTGAAGGTCATGCCGGGGGACACGATTCGCAAGTCGAGCAAGTGATCGATCACGCGGCTGCGGTCGATCAATTCGCCGTCGATGTTTGCGGTGAGTTCTGCAATCTCAGTACTTGGCACGAAAGACATGGTGCCATTGATTCGCCCCCCGATGGGTATCGGATGCAGGAGCGATCGTGCCCGTGACAGAACGGCAAAGAAGCGCTATGCCACCAAACCCCTTGTGCACTGGGGCTCAGAGGACCGCAGCTAGCGCAGCCATGACAAGGAACACACCATTTCGCAACAAACTTCGGGCGGAAACAGTCTCCGAACTCGCCGCTCCGAAGCACCGGCAGGCGATCGGATTCGGTGACCGCACCAACTGCGCCAGGTAGACGGTGAACCCTGCGAGCAGCGCAAAGGCGAGGATCGCGCCCCACCTGGGCGCCATGAGCAGAACGAGCGCCGTGCCGATCTCGGCACCGACGACCAGCTTCATGAACACGGCCGGGAACGGCAGGCCGAGGTCGGCGAATCCGGCGACCGTCTCATCTCGGCTGCCCAGCTTGGCGCCGGCCGCCCAGCCGAAGACGATGGCGAGTACGCCCGCAAGGATTCGACCGACGAGTTCCACGACCGCAGCGTACGCGAGCACGTCGATCGAGCCGATCGACCGCTGGAATCGGACGAGCGTCTCGGCGGTTGCGACATGCTCAGGCTCACGGTGAGAGGATGCGTGCATGACAAACGAGGACCGGACGAACGAGGACCGCAACTGGGGTTTTCGAACACGAGCCCTGCACGCCGGCGGCCAGCCCGACTCAGCAACCGGGGCCCGAGCCGTCCCCATCTACCAGTCGACGAGCTTTGTCTTCGAAGACACAAACGACGCCGCTGATCTCTTCGCCTTGCAGAAATACGGCACGATCTACAGCCGCATCTCGAACCCGACCACATCAGCGTTCGAGGAACGCATCGCCAGCCTCGAAGGCGCCATCGGGTCGGTCGCAACGTCGAGCGGCCAGGCCGCTGAGTTCCTGACCCTCACCACCGTTGCCGGAGCGGGCGATCACATCGTCGCCGCCGCCAGCATTTACGGCGGCACCTACGCCCTGCTCAACATCACGCTCCGCCGACTCGGCATCGACACGACCTTTGTCGACAACTCCTCCCCCGAGGCATTCTCGGCTGCCGTTCGACCAGAGACGAAGGCCATCTACACCGAGATCATTGGCAACCCGTCCGGCGCGGTCGCTGATGTCGAGGTGCTCGCCGATGTTGCACACAGCCATGGCTTGCCCCTCATCGTCGACGCAACGTTTGCCACTCCCTATCTCTGTCGCCCAATGGAGTTCGGCGCCGACATCGTGCTGCACTCCGCTACGAAGTTCATCGGCGGGCATGGCACCAGCATCGGCGGCGTGATCAGTGAGTCCGGCACGTTCGATTGGGCCTCCGGCCGCTTCCCTCGGATGACCGAACCGATCCCCGCTTACAACGGTCTCCAGTGGGTTGGAAACTTCGGCGAGTACGCGTTCTGCACCGCGCTTCGGTCCGAACAACTCCGAGATGTCGGAGCCTCACTCTCTCCCTTCAACTCCTTCATGATGTTGCAGGGCCTCGAAACGTTGCCGTTCCGCATGGACGCCCACGTCGCCAACGCACGAGGTGTCGCCAACTGGCTCAACGACGATGCTCGTGTGTCGTGGGTGAAGTACGCCGATCTCGACGGATCGCCCTACCGAGATCTCGCCGCGAAGTATCTGCCAAAGGGTGCCGGCGCGATCTTCACGTTCGGCGTGGCCGGCGGTCGCAAGGCCGGGCAACGTTTCATCGAGAGCCTCGAGCTGATCTCGCACCTCGCCAACGTGGGCGACGCCCGCACACTCGTCATCCACCCAGCCTCCACCACGCACCAACAGATGAGCGACGAACAGCTCGAAGCGGCTGGTGTTGGCGGCGACACCGTGAGACTCTCGGTTGGCATCGAAGATCTCGACGACATCATCTACGACCTCGACCAAGCGCTCAACGCTGCTCAGGAGCTGGCATGACCACAACCCACAGCGACTCAACCCACAGCGGTTCGACCTACAGCGAACCCTCGGCCCTCGAACGCAAGGCGATTCTCGACCGCACGAAGTCGATCGCCGTTGTGGGCGCCTCGTCGAACCCCAGCCGAGCGAGCAACTTCGTGATGACGTATCTCGCGTCATCGCTCTGCGATTTCGATCTGTATCCGGTCAATCCTCGCGAGACCGAGATCAACGGCATCACGTGTTACCCGTCGCTCGACGCACTTCCCGTCACGCCTGACCTCGTCGATGTGTTCCGCAAACCCGACGACTGCCCGGGTATCGCTGAAGAAGCCGTCGCAGTGGGCGCCAAGGTTCTGTGGCTCCAGCTCGGAATCGTGAGCGAAGAGGCAGCGGCCATCGGGCTCGCCGGCGGTCTCCACGTGGTGATGGATCGCTGCACCAAGATCGAACACGCCCGCTTTGCCGGAGGGCTCCACCTCGCCGGATTCAACACGGGTGTGATCTCCAGCCGGCGCCGAGGCTGATGCGGTAATTCCCTCCGGGAGACCAACCTGCGCAGGCTGTGAGCCTCGGCGAACAACTCGGTAAGAGAGCGAAGCGAACGGCGCTACACAGCCCCGCCGCAGCTGGGCGACGTTGAATCTGGCTCACGTTCGGGTTGACTATCGGACATGTCACGCCGCCGCCGTTTTGTTGCCCTCGCTCTGAGCGCCCCTTTGGTGCTCGCCGCCTGCGGCGACGACGACGCAAACCCCGAGTCGCTGGTTGCGTCACTCATCGAAACCGGCGAGCTCAGCGAAGAAGATGCCAACTGCGTCGCCGACTCGGTCTTCACCGACGACTACGTGCTTGAGCTCGAGCAGGACGACCTCAACGCCGCTGCGAACGACCCGTCGGTCGACCCGAAGTTCCAAGAGATCATCGACACCGCTCTCGCCAGCTGCATCGGCCTGTAACGAACCGGCGGTCAACGCCTGCTGCCCCAGAACGCGAACCGGCACCTCACCGGTCTGGCCAAGGCCAGGCGATGAGGTGCCAGAACGAAGAGCGGTTGCTCAGGCGAGGCGCTTACGAGAGGCGCTCGATGATCATCGACATGCCCTGACCGCCACCGACACACATGGTTTCCATGCCGATGGTCTTGTCCTCCTCCTGGAGGTTGTGGATCAGGGTGGTCATGATGCGAGCGCCGGTCATACCGAAGGGGTGACCGAGGGCGATGCCGCCACCATTGATGTTGAGCTTGTCGTAGTCGATGCCGAGCTCGTCAGCCGATGGAAGGACTTGAGCGGCGAACGCTTCGTTGATCTCGACCAGGTCGATGTCGTCGATGCTCATGTTGGCTCGGCCCATCGCCTGCTTGCAGGCTTCGATCGGACCGAGGCCCATGATCTCGGGGTTGAGTCCGGTGACGCCGGACGACACGATGCGTGCGAGTGGGGTGATCCCGAGCTCGGCGGCGCGGGTGTCGCTCATGACCACGACGGCGGCAGCACCGTCGTTGAGCGGACAGGCGTTAGCCGCGGTGATGAGCCCGTCAGGACGGAAGACGGGCTTGAGTCCGCTGACACCTTCGACGGTGACGCCGGCTCGGGGGCCGTCGTCTTTGGCGAGCGTTGAGCCGTCGGAGAGCGTGACGGGGGTGATGTCATTCTCGAAGAAGCCGCGTTCGATGGCAGCCTCGGCGCGGTTCTGGGAGCGAACGCCCCACTCGTCCATCGCCTCGCGGCTCACGCCCTTGATCTGAGCGACGTTCTCGGCGGTCTGCCCCATGGCGATGTAGATGTCGGGGAGACCCTCGGGGGCGGCCCACGTGTCGGCACCTTCGCCGGATCGTTCGGCGGTGCGAGCCATCGCCTCGCCGAAGATCGGGTTGACTGCGTCGCCGTTGTCGCTGGCGCCGTTGCCGTAGCGGCTCACGAACTCTGCACCGACGGACAAGAAGGCATCGCCTTCACCCGCACGGATGGCGTGCGCAGCCATACGGATCGTCTGGAGCGACGACGAGCAGTAGCGGTTCACGGTGACACCGGGAACATCGTCGAGACCGGCCATGACCGCAACAACGCGTGCCATGTTGAAACCCTGCTCGCCGGCGGGTGAGCCGGTTCCGAGCATGAGATCTTCGATCTCGTTCGGGTCGAGCTGTGGGATCTGACCCAGCGCAGCGTGGATCATCTGGGCGGTGATGTCGTCTGGACGCTCGTTGGCGAGCGAACCCTTGAAGGCTCGACCAATCGGGCTACGAGCGGCGGAAACAATGACTGCCTCGGGCATGGGAGTGCTCCTCAAGAGAGAACGAGTTGAGGGTCCATAATCCCACCAACTTGACCGACCGGTCAAGAGACTCGAAAGGTGACATATCACCGCGAATCGGCCCTCAACCGGGAGCACGTAACGTCACGACCGCACCAACCGGGAGCGCCAAACCCTCACCAGCGACGATGGGCGCACCCGGTTGCCGATTCGGAGAGGTTTGCTGCACTCGGTTGGCCGGGCTGGGTCGCCGAGTGGACAGATGGCCGCCAGCCTCATGATCGGACGACATGGGCCGATAGGCCTAGGTGAGTTCAGACGCTGCGCCCCTCAACGGCCACTCCCACGCCCCTTCAGAAGTCATCGACCTCGACACTTCCGAGAGGGTCGCGGCCGCTCGCGCCGCAGCGCCCGAACCTGGAGAGATCAACGAAGAAGCGCTCGCTCGATTCGACGCCAAACTCGAAGACATGGCCCGCAAGCAGCGGGAGCACACGAGCAAGAAGAACATGTGGCTCGCCCACCACTGGGCCGAGGATTACGACGAACGCTGCATCAAGGTCGGCTCTCGCCACGTCTGTCGCCGCTGCTCGGCGCTTTACGGCGTTGGGTTCATCGTGGCATTCGCCGCCGCGATCGCGTCGTGGCACTGGCCGCTCTCGTGGGACCCACTCGCCATTTGGTTGCTGTGTATTCCGGCAACCGTCGCCTACTGCGGTGAGGCCGCCGGCCTCTTCCGCTACTCATCGAAATGGCAAACGATCGCGATGGTGATCACGGCCTTCGGCTTCGGCCGAGGCCTCGGCTATGAGCTCGTCAACCGCTGGAGCTCGGAATTTTGGGGACCGGTCGCCGTCTTTGGCGGGCTCTGGTTCATGTTCACGATGATCGGTGTGACCCGAAAGCGCGTGGCTTCAACCAAGGCCAACGCCGCCGTCCTCGGCGCCGTCGCCAAACAACTCCTCGAGCACATGGAGAGCGAGCAGCCTCCCGGCGACGACGAAACGGGCCTCGTCGACTGACTCGGCGAGCGCGGCGTTCAATCTGCCTTGCAGATCGCGAAACGATCGGCTCATGGGGTCGCCCGGCACGATGCCGAGGCCCACCTCATTCGACACCACGACCACCGGGCCTGAGCGCTCGGCGATCACTGCAGCAAGGCGTCGGCCTTCGCTCTCGATCACGTCATCCGCATCACCTCGGACCATCAGGTTGCCGAGCCACACGGTGACGCAATCGAGCACCAGCACGTGATCATCGGCGATGCCTGCGACCGCATCGACCAGATCGAGCGGCGCCTCGACCGTGTGCCACCCATCGGGCCGATCCGACCGATGCCGTTCGATTCGACTCGTCATCTCATCGTCGAAGGCCACACCGGTGACGACGGTGGTCACCTCGAAACCGTGGGCCTCCGCCATCGTCAAGGCCGCTCGCTCGGCGAGACGAGATTTGCCGGAGCGTGCGCCCCCGAGGAGAAAGAGGCTTGAGATCAGTAGTCGATCCCCTTCTTGGCGACGATTCCTGAATCAAAGGCGTGCTTGATCTTGACCATCTCGGTGACGGTGTCTGCAACGTCGATGACATCTTCGTGCATGTCTCGACCGGTGAGCACGACGCTCACCGTCTCAGGCCGACTGGTGAGCGACGACACAACTGAGGCGGGATCGATCCACTCCCAGGTCATCGCGTAGCTGATCTCGTCCATGATGATCAGACGGTGATCACCAGCGGCGATGAGCTCTTCAGCCTTCGCCCACGCTCCCTGGGCAAGTGCCCGGCTCTCATCGAGGTCGTCGGAGTTCCAGGTGAAGCCGTCGCCTGCTGCGAACCACTCCACACCGAGTTCGCGCAGGATCTTCTCTTCACCGACATTCCAATCGCCGCTCTTCAAGAACTGCACGACTGCAACCGGCCACTCTCGAGCCAGCGCTCGCACGGCCGTGCCGAACGCAGCAGAGGACTTGCCCTTGCCGTGGCCAGTGTTCACCAGCACGAGCGACTTGGCCGACTTGAACCCCGACTTGTCGGGCGCCTCGACGGGCGGCTCTGTCTGGTTCGAATCATCGGCCGAGTTGGTCATGGCGGGAAGGATAGGGTCGGCCGAGTGCGTGATGACTGGTCGATCGAGGTGCGTCTGATCTCCCTGCCAACGGTGGCGTCGTTGGCGGCTGCCCATGATCGATCACCCGCCGCTCATCGGGAACTTGTGATCGTTCGCCTGACCGACGATGACGGCAACGAAGGTTGGGGCGAATGCAGCGCTCTGAACGAACCGACCTACACCGACGAGTGGGCCGCAGGCGCGTTCGACGTCTTGTCCAACGGCGACCCGGTCGATGTCGACCAGCACCCGATGGCGGCGGCTGCGGTCGAGATGGCAACGCTCGACCTCACCTTGCGGATCGACGGCGCCTCACTCGCTGCGCACCTCGGAGCGAGCCATGCCCGCGTGCCTGCCGGGGCTGTCGTCGGACTCGGGTCGGTCGACGAGACGTTGAGCGCGGTCGATGAACTCGCCAGCGCTGGCTACGGCCGGGTCAAGCTCAAGATCGTGCCGGGAGGGCTGGATGTCGTCACGGCGGTTCGGGGACGGTTTGGCGAACTCGAGTTGCAGGTTGACGGGAACGGCTCGTTCTCGGGCGACCACGTCGACACGCTCGCCGGGCTTGCTGAAGATGCCGACCTCGATGCGATCGAACAGCCCTTCGACCCGGACGACCTCGACGCCGCTGCCGATCTCATCGACGCGACGGATGTGCCCGTCCTCGCCGACGAACCAATCGACAGCGTGGAGGACGCCGAGGACATCTTCGAGCAGGGTGCACTGTCGGGGATCGTTGTGAAACCACCGAAGGTCGGCGGCATTGGCGAGGCGATCGATCTTGTCGACTGGGCCACCGAGATCGGGCTGCCACTGGCCGCCGGTGGCATGCTCGAATGTGGGCTCGGGCGCCATGCCTTGGCGGCGATGGCTGCTGTTGATGGCTTCACGATCACGGGCGACCTCTCCCCCGCCCGACGCTGGTTGGCTGAAGACCCATGGCCTGATCTGGCCATGAATGACGGATGGATCGACGTTCCGAGCGAACCCGGCGTGGCACCACCGCCCGACCAGGACCTCCTCGATCGGTTCACGACGCAGAAGTCGCCCTAACCGGCTCGCGAAGTGGGCTGGATTCGGCGCTAGAGGCCCGGAAACAAGCCAGTTTCTCGCTGGTTCACGGCGCCTTCCTACCGTGACAACCTCATTCGATGGACCTCCCCCGAGGTCTGTCGGTCAAACGGAGGGATACCGATGATGTACAGCAAGACGAGGCCCGCTTCGGCGCGTGCCACGGCAGTTTTGATCGCAGCCATGACCGTTGTTTCGGCGTGTGGTGTGCTCGGCGGCGACGATGCCACCGCCACCGAAACCGGAGCCGCACCGGCGGCAGCAACCGAGACCACGCTGGCCGGAGCGCCAGCCGAAGCAGAACCAGCCGAAGCTGCTGGGGCAGAACCCGCAGCCGACGCTGGTGATGGCGTCGACGAGGCGGCACGAGCGTTTGGGCGCACTGGCCCGATCCGCGAGCTCGCCGGACTGGCTGCCTATGCCGACATGGATCTGCACCCATTCCTCGTCGAGGTCATGAATATGCCGCCGGAGACGCCGATTCCGGACGGGGTTGCGGTCACCTATGTCGACCTCAGGCAGTACTTCGAGCCGGATGCTTCATCACTCACCTTCAGCGCCAATTTCCTTCCGTCGTTCGAGCGCGAGGCCTTCAAAACGATGATCCCCGAAATGCTCGCGGGAACAACGTGGGTGGCAACCGGAGTCGATGAGGACCTCGAAAACGCTTCGACCCTCCTCGAGTACGAAACGGAAGATCCAGCGTCTCCATACCGCTACATCAGCTTCAAGTTCGAAGACGCGACCGCTGAGCGCCAAGCCAAGCTCTCCATCTTCACTCGCGGCAATGACATCTACGGTCCCGAACTCCTGGTCAACCAGGTGCTCTTCCCGTGGATGGGCGACCTCGAGGTCGATCCATCGATGGTCGACAACTTCACGTCGGTCAACATTGGACGGCTCACCGACAAAGCCGAGCTCGATCGCCGTTGGGATGGACCGGTCGAATCGTTCGCATCGCTGAGTGCGTTCTACGCAAACCCGACGTTCGCTGACTTCACCCCGGGCGTCCAGGAATACGACGACTCGGTCTGGCCATCAAACGAGGTCGAGGTCACCAGGGCCGACGGCTTCGAGGGCGACATCGACGTCTACCAAACCGACCCCGAGCGCGAAGTCGGAATCATCATCAGCGGCCGCACGCTGCTCAGCTGACGAGTCGGCTGGTTCGTCAGTTTGCCAGCAACCGCTAGCGCAACTGATCGAGCCAGTCCTCAACAGCATCGGCGACAGCGTCGGGAGCCTCGAGGTGAACGGCGTGGGTGCCGGGCACTTGGTGGAACACCGCCGGGCTCCCCGTCGCTGAACCAACTTCTTCGGCCAAGCGTTGGCCAAGAACACTGAATTTCGCATCGTTGGAACCAGCGATTGCGAGCATGGGTTGAGCCATTCCGGCAAGCTCAGCCCACAGCGAATCCTGCGTCCCAGTGCCGCAGGCCCGGAGCGAGGCCGCTAATCCCTCCGTTCGGTTGGACTCACGTTCAACACGGCATGCGGCCTCCTCCGGGAGCCCGGCGAACAAGGGATTGGCGAGCCACGCATCGAGGAATGCTGAGAGCCCGATCGTTTCGAGCTTGGTTGCAAGCGCCTCGTCGGCATCGATTCGAGCCTGGCGTTCCTCGCCGGTGTCGAGGCCTGCGGTTGCCCCAATCACGACGAGCCGTTCGACGACCTCCGGATGACGCAGCGACGCGTGCAGGCTGACGCGGCCACCCATCGAGTAGCCGATGTAGGTGGCAGGGCCGCCGACGGCTGTCAGCAGCTCGGCCGACTCCCAAAGATCGGCATCGTCATGAGCGGAGAGACCGTGACCGGGAAGGTCGACCAGCACCACTTCGAAGCGTTCGGCTAGGCGTTGCGCGAACCGGCCCCAACAGTTGCCGTTCTGGGTGAAGCCGTGAGCGAGGACGAGGCGCGGACCTCGACCGATCGTTCGAGAGTGCAGCATCGGCGCTAGTGGTTCTGGCGCTTCATCGCTTGGCGGCCAGCGATACGCATCGCCGCGGTTGGCAGCGTTCGAGACGCGGCGCCGAGAACCTTGTTGAGTCGTCCGGGAACGATGCGTGGTTTGTTGGCAGCCAATGCGGCGAGGCTCTCCTCGGCGACTTCGGCTGCGGTCTGCCACGCAACGTCCGGGATATCAGAAACGTCAACCTCAGCTCGGTCTTGGAACTCGGTGCGGGTCATGCCGGGAAGTGATGCGGTGACGACAACACCGTGTGGAGCCAGCTCCGCGTGAAGCGACTCGCTCAGGCTCGTGACGAAGGCCTTGGTCGCGGAGTAAACGGCGGAGTGCGGGGCGACGAGGTCGCCGGCCATCGACGAGATATTGAGGATTCCGCCTCGACCTCGTTCTTCCATCGCGTTGGCTGCGGCATGGGCGAGGCGAAGCACGGCGACCATGTTGACTTCGAGCACGTCGGTGGCGATGTCTCGGTCGTTCTCCGAAAACGGGCCGCCTTTGCCGAAGCCGGCATTGTTCACGAGTAGATCGATCGGATGATCGGTCGCCTCGAGACGCTGTTCGACCAAGGCCGTCTGCGTTCGATCCGTCAGATCGGCGACAAGGATCTCCACATCGACGCCGTTGCTCTTGTCGTGGTCGGTGACGTCGGTGTCGGGACCAAGCTCGGCAGCGAGTTCGGTGAGGCGCTGCTCATCACGAGCGACGATCACCAGATCGGTGCCATCGGCGGCGAGCTGGCGTGCGATCTCTCGCCCGATCCCACTCGACGCACCGGTCACGAGCGCACGGTTCCATCTCAGAGACATTTGGCGACCGTAGCGTAGGGGCGTGACTCTCGACGATGGATCCATGGGCACGGCTCCGATCACGGCCAACGCAACCTTCAGCGCCACGCTCGTCGACGAGTGGATTCGCCAGGGTGTGACCGCCGCGTTTATCGCTCCGGGATCGCGTTCGACCCCGATGGCACTCGCCTTGGCCTCATCCGCTCTTGCCGTGCATGTCTTCCACGACGAGCGCAGTGCAGCATTCGCTGCGCTCGGCCACGGGCTGGCGACCAACACACCGGCTGTTGTGATCTGCAGCTCCGGAACCGCAGGAACGCACTTTCACGCCGCTGTCGTGGAGGCCGGATTGTCATGCGTTCCGATGCTGGTATGCACCGCCGATCGACCGCCCGAACTGTGGGGACGCGGCGCGCCACAAGTCATCGATCAGACCGACCTCTTCGGCGATGCGGTGCGAGCGTTCGCCGAGCCAGGGCCACCCGAGGAAACCGATCCGAGCTCGTGGCGAGCATTGGCAGCCGTCACCTACGGCGCCGCCACCGACGTGCAGCCCGGGCCCGTTCATCTCAACTTGTCGTTCCGAGATCCACTCACCGGTCGACCAGATGGCCTGCCTCCATCCGATCCGTCCCTCGCCGCCGGTCCTGTTGTGTCGCCCACGATCGATCCGAGCGACGCAGCTGAACTCGCTGGCGAGATTGCCGGAAAGACAGGCGTGATCGTGGTTGGGCGAGGCCAGTTCGACCCTGCCGCAGTCGATCGACTGGCTCGTCGCTTGCGATGGACGGTGCTGGCCGATCATCGGAGTGGATGCCGCCACGAGGGTTCGATCCGCCACGCCGATGCGCTGCTGCGCAACGAGACGTTTGCCGGCCAGGTGCAGCCAGACGTGCTTCTTCGACTCGGCGAGATCGTGTCGAGCAAGTCGATCAGCCAATGGATCTCAGCGTGCTCGGCGGCGGGCACCCGAGTGCTGTCGAGCCAGCCGTGGGGGCGCTTGATCGATCCCGAAGCGGTCGCTGATGTTCTTTTGCCTGAAGCCGAGTTGGCGCAGCGACTGTTGGCAGCCTTGCCAACGGACGCTGCCCCGTATCTCGGAGCGGCGACGTTGCTCACGCGATGGACAAAGGCGGACAACGCCGCGCAGGCTGCGATCGCGGCCGAACTTCCTGCCGACTCCGAGCCTGCAATTGCGCAAGCTGCAGTCGAGGCGCCACCCGCCGGTGGAGCGCTGGTCGTCGCGTCGTCGATGCCCGTGCGCGATGTGGAGTGGTACGGACCGAACCGCAACGACATCGACGTCATCTCCAACCGCGGCGCCAACGGCATCGACGGCACGATCGCCACAGCGATCGGCGTTGCCCTGACCGGCAAACCAACCGTGTGCCTGGTCGGTGACGTTGCCTTCCTCCACGACTCGACCTCGCTGGTCGCTCTTGCCCAACGGTCGCTCGATCTCACGATCGTCGTGAATGACAACGATGGCGGCGCGATCTTCTCGTTCCTTCCCCAGCACTCGATCCTCGGCGAGGAGCGCTACGAGCAACTCTTCGGCACACCGCACGGAACCGACCTCGCAGCGCTCGTCGCCGCCCACGGCATCACCGTCGAGACTTGGCCGACGGATCTCACGCCCCAAGGTGTTCGAGTGGTGATCACCACCTCGAATCGAGCGGAAAACCTCGAGCTGCACAATCGCCTCGTCGCCGCCGTAGCCAAAACGGTCAGCCACTAACGCGCCCGAGGCCGCGCCTTGGGGTCGCGTCTCAATCTCAACAACACCCACCAAAACGCGCCCGAGACCGCGCCCTGGGGTCGCGTCTCAATCTCAACAACCGCTGCCGAGAACCCCTCCATCAAGCCGATTTTGAGCCCGAGCTCACCAGAATGTTGAGATTGAGACCCGACCCTAAGGTGACCGGGCCATCGAAAGTGTTGAGATTGAGACGCGACCCCTAGGGAGTTCGCAGCTCCTTGCGGACCATGAGTTTGAGGCCGGACCAATCGTCGTCGATGGCGCAGACCTTGACGTCGACGAGGCCTCGGCCGAGGACGTTGGCTCGAACGCCGTCTTCGGTGAGGTCGATGAAGAGAGGACTCGACTTCTTTGGCCAACACACCCACACCGAACGATCCGGAAACGCCAGTCGCCAGAGCTGCTCGACCCGCCGAGCGAGGGCCGGCTCGGTCCGACAGAACACGAGCGACACGTCAGGCGTTCCACGAGCGCTCATCCGGAGTGTCACGTTCTCGGGAAGGGGCGCCACCAGTTCCTCTATGTGATCGGGGCCGTCGATGATCGCCACCACATGCCCGGCCTTGATCCCGAGCTTCTTCGCGAGTGGGGTCCCCGAATACCCACCGGTCGATGCAGCATTGGCCATGGCGCCGATCGTTTCACAGCCTCACGTTTGTCGCATGCGCTTCACAACACCCGCAGGCATCGATCGCTTCACCCGCTCCGACACGCTGACTTGCGGACACCGCGGACACCGCTGACACCGGGGACACTGCAAACTCGCTGCCGTGACCGTTCAGCAGGATCAAACAACGCTGCTCGCTTAGGCTTCGAACATGTCCTGGTTGCCGAACGACTTCTCCGCCCCGTCGTCGATCGCTCTTCCTGGAACGACGCACCACCTCCGACCGATCCACCCAGACGACACCGAACTCGACATGGTCGCCGTGATGGGATCACGAGATCGCCTGTGGTCGCTCTACGGGGATGCCTGGGGTTGGCCAACCGCCGACATGACCGCCAAACAGGATCGTGCGGATCTTCAACGTCACGCCGATGAGATGGCGGCCAACGAGTCGTTCAATTTCGCCCTCTTCGATGAGAACGAGTCCGCTCTCCTCGGCTGTGTCTACATCGACCCTCCCAAGTTCGATGGAACCGACGCGGAGATCTCGTGGTGGGTCATCGACGTACTCGTCGACAGCGACGCGGAGTTCGCACTCAACCACTTCATCCCTCGATGGATCGCTGCTGCGTGGCCCTTCACCGCGCCGAACTACACCCGAGCAACCAACGACATTCGGCGGGCCTTCGACCGAGCACCGGCGCTCTATGACGAGATTCGGCCCGACTACCCCGGTTCACTTTTCGACACGCTGTTCGCCCGCCTTCCCGACAAGCCGAGCGTGATCGAGGTGGGCCCCGGAACGGGCCAGGCGACACGGGAGTTGCTCAGCCGAGATGCACGCATCACGGCCGTTGAGCTCGGCCCCGATCTCGCCCAACATCTACGAGACAAGTTTGCTCCAGACCGGCTCAACGTGATCACCGGAGACTTCGAAACCGTCGGTGCCGATCGGCTACCGCTCGACTCATTCGACGCAGTCGTGTCCGCAACCGCCTATCACTGGATCGACCAAGACGTCCGCTGCACCCGACCGGCCGAGCTGTTGAAGCATGGCGGCTTGCTCGCCATCATCGACCTCATCCAGGTCGAGTCGGCCGACGACCTCGGCTACTTCGATCAAGTGCAGCCGATCTACGAGCGATTCGGTCGAGCATCGTCGACGAAGGCGCCGACGATCGACGAAGCAAAGCCATACATGGCCGATGAGCTGGAGGAGAGCGCACTGTTCGACTCCCCGACCGTCCATCAGGTCCGGTGGGATCAGACGTACTCGACCGACGAGTATCGCAAGCTGCTCCTCACCTACTCCGGCACCCAGACGCTGCCAGAGCCGGACCGCTCACAGATGCTCGACGAACTCACGGCGGTGATCGACGACCACTACGACGGCGTGGTCACTCGACCCTTGCTCGCCACGATCACGATCGGGGCTCGTCGTTAGGCCGGCTCATCGTTCGATCACCCGGCCTCGATCACTCCGCCTCGATCACCCGGCCTCGATCACTCCGCCTCGATCGCCCCGCCTCGGTCGGTCGGGGGTCTCAGTCGTTCAATTGTGAACGGCCCTACCGCTCGCCAGCTCTCGAACCGCACGACTCGATGAAGGCGTCGACCTCGGTGCGTGAGCCCAGTCGATGCACCTCGGCGTGGTTCCAGTCACCGTGTGCGATGTGATCAAGGTTGCGCTGCCGTTTGTCAGCGTGGGTCGTCCACGCCCAACGAATCACATTCTTCTCCGGATCCCACCGATAGAAATTTGTGAGCGGTTCTCGATTGCCGTTCCACAGCTCTTCCCTCGTCAGTGCCCGTCGAATCGTCCGACCGATCGACTGGCGCATCACCACCGAGCGCGGAAGATCGAGCCAGACGATCGTGTCGGCCCGAGGCGTTCGGATGGCGTTCACGAGCGAGTCGTAACCACCGCACATCGTCCAACCGCCGTGGCTCAACTCCGCCGCGTCCATCGCCTCGACGATCGACGCTTGAAATTCTTCGGGAGGTGCGGGCTGCCAGTTCGGCTGATGGTGCAAGGCGTCGAGCTCGATGTGGACGAGGTTCAACCGCTCGGCCAGCGCACCAGCGGTCGTCGTCTTTCCAGATCCTGAGCAGCCCAACACTGCGACTCGACGCATGGGCATCTACGTTAGGCCGCCATGGTCTCCGAGATTTTTGATTCGTCGCTCTGGCAAGAAGTCCCCGGCTTCGACTTCACCGACATCACCTACCACCGCGCCAACGACGTGCCGACCGTCCGCATCGCATTCAACCGGCCGGAGATCCGAAACGCCTTCCGCCCTAACACCGTCGATGAGCTCTACCAAGCGCTCGATCACGCCCGAATGTCCAGCGACATCGGCTGCATCCTCCTCACCGGTAACGGCCCCTCACCGAAGGACGGAGGCTGGGCCTTCTGCTCCGGAGGCGACCAGCGAATACGCGGCAAGGACGGCTACAAGTACTCGGACTCAGAAACCGCCGAAGGCATCGATCAAGCTCGGAGCGGACGGCTTCACATCCTCGAGTGCCAGCGACTGATTCGTATGATGCCGAAGGTCGTGATCTGCGTCGTTCCCGGCTGGGCTGCCGGTGGTGGCCACAGCCTCCACGTGGTGTGTGACCTGACGATCGCCAGCGAGGAACACGCTCGTTTCAAGCAGACCGATACCGACGTGGCCAGCTTCGACGGCGGCTTTGGCTCCGCCCTTCTCGCTCGCCAAGTCGGCCAGAAGTTCGCCCGCGAGATCTTCTTCCTCGGCAAGACCTACACCGCCGATGAGGCTCACCGGCAGGGTGTCGTGAATGCCGTGGTCCCCCATGCCGACCTCGAGAACACCGCGCTCGAATGGGCCGCTGAGATCTGCAAGAAGAGCCCCACCGCTCAGCGCATGGCGAAGTACGCACTCAACATGGTCGACGACGGGATGGTCGGCCAGCAGGTGTTTGCCGGCGAAGCAACCCGCCTTGCCTACATGACCGACGAGGCGAAGGAAGGCCGAGACTCGTTCCTCGAAAAGCGCGACCCCGACTGGTCCGACTTCCCGTACTACTACTGACGCCGTTCGCGCCGTTCGCTTCGCTCACTAACCGAGTTGCTCGCTTCGCTCACTCACCGAGTTACTCGCTCAGGCTCACTACATCCAAGCATTCTCCAGCGCGGTCTCTGTCGGGCGTCGTACGCCTCACTCACTGAGAGGGTTAGCGCTGAACGGGTAGAACGTCGCCGAGTTTTGCTCGAAAGTCGGGACATGTGATCGGGTTCGGAACCGAACAGCTCATGGCATGGCGCAACCCATCGATGGCTTGATCGAGACTCCGGCGTTGTTCTTCCAAATCTCTGATCTTTGATTCGAGGAGAACCTTCCCATCTCGGAACGCATCGGGCTTCAGGAGCTTCCCGATCTCATCGAGCGAGAACCCGGAGCGTTGGCACATCACGATCACTGCGATGCGTTCCAAGACACCCGGTTCATATTGCCGCCGAAGTCCCTTTCGACTTGATGCCGTGATGAGTCCGTGTCGTTCCCAGACGTGGAGCGTGGAGACCGGGAGTCCGGTTCGCTCCTGCACCTCACCGATATCGAGCTCGGTTGTCATAGCCACCTCCGTACGTTGGATCGGTACGAGTCGTAGTCAGTTCCGAATCGTTCCGCGGCACGCGCCTCCTCGAAGGGGATGTACCACCAACTCGCCGCAGCGACGAACAACGTCGGAGCGATGAATGGTGTGAGGGCGCCCAGAGCCAGAGCGGCTCCGAAGAGGAGCATGGTAAACCCCAGGTACATGGGGTTCCGGCTGAATCGAAACGGCCCGGTCTCAACCAGGATCTCAGGGTCGTCGAACGTCTTGATGTTCGTGCCGACGCTGGCGAACATCCGGCTCGCGGTCACACACACGACAGTCCCGGCACCGGCAACAACCACACCGGCGAAGCGACCAGGCGTTGGAATGTGCGGCCCAGGAGCGAACCAGGCGAGCACTCCCGCCATGACGAGCAAAAGGAAGACGAGTGTGGGCGGAAGAAGTCGTTGCATCGTTCGAGTAGACAACCTCAACCACAGTTGAGGTCAATACCCACCCGTGAGTTGAGCCGTGTTTCTCCACTAGGGCCGGAGGAGGGCACCGAGGATCGCTTGGAACTTCGAGCGGGTTTCGTCGAGCTCTGACTGCGGGTCCGAATCGCCAACAACTCCAACACCGGCAAACACGTGCACCTCGCTTGGCCCGGCGACCTCTCGGCCGAACTGCGCCGAGCGCACGCTGACGGCGAAGGCACCGTTGCCGGCCCCGTCGACCCATCCAGCCGGGCCTGCGTAACGACCACGGTCGGCTCGCTCCAACGCTTCGATCAATGTGAGCGCCTTGCCCTGCGGGTCCCCGCCGACGGCCGGCGTCGGGTGCAACGTCTCGACCAGCTCGAGTACCGATGCGGCGGGCCTCGACAGGCGACCCTCCACCAGCGTTCCGAGGTGGTGCACGTTTGCCAGCGTGACGATCGACGGCGTCGGCTCGGCGTCCACGTAGGAGCAGAACGGGAGCAGGCTCTTCAGCAGCCACTCGATCGTGATCTGGTGCTCCCAACGGTCCTTGTCCGACTTCAGCAAGCCCTCGGCCAAGTTCGCATCGCGGGTGGGGTCGGCCGCTCGCGGCGCCGTGCCAGCGAGCGGATGCGCTCGCACCACATCATCGGCTCGGCTGACCAGCAGCTCTGGTGAGGCTCCGACAAACCCGTCGATGCTGAACACGATCGCAGCTGGATATGCCGCCCGAAGTCGATCAACGATCAGCGCCGTGTCGACCGGGTGGTTCGTTCGCACGACGAGCTCTCGAGCCAAAACAACTTTCTCGAGTTCTCCCGCATTGATCCGGTCGACTGCGTAGCCGACCACTTCGTCGCGCCAGATCTCTGGGGCAAGAACGGACGACACATTGAGGCTCGTTGGCTCAGGACCAGACGGCACCGCCCGAGACATGACGCCCGCAACGCGCTGCAAGGCATCGTCGACCGAGATGTTCGACGTGGTGATCCAGCGCTCGCCCTCGGCGGAGCAACCCACGACGATCTCCGGCACGATCAGCTCGCCGCGAATGGAGCGGTCGAACGGAAACGCTCCGAATCCAACGGCGCCCGTTCCTGGTTGATCGGGCAGTTCGTTCGAGCCGCTCAGCGCGGCGAGCTCGGCCTGAGCAGCGGCGCCTCCGTCAGGACGGCCGACCGGAATCCGAGTGGCTTCGCCGATTCCAGCAACGGCAAAACCCTCTCGGCACCACAAGAGACCAGAGCGGGCACCAAGCGCCATCACGTCGAACGCAGAGCCCGGGCCAAGGATGGGGCCGAGATCATCGGGAAGTCGGACGGTCGTGGTGGTCACGAACCCAGCGTAGGCAGGGCACACTGGCACGTGATGCACCGCACCATCACCGCCGAGATCACCGCCTCTCCCGAGCGCGTCTTCGAGATCGTCAGCGATCTCGAGACCTACAGCGAATGGCTCGATCTCGTCACGATCTCCGAACCAGCACCCGCCGATTCAACCGACCCGGGTCCGGCCTGGTTTGTCACGATTCGGGCGAAGGTTGGCCCGTTTGCTCGCTCGAAGCGCCTCCGGATGGTGCGCACGGAACTCACCGACTCAACGGCCCGCTTCGAGCGCCACGAACTCGATGGTCGTGAGCATTCGGCCTGGGTGATGGCCTCAAAGGTCGACGAGGGCCGTGCCGGTGCGTCGGTTTCGATGGAGCTGTCCTACGACGGTGGCCTGATGGATGGTCCGATCGAGAAGATCCTCGGCGGTGTCGTAGACGGCGCGGGCGACAAGCTCAGCGACTACGCCACCGGGTAACAATCGGCCACCGGGTAACAATCGGTCTCCAGCCAACAAATCGGCCGCCAGGTAGCAAACGGCCGCCAGGTACCCAGCGGGCGATGGGACCAGCCCAGGTCCGGCTACTTGCCGACCGGCGTCAGCCAGCGCACGGACAGTGGATGGTCGCCGGCGTAGATCGCCGTCACGTCGGCGGCGAGCTTTGCGCTAACAACACCCGGCACCTCAAACTCGCGGTCATCGTGGCGATGGATCGGACGGACGGGATGGTTCGTCGAACACTGGAACAACTCGTCGGCTTCGACCACCTCACTCCACGCGACCGGCCTCACCTCAACGGTGATCCCGAGGTGGTGCGCTGAATCGACGACGAGGCGGCGAGTGATGCCGTCGAGGACAGAATCGAGCGGTGGAACGAGCAGGCGTCCACCGCTGACGACAAAGATCGATTGG
Organism: uncultured Acidimicrobiales bacterium; assembly: GCA_937925335.1. Lineage (GTDB taxonomy): Bacteria > Actinomycetota > Acidimicrobiia > Acidimicrobiales > SZUA-35 > CALEWY01. The sequence goes on from CALEWY010000044.1 coordinate 60,514, forward strand.
GTCGAACCCTCAGCGAGATCGCCGGAGGCGGAGGCATAGATCACGTCGTCGAACCCCTCCTTCTCAGCGGCCAGTCGTTCGCGGACACTCACCGTGTAGCTCGCCGCCACCTTCAGGCTTGGCGGCAACAGCTCGGCCGGCATCTTCGGCGCGTTCGCTGTGCGCACCGCGAAGGAGTTTGTTGGCGCAATCGGCGATGGGGGTTCTTCGGCATCAAAGCTCGCCACATAGACGGTTGGCGTCATGCTCAATGGCATCGCAGCGGTTGGGACTTCGGTCCAGGCCGCCACCAGTTTGACGATCGCCGCTTCCGAATTGGTGTTGGCGATGGCGTGGACGGCCGCTTCGAGTTCGGCGATCGAAGGCGTGTCCTCCATGTCCATCAGCGACATGCCGCGAGCGAAGCGCGCCACGTGTTCGCGCAGGCCGATCGCCGAGCGACCGCCGTCGTTGGTCTTCACGATCCGCAACACGTCGAACACCGTCGACCCTCGCTGCATCCCGTGGGAGAGCACATGGACCGTTGCGTCGCCCGCATCGATCATCTCGCCGTTTCGCCAGATCGACCCCGAAGTCATCGCCGAACAATACTCTCGACCGATGCCGCACTCGATCGATGGGACCTGGCCCCATGCCTGAACTCGTCGCCCTCGCCCTTCCCGGCGGGCCAACGTTCGTCGAAGCGTTGAAGCGCACCTGGGATCGAGGCGATGCCATCGTCCCGCTCGATCCCCGACTTCCGGCTCGCGAGGCCGATCTCGTGATGCGCACCTTGCGACCCACGGCAATCGTCGAGACCGACGGCCAGCAGCGGTCGCTCGACAACGGATTGGCCGTGGAGCCCGGTGATGCCGTCGTGCTCGCAACGAGCGGAACCACCGGCGCACCAAAGGGAGTGGTCCACACGCACGACGGCGTGCGAGCCTCGGCCGAGGCAACCAGTGCGGCGCTCGACGTCAACCCTGCCACCGACACCTGGCTGGCCTGCTTGCCGCTTGCCCACATCGGTGGGCTCGCCGTTGTGATGCGGGCGCTGATCATGGGAACGGGGCTCGTCGTGCACGACGGATTCGATGCCGACGCCGTGACCAGGGCTGCCGCTGAGGGAGCCACGCTCACCTCGCTGGTGACACGAGCGCTCACCCAAGTCGATACCAAGGCGTTTCGAACCGTGCTCATCGGAGGCGCCGCTCCGCCGCCCGACCGTGCACCAAACGTGATCGCCACCTACGGCATGACCGAAACCGGCTCGGGCTGCATCTACGAACGCGGCCCACTCGATGGGGTCGAAATCCGCATCGACGACGCAGCCCAGATCCACCTGCGAGCTCCACTTCTCGCTCGGGCCTATCGAATGCTCGACGACGACGGATCGACGCGCCACGCCGACCTCACCGACGACGGAGGCTGGTTCCCAACCGGCGACCTCGGGCACTGGGGTGACGACGGCTTGATCCGAGTCGACGGACGCGCCGGCGACGTGATCGTGACGGGCGGCGAGAAGGTCTGGCCAGCCAGGGTCGAGCCGTTGCTCGCCGCTCAGCCTGGCGTTGGTGAGGTTGCGCTGATCGGACGCCCACACCCCGAATGGGGACACGAGACTGTCGCCGTCATCGTGCCGGCGGTCGGCGCCGAACCCGATCTGGACCAGCTTCGAGATGCAGTGAAACAGGAGCTTCCGGTTTGGTATGCACCTCGCCGTATCGAGTTGGTGAGCGAACTGCCAAAGACTTCGCTCGGCAAGGTCCGCCGCACTCAGTTGTAGAGCCGAGCGCGGTAGCCGCGAACCGTCGGCTCAGGCCTAGTCCCGAGCTGCCATCGCAGCTTGGACGGTCTCGAAGTCGTCCGGGTTCGTGATGCCCATCCACTGCTCCGGAGAGGCAACAACGTCGACCGACACCTTGCCCTGGCCCATGAGCTCACCAACGACGGTCGGCAGGAACGCCTCGGCCTTTGGTTCATCCGCACTCACGGCGAGGAAGGCTTCCCAGCTTTCCTGGAAGTCCGTCATCACGCTCGGGTGGAAGCACCAGAAGTTCATCGACGCTGGTGTCTCCGCAGAAACGATCTCGCCGCCGGCGGTGAACTCACCGGATTCGAGCCGCTCACAACCCTCGGTTTCGACGATGGCGGTGAGCTTGCCGTCGACCACTTCACAAAGCGCGCGCGTCACGGCACCGACGGCCGGCACGGTCTTGCCGATCTGGAAGGCGATGTTTGCGCACACGCCGGGAGCGCTCTTGGCGAGCTCGGCTGCTGCGAGTGTGTAGCTCGACGGCCCGTAGTAGTCGTCCGCGTTGATCACGGCGAACGGTGCGTCGATCGCGTCGACCGCGGAAAGCACGGCGTGAAGCGTGCCCCAGGGCTTTTCACGGGCCGGTCCAAGATCGTCTTGGCGCACGTAGTCGATCGTGATGCCGGAGTGCTGCTCGTCGATGTGGGCGCGGACGTCGTCTTCGATCTCCGAACGAATGATCAGCACAACACGGTCGAAACCGGCGCTCACCGCATCCTTGATCGAGAAATCCAAAATCGCTTCGCCGTTCGGACCGACTTTGGCGAGCTGCTTGACGCCACCAAATCGACTGCCGAGGCCAGCCGCCATAATTACGAGAGTTGCATTCACCCTCACATGGTCGCCCACCAGCGTTCCGGTTCCAACCATGCTCGCCAGCGAATTTGGCGAACCTTCTCCGAGGACCTCCGATGGGTGCCTGGTCAGTCGTGCAAGTAGTACTGCGAGGTCTGCTCAACGAACGTTGCGACCTCGGCTTCCCACTGTCCGACGATCTCCTCAACCGGCACGCCTGCTTGCAAACCACGGCGGAGCCGAGGCGAACCCGACAGGAGATCGAACACTGCGGGCCGATCGATGATCGACCCCTCACCTGCGGCGGTGGCCTGGCGTTGCGCGGCGACGACAAGATGCATTCCTGTTTCGACCGGACGGTGGATAGACGGATCGGTGAGCGTCATGGCCACGCCGTAGACCTCTTCGTCTCGGTAACGAGGACGCACCGAAACGTTCGGAATCACCATCGGCGTGTAGGTCACAGCTTCGAAGGTCACGCCTGGCAAGTTGAGCGCGTTCATCTCGTCGGCCAGGAGATCACCATCCAGCCACGGCGCTCCGATCGCTGAGAATGGGCGCTCGGTGCCGGTGCCGTAGCTCAACGTGGTGGCTTCGAAGAAGACGGTGGCCGGGTAGGTGAGGCCGGATTCGACGGTTGGAAGGCCAGGGCTTGGGCCGATCCAGTCGAGTTCGGTGTCTGGCCACGCCATGGAACGTTCCCAGCCACTGAGTTCGATCACGGTGAGATCGAGGCCGCTCATATCGCCAAGCCAGCCTTCACCCTTGATCGCGAAGGCGAGCTCGCCGGACGTCATCCCGAACATCGTCGGGATTGGATATTGGGCGATGAAGGAATCGAGGTCGGCATCACGCACGAACCCGCTCACCTGGTCACCACCGTGTGGGTTCGGGCGATCGAGGACCATGAACGAGATGCCGGCATCAGCCGCGGCACGCATCGCCAAGCCCATCGTCGAGATGTAGGTGTAGTAGCGGGTGCCGACGTCTTGTAAGTCGAACACCATCACGTCGATGCCTTCGAGCATTTCGGGGGTTGGCGTCCGTGTCTGCCCGTAGAGGCTGAAGACGACGGTGCCGGTCCGAGGATCGAACTCATCGTCGAAGACTTCGCCGGCGTCGGCGATTCCTCGGATGCCGTGTTCAGGTGCGAAGGCCGCCACCAATTCGACGTCTGGCGCCGCGTCGAGAAGATCGATCAGGTGCTCGTCACCAACCACCGATGTCTGGTTTGCGATGAGGCCAACTCGTTGGCCGGCAAGTTCGGCGAAGCCCGAGTCGACGAGGCGGCCCGCACCGGTTCGCACGACCGCGGAGGACGGTGGCACGGTCGTTGAGGTTTCGCTCGCGGGTGGTGCGCTGGTCGGAGCGGCGGTCGTCGATGACGTCGTGGCGGACGGCTCATCGGCGGGCTCGTCGAGATCGATCGTCGAACCGGCGTCGGGTGCTCCCGATGTCGTGCCCGTCGTGCCAGCCGGCGTGCCGTTCTCTGCACCACCGAGATCACTCGCCGTGCCGCACGACGCGGCGACGAGTGCAAACGACAAGAGCGCAACCGCGAGTGCGGCCGGCGTTGCGCTGGTCGGAGCCTTTCTCATGTCAAAACCAATCGGCTGGCGTGGAGCTCTCGATAGATCTCGAGCGCATCTGCTGCGATCGGCTCCAGTTCGAGGGCCAGTTCGATCGAGTCTGCGGATTGGGAAGGAGCAGGTCCGAACTCCGTCGATGCCTCGACTGCGGAGTACCAGGCTGGCGCCCACACACCGTCGCTTTCGCGAGTACCAGCAGGCCACGACAGCATCGACTCGTCGAAGGGAACGTCGAGCGCCTCACACATCGCTTCCAGGTGCTGACGGGGGTTGGTGAGGAAGTCGTCGGAGTCGATCACGACCGCGGCGCGGGGCGCGAGTTCGAGCTGTTGGGGCAAGCCAATCGCCTCGACCGACACGTCGTTCCAGACCTTGCCGTAGCTCGCGAGAACCCGACGCGGATGGCGGATGAGAACGACGTGCACAAAGCGATCGAGCCACGACCGGTCGAACGAAGGAAGCAGATGATGCGCCATGTGTTTCTGGTAGCTAATTGGCCGAGAGGCTCCACCGTCGGCCGCGGCGCCTGCCTCGACACACGCCGTGATGGCATCGCTTGGATCGCTGGGACCCGCCGCGAGAATCTCGTCGCGCATGGGATGGTCCCCGCCGGTCGTGGCGAGGGCGGCTGCGTAGAGCGGCTCGTCCATGACAGACGTGTCGGCTCGGTTCTCCCACGCACGCATCATCGCGGTCGAGAGATTGCGTGGACCCGACCATGCAGCGATCCGAACGGTGCGGTCAGACACCGGTGACCTCGTTGATGAGGTCGACGTAGAAACCTTGGAGCGACTCAACGATCTGACCGCGCTCACCGGATCCAATCGTGCGGCCGTCCACCGAGGTGACCGGGGCGACGCCGGCGAAGGTGCCGGTGACGAACGCTTCCGTCGCTCCGTAGACCTCGGTCAGGCTGAAGTTCTTCTCGCGGGCAACAATCCCGTGCCGTTCACACAGCTTCAAGATGTTGCGCCGGGTGATGCCTGGCATGCAGTAGTCGCCGGTTGAGGTCCACACCTCGGGCGGCCCGCTCGGTCCGTCGGGATGACGCACGATGAAGAAGTGCGTCGAGTTGCAGGTTGCGACGAACCCCTGCGGATCGAGCATGAGCGCTTCGTCGGCGCCGGCCTTTGCCGCTTGGATACAGGCGGAGATGCAGTTGAGCTTCGAGTGCGAGTTCCACTTTGGATCCTGCACATCCGGCCGGCCCCGCCGCACGTGAACCGTGAAGAGCGACATGCCACGGGTGAGCGTCTCTGGCCGGGGCATCTTGTATTCAGGGAGCACCACGATCGTTGGATCGGTGATCGTGAAGGCCGGGTCTTGGTAGGGCGTTGACTTCACACCACGGGTGATCATCAGCCGAATGTGGACGTTCTCCGTCATCTCGTTTGCCACGAGCGTTTCGTTGATGATCGCTCGAAGTTCGTCCGGCGTTTTGCCAATGTCCATATCGATCGCTGCGGCGCCTTCGTAGAGCCGAGCGAGGTGTGCATCGCCGAAGGCCAGCGCGCCGTTGTGCACCCGGATGCCTTCCCACACTCCATCACCAAGCATGAAGCCGGAGTCGAGCACCGAGACGGTCGCTTGGTCTCGCGGAACAAGCTCACCTCTGACGTGAATCAGGATGTTGGCGTTGCGTTCGTCGTCGTCATAGTCATGCGTTCCGTGAGCCACGAGCGAACAATAGGGTGACGCTCTTGGCGACAACACGAACCCCCGAAATCGAACGGATGGTGAACCCGCGCGACATCGTCGCTGGCGTCACCGTCGCGCTCGTTTTGTTGCCCCAATCCCTCGCCTACGCCGAGATCGCCGGAGTCCCGCCAGCGGTCGGTCTGGCCGCTGGCGCCCTGCCTCCGCTGCTCGCAGCAGTCTTCGCATCATCGCCCTACTTGCAGACGGGCCCGGTTGCGCTCACATCGCTCCTGACGTTCGGCGCATTGCAGGGCATGGAGGCCACGGGGACGACCGAATACGTGGCGTTGGCGGCGCTGCTTGCGCTGGTCGTCGGTGTGGTTCGAATCCTCCTCGGCTTGTTACGTGGCGGCATCGTTGCGTATGCCATGACCGAGTCGGTGGTGCTGGGCTTCACAACCGGAGCGGCGATTCTCATCATCGGCTCGCAGCTACCAACGATGTTTGGCCTCGAGCGAGGCGATCGAGGCGTGTTGAGTGGCGACTGGTTCACGCTCACCCATCCACAACTGTGGTCCGTGACTGCCATCGTTTCAGCGCTGCTCACCATCGGGTTCGTGATCTCGCTGCGGAAGGTGCAACCCCTGTTCCCCGGCGTCTTGGTCGTCGTCATCGTCGCGGTGATGTGGAGCCGCCTCAGCAACTTCGAAGGGGCGACGATCGGCGAACTGCCAGGCGGCTTCGTGTCGCTTTCGTTCGATCTGCCCTGGAATCAGCTCGGCTCGGTGATCGTCCCAGGCATCATCATCGCCCTTGTCGGCTACGCCGAACCGGCGTCGATCGCCCGCACCTTCGCAACCGAAGAGGGCACCGCCTGGGACTCCAGCAAGGAGCTGGTCAGCCAGGGGATTGCCAACGTCGCCTCTGCGATCGCTGGCGGCTTCCCGGTTGGTGGTTCGTTCTCCCGATCGGCGCTCAACCGCGTCGCCGGTGCAAAGACGGCCGCAGCCGGAGGTGTGACGGGCGCGGTGATCCTGGCGCTCCAACCGCTGTCTCCCCTGCTCGAACCGCTGCCAAGAGCCGTCCTCGGGGCGATCGTGTTCGTCGCCGTCTTCAAGCTCGTCAAGATCGCCGAACTCGTATCGCTCATTCGTACGGCTCCTCGCCATGCGCTCGTCGCATGGGGCACCTTCGCCGCCACGTTGGCGACCGCGCCGAAGGTCGAACGTGGTGTGGTGATCGGCATCGTGTTGGCGGCGGCCATGTTCGCCTACGAGCAGTACACCGACGAGGGCATTCGCAGCCCAACGGAAATGGCGCGCAACGCCATGGCAAACCACGAGCAGGCGTGACCCTCGAGTTCACAAGCCGTCGTCGATTTATCGCTGGCCTGACCGCTCTGGTTGTCACTGCCTGCAGCCGAACAAGCGACCGGGATGGCCTGACCGACTCGACACAAGTGGGCGAAACGCCGTCCGCCCCATCGACATCTTCGACAGCCGATGCCTCGTCGACGACGACCACGGCGCCGGACACCGATTCGAACGACTCGGCGAGGGCGGTCGACGATCTGGAACCGCCGATCGTTGGGCTTTCGACCGACCCATTCGCTCTCGGGGTGGCGTCTGGCGACCCCGATGCAGACGGTGTCGTGTTGTGGGTTGGACTCATTGGCGATGGCCTTCCCGACGTTGTGCCACTTCTCGTCGAAGTGTCGGACACCAACGACTTCAGTGCGCTCGTTTGGAACCAGATCGTCGAGGCCAGCGCCCTCGACCATCACACCGTCCGGGTGCTGGCGGAGGGACTCGGGCCGGACAGGCCGCTGCACTATCGGTTCCGTGTCGACGGCTTCACATCACCGGTGGGGCGTACGAAGACGCTCGGCATGAGTGGGCGAGACGCGCAGATCGCAGTGAGCTCATGCCAGTTACTCGAGACGGGCTACTTCTCCGCCCATCGAGACATCGCCGATTCCGAGGTGGACCTCGTCGTTTGGCTTGGCGACTTCATTTACGAGGGCGGCGGAGCGAGCCGATTCGACGGCCGTGCACATGATGGCGGCGAGGCTGTCGACCTTGCGGGCTACCGCCGGCGCTACGTGCAGTATTTGTCGGAGCCCGATCTGCAGGCGTGTCGTGCCCGCCACCCGTGGGCGGCCACCTGGGATGATCACGAGGTGGTCAACGACTACGGCGCGGGTGTGGATCCCGGGCGTCGGCTCGCGGCCTATCGAGCGTGGTGGGAGCACATCCCCACACGCCTACCGGCTCCAACCGATCGTGGCTTGGCCGTGTATCGGTCGGTCGACCTCGGAGCGGCCGGGCGTGTGCTGCTACTCGACCCCCGCCAGTACGCAACGGGGCCGACGGCCGACAAACCGACGCTGCTCGGCGAGGACCAGTGGGCGTGGCTGCGCGGTGAATTGTCGAACAAGCGGGGCGGCTGGGTGATGGTCGCCAGCCCGACGTTGGTTTCGGGGTTGACGACGTCACTCAGCGGCGCCGAGCCGCTGCTCGACTACACGTTTGGGGCCTATCCCGCCGAGCGAGCAGAGCTCCTCGAGCTCATGGCGGCGCATGATGCAGCCGTCGTCTCGGGCGATCTTCACGCCGGGATCACCCTCGACGCCAAGCCAGAGTTGTTCGGTCCCGAGGCAACATCAGCCGCACCCGAATTCATGGCCCCGGCGATCTCGAGCCAGTTCCCCGAACGCTACGCCGAGGCTGCGCCACTCATCCCGCTGCTGAACACCCAGATTCGGTTCATCGACATCACCAATGGCTGGCTGCACGTCACCGTTGGCGATTCGGTGCGAGCTGACTATCGGTTCGTCGACGACATCGCCGATCCCGGTTCCGGCATCTCAATTCGCGCCAGTTTCCAAGTCGATCAGGGAAACCCAATCCCGCAGCGTCTCTAGCGAACGACGGCGAGCGGGAGCTGTTCAGATTTGGTTTAGCGGCGAACGTTGGGGTCGGACTGAGTCACCCGGCTTCGGACGGTGAACACGCTGTCGCCTGCGAGCACTCCACCACGAGCGAAGAGACGACCGAACTGCCAATTCGACAGACCGAGCTCCGGACGATTGAAGGCGTATTGGCCGTCAACCCACCGAGTGAATCCATCACCAACGAACGGGGCATCGATCGTCGACCAGAACTGCTCTTGCTCCTGCGCATCCTCCGACACGAGCGAGGCAGTGAAGCGGGGCGACTGCTCGTTGAACCGCTCGACCGCATCGTCGACAGAATCCACGAGCACCAGCGTGATCTCCGGTGAGGCTTCCCATTCCCACTCCAAGCCGAGCTGGTCGGCGTCGATCATCTCCGCCATCGCCTCATCGACATCACCCTCGGCTCGGCCGATCGGCACGACCGTGTCGAACCATTCAGCCGGCACATGGTTCTTCGCATCACCGACCACGTGGAGCTTCGGGCTCACTCCCGCTCGGTCGGCAGCCGCCTTCAGCCCAGCGAGCACCGCCGGCACCATCGTGCTCGCAGCGCTCGACACAACGGCACAGGTGTTCAGCGTGTTGCACACCTTGCGATCAAGCGAGGTTGTCACGACCGACGTGAGGCGACCGGTGTCGGCGCTCGCACCCGCAACGATCCAACCCCCGCCAGTGCCATGCAGACTCACGGGCACACCGGCCTGGCGAGCGACGGCTCCGAGCTGCGCAACAGCAGGACCGCTCCCCCGCGCAACGGCCAGCGCGAGCCGCGGATTCGAGAACATCGCATGCCCTGCCGAACGGGCAGCCGAACTCACAAGACTCGCGGAGCCCTCGGGCAGGCCGGCCGCCGCCATTGCAGGATCCAACGCGTGTTCGACGATCGCGCGGGCCGTGCCGAGCGCATCGGACCCGATCCGGAACACGACGGTGTTGCCGCTGCGCAACACACCGCAGGCATCGGCGAAGACGTTCGGCCTGCCCTCGAAAACAAAGCCGACCACACCGAGGCCAGCCATTCGCTGTTCGATCGACCAACCATCGTGGTCGACCCGTTCGATGATCGAGTCGCGAGTCGACGGCATCGCTGCCCACCCGCGGAGGCCAGCGATCATGTCGGACCGCATCGAGTGCGAGAGCACTAGGCGAGTCGTCGACCGGCCTCGCTCTTTGGCGGACGCAACGTCCGCCTCATTCGCAGCGAGGATCGGAGCGAACAGTTCATCATCCGATAGCCGATCAGCGAAGGCTTCGAAGAACGCCGAGATGGCATCGTCGCTGACGGCACCGATCTTCGCGAAGGCTTCGGACGCTCGGGCGACAGCACGCTCCGCAACGTCCCAATCGTCAGAACGGATGTGGAGGAGGTCGCCCGTGTCATTGACAACGACGAGCCGGTCGCCCGCTGAGAAGGCCGCCGCCAACTCAGCCGAAACGCTCGTCGTTCGGTTCCCTCCAAAGATGATGATCTGGTTCGGCTCGAGGCCAGTGAGGTTGTCGATCACGAGCCGAGTATGGCCGATACCGCCGCCAATCGATCAGCCGATTCATCCAGAGGATGGAGCCAGCCGTCGATCAGCGGGACGGATCGAGGATCAGTTGTAGGCGGTCTCGGCGTGCTGGCTGGTGTCGAGGCCAACCTGCTCGTCCTCTTCGCTCGCCCGGATTCCCATCGTGCCGTCGAGGAGCTTGGCGATGATGAAGGTTGCGACGAAGGCGAACACGCCGACGACGACGTTCGCGAACAGCTGCTCGATGAGTAGACCGGCACCGTCGCCTTCGATCAGGCCACCCTCGGAGATGCCGACGATGCCACCCAGCGGGCTGGCGAACACACCGATGAGAACGCCGCCGACAAGACCGCCGACCATGTGGACGCCGACGACGTCGAGTGCATCGTCGTAGCCAAACTTGAACTTCAAACGAACGGCGGCGGCACAGGCACAGCCGGCGACGAGGCCGACACCGAGCGCACCGTTGACGCCCATGAATCCGGCGCCAGGTGTGATTCCGACGAGACCAGCGACCAGGCCGGACGCTGCGCCGAGCGACGTGTAGTGGCCGTCGACGATCCGCTCGTATGCCAGCCACGACAACATGCCAGCAGCACCGGCGATGAACGTGTTGGCGAACGCTTGGATAGCGATCGTGTCGGCCGCGAAGGCAGAGCCGGCGTTGAAGCCAAACCAACCGAACCACAAAATGCCAGCACCGAGCATCGTGAAGGGAAGGTTGTGCGGGAGCATTGGCTCTTTCGGCCATCCGTTTCGTTTCCCGAGCACGATCGCCAGTGCCAGCGCGCTCGCACCAGCGGCGACGTGCACGACGGTGCCGCCAGCGAAGTCGAGGCTGCCACGAGCGTTCAAGAAGCCGCTCTCCGCTCCATCCGGTCCGTTGAATCGGAACACCCACGCCCAAGCCGGGATGAAGACGAAGGTGAACCAGATCGGGACAAAGGCCAGCCAAGCTGAGAACTTCATTCGATCGGCCACCGCTCCCGAGATGAGTGCAGGTGTGATCGAGGCGAAGGTGAGTGCGAAGAAGACGTCACGCAGATCATCGCCAGCAATGCCGCGGAGCAGCACAGCGTCGAACGTTCCGAGGAACTCGTTCGTGCCGGTCGAGCTCAGGGAGTAGCCGTAGAGGTACCAGATGATCGGGATGATCCCGAGACACACCATGTTCATCATGAGCATGTTCAGCATGTTCTTCGAGCGGGACATCCCGCCGTAGAACAGCGCCAGCCCCGGCACCATAAACAGCACCAAGGCTGCCGAAGTCAAGATCCACGCGTTGTTACCTGCGTCCACGAAACGCCCTTCCCACTAGCTCGGATGACAGGTTGCCGAAACCATGGGTCGGTGAGGTTTCTCAATTGTTTCGGCGATGTGAACTCGGTGGCGCCGACGACACAATGCGGGTCGCGGTTGCGACCGGGCGGGCGTCAGTCGGCTGCAGAGCTTGGTCGCTCGATCCGAACGTGCTCGGCAGCGAGCATGCCGACCAGCACTGCGTCGAGCGCAACGATCAGCCAGACCCCGTCGAGGCTGCTCGCCCCGAAGAGCAGTACCGCCGCAAGGACGATTCCGGCACCGCGCTCTCGAGCGATCGCGCCGAACGTGCGGAGGGCGCTCAAGCCGATGCCACCAAGGAACAGCGCAATCCCGCCGAACAACATCGCTCGGAAGGCAAGCGGGGCTTCATCGCCAGGGTGCAACGTCAGCTCTTCCAACCCGGCCGCACCAACGACGACGCCGGCAACGATGAACAAATTGAAGTAGGTGTAGTTGTCTCGGGCGAGCGCTGAGCGTGCTGCCCCTTCGGTCTGTTCCACTCGGTGCTCGAGGGCCGGTTGGACCCGATCGAAGTACGCCCACCACATGAGGCAGCCGAACACGCCCGCTGCGATCAGTGCGATCACCGACGTCGCGGCGAGGCTGTCGCCCTCTTCGAGCGATTCGACCAACGGCTTACCAACAGCGACGATCACTTCGCCGAGAGCCACGATGATGATGAGACCATGGCGTTCGGCGAAGTGTCCCGCACGCATGGTCCAGTCGGTGTCAGTGGTCTTCAAGGTGCCGACCACGTAAAAGCTGATGGCGGCTGTCCATGCGATGACGCGGCCAGCATCGTCGAGAGCCGCTCCGCCCAACATGAGCACGGCGAATACGCCAGCGGACAGGATGAACGCCCGACCTTGCTGATGCCCGTCGTCGTCCCGGGCGCCTTGCGTGGCAAGCAGGAGTCCGAGCGACGTGATGATCACGACCGGGATGGCGAAGAGGTAGCCGGAGTTGTCGAGTGCGGTCGACACCGACGCCGCCATCGGCACGCTGGTCGCAGTTGCGGCGAGGAACACGAGCCGCACGAGTCGGCTGTTCCCCGCAACAGCATTGGCTGCCCAGGTGACCTGAGACCACACCACCCACAAGATGCCGAACACCAACGACGCTTGACCGACATGTGTCCAGTCGCGATGGTGAACGAGAAAGCCGACGAGCTGAGAGAACGCAAACACGAACGCGAGATCGAAGAACAACTCGACGGGATCTGCAGTGAAATCCTCATCTTGGTCGGGAACGACAAGACCGCGCATACGGAAAGATGGGTCGGCTGCATGTGTGCTTTGCATCAGTGGAGCGATGCCCGACAAGATTCTGACGATGGAAACCGCCGTCGCCACTTGGTTCGCCGACACCTCCAACCCCCTGAGCGATGTCATGCGCGCGGTCCGAGACATCATCATGGAAGATCCCGACGTGAGTGAGTGCATCAAGTACCGAGCACCTGCATTCGAAGCGGATGGCTTGATCTGCTACTTCAACTGGTCATCGAAGAAGCGGGTGAGTCTGATCTTTCCGTCCGGCCGGTCAATCCCTGGAGATCACCCTGACCTCGAAGACGGATCGAACATCCAACGAATGATGTACTTCTCGGACTTGGACGATGTCGCAGCGAAAGCGAGCAACCTCCGCGAAGTGATTGATGCCTTCCACGCCTCACGATGACTGTGATGACCGATCGAGTGTCTGACCGGGAGCAGATGGCGTCGTGGCGCTCAAGTGTGTGGCGATCGCCGTCGGGTCGGCCAGGTTGATGACCGATCCGCGCGACATACGAGGTATCTACGACCGCCAGGCCGAACGCTATGACTCTGACCGATCTCGCAAGCTCGTCGAACGAGGATGGCTCGGACACTTCGCAAGCGGGCTGCCCGATACCGGCCGCGTTCTGGATCTTGGGTGCGGCGGCGGCGAGCCGATTGCAGGATGGCTTATCGACCAGGGATTCCAGGTAACCGGCGTTGATCTCTCCCTGGCCCTACTCGATCGCGCCCGCTCACGATGGCCTGACGGTGATTGGCGTCAGGCCGATATGCGCACCCTCGATCTCGGCGAACGGTTCGACGGGATCATCGGGTGGGACAGCTTCTTCCACTTGACGGCCGCCGAACAGATCGAGTGCCTTCCTCGCCTTGCAGCACATCTCAAGCCGGCCGGGTCGTTGATGCTCACCGTCGGCCCCGGCGAAGGTGAAGCGATCGGAACGGTTGGAGGTGAACCGATCTATCACGCCTCTCTCTCACCTGCGCGCTACGCAACGCTGCTCGAAGAGAACGGACTCATCCTCACAGCATTTCAGGCGGAGGACGCCGACTGCACCGATCACACGGTTCTCATCGCTCGGTCGCTCGAGGCGTAGCGCGTCGAAATTCGAGGGTGTCGTCGCCAACAAGATCTACCGTTCGGCTTCATGGTTGAACATCGCCGAACTGCCCTGGTCGTGATCGACGTGCAGAACGCAATCGACGATCCGATGTGGGGGCCACGAAACAACCCGAATGCCGAGACGGTGATCGCCGAGCTCTTGGGCGAGTGGCGAGCAGCGGGCCAGCCGGTCATTCATGTTCGTCATGACAGCACCGACTCATCATCCGCTTACCGGCCAGGCCAGCCGGGGAACAACTTCAAGCCCGAGGCACTGCCACGGGCCGACGAACGGATCGTGGCCAAGCACACCAACAGCGCATTCATCGGCACTGACCTGGCCGAGACATTGCGCGACTGTTGCGACGCAGTCGTCTACATCGGCGTGATCACGAACAACTCCGTTGAAGCGACGGCGCGCAATTCGGGCAACCTCGGTTTCGAGTCCTTCGTCGTCGCCGACGCCTGCTGGACGGTCAACACCGTGGATCTCAACGGCCGAACCTGGCCGGCTGACGACGTGCACGCTCTCTCGCTCGCCAACCTTCACAGCGAGTACGCCACCGTGGTTTCGGCGGCGCAAGCCCGAGCACTCATCAGCTGAACAAGAATTTCTCGTCGACCTTGTCGATTTCGACGTCGTTCACGCGTCATGGTGGTGTCGGCGATGGCCGCCGGCTTCGATTTGAGAGGTTCCGTCATGAAGTACTTCGTTCTCCTTGCCAACTACGGCGAGATGAAGCCGTGGGAAGAACAGACGCCCGAAGAACAAGAGGCCGATATGGGGAAACTCATGGCGTTCGACGAAGCATGCAACGCAGCTGATGGTGTCCAGTTGCTCGGCGGCGAGGCGCTCGGCGATGGTTCGACTGCAACGACACTTCGAACCCGAGGCGGCGAGGTGACCGTCACCGATGGTCCGTTCGCAGAGGCAGCCGAGCAGATCGGTGGCTACTACGTGATCGACGCGCCAGACCTCGACACCGTGACCAGCCTGTGCAAAGTGTTGCCGGCGTATGACATCGAGATTCGCCCCGTCCTGGAGATGGGTTAGCCGGGGACGCTTGGTTGGCAGATCTATCCGAGCTCGAGCGGCTCTACCGCTCTGAGTGGGGCCGGCTGCTTTCATTGCTGATCGCCCGAACGCGGCGCCTCGACTTGGCCGAAGATGCGCTGAGCGAGGCGTTCGCTCGAGCGTCTGACCGGTGGCCGACCGAAGGTGTTCCGGACAATCCGCCAGGCTGGCTCTTCACGACGGCACATCGTGACGTAGTCGGTCGACTGCGAGCCGAGGCGATGGCTGGGCGGAAGGCTCCGCTGTTGGCGGTTCGCCCAGATTGGGAGCCGCCGGATGTGTCCGATGAGCTGGCCGACGAACGGCTCCATCTCATTTTGCTGTGCTGCCACCCGGCGGTCCCTGCAGAGTCGCGATCTGCGTTGGCCCTCCGGCTGGTCATCGGCACACCGACCGAGCAGATCGCCCGGCTGTTCCTCGTGTCTCGACCGACGATGGCAGCGCGGATCACACGGGCGAAGAAGAAGATCGCGTCGGCCGGGATACCACTCGGAGCTCCGGTGGAGGAAGAACTGCAGGCCCGTCTCGACGAAGTCTGTCGCACGATCTATCTGGCGTTCACCGCTGGCTACACCCCTGGTGACGGGCCAACGTTGCTGCGCGCCGACCTCGCTGGTGAGGCTGTGAATCTCGCAGCCATCCTGCATCACCTGATGCCGAAGGCGGATCAGGCACAAGCGCTGCTCGCTCTCTTGTTGCTTCAGCACTCTCGGCGTGATGCCAGGGAGCGACACGGCCTGCTCGTCACCCTCCCCGACCAGGACCGATCGACATGGCGGCGAGACGAGATCGAGGCGGGTGCGACGCTCGTCGCCACGCTGCGACCGGGCGACGGCTACGGCGAAGAGCTCCGGCTGCAAGCGCTGATTGCAGCCGAACACGCAACGGCGCCTTCAAGTGCTGACACGGACTGGGAAACGATCGCCGACATCTACACACAACTCGAGGTCCACACGGGTTCGGCGGTCGTCCGATTGAATCGAGCGGTCGCGGTCGCCGAAGTGTCAACACCACGAGCCGGGCTCGATCTCCTCGCCGATCTCGACGATCGGCTCCCGAACAACCACCGATTGTTCGCCGTTCGGGCAAACCTCGCAAACCGAGCGGGCGACATTGATCTCGCCCGTGTGTCGTTCCAAGTCGCAATCGACCGATGCTCCAACACCGTCGAGCGAGCACACCTCAAAGCCGAACTCTCCACGCTCCCAAACTGACTGTTGTCTCTGAGACCACAGTCGGTTCCAGACCGGCTGCGGTCTCAGAGACCGCCGCTGGTGCTCGTTGGCGACCTGTTCAAGAGCCACACCCGGATCGCGGTTGCCCGCAACACGAACCACGTGATCGCGGAACTTCGCGGCGATCGGCCTTCGGTATTGCAACATCGGTCCAGACTCACCCGCAGGCAAGTCACGTCAGATGCCACCTATCCATACAGCAGACCCTCCGATCTGTGGCCGGGTAGCAGCTGGCTCGCTGCTACCGTGGCCGCCGTGCGGTCGCGAGTAATTCCCTTGTTTCTCGCCACGGTGGTGCTGTCGGGTTGCGGTGCCGCTGGGCTTGGTGACGACTCTGCGACTCTCAGCGCAGCTGATATCGCCGAATCGGGTACGCGGCAAGACTTTGTCGACAGCGTGGCACCTTTGTTAGGGGGCGAAGTGATCGACATCAACTCGACACTTCAGGCCGTGATGCCTGACTTGCCGGCGGTCGATTACGGCTCAGAACCGGTCGAGGTGTTCGACTTTCGTGCGTCTATTGAAGAACAAGAAGAAGGTTACGAAGCGAGGCGACAGGCCGTGTTTCAAACCGCTGAACAAGCCAGCTCAGTTATCGCTCGACTTGAACAGAACACTGTTGCTGGCTTTGCCTACGTCGAAACAACGGAGAGTTCAGGGGAAGGACTCATCGGCGAAGCAATTATCACCGATACCTCTGTCCGGTTTGTCGCCGATGAAGACGACGATGACCGTCTGATCTTCGTTGTCAAGACCGAATCTGACAGCTCGATCACCCAGATCTCTGTGGTCAGGTTGTCGTTGTTAGACGAACCAGTTGAATTGGCTGAATTTGCCGGCATCTACTCAGGCTGGGCGAGCGACTACCCAATCGATGATGAGGTCCAGATTGTCAGCATGTCGGTGGCACGTCGTTTTCAGGGACTCACTCTCTTCGTTCCGCCGATTTCTTTCTCAATGGAACTCCGATCAGAGACGCAGTCCGGACCGGAACTCGTGGCCGAGTTCGAAGAGAACGCAATCGCTCAAGGGTGGACAAAAACTGCAGTTGACGACCGTGACAACTTTTTCACCCATCCAGATGGCTATAGCGTCACAGTAAGCAACGGCGGACCAACCTTTTCCATCGAAACAGAGGTTGACCTCGCTACTGGCTAGAGGGCGAACGGGTCTGCCCAGCGTGACTGTTGTCTCTGAGACCACAGTCGGTTCCAGACCGGCTGTGGTCTCAGAGACCGCAGTGGGTCGGAAGGGGCGCGCCCGAGGGCGTCGGCCGAAAACAGTGCGATCTCGCGGGATCCCTGCAGCTGCACGTTGAAGCGGGGGGTGGCTGCGGTCTCAGAGATCGCAGCCGGTAGATGGCCGGAGAATCTGGTGGTAGTGAGAATCTTCGGAGGGGCGGGTGGCGAGCGGTCTAGGTTGGGCTCGTGAATGAGCGCGGAGGTCTGGGCCCCCACTTCTCGGCTCTTCTGACCGCTTCGTTTGTCACGAACCTCGGCGACGGAATGCGGCTTGCCGCGATGCCTCTGCTTGCGACGTCACTCACCAACTCACCGTTTCTGATTTCGGCGGTCACAGCGGCTCAGTACTTGCCGTGGACGACGTTCGCACCGTTCGGCGGGGTGATCGTCGACCGCTCCGACCGCCGCCGGCTCATCATGGCCACCCAGGCCTGGCGGGCAACGATCATGGCGCTCCTCGCTCTCATCGTCCTGACCGACGCCGCCAGCGTGTGGATGCTGATGGTCGTCGCCTTCCTCATCACCGTGGGCGAGATCCTCGTCGACCCGTCGGTCGTCGCAACCATTCCAAAGCTCGTCTCTCGAGACGAACTTGACCGAGCGAACGGCCGGCTCACCACCGTCGAGGTCGTCACGAACCAATACATCGGCGCCCCGGTCGGAACCGCCATGTTCACCGTCGTCCCCTGGCTTCCATTCTTCGTGAACGCACTGACTTACTCGTCGTCGATCGCCGCCTTTCGAGCGCTCCCGCCCGACGAGCAACGCCAAAAGAAGGAGCAGACATCCGTTCGTTCTGAAATGGGAGTCGGCCTTCGATGGATCCTCGATCATCCGTTCCTGAAGCCACTCACCGCTGGCATCGCCATCTTCCACCTCGGCACCGCCGGAGCATTCGGACTGCTCGTCGTCATCGTGGAAGACGAGCTCGACGCCTCACCGTTCTTCTACGGCGTCGCCCTCGCCGCCGCAGCAGCCGGAGCAACGGTCGCGAGCCTCATCGCCGCTCGCCTCGTCGAACGCTTCTCGAGGCGATCGATCATCACAACCTCGGCAACACTCGCCGCGCTGTCGATCATCGCCATCGGTGGCGTCACGAACATCTGGCAACTCATCGCGGCGTGGGCGATCAACGGAGCGGTAGGAGGAATCTTAATTGCGATCGGTCGAGGATTCGTTCAGCGCCACACGCCAAACGACCGCCTCGGCCGCACGGCGATCGCTTCCCGAATGATCACACGCTCGTCATTCGTCGTCGGCGCACTGCTCGCCGGTCTTGTCGCAGAAACGTTGTCGCTGCGATTCGCCTATGTCGTCGCCGGCACGTTTCACCTGGTCGGAGCCCTTTTCCTGTGGCGATCGTTCCGCTTCGAAACAACCAAACCGGCACAGTTCTGAAGAATCTCCGCAAGTCCGCTTGACTCTCCCCCACGGGGAGACAGGAAGTTGGACCACGTGATGTTGATGCCAATCGGACGATTCGCCACCGCCTCCCGGCTCTCGGTGAAATCGCTGCGGAACTATGACGCTTCGGGCCTCCTGCCCGCCGTGTTCATCGATCCGCAGTCCGGTTATCGGTACTACCGGCTTGAACAGCTCGCCCGAGCTGATGCCATTCGTTCGCTGCGGATGGTCGACATGCCGCTGGCGAAGATTGCCGAAACACTCGATGGCGACGATTCCGAGTTGGTGCTCACGTCACACCTCGAAGCGCTGGAACGCCAGCGCGACGAGATCGACCGGATGGCGCAACAGCTGCGCCATCGCATCCAACTCAAGGAGTACGTCATGTCCACCGAAGTCACCGTCAAAGCTCAGTCCAACCAGCTCGCCGCCGCCTACCGAACCAGCCCAACCTTCACTGAGATCTTCAAGGCCATTCCCGACGGCATGAGCACGGTGTTCGGCTACCTCGGCGCATCGGGACTGCAGCCGGTTGGCGCTCCATTCACCCTCTACTACCAGGCACCTGACGGCGACACGGTTGGCGACATCGCCGTGTGCATTCCCGTCGCCGGACCAGCCGAAGCAAGCGACGGCGTCGAGGTGATCGAGATTCCCGAGGTCGCAACCGCATCGGTCGTCCACCGAGGGAGCTACGACAGCATGGGCGAGTCCTACGCCACCGTCTCCACCTGGATCCACGAGCACGGCCACACCATCCTCGGCCCGGCCCGAGAGGTCTACCTCAACAGCCCAGCAGACGTTGCCGAAGCCGATCTCCTCACCGAAATTCACTTCCCGATCGACACCGACGGAGGCGAGTGATGTCCGCTGCCCTCACCACAGCGTCCACCCAACCGCCATCGATCGCACCGACGATGTCACCGCTCGATCGTCAGGTCGCCGACACCTTCGGCTCCTTCGAGCCCGAGGTTCGAAATGCGCTCCTCACACTCCGGTCGCTCATCCTTTCGACCGCTGTTGAGACCGACGGTGTCGGCCGGGTCGAGGAGACACTCAAGTGGGGGCAGCCGAGCTACCTCACCCCCGAGACCAACAGCGGGAGCACGATTCGAATCGCCCCGATCACTTCTGGCTCGAAGGCCAGCTCCGGTCCTGACGACAACGCCCCTCGATATGCCATGTTCTTCATCTGCCACACGAACCTCGTCGAGCAGTTCGAAGGCCTCTTCGGCGACACGTTCAGCTACGACGGCGGACGAGCATTGCTCTTCTCTCTGGATGAGCAGTTGCCAGAAGATGAGCTCCGGCAGTGCATCGCCATGGCGTTGACCTACCACCTCGGCGGACATGTCGGCTGACCGCCCCGACCTGCGCCCTCGCCTGTGGGAACGCGTCGTGTGCCGAGAGGCGATCGCCGCACTGCATCATCGTCTTGAGCGTCGCAACGTGGCTGCTCTCCCACCACCCGGACCCACCTGCCCTCATCGACAGAGCGCTCGATGCGCTGTCGCCGGACGGTCGGCTGTTGATCATGCTCGTCACCAACAGCGACCGGTGGGCCGCTCGGCTCGGCGGCTGGC
>CALEWY010000045.1 GCA_937925335.1 uncultured Acidimicrobiales bacterium
CTTCAGTGAGCGCGTTCAGGGCAGAATCATGTTCGGTCATCGTGCGGTTTCCTTCTCAGTCGTGTGGTTACTTCTGAGAATCGCACGATGGCCACCACCAAGGTGATGACCCCGACCTACACCACTACGAGGGACTCACCCCAACAAATTCGGCACTATTGGTGAGGAGCCACTTTGGTAAACCCGCGGATGGCCGACAGCATGCGAGCCCGAGTCGATGCTGCTCGCCCTGTGGGGTCGGCTAGGAGCGGAGGCGGCAGGTCTCGAAGTCGCCGGTGAGGTACACATCGCTCATCACCTGTTCACGTGCCAAACTGAAGAAAACGTTTGAACGGACCCTAATGAGCTGGTTTTGCGCCGTGTTCGAGGACCTTGCCTCTCTTGCTGGAGAGCGAGGCATTGGAGTAGCAACCACCGAGTCGACGGAGGGCGCGACCTTCTTTCTGCAAGCTCGATCGATCTCAGCAACAAGCACTAACGATGCCGTTGCTTCCAGGGTGTGGATCTGTAGTGCAGTTCATCGCTGAGCACATCGAATGGTTGCGGTCGAACGGCGTTGAGGTCCTTCCGCTTGGTCAAAGCGTGTTTGATCCAGAAATCACGCGCCCGATCTTCAATCGTGGACTACCCGGCGAGTATCAAGCTTTCTACGATTCAGAGCTCTGGCTTCGCGCAAGAACCTTGGGTCTCGCCACACCGGACGGCGGCCTCTGGCACCTCAACGAGGGGCTCGATTTGAGCCTCACGATGGCAGCCGAAGTCGACTCGGAGTTCCCTGTCGACCCGGTGCCGTTTCTTTACGCATCTGAGGGCGACGTTCTCGTCATCGAGGGGTCCGGTGAAAGGATGGGCTGGCTGTGGAGCGTCGGTCCCCTGGCTGAGCCAGTCATCGGCCCCTTCTGTTCTTCGTTGTCTCAATATCTGCGCGCGTCACGTGAACTGTTCGACATGGGTTACCTCCGATTCAACGAGTACGGGCAGGTCGTCTCAGCGAAGGCAATCGGCGACACCGGACCGTGGCCCCCCGATGACACGCCTGGCCCACTACTCGGCGACTTCTTCCAACTATTGGCAGCACCAACCCGACCCCTTAGTGAACCCAAGAATCTAAGCTCGTTCAGTGAGTTGATGCCGTGGTACACGCCGGTACACCTCGACGCTTCTTAGCCGAAGCCAACAACAACCCGGTCGACCGGACACCGCCGATAGGACGCCTACGGAGATCGACGCTGTGGGCCGCGATGCTGGGTTGTTCCCCAGGGTCCGGATCCGCAAGACGGCCGAGGAAGCTGTGTCGATCCAGTTTCTGGTGAGCAACGGATTCTCTGTCACCCATCCGCCTGCCCTCCTCATGCCCACGTCGACGGACCCTGGGGGGGGAATCGCCTTGACATTGCCGGCAACGTCGTTGAGCCCGAGTCGACAGCGCCACACTTGCCGATTCAGACTGGAGGGCCAAGGTGAGCTGTGACTAGTCGTGCGAGTGAGCAGGTCGCTTACTCACCACTACGAGCAATCGCCAACGTCGCTGAGCTGAAGCGCACGTTCCTCACCTGCGACGTGGAGTGCGATGTCGAAAATGTCAAGGGACATCAGCGCTTCCCAGCCGACCGCCACCCTCCAGCTCATAACCGCCGACTTTCGGCGGGCCTCTCTGTCTGGAACGACAAGCGCCAGCTTCGCAGCGCGAGCTGCGATCTCTGAAACTGAATACGAAACTGGCAAGGGAACGCCCGCAACCTGCCAGCCAAGAACTGCAGGTTGAAGCGCCTGCATGAGCCGAGCAATATCCTGCCAAACGACTTCGAGATTCATCTGGCTGTAGTCATTCCGACATCTCCAGATCACATCAGCAAAGCCAGGTCCAGACACGTCAGGCGTCCCTGCCGCATGAATGTGCAATCTTTCGATCACTTCTTCGTCGATCATCTCGGATTCGAACCTATCTCGACTGGAACATGGCTGCCGGCGTTGCCTGCAGCCTCAATATGATTCGCATTTCGGTGGGGGTGGTTTCGAAGACTCCGACCTCGCCAGTGTCATCCACCGTGCGGGCGAGGTTTCAATGGATCAACCTGTTCGGTCAGTTCCGGAAGACGTTGTTCGCAAGGAGTTGGGGGAGTGAGGTGCCTCGGTCGATTTGGGCGACGCTGTAGGTGTGGCGGAAGAGGTGGACCTTTTCGCCTGGGGTGCGGTGACGCCGGCTGCGGCGAGCCATTGTTCGCGAGGTGTTGGACTGCTTGGTTGTCGAGGCTTCGTCCGTTGACTCGTACGAAGAGGTAGGCGTCGGGGTCGGTGCCTCCGAGTCGTTGTTCAACTCGTTGGGTGAGGTAGTGGTTGATGGCGGCGAGGACTTCGGTTGGGAGCGAGAGGACGCGTGTGTCCAAGCCCTGGGAATTGAAGGAGGCTCTGGGCCACAATGGATCCCGGGAAGGAATTGCACCAGTTGTCAGAGGTTTCCCAGACGATTGTTCCCTCCAGGAACGAGAGGTGCGTCGACGTCGAGGTAACACTGCAAGATTCCCGGACCTTTGGAATTCCCAGAGCACTCACAACCACCCTCGAGGGTGCGGGCGGCAGCAGTATGTATGAGGGCCTGCGACGATCGACGGGTTCGAAGTCGTCAACGGCGCTCTCCCTGAGGGACTGTCTAAGTGATGAGTGCCAACGGAGTTACCTACAAGTGACAAACGATCAACTTTTCGACCTATTGGACAACGAGAGCGATTCAACGGGGCTCTGGCTTGCGGTGAGCGACGTTGTTGACGCGACATTGCTCGGCGGGTCAGCGGTGTCGCTAGAGGCGCCGAGCTTGGTGGATGGTTTGGTTACTCGCATTGTCCAGCGTCGGTCGTTCGAAGTTCCGTTGTTGGCAGTCCTGATCTCGGTGGCACCTTGGGTCGGAGCCTGGGAGTCGGCCCGTGCACTCTCGCCAGGTGCTTTCGCTGCGGAGCGACACGCCGAACTGCAAGTTGAGTCGTCGCTTGAACGACTCGTAACGTTCATCGCCTCCAGCGATCTACCGAGCGATGAAGAGACACGATGTCTGCTCTTCCGGATCGTGGGTATGTGTACTCGTGACTTCCCCACGGGCCTCGGGTTTTTGGAGAGTGCGGTTGAGGCTGAAGCTTCCGATCGTGCGCTCGCATGCGCTGTGGAAGCCTGGGTCGTGGCGTTTGTCCGATCTGGCAAGATGAGCGCTGGTTTCGTCGTGCCCGTGCGCGAGCTTGTTCGAGGCAAAGTTGAGGTGCGGAAGCGCATCACGAATGCTCCGTATTGCTTTGTGGGCGGAGGTGTCGATGAGAATCGTCGGCGCATAGAGGAACTACTCGGACTGACGTTGTCGGAGCGCGATTTCAGCGCTCATTGGCCCAGCGAGCTTGTCTAGCTGTTGAGGCGGATACCTATCGAATAGCTCTGAGGGGGCTCTCGTGAATCGTTCCGGGAATGTTGCGTGCTCTGATCCTTGAGAGGATGGAGTCATGTCAAAGAAGTCGAGGCGTTGCC
Source organism: uncultured Acidimicrobiales bacterium (assembly GCA_937925335.1). Classification (GTDB taxonomy): domain Bacteria; phylum Actinomycetota; class Acidimicrobiia; order Acidimicrobiales; family SZUA-35; genus CALEWY01. The sequence goes on from CALEWY010000045.1 coordinate 3,508, forward strand.
CGCCCGTTGCGGCAAGCCCTTACGGCGTGGCATAATCGTGGCATGAGTCGGGCACGCATCAGTACAACCGTCGACCGTGAGCTCCTTGAGAACGCTCGTCGCGCCCATGCTGGAACAACCGACAGCGAACTCGTCGAGGAAGCCCTCACTGTTCTACTTCAACGGCATCGCTCAGCTGAGATCGATTCGGCGTACCAGGCGGCGTATGAAGACCAGCCACTCGACGAGGCAGACGACTGGGGCGACCTTCAGTCGTTCCGAAGTGCAGCATCATCGTGAGTGAGTTGCCGAAACGAGGCGAGCTGTGGTGGTGCGAGCCGCCTGAGATCGGACGACGTCCAGTCGTCATTCTTTCGAGAGACGCTGCCATACCCAGCTTGCGTCGAGCGCTGGTCGCACCTTGCACGACGAACGTTCGAGGACTGCCGAGCGAGGTTCTCCTCGACCCAGAAACCGATCCGATTGGCCGCGCCTGCGCCATCAACTTGGATTCAGTTGAGTCCGTTTCGGTCGGGCTGCTCGTTGAACGAATCGGGTCACTCAGCGGATTGCGCATGACAGAGGTCTGCGAAGCGCTCGACGTGGCGACCGATTGCGCGTAGACCTCGATCGTCGACTGTTTGGATCGCATCAGTTCATTCGGTGATTCTTGCGGGATATCCCTCCAGGGGCTTTGCGGAGGGCTCAGCCGCAAGAAGTTGCGGGACATCCCTCCACAAGGGGGTTTTTCGGGTTTGAAACAGACATAAGCGACATTATGCATCACATGCCCGTTTTCGGGGATGGGTCGCTCTTGGGCCCTGAGGCCCCCATCCCCGTTCAAACAGGTGTGTCGATGATGCTTACGGGGTGACCACGATCGTGTAGTTCTCGATCGTGATGTAATCCCCCGTGCCGGCATCGGCGATGTACTGAAGGAAGTCGCCGCCGCAACGGTTCATGAATCCGTTGTCGTCGACCTGAACGGTCAAGCTGTACAGCGGATCTTCGTCCAGCTCGACCAAATACTCTCGACACGCTTGGTGAAGTTCGATCACTGTGAGCGCTTCGGCAGCGCCATCGTGAGATCCGATCTCATCGCCGGTCTCGACCCACGAATCATCGATGTAGTCGCCGGCGTCGTTCAGAATCGACTCTTCGTAAGCCCGTTCGGTGACCACGCCGTTTGTCACCGTGATCGTCGTCGTCGACCCGCCAATGATGCTGGATGTCGAACGCTCATATTGATACGAGTCCTCGGGAGCGTAAACAGCCTCGGACGCATCGACCAGAGCCATCAGGCCCTCCATGCCCGTTCCGGTCTTGACTCGAAACTCGACGCTGTCGGCAAAGAAGACGATCAGATCTTCCTTTGTTGCATCGCCGGACTCGACTCGCTCGACCCAAAAGTCTTTGCCGCTTTGCTCGGATGGCCGCTCGAGAACCTCGACGTACATGAACTCGACCCACTCTTCGGTCGTTGCGTTCACCTGGGTTCCAAACGTTTGTTGGAATTCGGGTGAGGTCCGGAAGAACGCCACCATTTCCGTCAGAGCCATTCCGTCGGCTCGGCGACCAACCCAGTACTCGAGCCCCTCTTCTTCAGGTGCACGATCGAGCAAGGCGACGTAGAGCCGCTCAATTTCACCATCCACACCGGCTGGCCCTCGTTCGATGCGCTCGAGCGCGGGCGGCGACTCGGCGCCGGCCGGCGAGATCGCCCCGACCCCCATTGCGGCGATCATGGCGATCGCAGCAACAAGGCTGAGCAGCCTGCGGAGCGGCGCAGCCGAGACACCCCCGTCGCGGCGCGACAAACAGGTTTCCAACGTTGCGGGTTTCATGATCGGTCCCTCCAGACGATCTCTGCCAGCGGGCGCCGGCACCGCCCGAAGATACAACAGCACTCCCCCTCGGCCATCGGGATTCTCCCCGTGTTCCCGTAGGGACCTGCGCGCAGCATCGCCCCCACCCGCACAGCCGCCCCGACCCGCTCAGCATCGCCCGAACGCCTCACTCCCAACGGCACGGCACTCCCCACGGCACGCACTCCCAACGGCACGGCATTCCTGCACAACGCGCCGATCTCAATCGACCGTGACACCAGTTTCCGCTCAGCTCACAGGCTTTTTGAACCGAAGATCGAACCAGTCGCCCACTCGCTCCGTCTGAGGGAACATGAACGCAACAAAGCTCGCCATCGCCACGGTGGCCTCACTGCTCACCGCAACCGTTCTGGCCGTCTTCTTGTCGTGGGTCGAAACGCAGCACGCCATCAACATCTACGGCTTCTCGGCGATGTTCGTCATTCCAATCGGAGCGATCGGCTGTGGTTTCGTCAGCGCGATCGGCTTTTGGCTCGTCAGCCGAGTGCTCCACATTCGCCCGACCGGCGCCGCACGGTTCTTCCCGCTGCTGACCGCACTCGCAACCTTCGGCATCGCCAACTACCTCAGCTACACCTGGTTCAAGTTCCCGAACGGCGCATCCCCGTCAGACGTGATGAGTTTCGTTGAATACCTCAAGCTCGTCTCCACCGAAGCCAGCTACTCCATTGGCAGCTCCGGCAACGACACCACCATCGATCGAGTCGGGTCGCTCGGCTACGCCCTCACCGCATTGCAGATCATCGGTTTCGCAGGCGGCGGGTTCTTGCTCTCATCGACGTTGACGAAGATTCCCTGGTGCGAGACTTCCGAACGCTTCATGAAGAAGACAGCCAAGCACCAGCGCTTCTTCGGCGAGGAAGGCTTAGGCGACCAAAGCCATCTCGCCTTTGCGGCGATGCAGGCAACCGACATCGAATCGGTCCGGTCGATCGTCACCAACGAGCAAGACAAGGTGAAGCCTCGCAAGCGCTGTGTCTCGCTCCTTCTCACTGAGCATGCATGCACCCACTGCGGACGTCACCGCCACTCCCTTTCCCAGACCGAACGAAACGGCAACAACTGGGCCGTCACCGCAAGCGCCGAGTTCGACGAAGCCGGCTCTCCCACGCTTGCCACCGCTCCCCCAACTCCAGCGATCGTTTCCTAACTCCGCTTCGAGCAAACGATCCGGTCGACGCACGAAACAGCCCTCCAGACGCGAACGAACCCGAGCCGCGTGAGCTCGGGTTCGTTCGCTTTTGAAGCCGCAGCGAGAACCTTCTCGCTACTGCAGGTTGATCCTGCTCCACCTATCGTGCAGGATTCTCCCTAAATCAGGGGTATCAGCCCCAGCCACTGCCGGTGGCAATCGGCGACGAGCCGACAACCAAAGCCAACGCACCGGCGGCGATCACGAGGGCGGTCTTCTTGGCTACGAGCGTTGTTTTCATGTTCTTGCCTCCAGGGCGATGTGGATTGATGCCGGAGGAGAGGCAATGAGGTCGACAAAAGATGCAGGTGCTCCTCCAATTTTCTTGAGGGGCATCGGACCGAGCTCCACGAACGAGGCTTTGATCGGCGCCGCGCTGTCTGGCTCCTCCACCGCGTGGGAGCTACTCGTCGACCGTTACGAGCGGCTCGTTTGGTCGGTCATCCGGCGATACGGCATTCGCAAGAGCGATGCCCCAGACCTGTTCCAGCTCTCGTTTCTCCTGCTCCACACCCATCTCCACCAGGTGCGTGAGCCCGAAAAGCTTGGGCTGTGGCTCCACACCACCACTCGCCGCGAGTGCGTTCGCCACCTCCAACGCATGAATCGCTCATCCATGGCCGACACACCAATCGACGAAATCGATCCCGCCTACGAGGGGCCGTCGCCTGAGGAAGAAGTCGCCGCGGCCGAGGCGGACTCACGTCTTCGCACATCGGTCGCCCAGCTCTCCCCTGCTTGTCGTAAGGTGTTAGAGCTAAGCTTTCGTGACCCGCCAGCAACGTATGACGAGATGGCTACTCGCCTGAACGTGAAGCGGGGTACGGTCAGCGCGAAGCGGCGTCGCTGCCTCGACCGACTCGGCACGATCTACCAAGGACAGGAATCAGATGAGTAGCGATCCGGGAGACAAACTCGTCGAGCAGTTGAGCCGAGCGCTCAGCAACGACGGTCCGGATCCGTCGCTTGTCGAAGCGACGAAGGCGCTCCCTCAGCTCCACATCGACGGAGAGATCGTCGGCACCGAGGAGTACGACACAGCCGATGGCGTCCGAACCACAGGCGTTCGTTTTCGCAGCTCAGATGAGCGCGACCTTCTCTATACCTTTGGTGACCCCGACGATCCCATCGAACTCGCTGTCCGGTTTGCCAACGGAGCAATGATGGCTCGCCTTCCCGAAACGTGGGCCGTCAAAGAGGTCTTTGTCCAGTCGACCACTTCACGCGTTGATGCCGATGTCGACGACGACAACTACGTTCTGTGCTTTGGCCCCTTCAGCAGCCCACTACGCCTGGTGGTGAGCTGCGACAACGCGACGTATTGCACGCCGTGGACCATCGCGTGACCCAAACCTCAGCTCGCCAGTTCTTCGAAGATGCCGACCGCCGTGCCGCGCATGACCGACCGGCGCTGATCCTTCGAGGCAAAAGGCTCGAGCTCGAATGCAGCGGCGACGATCTGGCGCTCGTTCAGATCGGGCTTGCGAAGCTCAGCCGGCTCGACGGCGACATGGCGGATTCAATTCGGCGTCTTGCCGAAGCAGCGCAACACGCAACCACCGCTGAAACGCGTTCCGAGGCGCAGCTCCGAAGTGTCTTGGTCCTTGCGACGGCCGGCCGCACAGCCGAAGCGTTCGAGCTTGGCGACGCGGTGCTACCCACCACGCCTCCGAGCAAGGTCCCGCGCCTTCTCAGCCAACTCGGCATGGTCCACATCATGACGAAGGACTTTGCGGGGGCCATCCCCCGGCTCGACGAAGCGATCGAGTTGGCCCGTGAGTCCGGTGATCGCGAGGCCCTTGGAGTCCTCCTCAACAATCGAAGCGAAGCGCACCGAGAGACGGGCAACGCCGACTTGGCTGAGATTGACATGCGTGAGTCGATTTCGATCCCGGCGCTCGGGGCACACGATGTCTCGAGCCCGAAGTTCAACCTCGGCGTGCTGCTCGGTCGGCAAGGCCTGCTTCGCGCATCGTTGGTCGAACTCGACGAAGCCCTGACCCTACGAGTGCACTCACTCGTCGAGGGACAGGACATGCTCGACCGGGCGGAGATTCTCTTCATCGCTCGAGCAGTTCGCGAAGCCGAAGAGACGATCGCCAGCACCATCGAACATCTGAAAACGATCGATGTCACCACGGTTCTTCCCGACCTGTATGTGCTCGGCGCTCGAGTCGCCATTGCCGCAGGCGAACCTCGCTCGGATGACCGTTTGCAAACCGCTCTTTACCTCGTCGAGGGGAACGACCGTGCCGAGGGCATCCGCCTGTTGGTCAACGCACTTGACGTCGACCGTCCCCTTCAGCTCGGCGGCGAGAGCAACCCATCACTGTTCGACCTGACCGATCCGACCACGATCGAGATCCTCATCGAACGCAGCCACCGGCTGCTCACTGCAGGTCGACTCGCCGAAGCTGCCAGTGTCTTCGCCCACGTCGGTGACGCCCTTCCGGTCGACGCTCCTCACACTCGCGTCGCTCAGCTCTATGCAGCGGCTCGAGCCGCACAGCTCCACGGCGATCTCGACCAAGCGGGCACCGTTCTTGACCGAGCGTTCGACCAGCTCGAGAACTACGCAGGCGGGCTCGAGGCGTTTGAACTTCGAGCACGGGCCCTCGATGGCATCGTCCCCCTCCCGTGGCTGTCGATCGAAATCGCTCAGGCGCGTGGGTCAGCCGGAGATCTCATCCACTGGGTCGACCGCTCGAGGCGCGTCGTTCTCGGCGGACCGAGCATGACCCTCCCCTCCCCCAACTTGATCAACGAACTCGAGCGTCTCCGTTCGACCATGTTCGACGATGACCGCCCGGACGTGGCCCAGCAGCGTGAGAGCATCGAATCGCGTGTCCGGTTCTTGTCGTGGACGGCGGAACGCGCGGAAGGTGCACGCCAAAACACGGTGAGCCTTGCCGATCTCACGCACCCAGGCATGTTGGTGTTCGCTGAGTGCAACGACCGGCTCGTCGGGGTTTGTGTCGGCAACACCGATGAAATCGTCGATCTCGGTCCAACGATCGACGTCAAACGAGCCCTCATCAAGCTCCGTTTTCAATCGTCGATTGCCGCTGGTGACACATACGGCGACAGCACGCGTGACTTTGATGCGCTCGCCAACACAGCAGCGAAACTCGATGCGCTCTTGATCCAGCCGCTGATCGGATCGATGAAGTTCGACCGCATCTCGATCGTTCCAACCGGCGCGCTCCAATCCGTGCCTTGGCGACTCTTGCCAAGCCTCTCCGCCCGACCTGTGTCCGTCGTGTCCGGCCGATACCCGACCGCTTCGGGCACTTCGAAACCAGAGGACGAAGGGCGACCCCAACTCATCGCAGTGAGCGGGCCAGGGCTCGCCGAGCAAACGGAACTCGCTGATGTCGAGGCCCTGTATTCGTCGACTCGATCGCTCGAGAACGACGACGCAACCTGCCGCAATGTGATCAGCGCCTTTGAGGGCAGCGAAGTGCTCCACATCGCCGCCCACGGCTCGACGCGAAACGACGACCCACTTCTCTCCAATCTCGATCTCACCGACGGTCCGTTGACTGCGTATGACATCGAAACCGCAGCGAGAGTTCCCGACACCGTCGTGCTTGCTTGCTGTCGTGTTGGCGGGTCGGGTTCAGGTCATGCCGCAAGCTATGGCCTTGCGACCGTGCTTGCGGCACGCGGTGCGCGCCAGATCATCGCATCGACGGTCGACCTCTCCGACGTGCACGCCCGAGCCGTGATGATCGATCTGCACCGCCGACTTCGAGACGGCATGCACGCCGAGGATGCACTTGCGTCCCTCAGCTACGACACACCATCGTTGAACCTCGCCGCCCAGAGCCTCGTCGCAATCTCCTCGCTCTAGTCACACGGCGACAATCCGGCTCTGGTCATGCAAAATGACCGACCCTCGGAGTACGCAGGCGGCCATACTTACGCATGGCCAACGATGCTTCTGATCACTCGGCTTCGTTGAACCGAACGGCTGCCCCGGACCAGACGGCTGCCTTGGACCACGCGGCCGCGTCGCGAGTGGTCTATGACCACTCCGCCGATCAGTTCGTGCAGGCGGTGGGCACATCAGTTTCCGAAGATTTTGAAGCGCCGTTTGACCAAGACGTGCTTGCCGAGTTTGCCGACACGCTCGCCGCCAAAGCCCCCGGCGCGATCATCGACGTCGGGTGCGGGCCCGGCAGAATCGCTCGCTACCTCGACGAACGAGGACTCGACTGCAGCGGCATCGACATCGCTCCGAAGATGATCGACGCAGCTCGATTCGCTCACCCTCACCTCACCTTCGAGGTCGCCCCACTCACCAACATTCCGACCGACGATGGCTCGCTCCTCGGTGCGGTGTACTGGTACTCGATCATCACCACTCCCCCGGCTGACCTCGCCACGGTGTGGGCTGAACTCGACCGCGTGCTGCAACCCGATGGCCTTGTTCTGATCGCCTTCCAAGCGGGTGATGACGACGCTGTCGAACGGCCAAACGCCTACGGATCAGACACTCATCTGACGCTCTATCGCCACAGCGTGAGTGCCGTGATCGCATCGTTGAAGGACGCCGGTTTCGAACGCTGCGAGGTTCACCAGCGAGACCAACTCCTCGCTCACGAAGACACGCCTCAAGCGTTCGTGGTCGCACAACGCCCTGCCTGACTCCGCCAGAGGCGTTTCCATCAGGAGTTCAACCGGAGCCGTGCACCGTCGATCACAATTGCTCCAGACCAGCGAGGGAGGCACACTCAGCGGGTGACATCCGCAGTGATCGACCGCATCGCGATCCAGAAGCGAACGATTCGTGTGCTTTTCGCTGCGACCGTCATCTCTCGAGCGGCGATGTCGTTGGCCTTTACGGTTGCGGCGCTGGCCATCAAGGACATGCTGACGAACGAGGGCTTCGCTGGCCTGGGCACGGCGACGATCACCGTCGGTACCGCCGGTGGCGCATTCCTTCTCAGTTCGATGATGTCTCGCTCCGGTCGAAACATCGGTCTTCGCCGTGGTTACGCCGTCGCCACAGTCGGAGCGCTTGTCTCAGGCATTGCCGTCGAGCGTGGATCGCTCACCATGTTCCTGATCGGCATGTTTGCATTTGGGTTCGGTCAGGGTGCGACGAACCTCGCTCGCTACGCAGCGGCAGACCTCGCAGAGGAAGAGGATCGAGCGGGCGCCATCAGCACGATCGTGTTCGCGTCGACGATCGGCGCCGTCGGCGGACCGCTGCTCATCGGTCCGCTCGGTGCAATGTCGGAATCGATGTTCAGCTCCGATCTGTCAGGGCCGATCTTCGGAGCCAGCGTTGCCTTTGCACTATCCGGACTCATCATCTGGCTGTTCCTTCGGCCCGACCCACTCATCGTTGCCGGTGGCCTCAACTCCCAACAGGCGACAAAGCCAAAGAAGCTCGGACTCGGCCCGTCGCTGCGCATCGCATGGGACCGACCGCTCGCCCGCCTCGCCATGTTCGGGCTCGTCATCTCACAAGCCGTGATGGTCACCGTCATGACGATGACGCCACTTCACATGGACGCGCACGGCCACTCCAAGGCCGGCATCGGAGCCGTCATCTCAACGCACACGTTCGGGATGTTCGCCTTCGCTCCACTGGCCGGTTGGGTCACCCGCCGGATCGGCGCAACCATCACGATCGGGTTCGGGGCAGGAACACTGGCGATTGCCACGGTGATGACGGCTCTCGCCGGTGAAGCTCCACGACTACTGATGTTCCCCGGCCTCTACCTGCTCGGGCTCGGATGGAGCCTGGCAATGGTTGCAGGAAGCGCGTTGTTGACCTCTTCGGTCGACGCAGAACAGCGAGTGTCGGTTCAGGGTTCGGTCGAAGTGCTCACGTCGATCGCCAGCGGAGCAGGCGCCGTTGCCTCAGGCTTCATCTTCCAAGAGGCTGGCTTCCACATGCTGTCGATCGCAGGGACAATCGTCGCCGGACTCTTGCTCATCGGTGCCTTCACTCGGCACCGGCTCGATATCGGACTCTCACTCAAACCGAGCTGACTCGGTCAAGAAGTTCTCAGCTGTTGCGGCGATCGAGCGACGTGGTGACGATCCAGCGCATCACCTTTGTCGACACGCCATAGGTCGTGGCCAAGTCCTTCACCGTGGCGCCGGAGTGCACGTCGTCAAGCAATTCAGGATGGTCGCTCACGAGCTCGTCGCGCTTGTTGACGTAACGGACGGCGCGGGCAACGGTGCCAGGCGAACAGTTCCACTCCTTGGCAACCTCTGCCTGCTTCATGCCATCCGCACGATCGGCGGCGAGCGCTTCGTAGTCATAGGCGTAGGCGCTCGATGGTGCGGGGGCGGGCGAACCGCCTCGTCCGGCGTTCTTCGCCTGGGTCTTCGCTCCATCGGCCCGGGACACGGAGAGTGCCTCGAGTGGAACGTTGCCAACTCGACGGGCAGCTTCGATGAGGACGGTCCAGATGCGATGAGCGACTTCGTGCTGGTCAGCCGACGTTGCTCGTTCTGCTGCACGGCGAACGTCGCCGATGAGCAGCGAGCCGTCGGTCGTCGTCAGATCGACGTCAACGTCGATCGTTCGGCGGTCCTGACTCCCGCTGATGGGCTCGAGTTTGAACACGCCAGAGGCGAGCTTGTCGGTGTCCGTATAGGTGCTGTCTGCATCAGTGCCCGAGACTGCAAGGTTCCGGTGCTTTTCTGCTGATTTCGACATTCGTATCCCACGCACTCAGTCGGGCAAGACCATCTTCTTGCCTCGTCAAGACGCAATCGGCCCTCGACCCCAACTCTTGAGTGGTGAAAGCCAACGAATCCCGAATGAGTCGATCGACCCGAACAACTCCACTCATCGAATTTCGTGCCGATTAAGAGGGGGTATGAGCGAGCTCTATGGCGAATTCAATCCGGAGTGGCCGCGCTCCCCTGGGAAGCTCGAAGAACTGGGCGTTCCCACCAGCATGGTCGAAGACCTCTTCATGCGGCGACTGATCATCGACCGTGTGTCGACGGTTCACGCTGTCTCCCAACAAATCGCCATCCGCGTCTCGATCGGGCAAGAAGTTGCCGACGAGCTTCGCAACCGCCAGCTCCTCGAGTTCCACGGCATGGACGGACGTGACTACCGCGTCGGCCTGACCGAAGCCGGTTCTCGCATGGCCAAAGAGCGCATGCAGGGCAGCACCTACGCCAGCCACCTGCCCGTCCCCCTCGCCGATTACACCCGGACCATCTGGGCTCAAAAGGCCGAGATGGAAGTGAACCAAGAGAGCATCCGAACCGCCTTCGGAGACCTCGTGGTTGCCGATGAGCTGCTCGATCAGCTCGGCCCAGCCTTCATGAACGACGGCGCCATCTTCTTGTATGGCCCTCCCGGCACCGGCAAGACCAGCCTCGCCGAGCGCATGATTCGGATCCACAAAGACAACATCGTCGTTCCGCGCGCCGTCGAGGTTGATGGCTCGATCATCACCGTCTTCGATCCCTCTGTGCATCGCGAACTTCCCGAGCAGCCCTCTGGCCTCGATCGACGCTGGGTGCTCTGTGAGCGACCGATCATCATCGTCGGTGGTGAAATGACGATGAGCATGCTCGAGCTCGATCACGACCCGATGTCTGGCACCTACGTCGCCCCGATCCAGATGCAGGCCAACAACGGCATCTTGGTGGTTGACGACTTCGGCCGTCAGAGCATGTCTCCAGAAGAGCTCCTCAACCGTTGGATCGTGCCGCTGTCGCGCAACATCGACTTCCTCAAGCTCGCCACCGGCACCAAGTTCACCGTGCCGTTCGAGCTCAAGCTCGTTGCATCAACGAACCTCGATCCTCGCGAGCTCGGCGATGATGCCTTCCTTCGCCGTCTCAAGAACAAGGTCTACGTCGGTGCTGTCACCGAGAACGCCTTCAACTGGATTCTCGTCCGTGTGGCTCAGGCCTTCGGGATCGAAGTGTCCGCTGAGGCAGCGACCCATCTCCGCAACGTTGCGATCCAAAACATCGGCGAGCTTCGCCCGTATGTTGCTGTCGACTTCTGCGAAATGATGAAGGGCATTGCGATCTACGAAGGGCTCCCCCAGCAGCTCGATCGCTACATGATCGACCGGGTCGCGAGCGTCTACTTCTTCGCCGAGGAAGACGAAGCGCCAACGCCTGGCGCCGCTGCTCAGCAGTCTCAAGCACAGGCTCACGCTCAAGCACAGGCAGCCGGCGCAGCTCCACAACCTGCGCCTCGCCAGCCCGCACCGCAGCAGCCCGTACCGGCCGCTGCCGCGCCGGCACCGGCACGTCAGGCCCCTGCGCCAGCACCCGCCGCCGTCGGCCAGCGAGCACCCTCACCAGCCGACGTCCCCACCGGCGCCCGCTAAAACCAGCGCCCACCAAAACCAGCGCGCGCGAAAACTCGCGCCCGATCCGCCAACTTGCGTCGATCGGGAGCGCCCCAGCACTCCAGAGCAACGCACGTTCCGGTCAGCGTCGCGTCCGTCCAAAACCCGCGCCCGATCCGCGAACTTGCGTCGATCGGGAGCGCCCCAGCACTCCAGAGCAACGCACGTTCCGGTCAGCGCCGCGTCGGCCCAAAACCCGAGGGCCGCGGCAGGTTCGCGATAGAGCAGAGCGCGACACCAACTTCGTGTCGTCGACGGTCGAACAAATCATCGGTGGTTTGGTTGGTTCAGACGACCAATCGGCCGAGGCCGAAACCGACGAACCCGCTGCGCTCGACATCACCGCCAGCGGGTCGATCGACGAGATTCAGGCGCACTTCTTGGCCGAGGGTTGGACCGACGGCCACCCCGTCATCCCTCCAACGATCGACCGAATCGAGGCGTACCTCGTCGACTCCGGACACGACCCGTGGAAGACCCTTGGCGTCGCAACGTCGTCGGGCCGTGACCTCACGATCTGGTCGATCGGCGTCAACGCCGTGATGGCTGGCTGCAAGCCCGAACACCTCCCGGTGCTCATCGCCCTCACCGAGATCTTGGCCGACCCTGCGTACGGCGCTGAACACTCCGGCAACACCACCGGCGCTGACGCCCTCGCCATACTCGACGGCCCAAACGCCGCAGCACTCGGGTTCAACTCCGGCCCTGGAGCAATGCGAGAAGGTGCACGCGCCAATACCAGCGTCGGGCGATGGCTTCGCGTGTATCTGCGCAATGTGTTTGGGTTCACCGCCGACCAGCATGACAAAGCAACGTTCGGCAACCCGACTCGAACGATCCTCACCGAGGACCACGACTGCCTCACAGAGATCGGCTGGGCGCCGCTCAGCACCGATTTTGGCCTTTCACCAACCGACGACGCGATCACGATGGCTCGCATGAACAGCGGCACCATTATCGGCAGCGTCTTCGGCTCCACACCAGCGGAAGTCCTTCCCTATCTGGGCAACGGCATCGCACGCACGGCCGCGTGGGATCTCACACACGTGTACGGACTCGGGCACGATCAGTTCCAACCGCTGCTCGTCATCTCACCGCTCATCGCTCGACTGTTTGCGAAAGCCGGCTGGTCGAAGGAAGACGTTCAGAAGGGGTTGTTCGACCACGTCCGAATCGAGGCGCGCACCTTCGAGCGCCTCATCGGCGAGTGGAGCAACCTCACCGCAGGTCGACGAAGCCTCCTTGATCTCGTCGCCGAAGGACTGTTGCCCGAGGTGTTCGCCGAATCGGATGATCCTTCGCGGCTCGTCCCCGTCGTTACTCGACCCGAACGACTCCTGATCGCGGTTGCCGGCGACCCAACGCGAGCAAACGCTTACGCACTCAGCAACGATGGCCCACACGGCTGGTGGACATCAAAACGGATCGACCACACGCCAGCGAGCGATCTCATCTGCAACATCGGTGGCGATTGAAGCCACTCGATACCGGAAAGCGACGTAGCGCTACGACGCGAGCACCCGGGGTGTTCCTTCGGCGAGGTCGAGCAACTCACCGCAGTTACGGCAGCGACGAATGGTGCTTTCGAGCGAATCAGCGCCAACGAGCGCTTCTTCTTCAACAGGAATGAGGTGGCGCGAATCAGTCGGGCTGGCACTCATGGCACAACTCGGACAAGTAACTCGGGACGACTCGCATTCACGCATGTGGGCCAATCGGCCCATCCTGCGAATTCTTGAGTAGTCGAAGCCGGATGTTCACGAGCATTCACCGCGGTCGTTGCTCAACGAGAGGTTGAGGCCGCTCGTTGGTCACCGCGACTACGCTTTCCCGATGCCTCTGCTGGCCCCGACCGATCCCGCGGTCCGAGAAATGATCGACGAGTTCTTTCTCGCTCGACGGCCAAAGAAGCACTCCGAGCACACGTTGGCTGCGTACCGACGTGATCTCGATTCGATCATGACTGCGCTCATGATGGTCATCGACAAGGAGGATCCCGAGATCCTCATCAGTGATCTCGAGATCCGTGTGCTTCGACGAGCGTTCGCCGAGATCTCACATCAGTCCGAGTCGACGATCGCCCGCACGTGGTCGACATGGAATCAACTTTTCACCTTCCTGGTCGCAGAGGGTGTCGTCCCTGGCAATCCAATGGCGGCGGTCGAAAAGCCCCGAGTGCCGAAGAGTCGACCGAAGGCGATCACCGGCGATGACAGCGTGATGCGCCTCCTCGAAGTCGCGGCCCGTGGCCGCTCGGGGGCTCGAGACCCGTGGCCCGAGCGAGATCTGTGTGTGATCGTCGTTCTTCTCACGTGCGGCTTGCGACTCGCCGAGGTGTTGAGTCTCACGCTGCGCTCGATCGACGGCCCGGCTGGTGATCGCGTGATCGGTGTTCGAGGCAAAGGCCGCAAGGAACGAACGGTGCCGCTCGAGCCCGAGGTCGAAGCGATCATCGAGAGCTATCTCGAATCACGACGAGTCCGCTTTGGCGGGCGTCTTCCCGGCGACGCGGCGTTGATCGTCAACAATCGCGGCGAGCCAATGCAACGTGGCGGTCTGCAATACCTCGTCGACGCGCTCTATCGGGAAGCCGGAATCCGCACGAGGGTTCCACAAGGTGCGCTCGTGCACGCCCTTCGCCACACCTTCGCCACGAGCCTGGCTCGCAACGGAGCAACGGGCACCGAATTGCAACGGCTCCTCGGCCACGAATCGCTTGCAACAACCCAGCGTTACGTCGATGCGAGCGCCCGCGAAGTGCGCCAGGCAGCCCGCTCGAACGATGCCTATCGGGTCCTCAAAGAGGTTCTCGACTGACCTTCCGAGCGTTCTCGGACACGGTCCAACAAGACAGCCCTACCCAAGAGGTTGGATTCTGCACGTCGAATGCGGCAACCTTGCGCACGATGGGCCGCAGAATTGACGTCGAACTCACAAGCGTCCGTGAAGACGGATCGTGGACATGGCGCGCCGCTGGCGCGAAACAGCCGAAAGGCGATGTCAGCGCTGGCCTGATGTACGACGGCGCTGCCGTTGGTGATGTTTGCCGCGTCGACGCCGACTTCTTGGTCGATGGCATCGAGGTCACCGAGGTGATCCCGCCAAAGGCGAAGAAGGAACGGTCCGGCATGTTGGAGATGATCTCCACGCCGATCAAAGACAGCGAGCTCGTCACCGAGGTCCGCGCTCCCCGTGGGAGTGGCGGAGGCCGACGTGACGGTAAGGGTCGCCGAGATGGTGGCCGTGGCCGAGACGGAAAGGGTCGTGACGGCAAGGGCCGAGGCGAAGGTGGCAAGGGCAAGGGTCGTGGTGGCGATAACCGCAACCGTGGACCGCGCCCCGATCCAATCCCCGAGCGTCCGAAGCCGAAGCGTCTGCGCCCGAAGCGAGATCATCGCAACGCCGCGCTCGCCGAGGTGCCAGAAGAGCACCGTCCGATCGCCGATCAGGTGTTGCAAGGCGGCCTTCCCGCTGTTCGCAGCGCCATCGAGAAGCAGAACGAAGAGGCGAAGGCCGACGGCAAGCCCGAGGTTCCCGTCGGCACCGTGATGTCGATTGCCGAGCCGCTCGCAAACACCATGCGCACCGCAGAGTGGCACGACCGTGCCGAAGCAGCGCTGGCCGATCTCGAAGAGCTCGATCTTCGTGACCTCCGCTCCGTGGTCGTCGCAGCCGACGCTGGCGCCAAGAACGACGAGACTCGTGCACTTGCCGAGCAGCTCAAAGACGGCTTGAACCGCCGCATCGAATCCGATCACCAGCAGTGGATCGACGACGTCAAGGTCTCGCTCAACGCTGGCCGAACGGTCCGTGCGCTCCGACTCAGCTCACGCCCGGTCAAGGCTGGCTCACCGCTGCCTCCCGAGCTCGGGGCTGACCTCGCCGACGCCGCCTCCAAGGCACTTGCCGGCGATATCACTCAGGATCGCTGGGCGACCGTCATCGACGCCGTGGCCTTCTCTCCTGTGCGGACCCAGGTCGTGCCGGCCGGCTACCCGAGCGAACCCTCTGAGGAGCTCCTCGAGGCTGTGCGCCGAATCGCCGACCGCCTGCCCGAGATCGCCCGGAAGCTTGGTATCGACCCGGCAGAGGCCGCAAAGGCTCGCCGTCGTCGTCCACGCAAGAAGCCTGCTGGCAGGGGTAAGGGTGGCGACAAGCCCAAGGCCGCAAAGGACGACAAGCCCAAGGCTGAAGAGCCGAAGGCCGACGAAGCCAAGGCCGAAGAGACTGCCGCTCCTGCCGAAGCTGAGGCCGCAGCACCCGAGACAGCACCAGAAGCCGAAGCAGCACCCCCAGAGGCCGACGCAGCTCCAGAAGCCGAGGCAGCACCCGCCGCCGAAGCAGAAACGGCACCAGAAGCCGAAGCAGCTCCAGAAGCCGAAGCTGCACCCGCCCCAGAAGCTGAGGCAGCTCCTGAGGCTGAGGCCGCACCCGAGGCTGACGCAGCGCCGGAGGGCGACGAGAGTGTCTGAGGGCAACGAGGCGGTCGAGTTCGTCGTTGACGGCCACGTTGGCCTGATCACGCTGAATCGCCCCGATGCTCGCAATGCGGTCAACAGCGACGTTGCCAGCGGTGTTGAGGCTGCCCTCGACACCATCGAGGCTGACGAGAACATCTGGCTTTCCATCATCACTGGCAACGGCCCCGTGTTCTGCGCTGGCGCAGACCTCAAGGCGGTCGCATCCGGCGATGCGCGTGGGCTCAGCACCGAACGGGGCGGCTTTGGTGGCCTCGTGATGCGTGAACGCACGAAGCCCCTCATCGCCGCCTGTGATGGCCCAGCCCTCGCTGGTGGCACCGAGATCGTGCTCGCATGTGATCTCGTCGTCGCCTCGACCGCAGCTCGCTTCGGTGTCCCCGAAGTGAAGCGTTCATTGGTCGCCGCGGCCGGCGGTCTCTTCCGGCTTCCCCAGGTCCTCCCCCGCAACATCGCAACGGAGTTGATCCTCACGGGCGACCCAATCAGCGCAGAACGAGCCGCCGACTTCGGCATGGTCAACGTTTTGTGCGAGCCGGGTCAGGCGCTCACCGAGGCTCGAGCCCTCGCCGAGCGAATCGCCGTCAACGCTCCCCTTGCCGTCCGCGAGAGTCTTGCTGTCATGAAGGGTGCTGTGGGCGAAGACGACGCAACCGCGATGGCTCGCTCGAACGACGCCATCCGACGTCTCGCCAAGACCGACGACTACGCCGAGGGCCCTCAAGCATTCATCGAGAAGCGCCCACCGGAGTGGAAGGGCCGCTAGGCCTCGTCGGCCAGCGAGCGCTGCACGGTCAACAGCCGTGCTTTCAGCCCAAAGCTCTCGAAGAAGTTCTTCGTTTCGCGATCGCCGGGCAGCGCACGGGATTCGATTCCGAAGCACCCTTGTGCGGTCGCCCACTCGACGGCGAAGTTCATCACGGCCTCACCAACACCAACCTCGCGAGCCTCAGGGTCGACGAGGAAGTGATCGAGACGCGCAATCGTGCGCGAGTCGTCGAACCGGATGAGTCGAACGGTTGCGAAGCCGAACGGAACGTCGTCGAAGGTGCCGACCACGAGAATCGAATCGTCGTCATCAGCGAGCGCCCTATCGAGATGATCCTCAAGGGGGCCTTCCAAACTGTCGTCGGCGAGCAACATCGAACCCCCGCGCTTGTCGGGAAGGGATGCGCTGTGCGCCGTGCCGAGTGCAACTAGCACCGGCAGGTCATCAGATGTGCCAAGCCGGGCTGACTCAGCCACGTTCAGTCTTCCAAGCGATCGAGCTTGGAGAGGATCGTCTTGCGGTTTCGACCATTCGCCTCGTGCGCACGAACCGTGGCTCGCTGTGCGCTCGACAAGTCGTCGAGCAGCGGAATGATCTCACGAGCCTTCAGATCGTCATACCGAGCGATCGGCAGCCGTGGAGCGTCGGCCTTCGCCTCCGAGCCCTTCTTCGCTGCAGGCTTCTTTGCGGCACGCTTTTTGGCCGCTGCCTTCTTCGGCGCTGCCTTCTTGGTCTCGGTCTTCTTCGCAGCTGCCTTCTTCGGCGCGGCCTTCTTCGCAGCTGGCTTCTCGGCCTCAGCCTTCTTCGGCGCTGGCTTCTCACCAGCAGCCTTCTTCGCCTCGTCCACGTCGATCACCTCGTCGGTGTTCGACGGAGTCGAAGCGGCTTCATCGGGCGCGAGGCCGACCATCACGCCAACTTCGGTGATGCCTTTTGCGACCGTTGAAGCAGCCGTTTCGACCACCTCGGTGATCAATCCATCGACGCCGAGCTTCTGCGCTTGGCGAGAGCCTTCCTTGGCCGCCATCTGGCCCATGAGTTTGGCAATCTGGACTTGGCTCTTGCCTCGGCGGACGAGAGTCGGAACAACGTTCTTGTACTCATAGACCAGCCCGATCGGCGCGTAGAGCACCGCTTCGGCGATCTGTTCGAGTGGCGATGATTCCGACTCAGCCATGGTCAGCTACCGACCGGCCGGTGCAGTTCAACACCATCACCCATCGAACACGGAATGTTCGTTTGGCTCTGGTTGACGACGAGGTAGCAAATTTCACACAAGAACTCGTTCTTGCCACGCTGGGCAAGCTCGGTGTTGATCTTCGGAGCGTTGTCTTCTTCTTCGTCGTCTTCGTCATCGTCTGATGCTGCGAGACGAACCTTCAAGATCTCGTCGAGGTCGGCCTCAACGTCATCTTCTTCGTCGTCATCGTCATCTTCTTCTTCGTCGACTTTGCGAGCACGAGGACGAGGCGCGTCGCCGTCTTCGTCATCGTCCTCTTCTTCTTCGTCGCTTTCGCCAACGGCTACGGCGACGAAATCTCCGTCGAGATCCTCGTCGTCGATTTCGCCATCGATCTCTTCGACGTCAAGCTCGGCGTCTTCGAGATCGGCGTCTTCTTCGACGACCGCTTCGTCGGTTTCTTCGATGTCGTCGTTGTCATCACTCATTGGGGGCCTCGATCGTGCATTCGCAGATTGCGGCGGACTCTACACATTCGCCGGTCGAACTCGCGTGACCGTAGTAGCGATTTCGAGTGTCGTTCGCCACCTGGATGCGATCGTGTCAGATCTCACACCGATCAACCAGCTGGGACGAAGAACTGACGGTGGGCCAACACACTGGCCACATAGGCGTCGGTTGAGTCGGGAAGTTCGACCTCGGGGTCGGCCAAGTTGGCCTTCACCGCGTTCGGACCCTGGAAGTAGCCGGCGAGTGCGAGCTCCATCGAACCCATGTAGTTGTTGAGCCAACGGATGTACCGGGCGCTCATGCGGATGTTGTCGTCAGCGACGTCACTCCGCAGGCCAGGGTTACCGAGCAGGTCGCTGGCGACCCAGCCCGCTGTGGCCGGCATGAACTGTCCAACGCCATAGGCACCGGATGACGACACGATGTGCTCACGCCATCCGGACTCCTGCCAGGCAACGGCCATCAGAAGATCGACCGGAACACCCTCTTCTGCTGCCCAGCGCTCGAACGACGGAATCATCGAGCGACGATCCGGATCATTGAGAATGTAGGAAGGCAGGTTCGGGTAGGCGGCGAGTGCGGTTGCTCGATCGACAGCTGGTCGACTCGACTGCGGCCGCTCCGAGATCGGGACCGATGAAGAGTCAGAAGACGACTCGGTGGGTGCAGGGGTTGCTTCGGGCTTGGGCTCGGGTTCAGCCTCTGCCGGTGCTTGGCCGGGCAGGTTCAAAACATCGCCGGAACGGATGCGATCTGGGTTGTCGATGTTGTTGAACGATGCGAGCACACCGGCGTCGACGCCGTTGTCTCGTGCGATTTCGCTCAGCGATTCACCGGGCGAGACCGTGTAGGTCGCAACGGTGACGAGATTCGAGGAATCGGTGCTGGCTTGAGCATCACTCGATCCAGAGTCGGTGCTGGGCGCAGGCTCAGCAGCGAGGGCCGGGGTCGGCGTTGTGGTCGCTCCCCCAGGAATGATCAACACGGCACCGACACGAATGCGGTTCGGGTTCGAGATGTTGTTGACCTTCGCAAGCTCTGCTCGGCTCACGCCGTGATCGCGGGCGATCTCGCTGAGCGTGTCACCCGACTGCACCGTGTAGGTCGTGCGGGGAATCGTGAGGGTCTGGCCGATGCTGATGCGGTTTGCATCCGGCAGGCCGTTCGCCTCGACGAGGTCGCTGGTGCTCACCTGATAGGTGCGCGCGATCTGGGTCAACGTCTCGCCGGGCTTCACCTCATGCTCTTCTGCAAGAGCGGGGGCCGCCAGACCACCGAGCGCCATCGTCGTTGCCAGAGCAGCACCGACGACCTGACGTCGAAATCGACGTGGTTCAAAACTGATTCGTGTCATCGCCATGCAGGACCAGTCGGTCCGTTCGGCCTACATGTTGAGTCTTTCGGACCAGAAGTTGTGGCCCGTTCGGCCTACGCGGGCGGACGGATAGATCGCCGATTCTGGCCCACCCCAGCGGGTCTAGGACGAAGCTTCGGCACGACGAGCCTCGGCCCGTCGTTCGGCCTCGAGCCGTTCGAGATCAGACTCGGTCGAGTGGTTCACGAAGGTCATCATCTCGGCGATGGCGTGGTGGCCAGCCTCCTGAGCGATCTTCGTGTGCATCTGCTGGGCCACCGTGCGGTACGCCGGATGGCCTTGTGGCGTGCTCCGCAACTCGAGCATGTGCATCGCCGCACGAGCGTTGAGGTTGAAGTTGAACCGCACTCGGTAGGCCAACGACACCGCATAGGACGCCTGGGGCCCAAATGGTGGCTCGAGAGCCTCGTAGAGCGACGCTGATCGCTCCATGGCGGAATCGAACTCGTCGGCCACGCCCGCCTCGTCGATGAGCTCAGGGCGGGTGAATCCGTGGTGCGGATTGAGCTGTTGCCACACGACCGTGAGCAAGCGGTGACGCTGGAGATCTCGGAAGGCTCCGTAGTCGGCGAGGACGTCGAAGCGGTAGAACGGTCGCTCGAGTGCACGGCCGGGGCGGTGCCGTCGGTTGCGACGGTCGCCGGTGTAGGCCTTGATGACGCGAACACGATCTTCCACCGTCATCGCCCGGACCTGATCCTCGATCTTGCGCTCGGGCAGATGCGAGAACGGGTAGAGCATCGCGGCGACCACCTTGACCTCCGCATCGGGGTCGAAGTCGACAAGATCGACGATGGCATCGGAGTCGGGGGCTGCGTCTTCGATGAGGAGATCCTCGGCGAGGTCCTCCATCGAGGCATCGGTGTCGGCGAGGTAGTCGCTCCATGCGCCGCCACGGTCCGGAAGGTCGACGCGCTTCACGAACGACGGAATCACTTTGCGCAGCTCGTTGAGCATGAGCTCGGCGTAATGACGAGCTTCCGGAAGGGGATGCGAACGCATACGGATCAGCATCTGCTCGTAGGCCTGTCCGCTGCCGTATATGCCAACGTTTGACTGTGCGGCTGCCGGCAAGATGCCTCGAACGGCGTCGAGCGCTTTGGCCTTCACGGCCATGCGATAGATGAAGTCGCTATCGCCGACCGCCTTCGGCGTCGACTTGCGCACGTGCTCTTCCATGATCGGTGCAAGACGGGCGTAGGTGTCGAACAGTCGGTCGAGGTCGCCGACGTAGCGGGTGCCGAGTTCGGACGAAAGGATCTGCGGATCGCGGAAGTAGCGATAGCGACCATCGGCTCGGCTGTCGTAGTTGATGTAGCGAGTCGACTGTTCGAGATAGCTCGCCAGCCGGCCCCACTCGAGCACCTTGGTCAACAGGTTCGATGCTTGCTCACAGGCGAGGTGAACCCCGCCGAGTTGAGCGACCGAGTCATCGCCGTACTCAAAGAAGACCTTCTCGTAGAGCTCTTCGGCCCGCTCGAGTCCGATCGTTGCGTCGATGGTGGCGTCACCTTCGATGTCGAGTTCGCCGAGGAACTCGTCGAGGAACAGCCGTCGAAGACTCTTCGGTGAACGGG
The DNA here is from genome assembly GCA_937925335.1 of uncultured Acidimicrobiales bacterium. Taxonomy (GTDB): domain Bacteria; phylum Actinomycetota; class Acidimicrobiia; order Acidimicrobiales; family SZUA-35; genus CALEWY01. Next base: position 24,808 of record CALEWY010000045.1, read on the forward strand.
AGTAGCGGGCAAAGAGCGCCCCTTTGACCACCTCCGGGAGGTTGACCAGCGCGAAAACCGGCTGATCGAGGTTTGTGAAGTAACGACGGAGAATGTCGGCTTCGTTGGCACTGAATTCCTCGACCACGTACGCACTCACGGTGACAGAGCGTATTCGCGCCACCACCGTCGCGGGCGAATGGGCGCAGATCAGTTCACGAGGGTGAACGCATCAGCGTGAACCAGCACCGAAATCGCCGGGTGACGACCGTGCGAAACACCATCGATGAACACCTCGAGAGGGCTCTCAAACGTGTGCGACCACTCGCTCCGACGTTCAACGCGAAGGTTCGGATGCGGCAGATGGCCCCCTGCTGGAGCGCGTCGTTTCGCCTCGAATCGATCCCGGACACCCAACGAGCCGGAGGTGACATCGACCAATCCGTCGTTCGGGTGCGCCTTTGGGCCGAGGTACCACTCCCCCAACCAGGCAGCGTTCATGACCGCTGCTGCGTCACCGCGCCACCATCGCCGACGGGCGATGACGTGGGCGACCATTGGAATGGGGTCAGGCCGATTGCCGAGCATGACCTGACACACATCCATCGACAGTGCGAGCCGACCTGAGCCGGGTCCACCGATCGTGCGAAGCGTGTCGCCGTCTTCGATGCGAAAGAGCGGCGCTGATCCACCGACGCCGGGTGTCGCCTTGTTGCGAGCGCTCCATACGGCGGCCGCTAACGCTGCATCGTCTGCACACGTGACGGTGTCGGTTGGAGCAGCGTCGAGTTCGACGCCCCAAGGTTCACCCTTCGAGATCGGCATCCGCGTCCGGATCGCTTTCGGTGTCGTTGTCGGTGTCGTTGACTTCCGAATCGTTGTCGACCTCGACGATGGACGACGCCGCAACCAGATCACGGAACACGATGTCGGAGGCCTTGGCCGCGGCTCGGCTGGTCGCCGGGACGGGTGCGAGGTTGGCGACTTGGCGGAGAAGGTCGATCAACAGCTTCGCCGTGCGAACGAAGTCGCCTGCGGTGATCTCCTCGCCGTACAGCACATCGTCGAGGCCACCACCGGAGGCCCAGCCGTGGGCGATCGCCATGAAGCCAGAGTCCGGTGTGCGGGTCGTATTGAGCTGTGCTCGGTGTTCGGCCTTGTTCAGATCCCGATGGAGCCTCGTGAGCGCTCCGAAGCGCCGTGCGAGTTCGGGTGAGGGAATCCACGGATCGGGACGAGGGCCGGAGCGCCGGTCCTCGTAGGTGAACGTCGAAGCCATCGCTGCGGTCTCCGCAGGTGACAGATCATCGAAGAGGCCCTGATCGAGTGCCTCGACGAGGAGGAGGTCGCACTCGTGGTAGAGCCGAGCGAGACGCTGGCCGGTGTCGGTGAGGGCCCATCCGTCGAGATGGCCACGATCGGTGAGCAGTTCAATCACGCGTTCGAACTGCAGGCCGAGTGACTCGGTCCGGCTGTAGACCGCCTTCAACGTGACGGCGATCTCGGCATCGATCTTGTCGATCCGCTTCAAACCCTTGCGAGCCGCCGGCGGCAGATCTTGCACCGAACGAACCGAACCCGTTGGGCCGAGTGACCGACGCCGTTTCGCTCCGATCCGTCGGCTGTTGTTCATCGCCTGGGAGACCTCGTGGATGAAGGTCATGCTGTGCGGCAGATACGGCTCAGGGAGTTCGACCGTGCCGCTCACCGATGGCACATCATCGAGCGAGGAGGCATCGATCTCGTAGGTCTCGGTGTCGCCATCGACGACCACCACCTTGACCCGTCGGCCCTTTCGATAGGCGACTGACAACACGGTGACGGGCGTTGGCAGACGTTGATCGCTTCGACCGCTGTCGCCCGCCGGAACACCGTCGACTTCGACGATGTCGCCCGGCTGCATCTGGCTCAGTGCAAACGCGATGTCTTGTCGATCGACGTCGAGTTCTTGGCGCGTTTCGATCGCTGCCCGCAACTCGTCGATCGGGCCGAACTCCGCTTCGATTCGACCTTCGATCTGGCGTTTGCGATCACGCAGCTTCTCGAGTGCACCCTCGCTGCGAACCACATCGGCATCGGCCCGGAACTGGGCGAAGGACAAGTTGAGCAGTTGGCGCGCTCGATCGGGGTCGTAACGACGCACGAGGTTGGCGGCCATGTTGAACGTCGGGCGGAAGGCCGACGTGAGAACGAACTCTTTGCTCGCTGCGAGCGTGGCCACCTGTTCAAAGCGCACCCATGGCGACCACAACACGACGGCTTGGCCGTGGTCATCGATGCCGCGTCGACCGGCACGGCCGGTGAGCTGGGTGTATTGCGCCGGGGTGAGGGCCTCGTGGCCCTCGCCCGTGAACTTGGTGAGCTTGTCGATCACTACGGTTCGGGCCGGCATGTTGATGCCGAGCGCAAGTGTTTCGGTTGCGAATACCACCTTGGTTAAGCCGCGAACGAAACAGGCTTCAACCGTTTCCTTCAGCGGTGGAACCATGCCGGCGTGATGCGGCGCCACGCCAGCTTCGAGGCCGGCGAGAAAGCGGTCGTACTCGAGCACCTCGAGCGACTCTCGATCAAGACCGCGCACGTGCTCTTCAGCGATGCGACGAATCTCGGCCTGCTCGGCCCTCGATGTGAGCGTCATCCCCGAATCGACAACCGCTCGAGCTGCATCGGTGCAGCCAGCTCGGCTGAAGATGAAGAAGATCGCCGGCAACAGGTCGGCTTCGCGAAGTTTGCGGACCACGTCGACCCGGCCCGGAGTGCGCCACTTGGGTCTCGACCGACCCTTGTTCTTTGGGCCCTTGTTTCGCTGGCGACCCATCGCTCTCGGGTCGGTGTCGTACCGGAAGCCCTTCTGGTTCGCCTTTCCGGCGATGAGGGTTCGGCTCAGATGCAGCTTCGGGCTCGAACGCTCGCCGACGAGATAGAGGTTCTCGAGTTCAACGGGACGTTGGTGCTCAACGACGAGGCGGGTCTCGCCGCGGACCGTGCCCATCCACTCGGCCAATTCATCAGCGTTCGACACGGTTGCGGAGAGCGCAACGAGTTGAATCGAATACGGGAGGTGAATGATCACCTCTTCCCACACGGGGCCCCGGTAGCTGTCTTGCAGGTAGTGCACCTCGTCGAGCACAACGGCTTCGAGAAGGTCGAGCGTGCGGCCTGCGTAGAGCATGTTGCGCAGCACTTCGGTGGTCATCACGACCACGGGCGCTTCACCGTTGATCGTGTTGTCACCCGTGAGCAGGCCAACGTTCGATGCGCCGTGATCGGCGACGAGGTCGTGGAACTTCTGGTTCGACAGCGCCTTGATCGGCGTGGTGTAGAAGACCCTGGTTCCGCGTTCGATCGCCCGTGCGACGGCGTAGGCCGCGATCAGCGTCTTTCCGGCCCCGGTCGGTGCCGCGACGATGACGTTTTCGCCGGCATCGAGCGCGTCGAACGACTCGGTTTGGAATCGATCGGGGGTGAATCCGAGGTCGTTGATGAACGACTCGCGGACGGCGGTCACAAGACGGCGGCGCGGCGTTTCGTGATTCGCCCGCCGATGATCATGGACAACTCGTAGAAGATGTACATCGGCACCGAGAGTGCAAGCAAAGTGAACGGATCACCCGTCGGCGTGATCACGGCGCCGAGGATGACAACCATCACGACGGCGATACGGCGGTTCTTCTTCAACGTTTCGGTTTGCAGCACTCCGACCATCTGCAAGAAGACGAGCACAAGAGGCAGCTCGAATGCCAGACCGAACGCCAGAACCATCTTGATGAAGAAGGTGAGGTACTCGTTCGGTGAGAAGAAGACCTCGAATCGTTCCGAACCGAACTCGGTGGTGAGGACTTCCAACGCTCGTGGCAAGAACAGGTAGCCGAGCGTGATGCCCATCGCCAGCAGGATGACCGAAATACCGACGAACGGGATCACCGCTCGCTTTTCCTTCGGGTAGAGGCCGGGCATCACGAATCGAGCAAGCTGGTAGATGACGACCGGCATCGCCAAGATCAGCCCGCCGTAGCCGGACATCGAGAGCTGTACGGAGAACGGCTCCAGGGGCTTCGTCACGATGAAGTTGCAGTCGGGCTCGACATCGCCGTCGACGACTTCCGCCGCGTCGGCGCCCTCGATCGCACCAGCGAGCGTTCCCGGGTCGGCAAGCGAGCAGTAGGGCTCGGACAAGAAATCGAAGATCGGATCAAAGAACCCCCAGACCACGATGGCGCCGAGCACGACGGCAAGCACCGAACGGATCAGGCGGGTTCGTAGTTCGGCCAGATGGTCGACGAGCGACATCTGATCGACCGGGACCTTCTCCTTCTTCTCACCCATCAAGGGGAGCTTCATACGTCGCTCCCGTCGTCAGGGTTGGTGGCCGGCTCTGCGTTGGAGGGAGCTGCATTGGAGGGAGCTGGAGTTGACCCAGACCCGGTCGCCGCAGCGGCTTCGTGAGCGGCCTTTGCTCGGGCGACGGCCGCATCGGCTTCCGCTTGTGCCTTCGCCGCTGCATCGTTTGCGGCCCGAGTGGCGGAAATGTTGGCGCTCGAGTTGGCAGCCGCTATCGAGTTCGACGAGGCAGGCGCCGCCGACTCGTCGCTCGAATCGTCCGCCGAGCCGGTGGCCCCATTTGCAGAGGCAGGTTGTGCACCCGCTCCAGGCTCGGGGTCGACACCATCCATCGGGGCTGACACCGGCTTGATCCCAGCGCCGGGTGTGGTGTCTGCGGGCTTGCCCGCAAGGCCTCGTGGCACGATCGGTGATTCGTTGGTCCCGGGCCCTCGGCCGTCCCACTTCGTGGGGTCGAGTTCGTCGATGCCCGACATGAACTCCTGGCGGAGCGACGTCGTGACCGAGCGGAATTGGTTGGCGTAGCGACCGGCCTTGCGAAGCACGCCCGGCAGTTGCTCCGGTCCGACAACGATCAATGCGATCAGCGCGATGACGAGGACTTCGCCACCACCGATATTGAACATGGCGACAGGGTACCGAACGCAACTGGACCAACGAGTCACCACGAGTTGTGAGCCTCAGCGAACAACTCGGTCAGCGAGCGCAGCGAGCGGCGGGTACCGAACACAGCTGTTCCAGCGGATCACCACGAGTTGTGAGCCTCAGCGAACAACTCGGTAAGCGAGCGCAGCGAGCGGCGGGTACCGAACGCGAACGAGCCGCCGGATGATCCGGCGGCTCGTTCGGGGTGATGAAAGGTTGCAGGAGCGTGTCCGCCCCGCAGTAGATCAGCTTGAGAACTCGGCGATGGCCTCTTCGAAGGCGTTGTCGTTCTCGAGAAGATGGTGGAAATCGAGGAGATCGTCGTGGCTGATGGGCTCGCCGATCCGAGGCTCGGAGAGCTCGGCCGGGAGGCGCCAGGTTGAGAACGAGACACCGCTCGCAACCAACAGGTCGATCGTGCGTGTTTCGGCAGACTTCACAACGGTCATCCGACAGTGCGGACACCGGAATGAATACGTACCAGCGTTCGTGTCATCACAAATGCGGACTTGAACGTCCGCCGTTGTCAACTCGACGTCGCCACAGTCAGTACAGCTTGCTCGAATCGTTGCCATCGCAGCTCTCCTACCCACTTCTTGGTGTGAAGTTCGAATCGGCAGGAAAGGGCAGACTCTTGAGGGAATGGGCAAGAGAACCTTCTCCTGCCCGAGGGGAAAGTCTGCACGACCTATGCGTGCAACTGGTGGACCCTCGCGCCAGGATGAGTCCATGCCGCCACGTCTGGCCCCGCTCCGCGACAAACCGATCACTTTTGCGCATCGTGGAGCGCGCGCTCACGCTCCTGAAAACACCATCGAAGCCTTCCAACTCGGGCTCCGGCTCGGTGCGACCGGCCTCGAGAGCGATGTGTGGATCACAAAGGACCGAATCGCCGTCTTGGATCACGATGGTTCGGTCGGTTCGTTGCTGCGACGTAGGCCGATCGACTCAGTTCTGCGTGCCGATCTACCGGATCACATCCCTTCGCTGGCCGAGTTCTACGACGAGGTCGGCACGAACTTCGAGTTTTCGCTCGATATGAAGGACCCCGCAGCGTTCGAAGCGGTCGTTTCAGATGCCAAGAATGCAGGAGCCGAAGAGCGGCTGTGGCTCTGTCATCCGTCGTTTGATCAGGTTGTGGAGTGGCGCCATCACACCGAGGCGCTGCTCGTCGACTCAACCCGCCTCTCTCGCATCAAAGAGGGACCCGAGCGCCGAGCCCTGCGGCTGCGCGATCACGGGGTCGATGCCATCAATCTCCGTAACGTCGATTGGACCGGCGGCCTGGTCGCAACGTTCCACCGTTTCGGACGCTTCGCCCTCGGCTGGGACGCCCAACACACCCGCGAGATCGTCTCACTGATCGATATTGGAATCGACGGTGTGTTCTCTGATCACGTCGACCGGCTGAGCGAGTCGCTCGAGCTCTACTACCCCACGATCGACCCGGCCGATGAGCCCACGATCGATGTGGCGGACGGCGCCGAACAGGCGCCGTCCGATGAAGGACTATCCAACGAGGGCCCGAACGAATGAAGCGAAACGAATGACAACCGAACGAATGAAACTGATCGCCAGCTTTGTCGCTGGCCTGCTCGTGATGGCGATCGCCTCCGTGGCGTTCGGCGCGGGCGACTCCACCACGCAGACGTTTGGTGCTGAGACGACAGACGACGCCGTCATCAGCGGTGGCGCCTTCGATCAAGACGGTTCTGGCTCAAACGATGCTGGGTCGGACACCACGCTCGCTTCCCCGGAGGTTGAGGAGCAGGCCGAGTCTGAGCCGGTCAGCCAGTTCAGCGATCTGCCTCCGATCGCACCGGCCGACTTGCCACTCGAAGCGCTCGACACGCTCGCACTCATCGCATCCGATGGCCCGTATCCGTTCAACAAGGACGACTCCACGTTCCAGAATCGCGAGGGGTTCCTCCCCGACTTCCCGATCGGTCACTACCGCGAATACACGGTCGTCACCCCGGGCGAGAACGATCGAGGAGCCCGACGGATCGTCTCGGGTGCTGATGGCGAGCTCTATTACACGTCGGACCATTACGCATCGTTCTCAGAGATCGTTCTGGGGTCCTGATGATCGCCACTCCTCCCCCGCTGCTTGCGCTCATCGGCGGGCGTCTCGCCAACGGTTCATGGACGCTCGCCGACGTTCCTTCAGATGCCGGAGAGCTGATCGCTGGCCGAGGGTGGCATGCCATCGAAGTCGACCTCGGTGCGTCGACGACAAAGTCCGAACTGCTCGCCCAGCTCGCTGAAGCGGGACAGTTCCCCGACTACTTCGGTGGCAACTGGGACGCAGCTGCCGATTGCTTGACCGACCTGGCGTGGCTCGAGCCCGACGGGGCGCAGCGATCCGGCGTGGTTGTGATCGTGCGAGGTGCCCAGACCTGGGCAGCCAGCAACGAGTCCGACGCCGGGATCCTGCTCGACATTATGAACGAGGCGGCGGCGTGGTGGACCATCCAACGGCGAACCTTCCTCACCATCTGGGAAGGCCGACGACCGCCAGTCCCCGCCCTCGATCTGCTCTAGTCGTTGTGCCTCGCTGGCCTCGTCAGTCGGCGTGTTCGAGAAGCTCGATTTCAACGAACGAGACGATCTGATCGCTCTGGTTCGTCACGTTGTGTGCAACACCGGCCCGACGCTCGTACGTACCACCAATGGTCAGCGCAGCCTCGACGGCCTCACCATCTGGCATCACGATGGTCAGTGTTCCGTCTGTGACAGGAACGACTACGTAATCGAATTCGTGACGATGGTCGCCAGTCTCGGTGCCTGGAGGAAAGTCCCATCGAGTCACGCGCACTGAGTCGGTCTCGAGTTGTTGGGTCGACGTCGCTGGCTGGAGTTCCATCGGCGCACGCTAGCCAACACGGCCGATCTCAGCGCTGGGTGCGTGCGGCGGCCACGGCTCGCCCACAGCCCCAGCAAAGGCCACAGCGCTCAGCGCGAACATCCCTCGAGATAGATGTCGCTTGCGTTGTAGCCGGCGGCGTTGATTCGGTCTCGGATCGCGACGATCTCCGGGAAGGACGACATGAAGTTCATCCGAGATTGCGCTGAGGCGGGCGTTCTCGAGGACAACACGAAGGCGGCGAAGGTCTCTGCGAAGTCTTCTCCGGGGTTCGTCGCCCCGTACTCAGTCACGAATCCTGAGTATTCCGAGCAACGCCGAGCGGCTTCAGCACTGCTTCGATACTCGGCCTCGAGACGGACGACCTCTTGCTCTGGCCAGAACTGATAGGTCCACGTCGCGAGGTAGTTGCCCCAGCCAGCGCATCCGTATCGGTTCTCGTCAGACAGGCAGTCGACCGTCGGCACCTTCTCGCCACTGAACACATTCGACGTGTGGTTGGTGAGCATGTGAGCGAACTCGTGCGCCATGACATGGCGCAACGATTGGCCGTGCGACCGGGCGACATCTCGGCGGACCGCGATCGTGAACTCTGTCGCTTCGAGGTTGAGCTGTTGTGTGTACGCCGCGGCGAAGGCGCCATCGAAGATCGCAAAGCTGCGCAGCCCGGCTCGCTCTTCGGCGGTCGTAATCTGCGCCATCGCTCCCCACGCCCGAAACAGATCGTCGTCCGACGGCCCGAAACAACGCTCGGCGATGTTGCCGTTCTCGATCCGATAGATGCTCGAGATCGTGTCCTCAGGTGTGCCGATTTCCTGCGGATCACATGGGTCGAGCTGCCAGACGCCGCCGGTTTCGAAGTCGAACGCAAGGTTGACGCCGGCAACAGCCAACAGCACTCCAGCGACCCACAAGACAAATTTCATGGACCGGATATCGGTCCTCGATCAGCCTCGCTGTAGCAAGAGACGCAGGTTCGAAAGATCGGTGATGGCTTTAGAGAAAACCGATGCGGTCGAGCGGCCAGAAGAGCACGAACGCGCGCCCGACGATTCGCTCTTCGGGCACGGTTCCAAAGAACCGCGAGTCGAGCGACATGTCTCGATTGTCGCCCATCACAAAAACGTGACCGTCCTCAACCGTGATCGGCCCGAACGGCAAGATCACTTCGTCGTCCGCGAGGTAACTCTCTTCGAGACGCTGGCCGTTGATCCACACCGAGTTATCTCGGCCTTCGACCACATCACCAGGCAGACCGATGACTCGTTTGATGAGATCTCGGATCTCGGCTTGTTCATCATCGGGACGTCGGAAGACGACGACGTCGCCCCGGTTTACGTCATGAAGGCGATAGCTGAGCTTGTTGACAAGCACCCGGTCCTGAAGTTGCAGGGTGGTTTCCATCGACTCAGACGGAATCCAGAAGGCCTGAAAGAGCGCAACGCGCAAGACGAGGGCGAATGCCACTGCTCCGACGAGCACGACAACCCACTCGGCGACAAAGCGGCCGAAACTCGCCTGGCCACCGTCATCATCGTCAGGTTCGGAGGTGTCCCCGCCGTCGCCGCCATCACCGGCGCCCTCAGCGGTCTCCATCTCTGCATCAGCTGCGACATCAACGACGTCATGCGCGTCAATGTTGTCCACGGCCTCGCCATCGAACACTTCGATGTCGTCGGATGTGTTGTCCGGTATGTCGCCAGGGGCGTCATCGGGGATCGTGCCAGGGGCGTCGTCGATGAGAGGACGGTCGCTGATCGTGGCAACCGGACGATGCGAAGGGGGCGGGTGCGCCGAGCTCCCGTTCGCTGCATTTTTCGTCACGGAAGATCCATCGACGGAAATCGAGCCACCTTGATGGTCCGTTCCCCTCAAATCGATGGGGTCATGCTCGCCGAGCAGCGACTCGGCCAGCATTTGCGACACCCAGTCGTCGTCACCGGAAGATCCAAGATCCAAGCCGGGATCACTGTTGGGGTCGCTCATTGTGGGCCAGGCTAACTCAGGTAGCGAGCGAGAATGCGTTGGGCAGCCGCAGGGGCAACACCACTCACGTCCGCCGCTTCATCAGCCGTCGGAGCGACGACGACCGCATTCGGCCCAAGGCGGACCAAGAGGCGTTCGAGCCACGCATCTGCGGACACCGCCAGGGTGACCCGGCGCCCACCATTCTTGAGATCCTCGACCTGCTCACACGGGTAGGTCTCGGCGACCCACAATGCATCGGGTGAGAGATCGAGTGTGACGCGGGGGCTCGTCGTCGTCGGCGAAAATGTCGTGCCGCCATCACTGCTCGGCTTCATTGCGGACACCTCGCCGGTCGCTACCGCTGACTCGACCCTGTCCACGCGGAACAGCCGCTCAGCCTCTGCTCGGTGGCAGTACGCATCGACGTACCACGCCCCTTCTTGGGCAACGACCCGCCACGGGGCGATCACTCGCACGCTCCGCTCGTTGCGATTGAACGAGAAGTAGTCGATCTCGACCTCGGTGCCCTCTGCCGCCGCGGTGCGCAGTGTGGCGAGCACGTCGGCATCGGCACTGCCGAAGTCAACATCGACGACCGCAGCATCGTCACCGCCAACACCGAGGCTGTGCTGCAGCTTGGTCAACGCGCGTGCAAGCGGGCCTTCCGGATCGGTTCCAGGAACCGAGAGCAAGCCATCCGAGCTTGCGAGCAGGGCGAGGCCCTGGTCAGGAGTGAGCTTCAACGGACGGCTGAAGAAGTCCGCGTAGTGAATCCAGACTCGCCCATCTTCGATCGTGACTTCGACGAGTGCGTCGGGTGTGTACGGCGGAATCCCAACCATCCACAGCACGTCGAGATCGGCGACCAGATCGGCCTCGTCGATGTCGAACCGACGGGCCACTTCGACGACGGGCGAACCAGGGTTCGCCACGATCCACGGGACGATGGCGAGCACTCGCCGAATGCGGTCGGCCGCTGTTGGTTTGCGTGCCATCAGGCTTCGCCTCCGGTTCCAGCGGCGATCGCTTCAAGCCAGTCGATCGTGCGCTGGCGAACGTCCGGTGGCGACACGACCTCCGCGTGTTCGAGGAAGTCGAGCACGAAGGAGCGAACGGCCTCTTCGTTTTTAACGGGCAGGGTCGCAAGGATCGCGCCGTCGTCTTCAGTCACGATCTCGGCGTCGCCGTGCATCTGGCGCTGAGCCCAGCCGGCATGGCTTGCGTCGATCCGCAGGACGACCATGACGGGATCGCCGTCGCCCATCTCCCATGTGACGATCCGTCGCCCGGCCCGCTCAGGGCGCCTGGTGACGTCGCCTGGTTCACCAACGATCGTGATGTCGCCGTCGATCCGGTCGAGACGGAAGTTGCGCTCGCCGTCGCGGTCGCGATCGTGGCCTGTCAGATACCAACGACCTCGCTGGAAGTCGAGGCGGGCAGGCTCCATCGTCCGAGTCTCGTCTCGATACTCGAACGAGACCGGTGTTCCAGCGGTGATTGCGCCAAAGAGTCGTGAGAGTCTCGGGTCGACGGGAACCGATGCGATCGAGTCGACGTCCGGGCGAGAATCGTCATCGGCGAACCCTTGGCCGCCGAGCTTCCACAGCGCCTCGGCATTGGCCGAACCCTCGAATCGCACGGCCATCGAGGCGAGATGGAGCGCCGCGAGCTCTTCTGGCTCGAGTCCAGGATCGGCGAGGTAGTACTCGTCGGCGGGGATGAGGTAGCCGTCGAGGGGCGGGTCGGTTGCCGGGATCGGGACAACCTTGAGCGGCACACCCATCTCGCGGATCTCGTCTTTGTCGCGCTCGAAGGCACGCCGGAACGCGACTTTGTCGTCGGGGTAACCCTCGACGTTTTCACGAATGTCCTCAGCACTGAGCGGCCGCGTCGAATCGAGCAGCACGGCAATGAGTTTCAGGAGTCGCTCAAGCTTGTTGGTTGCCATCGATCCAGCGGTGAAACGAAGTGGGTTCGGGGACGTTCCGAAAGGGAACGTCTCGTGGTCAGCGCCTGGATATCAGAAGCTGAGGGTCAAAGGCTCTCGATGAGCTTGGCGACCCGCTCATCTTCATATCGGAATGGGTCCTTACAAAGCACCGTTCGCTGCGCTTGATCGTTGAGCTTCAGGTGCACCCAGTCGACCGTGTAGTCACGCTTACGTTCCTTGGCTCGCTGAATGAACTCGCCCCGCAACTTGGCACGGGTTGTCTGTGGTGGCGTGTCCACCGCATCGTTCATCTCGCGGTCGGTCAGCATCCGCTCGGCATAGCCGTTGTCCTGAAGCTTGTAGAAGAGCCCCTTTTCGCGGCGAACGTCGTGGTACTGCAGATCGAGCAGCTGGACCTTCGCATCGCTCAGCTCGAGGTCATGCTTCGCTCGATAGGCCTCGATGAGGTTGTACTTCATGACCCAATCGAGTTCTCGGTCGAGTTTGAACGGGTCGGTCTCGAGATGGGTCATCACGTGTTCCCACATCCTGAGCGCAAGCATCTCGTCGTCGGGAAGACCCTTTGTCTCTGCGTATCGCAGCGCTCGGTTGAGGTATTCGGTCTGAATGTCGAGCGCCGAAGCTTCTCGACCGTTCGCAAGGCGGACCTTGCGTTCCATCGTGAGGTCGTGGCTGATCTCACGGATGGCTCGGATCGGGTTCTCGAGTGTCATGTCACGCAGCACACACGATGGGTCTTCCACCATCCGCAGGAGAATGGCCATCGCTCCGACCTTCAGGTAGGTCGTGTACTCGCTCATGTTCGAGTCGCCGACGATCACGTGCAGGCGGCGGAAGTGTTCAGCGTCGGCGTGGGGCTCGTCACGGGTATTGATGATCGGCCGGCTTCGAGTCGTCGCCGATGACACACCTTCCCAGATGTGCTCGGCGCGCTGGCTCACGGCAAACATCGCTCCTCGAGCGGTCTGCAAGACCTTGCCGGCGCCGGCGTAGATCTGGCGGCTGACGAGGAAGGGAATCAGCACCTCGGAGTAGTGGCTGAGATCGTCGTTGCGGGTGGTGAGGTAGTTCTCGTGACAGCCGTAGCTGTTGCCGGCCGAATCAGTGTTGTTCTTGAAGAGGTGGATCGTGCCGCGGATGCCTTCATCACGCAGCCGCTCTTCCGCGGAGTCGAGAAGCTGTTCGAGGATGCGTTCGCCGGCTTTATCGTGAATGACCACCTCGCCGATCGAGTCGCACTCCGCCGTTGCGTACTCGGGGTGAGAGCCAACGTCGAGATAGAGGCGAGCGCCATTGACGAGGAACACGTTCGATGAGCGACCCCAGGACACGACGCGGCGGAACAAATACCGAGCCACCTCGTCAGGACTGAGCCGCCGCTGACCGCGCAGCGTGCAGGTGACGCCGTATTCGGTCTCGATGCCGTAGATCCGTCGGTTTTGCACGGCGTCAACCTAGCCGCACTCCCCTGGAGACTCCGCTTCAGGCAGATCTGGCAGCAAGCGGAGGGATATCCCGCAACAACTTGCGGCAAACCCCTCCGCAACATCGCCAACCCTCAAAGCGGAGGAAATCGCCGCAACAACTTGCGGCAAACCCCTCCGCAACATCGCCAACCCCCAAAGCGGAGGAAATCCCCGCAACAACTTGCGGCAAACCCCTCCGCATCATCGAGGTGCTCTAGTGGCTGCGGTCTCGCAATGGGGCATTGGTCAATCGAGATGGATCGGTGAACTCAAACCAGATCGAGTCGACGAACGAGCCGTTCGGTAGCCGAAGTGATCCCTGGTGATAGCTCTCCCCGGCGAGTCGCTGCAGGATCGACCGCATCGACCGATTCTCGATGTCGCAGCCAGCGATGACTCGCTCGCATCCGGCGTTCAACATCCGTTCGATCGACAGTGCCGTCGCTTCGCTGCCGATGCCGGTCCCGTGAAGATCGGAACGAATGAGAATTGAGAACTCAAGCGCGTTGCTTGCGGATTCGTGATCCCGGACGACAGTTCGAAAACCCACGATGCCGACGACCGAATCCGTCGCACGTTCGACCACAACCATCGAAACGATCGTCTCAGCAGGATCGGAGACGTTGACTGGCTGGTCGTGACGATCGAGCAGCCCGTTCGGCCTCAGGTTCGCAACGTCGTGCAATTCATCGATTCGCAACAGATCACGGAGTCTCGGCGAGCGAAGGAGCAGCCGATCGCTCGCTGCAAACAGCTCACCGCGCTCCTCTCCAGAATCCAACGAACGGCTTTGGAGGAACAACCAAGTCAACGCAGCGGCCGCTGTGAGGAAAAGAACGATCCAATCGAGTCCCGCAAGATCCACGCATGTGCATCGACAAGCCGTTCGCCAAAGTTAACCAGGCACCCAGGACAACCTTCATCAACCTCTGAGGTGCGGCAGGTTCGCGAGGTAGCTGTGTCCTCAGAGGTGTGGCAGGTTGGGTTGGGGGCGCGCCCTAGGGAATGTTGCGTAGATAGTGGGTTTCCGCGATTTCTGCGGGATGAGTGGTCGAAATCGGCACCTGCTGCACCTCAGAGGTGCGGCAGGTCGCACGTTCGCGCATAAAGCTGCCTACGTTGAGCCAGCGCTGGGGATTGAGATCCGGTGATTTAGCCGAGTAGGCCGGTGATCTCGTCGTTCTCGAGTCGACGGAAGCATCGGCCCTCGTCAAGACGATCGAGCACAGCGACTTCGACCTCTTCCGCACCGAGCGTGCGATCTGGGCCAGCCAGCGCCGACACGGCGAGCTTCAGGGTCGCTCCGATATCGAGACCAGACAGATCAGCCGCTGAGAGACGCTCACGAATCGGATCGGGGTCACCACCGAGAACGGCGAATCCCTCCTCATCAGACACCGAACCGTCGTAGCGAATATGGAAGAGACGATCGCCGCTCGGCTCAAAGCCAGCCGACACGACCAAGATCTCGACCTCGAGAGGCTTCATCTCATTCGTGAAGATCTGGCCGAGCATCTGGGCGTACTGGTTTGCCAATGCCTGCGAGTCAACGTCGTCGCGGCTGTAGGTGTAGCCCTTTGTGTCGGCGTGACGAATTCCAGCGATCCGAAGCTGGTCGTATTCGTTGTAACGACCCACACCAGCGAAGGCGATGCGGTCGTAGATCTCGGAGATCTTTCGAAGGTTCCGTGAAGGATTCTCGGCGCACAACACGATGGCGTCGGTGCATTCGATAGCGACCAAGCTGCGACCACGAGCGATGCCCTTTTGGGCGTAGTCGGCCCGATCCTTCATCATCTGCTCGGGTGCAACATAGAACGGCATGTTCATCAGACTGAACCTCCACCCGTGGTGATGTTGGGATTCGTTCCGTCACCGTCCACGTATTCGGACACGATCGAGGCGAAGCGCCCAGCGATCTCGTCTTCTTCGAGTTCTTTGAATCCGTCTCCGTCGATCGTGGCGACGATCGGGTAGATGCCTCGCATGGAGTCGGGGCCGCCCGTTGCCGAATCATCGTCGGCCGCCATGAACAGCGAACGAATGAGCAGGTCGACGGTGGCGTCTCGATCGAGATCGCCAGCCCGTCCGAGCTTGATGACGGTCTTGGCGTGGAGGCTGCCGGATCCAGAAGCGACGTAGTCCTCTTCTTCGTAACGTCCACCCGTGACGTCGTAGGCGAAGAGGCGTCCACGATCACGGCGTCGGTCGAAGCCGGCGAACAGCGGAACGACCACCATGCCCTGCATCGCTGCCGGGAGGTGGTTCCGAACCATCATCGAGAGCTGGTTTGCCTTTCCTTCGAGCGAGAGCGAGTGGCCTTCGACTTTCTCGTAATGCTCGAGCTGAAGCTGAAACATCTTGACCATCTCGATGGCCGGACCAGCAGCGCCAGCGATCGCAACACCGGACCAACGGTCGGCGGCGAAGACTTTCTGCATCGTGCGGTGGCTGATCAAGTTGCCGGAGGTGGCGCGGCGGTCACCAGCGATCACGACGCCGTCTTTGTATTTCGAGGCAACCACGGTTGTGCCGTGTGTGATTTCGAGATTGTGGCCAGATTGGATGGCTTCGTTGAGCGCAGCAGAGGGGTCGAGATCCAGCTTCGAGAGAAGTCCGGTAAACGACGGCCCTGGATCATCCGAGGTCGAAAAGTGGGGCAGAGTCATACCCCGACGACGTTAGTCGGCTCGTTCGGTCCAGCGGTGTTCGAGCCAACGGTGTTCGAACACCGCGTGTTCGCGTGGGCGCCTTCGAAGCAGCCGTCTTTCGACGAGCGCGGTCAGGTGCGAGGTTTGGCCAGCGGCCGCATCACGAACATGAACGCCACGATCGCGATCGCTCCGGCACTCCCGGCGGCAAGCATTCCTGCAACGTCGGTGCCGAAGAGCGCCTTCGAACCGACGGAAGTCAGAACGGTGAACAGCGTGAGTGCAACCGCGACCGACGCCACCGAACTGATGTCGACATCGATTCCGGCTGTTCGACACGCGGCAGAGTTGGCGATCGCCCGCACGATGAACGTTGCTGCCCAGGCGACGGCCGCACCTTCAATCCCGATCATCGGGATGAGGATCAGGTTCAAGATGAGGTTGGTCGCAAATCCCAGCGCGCCGACACGCAAGGTGGCCTTTGAATCGCCGCTCATCAACAGAATCGAACCGACCGGCCCGAACAACGAGGACACCATCAAGCCCATCGCCAAGATCCGCAGAGCCGAGGCTCCTTCGGCGAACTCCGGTCCGAAGAGTGAGGCCAACAGTGGTGCGAACGCAATGACCACGAGGTAGACGGGCCACACGATGATCGTGTGAGCGAGCGCCGAGTCGTGGCGGAGGTTGGAGATGCCGCTGTAGTTCTCGCGAGCAACGAGTTCCGCAGTGCGAGGGCCAACAACTTTCATCAACGCCTCGGCGACGAACATCCCGACGATGGCGAAGCGAGAGACCGCCCCGTAGATGCCAGCCGCGGTTGGCGAGGCGAGCACGCCGACCAACAACACATCGATCCACAGAACCATGACGTCAAGAATTTGGCCGCCGATGCGCGGCTTTGTGAACGTCCAGAACTCGTCCCGCACTTCGGAACGATCGATCTCGGGATCGCGCTCATCGGTGCTGCGACGATCGACCCGCACCCGGTTCGGATTGTTCAAGTACGCAGTGATCGAACGTTTGAACACTCTTGCGGCAACGACGGCGAGCAGGAGCGTCGAGGTTCCCCACGCCAAGGCTGCCATGGCGATCGAGCCCGTCAATTCCAGCGTGATCAGCGCGGATGCTGGCAACAACAATCCTCGAACCACGCGGTCGATCACAACGTTCGACGTCATCGATCCGAAGCCGCGAAGGCCTTGGACGATGGGCGTGTAGATCGCAGCAGCGATCACGAACGGAGCGAAGGCAAGCAGAACCTGATCGGGTTGCCCATCGACAGCGAACGCCGTGAAGGCCAAGCCGACGACCGCAGCCACTCCGATAACCGAAGCGAGAAGGACCGGGCGGATCGCCACGGACAGAACCGTTGAGAGCTGATGGGCTCGACCGTCGGCTCGGGCCCGGGCGACTCCATGCACGAGGCCGCTCGCTGTCCCGAGCTCGGAGATCCGACTGGTGATGTTGAAGACGGCGAGGCCGATCCAGAACCGGCCGGCGCCGCCCGGGCCGAGTTGGTTCGACAAGATGAATGCGAAGACGAAACCGCTCAATCCGAACAGGGCCGCGCCAACGAGGTTGAGCGCGGCGCCTTTCGCCACCGACGGCGCGTTGGCAGAGGCAGCCGCTTGGGCGCCCGCGTCGGCGGCCGTTGACCGGTTTGATTGTCGCTCGCTATCGGGAGCGAGCCCCTGCTTCGCCTTCATCTGATTACGCGTTGATCGCCATCACGCCCGAGAACGCAGCCAACAGCAACAACGCCGTCGCCCCGAAAACAAGCCACTGCCGCCATCGCTTGAGTGTGTTGATCACACCGAACTCCACTGTCCAGCCCTCCGCCGAACCCCGCCAGGGGTGGGCCGCCAAGCAACCCGCTCTCAACACTACGGGGCGATGGGCTGGCACTCCTTGCGTCAATTCGCCCACTGCCAGTGGGCCCTCTGGCCAACTATTCTCGGAGGGGTCATGACGGCGGCACTTCTGAACGCAACGAGCACTCCCGACTCATCGGGCACCTCTTTGGTGTGTGCATGAATATCCCGAGCACCACCTCTGCGGGGCGACGTCTCGGCCGCGCCTTGATGGTCGCCAACGCGGCGATTCTCATCGGTGTGCTCTTCGGCCAGTTCACGATGACGTCGTTCGGCGCCGATCTGAACGAGGGCCTGTTTGCACCGCTCGCCGGCGGACTCTCCTCGATCCCCGGCATGGTGAGCGTGAGCAGCCGCCTGACCGACATCGGCAAGCTCACCGTCAACTACGGCATGGCGATCGGTGTCGCCGGCTTCGTGCTTCTCCTTCGACGAGATTGGCGGCCACCGGCATTCCTCATCGCTGTGATGGTCGGTGCGAACGCCTTCCAGAGCATCGTGACCCGCATCGTTGACGGATCGACACCGACTGGTGAGCACGTCGTCGGTACCGCTGGCCCCTACCTCTCCGGCGGCGTACTCCGAGTCATCGTGCTCGGCGGACTGATCGCTGTCATGGCTGGTGTCTCACGTCGTGATGCCTACCGAATCGCCGCTGGCCTTGCCGCCGTTGAAGCGATCACCAGGATGGCGCTTGGCCGCCACTGGCCATTCGATATCGCAGCGTCAATTCCGCTTGGCTTCGCGCTGCTGTACGCGTCGCTCGAGTTCTACGACACGATCGTCGTTCCGAGGTTGAAGCCCGAGGCTGATCCGATCGTCGACGACAACCTCAAGGCGCTCGCAGAGCACTAGCGTTCGGTCGATGCAATCGATCGAAGACATCAACGCTGAACGCACGCGCCTCGAAGAGGCCATCGATGGCTACGTAGCCCCCGCCGCCTTTGGCCTCGGCATCGCCACGATCGGCCCGGCCGGCGACATCCTCGACGTCGCCTACCCGGTTGCCAACGCCGGCGACCATCGATTCCCGGCCGCCGCCCTTGCGACCGCCCTCGGCCACGTCGCCGGCACTGCGACCTACCACGTCACCGACGACCAGATGGCCGCTGCTCTCGCCCTCGTCGAGCCCGCCGGCGCCGTCGATATCCCCCACCCAAACCTCGGCGCGTGGCGCTCACTCGCAACGATGAACGGCAAGGCAGCACTCGGCGGAACACGCCAGCTCGTTGCGGCGTTCATCGGCGATCTCGACGATGCATCGGGCGACGCGATCGACACCTACCTGCGCCTGCACCTGCTATCCCACCGAGTCACCGCTCCCGGCCAGATCAACATGAACGGCGTGTTCGGAACACTCACCAATGTCGTGTGGACCAACCTCGGGCCATTCGAGGTCGAGAACTTCGAGGCGACCCGAATCGGTCTGCGAGCGGAGGGCCACCATGTCGAGGTTCGCCTCGTCGACAAGTTCCCACCGATGCTCGACTACGTCGTGCCCGCCGGAGTCCGCATCGCAGACGGCAACCGCGTTCGCCTCGGCGCTCACCTGGCAGCCGGCACCACCGTCATGCACGAGGGCTTTTGCAACTTCAACGCCGGCACGCTCGGTTCCTCGATGGTCGAAGGTCGCATCTCCGCCGGTGTGCTCGTCGGTGATGGCTCCGATGTTGGTGGCGGTGCCTCGATCATGGGCACGCTGTCGGGCGGCGGCACCGAGACGATCAGCCTCGGCGAGAACTGCCTTCTCGGTGCAAACTCCGGCCTCGGCATCTCGCTCGGCGACAACTGCATCATCGAAGCAGGTCTCTACGTCACCGCAGGAACGCTCGTGAAGATGCCCGACGGTTCCATCGCGAAGGCCCGGGATCTCTCTGGCGCCAGCGGCCTGCTCTTCCGTCGCAACTCACTCGATGGCAGCGTCGAAGCCCTCGCCCGCGAAGGCGCGAGCTGGCAGGGCCTCAACGAAGCCCTGCACGACAACTAGGCCCTACACACCGACGAGGCCCTACACACCAACGAGGACAGGGCTCGGTCAGCCGAGTCGCCTTTCTACAGGTCGTACTTGGCGGCCAGCTCGAGGTGAGCGGCATGGTCGACACCGGCCGCCTCGGCAAGGTCTGGCCACGCCAGTGGATGTTCGAAGCTTGCGGTGACCTCGGACAAGCGCTCGTGGACCTCAGCTGGCGACAGAGCGGCCGGAGCTGCGATGTACAAGAAGATTCCGAGCACGAACTCACCGGGTTGGTTGGGATCGGCCACCTCGTAGTCGTCCCGCGGAGCCGCCCAAACACCCCAGCCATCATCCTGCAGGGTCTGACGGAAGCCATTCCATGCGTCCATCGTCGGGCCGGGTCCATCGAGCATCCACACGTTCGATTCCCGACCGGGGCGGGTCTCGACCACTCCAAAAACCGGGACCCATTCGTTGCCCAGCCGCTCGCGATCGTCGAGGTTCAACGGTGTCGCAGCGACGATCACGTTCAGATCGAAGACTTGTTCATCTTCAGACGGGTGGCTGACCTCAAGGATCCGAGCGGTGACCGGCCCACTGCGGAGCGCAGCAAATTGGCGGAAGCCGCCGTTCTCGTCGGTGAGGACAACCTGACAGAACTCCATCGGGATGTCGATCGGGCCGTCACCATCAGACATCGGCAGTTCGAGTCTCGTTGCGAGTTCGCGTACGAGGGTCCAATCGTCCAAGCAT
>CALEWY010000046.1 GCA_937925335.1 uncultured Acidimicrobiales bacterium
CTCAATCGCAGTTTCACGCTCTCGGACATCACGGGAGCGCAGATCTACCTCAAGTTCGAGAACCTGCAGTACACCGGCTCGTTCAAAGGCCGCGGCGCTCGAAATCGACTGCTCGACGTGCCTGCCGGGCGCGGCGTGATCGCGATGTCGGCTGGCAACCACGCCCAGGGTGTGGCCCATCACGGCGCTCAACTCGGTCTCGAAACCACAATCGTGATGCCAAAGCACACTCCGTTCGTCAAGGTTGCTCGCACCCAGGATCTTGGAGCCAAGGTCGAGTTGGCGGGCGCCGACGTGATGGAGTCTGCCGTGCGAGCGAAGGAGCTCGCCGTCGAACGGGATCTCGAGTTCATCCATCCCTTCGACGATCCGCTCGTGATCGCTGGGCAGGGCACGATCGGGCTCGAGATGCTCGAGCAGTGCCCCGAGCTCGATGTGATCATCGCTGCCGTTGGGGGAGGAGGTCTCGCCTCTGGCATCGCACTTGCCGCTGCCGCCCACGACCGACCGGTCGAAGTGATCGGGGTGCAGACCGAGCGCTATCCGTCGATGGCAGATCGCCTCGCGGGACGAACCACCACACGGATTGCCGGATCAACCGTCGCCGACGGCATCGCTGTCACACAGCCGGGCGACCTCACGAGCTCGATCCTCGCCGAGCACAACGTCGACATCTTGGTGGTGACCGAGGCGGCGATCGAAGAGTCGATCGCCATGCTTCTCGAAATCGAGAAGACCGTGGTCGAAGGAGCTGGGGCCGCAGCGCTCGCGGCGTGCATCCAACATGGCGAGCGATTCGCCGGCAAAAAGGTCGGCCTGGTCCTGTGTGGCGGCAACATCGATCCACGCACGCTCTCGGTCGTCGCGGTCCGCGGCCTCGCCAATCAGGGGCGCCTCAATCGCATTCGAGTCGAGCTTGACGACACGCCGGGTGGACTCGCTCTCGTCTCAGAGGTGATTGCTGACGCAGCGGCAAACGTCGTGCAAGTTGACCACGACGGTCTCGGCTCAACCGGCGCACGAAGTGCGATCCTCGAACTTCGAATCGACACTCTCGATCGGGCGCATGCCCAGACAGTGCTGCAGAAGCTGCTGGACACCGGAATCAACGCCAAGCTTCTCGATTGGTAAACAACGCCATATAGGTCGTGTGGTTCTGGGAGCTTTAGTCGGAACGTTGTCCACCCGATGACTCAAACGTGACCCAGGCCCACCTTTCAGCGACGAGCGACGACGAATTCGTCGATCGCGCGGCGATGGAAGCGTCCTTCACATCGGTTCGACGAACGCTGATTGCCGGCCTCTTCACTGCGGCGATCGTCGTCGGAGGCTTCCTTCTCAGCGGGGGAGCATCCTGGGCGGTCACCTTGTCGGTCGCTGGCGGGATCATGCTCACGCGGTTCCTTGCCGCCTGGACCGCATCACAGGGGATCGCAGCGACAGACATCGCCGAGCAGAGGCTGTGGACGAAACGACTCGAGTGGGCCCTGGTACCCATGGGTTTCTTGAGTGGAGTCGCTCCGAGCTTTACCCCACAGATCGATGGCTCGGTTTCCCCGAGTTGGTTCGGATTGCTCGTTTGTGCGATCGCCGTCGCTGCGGCCAACGTCCTGCTTGGATACGGCCGATCGCGAACGTTCCTCGCTCTTGCGCTGCCGCTCGTCATCGGAGCTGCACTGAGCGCAGCGCTCGTCGGCGGCGTGTTCGCGCTGTTCTACATCCCCGGTTCGATCGTCGTCGGCGCAATCTTGGTCTTCGACAATCGCGAGGCCGGAAAGATGTTCCGTGATGCCCGTCGGTTCGAAGAAGAGAACCAGGCGCTCGTGACCGAACTTCGACGGGCGAACGCGCAACTCCACCAGCGAGTCCAGACAGATGCACTCACGGGACTCAGCAACCGGGCCGGGTTACGGATGCACATCGAGTCACTTGCCGAAACCGATGCTGAAGTCGAAGTCATCTATCTCGACCTTGACGGCTTCAAGGCGATCAACGATGAGCAGGGACACGCTGTTGGCGACATGGTGCTTGCCACCATCGGCGAGCGGCTGAGTCGAACGATCCGATCTGACGACTGTGCCGCCCGCTTGGGTGGAGACGAGTTTGCGATCATCGCAATGGTCGACCGAACACCAACGAACGCGCTGACGAAACGCATCCGCGAGACGCTCGAACGACCGATCGAAACCAGCGAGTGTTCGCTTCGTCTCGGCGTCTCGATCGGTTCACACCGCGTGCAGCCGGGGGAAGACATCGGCCTCGCAATGCGCCTCGCCGACGCTGCGATGTACGACGAGAAGCGAGATCATCGACGCTCCGCGGCCGAACATCTGCCCGACGAACTCACGTCGAACGCACAGCAGCAAGAGGCCTAAAAGCCACCCTCGGCGCTCCCGACGAACAACCACAAATGTCCGAGCCAGAACCGTTGTGGTTCCGACTCGGACATCCCCCTCCAGGCTTGCTGTGTGCTGGCTGGTGCCGTGCTGTGGTGCTGTGCCGTGTTGCTGTGCTGCTGTGCTGGTTCCCGCGTGCTGTGCGTCTGCTCGTTGCGAGGTTGCTGTTGCTCGGCGTTTACTCGCCGTAGGTGCAGTAGGCGACGACGCTGTTCTCCACGTAGCAGGAGGTTGAGCCGGTGGGGAATGGCACGAAGGAGATCGTGTTGCCCGAGACCTGGAGCGATTCGATACCGAAGCCGTCTCCGGGCTCATCGGTCGTGGCTGCAAGATCGAACCAGTTGCCGACGAGGTAGTTGATGCTGAGCGAATCGAGTGTTGCGACGTCGCCGGCCATGTAGGCGTTGACGAAGGTTGAGCCGATTTGAGCGGCGGTGCCATCGTTGCGGCTGGTGATTTCGTCACAGGCGGCGGTGACGTTCTGCTCGAAGCACTCGGCACCGACGAGGTAGAGATCGAGATCGGCGTAGCTGGTTGCCACTGGCGTGGTGTCGACACCGAAGGGATCGAGCCAGCCGGAGTTGATCCAGGCGATGTCGTCACTGTTGTCGAGCGAGACGAGCCACCAGGCGGTGCCGTCGTCGCCGATGGCACAGTCGATGCTGTCGAAGAATGGGTAGACGACATCACCGACGTAGATGACGTCGAGGATCTGTCCGTCGACGGGCTCGACCCGAGTCTCGGTGTCGGCGAAGAGCTGATATTGCGGGTGCTCGGGGCGATCGAGGAAGTCGCAAGCGCCGATCGTGTAGGAGGGAGCTGCTGCGGGAGGCGGCGGTGTGGTCTGGGGAGGAAGCGGCGGAGCGGTGTTCTGCGTTTGGCCGTTGTTCTCCGGTGCCGGTGCTGGGTTCGGTGTCGCCCGGGGCTGAACGACTGGAGATTCGGTGTCGTCGGATCCTGGTGCTGCTGCTTCGTCGGTTTCGTCGACAGGCGCTTCGGTGTTGATCGTCGTTGTCGTGGTGCCCTTGGGGGTGGCGGTTTCGGTGCTGGGGGAGAGTGAGCAGGCGCTTGCGGCGATCGCCATCACGCCGGCGAGGGCGATCGTGCGAAGGGTGGCGCTCTTCTTGGCGCTCGTTGGCTGGCCGGTGTTGGTTGCGGTGGCGGTCTTGGCGAACATTTTCTTGATCCTCTTCGTGTGTGTTGGTTGGTTGTGTTGGTTAGGCGCCCCGTTGGGCGATAACCACACCCTGAACGAAGTTCAGCGATCGCTCTGTGAGAGCGTTCACACAAGGCGAATTTCTTTGTCTTCTGACTCCCGCGGCACGAACGATGCGTCCAAACTGATGCAGCTATGAGTTCGACGTACACCTTCGCCCGAGGCCCAGTTCGCTCTCCTGAGACGTGGGAGGTCGGTGAAGCGGGAATCAGCGGCCCCAACGGCCAATCGGCTGCGTGGGTCGACGTCACCGCGGCGCGCTTCTCGCACCTACCAGCCGCGAAGTCCGTCACCGAACTCCACCTCATCACCGAGAACGAAACGCTCAAGCTGCAATGCAACGACTCGGCTGACGGCACCAACCGCTATCCGTTCTTGCGGCTCGCTCGACACGTCGCTCAAGAACTCGATCGAGCCAACCCGTCAGTCCGATTCGGCTCACCGCTCGGCCTCCGCATCCTTCCCTGGGCGCTACTGGCGCTCGGCGCAGCCGGAATACTGTTCGGCCTGTGGCTTGCGCTCACGAATATCTTCAGCGACGACGGAGCCGGTATCGGAATCGGTTTCGGCGTGGCCATTGCGCTGTTCGGCGTGTTTCTAACCTGGTGCGGATCTCCGTGGGCCGAAACGCCGGACAAGACACCAAGCGAGACGGTCGAATGGATCGACCGACTGCTCGCTACGGGTTAAGTCGGGTCCCTCGTCGTTCGCAGCCGGATGGTGGTTTTGCCGATGGGTAGGCGAACCGCTCAGTCGCCCGTCGTTCGAGGCCAGTTGGTGCTGTGCGTGTCGATCGGTTCGCGACAGTCGGCGCACACGAGCTCAAAGGGGAGCGTTGCACCACAAGCGTGCTCGAGCGTCAGCGGCGGGTCGCCTGCGACCGCCCACTTGTCACCCCACTGCATCATGAGAACGATCATTGGGTAGAGGTCCTTGCCCTTCTCGGTGAGGTGGTACTCGAACCGACCGGGGTGAGCGCTGTAGGTCGTCTTCGCAAAGATGTCGTTGGCGACCAGCTTCTTGATGCGATCGGTAAGCACCGCAGGCGACGCACCCGTATTGCGGCGCATCTCGTCGAAGCGCTTCACGCCAAAGAACGACTCGCGCAAGATCATGAACGTCCATCGGTCTCCGACCTGGTCGAGGGCGCGTTCGACCGAGTCGACCGCTGGCCGTTCGTTTCTTTCTGTGTCATTCGACATTGACTTCACATTCCATAGTGAATAATCTAACTTCGGAATCAGAAGTCACCTTACCAATCGATCAGACAACACGAACGAAACGAGTCCGATGCCGATCTCACCAGACTTCGTCATCTGCACCGAACGCTCCCGATGGGGTATGCCAGAAGTCGACTGGGGGATCACACCGGGGTGGGGCGGAACCACTCGAATGGCACGGTTGATCGGCCGACGGATGACCAAGGAGGTCAACCTTCTCGGAGCACTCCACAGCGCACGACGCGGCCACGAGCTCGGCCTCTTCAATCGGATCGTTGGGGACGACGAGCTCGAATCGGAGACGAAACGCCTCTGCGACTTACTCCTCATGAAGAACCAGCAAGGTCTGCGCCAGCTGAAGTTCATGATCAACCGAGGTGTGGAGGCAGATCTTTACACCGCCCAGGGATTCGAAGTCCTCGGCGCCGGGCTCACCGCAAGCATCTTGCGATCCGGCGGACTCGATGACAGCGACACCGCTCATGGGTGGCCGTCCTACCGAACGAACGCCGACAACCCTATTCGCGCCAGGCGCGCCGCCTCGCGAGACTTCTGGGCCGATTGATGGACCAGCCGATGCACAACCCATTTTCGAACGAAGCCTTCGTTCACTACTGGCAGATGTGGAACAGCACCGATCTCAGTGAGGTTCGCCACCATCTCGAGCTTGCGGTGACAGACGAGTTCATCTTCTGCGACCCACTCCACTTTCACACCGGTCGCGATGCGCTCGAAGAGAACGTCCGCACGTTTCGCTCCGAGTGGCCCAACGCACAATTCGTGATCGCGTCAGCGGTCGACAATCACCACAATCGCCATCGCTACCGCTGGAACATGATCAACAAGAGCCGCACCGTGGTCGAAGGTCTCGACATCGCAACCGTTGATTCGAGCGGATTGATCGACCGGATCGACGGGTTCTTCGGCGAACTGAGCGCTCCGCCGAATGGTCAACTCAGCTGACCATTCGGGCAGCGACCGACCTGGCCAGTCTCCGATCAGGCTGGTTCGATCGTTTCAACCCAGCGGTGGCTGAAGCTCTCGATCTCGCCAAAGATCGGCCGCCACACCGTGTCGTTGTCGCGTTCGGGCTCCACGAAAGCCCGAGGCCCAGACATGGCGTCGATCGGGCATTGGTAACCAAAGCGGGCCGAGGCACTGCTAGAACAGCGGGACCCGACCCCGGAGTACCCGATGTCTGAGTCCCTTTCGTTGAGCGATGTGATCATCGTCGGCAACAGTTCCGACAACCCGTTTGCTATTGATGTCGCCTTTGCGATGGGACAGGTCGAAGACATCGCTGACTTGATCAGCATGAAGTCGTTTGCGAACTCCGAGTTCTGCCCGCGCTTCATCAACGACGAGCAAGACTTCTCAGCGATCGGCGAACAGCTCGAGGGCAAGACCATCGTGATCGTGAGCACGTCGAGTCGAACGCTCAGCCGCAACTCTCTCGCCATGCGAAACCTGATGATCGCGAGAGCGGCGAAGGACAACGGGGCCGCAGCGGTCGTGCTCGTCGAACCCGACCTCTACTACTCAGCCCAAGATCGCGGCCCACGAGCGGAACAAGGCAAGACCCATTTCGTTCGCGACATCGAAGATCGAAAGAAGTTCGACGGCCAGCCATTCTCGTCTCGCCTCTACGCCGAGATGCTGAAGCTGGCCGGTGTCGACCGGGTGCTGACGGTGCACAATCACTCGAGCTCGGTGCAGGCCGAGTTCTCCGAGGTTTTCGAGGGCCGGTTCCACAACCTCATCCCGTACGACCTTTATGCGGACTATCTGCGGGAAGCCACGATCGTCGACTATGGGCCAGACGGCGAAGGGCTTGCGCTGTGTGCACCGGACAAAGGGGCTCGAGACTTCGTTCGCACGATGTACGAGACACTCGAGCTTCCCGCCGCCAAGTTCATCATGCTCGACAAGGAGCGAACCGGCGAGCGCAAAGTCGAGATCACACTGCACGAGGAGAGCGATTCAGCGTTTGAGGGCATCGAAGGCCACGACATCGTGCTCTTCGACGACATGGTGCGCACGGGTTCCACGGTTGTGAAGTCGTGCCAATTTCTCAAGCAGGTCAACCCGAGCAAAACCGTATTTGCCGTGACCCATTTCTACGCAAGCGATGAGGGCCGAGCGAAGATGGCCAACGTTGCGATCGACGAAATTCTCACCCTCAACACCATCCCCACGGTGCTCAATCGTGATGTGCAAGGCCGTCTTCGAAAGAAGATGGTCGTCCTGAAGATCGAGCAATGGCTCGCTCAGAACCTCGCCGAGATCATCGGTCTGCCCGTTGTCGAGCGCGAAGGTCTCTACCAGATCGATATGTCCTCGAAGAACCCTCGGTTCAAACACAAGATCTGGTCGAACGATGAACTGGCCAGCCTTCGCGGCTGATTCGGAGGGGGTGGCCTCGCCGAACCGGCGGTCCGTCCGACCGCTCAGCGATTCACCTCGGCCTACTTCGACGAAGGCGATCGGGACCTCTGGAACACCTTCCCGTTGGAAACGCGCATGACAACGCTCGGCGGGCAACACAGACTCAGTTGATGTCGCTTGAGATCGAAGCAACCACGGATGCATCGGAGGCGTTGGCTACCGGTCAGTCGTTTCTCGAACGAGACCCCGTTGAGACAACGGTGATCGGCTCGGTCCTCCAGGCACGAAGCAATGAACAATCAAGCGATGGCGACGTTGTACCAACCGGCCGCTATTGGATCGCCCGAAATGCCGGGGGAGTCGTCGGGATTGGAATGCGATCGCCCGTTGATTTCATATTCTCGATGGCCGCCGAATCCCCGGACGTTGCACGAGCCTTTGCCCGCACGCTCAACGACTCCGAAGATGACCTCAACGCGGCGTCAGGAGAAGCCCGGATGTCGGCGGCGTTTGCCGGCGAATGGGCATCGTTGCGCAGTTGCCCCGTCGAGGTGTCCGGAGCTCAACAGCTGTACGAACTTGAGGAGCCGACCAACCCGGAACCGCAACCAGATCAAGACCTCGCACTTCGTCTCGCTGAGCGCGCCGACATCGAGCTGATGTGCGAGTGGTTCGTTGGGTTTGATGCCGAGACCTTCAAGCACGGAATCGATCCTGGACCATTGGTGCGTTCGAAGATGGGTTCGCTTTGGATCCTGTCCGACAAGGGCGAGCCATGCGCGATGGCCGCCGCGACTCCGGCGGCGGGTGGCGTTCGCCGCGTGCAAGCGGTGTACACACCGAACGACAAACGACGCCGGGGCTACGGAGCTGCGGTGACCGCTGGCGTCTCACGAGCAGTGCAGGCCGGCGGACATCGAGCGGTGCTGTTCACCGAGCTCAAAAACCCCGGATCGAACCGGATCTATCGACGGCTTGGCTACAAGCCCCGAGGCGAGTTCATGAACTGGCAGCTCGGCGAATAGCGAACCACCTGCCGCGCCAACCCTATTTCTGTTGGGCGATCCGTTCGTTGAGCTTCTTCATGCCGTAGAGGCCCAACATCCCATAGCCGGCGCCAGCGGCACCAAGACCATGAGGCGCACCCTTTCGGTAGCCGATAGCCCCCCCCACACGACAGCGACAATCACAAAGAACGCGAACCAGAAAACCATAGTTGTCCCTCCAGACAGAATCTCTGGTCGGAACGTAGTCGACGTCTCAACTCCGCGCTCGTGGAACCGCAGTTCGAACTCGACGTGTTATCCGGTCAGCTGTTTGGCGAGCTTGATCGACGCAACGTTCTCCGGATCGGCGAGCGCCTTCATCGCGATCTCGTAGTCAGGAAGCGCGAAGACCTCTCCGTCGTCGGTGATCATCACGAATCGATCGAGCGTTTCGAGGAAGGTACGGTCGTGGCTGACGGCGAGAACGGTCCCTTGGAATCCGTCGAGTGCTTTCTCCAGCGCTTCGGACGATTCGATGTCGAGGTTGTCCGTCGGCTCGTCGAGCAGCAACACGTTGTGGCCTTCGAGCTCAAGACAGAGCACTTCGAGTCGAGCCTTTTGGCCGCCAGAGAGTGTCTCGAACTCCTGACGGGCGTGGTTGCCGAGGCCGTAACGAGCGAGCGACTTCATGGCTTTCTCATCGTCGGGCACACGTTGGCGAGTGATCTCGACCGCTTCACGGCCGAGGAAGTCGGGCCGGTCGTTGATCTGCATGAACGTGCCAACCGACGTGCGAGGCCCGAGCCCGATCGTGCCCTCACTCGGCTCGATTTCGCCCGCCAGCGCTCGGAGGAGGTGGCTCTTGCCGGTTCCGTTTGGGCCGATGAGACCGACTCGTTCGCCGAAATGAACCTCATCGGTGAATGGGAAGAAGAGGTCATCGATGGCGACCTGACGAAGATCGAGCACTCGTCGAGCTGAGTCCGCACCGCGCAGCTTCACATGGATGTTCTGATCTCGAACTGGTGGCGGGGGAGGGCCAGCCTTGACGAACTTTTCCCAGCGGGTCTCTGCCGCGTTCGCCTTCGTGGCGTTCTTGAAGTTCTGCGCCGCTCGGGTCTTCATCACCTTCATGTGTTTGTGAAGGCGCCGCTCCTCATCGTTCCATCGCTTGAGCGCATCGCCGAGTTGCGCCTGGCGCTTCTCACGGGCATCGCCGAAGGTGGCGAAAGAACCGCCGTGCACCCAGCATCCTGAGCCTTCGAGCACCACGATCTTGGTCGCCACTCGTTCAAGCAGCGAACGGTCGTGGCTCACCATGAGGATCGTGCTCGGGCACGCCTTGATCGCCTCTTCGAGCCACACGCGGGTGGGGATGTCGAGGTAGTTGTCCGGCTCGTCGAGCAGGAG
>CALEWY010000047.1 GCA_937925335.1 uncultured Acidimicrobiales bacterium
GCCGTTGGCACCGAGCTCACCGTGCTGATCCTCGATGAAGAGCGATCGGCGACCGTCCTCGACGGACCCGCATGGGATCCCGAGAACGACGAGCTCCGCCATTGACCGCCGCCGTGAACCACGCTGCGAGCTCACCGGCCTGTCCCGCGTCAAGCGCCGCTTCGCGCGATGCGTCGAACGAAACCTCAACAACGCTGGATCGCGAATCCGTGATTCAGATCGCCGGTGACCTGATCGACGCAGAGGGCATCGAAGCCCTCACACTCACTGCCATCGCGAAGGAAGCGGGCGTGACCCAGCCTGCGCTCTATCGCCACATCGAGAGCCTGAACGATCTGTGGCGCGGCTTGGGCTTGATGAACCGCGAGCAGCTCGCTCTCGAGCTCACCACGGCCAGTGTTGGGCGAGCGGGCAGAGACGCCGTGCTGTCGGTCGCGAACGCATGGCGGGCCTATGGCCTTGCTCACCCAGGCCGATATCGCGCCGATGAACGCTACGCCGTCGTCGGTGATGCCGAGCTCGAAGCAGCCGTCGAGCGAGTGCTCGACATCCTGGCTCTATCGCTTCGCAGCTTCAACATGAGCGATGACGACCTCGTGCACGGCGCCCGAACACTGCGTTCGGCTCTCCACGGCTTCGTCTCCTTCGAGATCGGCGACGGCCACCCGCACTCTCAAGACACCGACGACAGCTTCGACCACCTCGTCGAAATGTTGTGCGCTGGCTTCGAAGCCTCCGGCCGCGCCAACGTTCAATCCACCGACTCTTCTTCGTCCGGAAAGTAGCCCCCGCATGACTCAGGAATCCTCCGAACACTTTGACGTGGTCGTGGTTGGCGGCGGCATCGTCGGCGCATCGATCGCGTACCACCTCACCAAACGAGGCGTCGCCGACGTCGCCCTTCTCGAGCGCCATCAGCTCACGGGCGGCACAACCTGGCGTGCGGCTGGCCTCGTCGCTCAACTGCGGTCGACCGAGAACCAGACGAAGCTCGCTCGGTACAGCCACAACCTGTATCAAACGTTGAAGGAAGAAACCGAGCAAGACACCGGCTTCCGCAAGCCCGGTGCCATCTCGATGGCCTCGACACCACACCGTTGGGAAGAGCTCCGCCGCACCGCTGGCATGGCTCGTTACCTCGGGATCACCGCCGAGGAAATCACTGCGGCCGAGATCAAGGAGCGGTTCCCACTCGTCGAGGCGTCTGATCTCCTAGGCGGAATCTGGCTGCCGGACGACTCGACCGTGGGCCCATCCGATTGCACGATGGCGCTCGTGCGGGGTGCCCGCAATGGCGGCGCAACCGTGCGCGAAGGGATCGGCGTTGACGAGCTCTTGCTCGAGACCGGCCCGGACGGCCGATCGCGTTGTGTTGGTGTTCGCACCGACGCGAACTCAAAGGGCGGCGCTCGAGAGATCACGGCGAAC
Organism: uncultured Acidimicrobiales bacterium; assembly: GCA_937925335.1. GTDB lineage: Bacteria > Actinomycetota > Acidimicrobiia > Acidimicrobiales > SZUA-35 > CALEWY01. The sequence continues at coordinate 1,429 of CALEWY010000047.1, forward strand.
CATGTCGTTCTGGCGTGTGGCATGTGGACTCGGCACCTCGCGGCCAAGGCTGGCGTGAACGTGCCCCTCATGGGAGCGGAGCATCATTACGTCGTCACCGAACCGATCGATGGCATCGATCCCGACGGCCCGATCCTGCGTGATCCCGACTTGTGGACCTACCTCAAACCCGAGGCTGGCGGCTCGATGTTGGTCGGCCTTTTCGAACCGGTCGGCCGCCCGTGGCCCGCCGAGGGGCCACCACCGACGGACAAGGCGTTCATCTCGATGGACCCCGACCCAGATCACCTCTCGACCTGGCTCGGCCCGGCGTTCGACCGCATTCCTGCTCTGCACGACTCTGGCATTCGGCTGTTGTTCGACGGTCCGGAGAGCTTCACACCCGACGATTCCTACATCCTCGGCGAGGCGCCGACCGTCGACGCTCTGTTCGTCGCCGCTGGGTTCAACTCGATTGGTATTCAGTCCGCCGGTGGCGCTGGCATGGCCCTCGCCCATTGGATCACCGAGGGGGAACCACCCTTCGATCTCCACGACGTCGACATCCGTCGCTTCGAGCCATGGCAAAACGAAGAGACCTACCTGCGCGACCGAACGACCGAAGTTCTCGGTCTCCTCTATGCACCACACTGGCCGACCCGCACCTACGACACGGCCCGAGACATCAAGCGATCGCCAGTCCACGATCGACTCATCGAGGCCGGCGCGTTCTTTGCCGATCTCAATGGCTGGAACCGTCCGATGTACTTCGCCAAGCCGGGTGCTGGTGAGGGCGGAGCCGACCTTCCGAACACCTACGACTACTCGTGGGGAATCGAAGGTTGGCACGAGGCCAACAAGATCGAACACACCGCCGTGCGCGAGCGCGTCGGCATGTTCGATCTCACGTCGTTCGCCAAGTTCTTGGTCGAAGGCGTTGACGCAGCTGACGTGCTCGATCACCTCTCAGCCGGGCCGGTCAACGGCGACGTCGGCGCATCGACCTACACGCAGTGGCTCAACGACGATGGCGGTATCGAAGCCGACCTCACGATCAGCCGCATCGCAGCGGACGCGTTCTGGGTGATCGGCGGCGCCGGCACTCGTCAGCGCGATCTCACCACGCTGCAGCGTGCGGTCGCCGGCCGCGATGCGACGGTCATCGACATCACCGAGGCGCACGCCTGTATCGCCGTGATGGGCCCGAACGCTCGCGATCTGGTTCAGTCGCTCACCGAGGCAGACATGAGCGAGGACGCGTTCCCGTTCGCAACGAACCAAGAGATCGAGATCGCCTCGGTTCGGTTGCGGGCCAACCGCATGAGCTACGTGGGCGAACTCGGTTGGGAGCTCTACGTTCCGGCCGAGGGAGCGCTCGCCGTGTGGGATGCGATCGCCGCTGCCGGTGGTGCGCACGGCCTCGAGCTGTGTGGCTACTTCACCCTCAACTCGCTCCGATTCGAGAAGGGTTATCGCCACTGGGGCCACGACATCACGCCGGATGACACACCGGTTGAAGCCGGTCTTGGGTTCGCCGTTGCGTGGGACAAAGAGGCGGACTTCCGGGGGAAGGCGGCGCTCGCCAAGCAGAAGGCGGACGGGGCAACGCAGCGGTTGGTGCAGGTGAAGCTCGTGCAAGAGCCAGGGCCGGATGCTCAGCTCATCCATCACAACGAGACACTTTTCCGGAACGGCGAACCGGTTGGCTACGTCACCGGCGGCATGTGGGGCCACACCGTCGATGCTGCGGTCGGCATGGCGATCGCCATTCGTGGTGAGAAGGTCACGCCTGACTGGGTGAACGACGCCGAGTGGGAGATCGAGTTGCCAGGCGGACGCGTGCCAGCCGAGGCACAACTTCGTCCCTGGCTTCGCTGAACCTGATTGGGGGAGACGCAAACTACTGTCGCCCTCATGAGCGGTGTCGAGGAACTTCAGAGAAAGCTCGACTCACAGAGTCGAAGAATCAGCTCGCTTGAGGATCGGGGTCGAGTCGAGCAGGAGTGGGCGAGTGTGCAGCGCCTGCTCGGCCTCGGTGTCACCCTCGTCATCGTCGCGCTCTTCCTACCGTGGCGGCACGAGGTCGACCGAGGACCGGATGACTTCAACAGCCTGCTTCGTTTTGGAGCGGCGGCAGCCGTGGTTGCGGTGATCATCGCGCTTGGCGTATTCGTCTCGAACGAGCCACGCGACACCGCGGGGTTCATCCTCGTCACCGCGTTGGTTGCCTTGGGCCTGCTCGCTGTTGGCCTGGCGTCCGCTGCCGGCGACGATCGCCACGCGCCGATCGGCCCAGGGGTGATCCTGTCGATTCTTGGCTGCGCGGTGATTCTGTGCGCAGGGGCCATGGCTTGGAGCATTGACCGGCGGCCGAAGCGAAGCTGAGCCCCTCAGATGGGGCCGAGGAGGAAGAAGGAACGGATCGACAGCCCCATCAAGAACAAGCTCCCGAATCCGTAGAGCAGGAATCGCCACTCTTCGAGCTGTTGGCGGTAGCCCGCAATGATCGCAACGGATGCGAGCGCAATGAAGCCGTAGAACATGTGGATCGACGGTGCTTCACCCCAAGGTTCGGTTTCGGCTTGGGTGTGGGCAAGCACACCGATGGTGATCTGCAGCGCAATCGAGCCATGAGCGGCATAACACGCCCACCACATCTGCTTGGTTTGGAAGCGTTCGTTGCGATGCGCAGCGAGCGCCCAGATCCCAGCGAGCAGGTTCGCCGCCATGACCACCCAGGCGAGGTTGCGGTGAAGATCGAGAACGCTCACGGCGGGGAGGGTAGCCACGCTCCTCGATCGGGCGCTGGTCGGCCGTAGGCTCGATGGGTGCAGCATCGACGCTTCTACATCTCCGAACTCATCGTGTCTGGACGCAACATTCCGTCGCAGGGTGGCGACTTGATCGTGGCGAAACGCGACGAGAGCCCTGATCTTGATTGGGAACTTGTGCATCGAACGAGCGAAGACGTCTCGATCGAACCAGCGGCCTATGACATTCACCTCGACGGGCCCGAAGGCCAGCTGTCCGGCAACGCACTCTTGATCCGTAGCGATGGCCGGTCGCTCGTGTTCCGCGGCGCCGGTGAGCTCGTCGGGTTCGCCGAGCTCGGGTTCGAGTAGCGCCGTCATGGTGAAGTCTGTCGAGATCGCAACCGACCGATTGATCATGCGGCGATGGAAGTTGTCGGACCTCAAGCCGTTTGCCGCCCTGAACGCCGACCCGGTCGTGATGGAGCACTTTCCATCGACGCTGAGCAGCGAAGAATCCGACGCGTTGGTCGACCGAATCGAAGCGGGTTTCGACGAGCGGGGCTACGGCTGGTTCGCTCTTGAGCGACGCGACACCGGCGAGTTCATCGGTTGCACCGGCTTGATCTATGCCGACTTCGACGTGCCGTTTCTGCCGGGTGTTGAGATCGGCTGGCGACTTGCGGCGGGCGCATGGGGCCATGGTTTTGCCACCGAAGCTGCGGGCGCCGCGCTCTGGTACGGGTTCGAGCAATGCAAGCTCGACGAGATTTTCTCGTTCACCGCCGTTGGCAACCGTCCCAGCCAACGGGTGATGCAGCGCATCGGCATGGTCCGCGATCGCGCCGGTGATTTCGACCATCCCAAGCTGGAAGAGGGACACCCGTTGCGGCGCCACGTTCTGTATCGAGCCCAGCCGTCGTAGCGGCGCAGTCTGTGACCTCGGTTGCACGACCACAGCGATTGCACTGCCACCTCGGTTGAACGAGGTTGGATGAACGAAGCCGGTTGAGCGATCCGGCTGACTCGAGCGTGGCGAGCAGGGTGCTGAGGAATGCCGTCGAGTGTCAGGGCGTCGAGGCGCCGGTCACGCAAGGAGAGATTTTCGCCTACTCCCTTGCCGGAATCGGCGGAAAGACCAACGCAGCGTGGTCGGATGATTCGTCGTTCTGGCGCCGACATGCGTTTTTCTCAAACCCTGCTAGAGGCCGGGCAAGATCTCGACTGCGGCTGGTCCGCCGGTGTTCTCCACACCCGGGAGGTTGAACGACTCGAAGCCGAACGCCATTGCGAACGCCTCGTCTGGCATCTGCAAGAAGAAGCTGTCGGGGCCGATCTGGCTTCGATGGGCGATCATCGCTGCCTTCTTCTGATCGGTGTAGGCGGTGACGTCAACGATGAAGCTCAGGTCGTTCTCCGGCGTGCCAAAGCCGTCGACTTCAGCGATGGACGGACCCTCGGAGTTCGGGTCGTCGCTTGCTTCGTTCGCTTCGATCATCGTCTTCACGGCGTCACGGTTGATCGTTGACTCGTAGACGTGTTCGATGCCGGCGAGTTCGGCTGCTTTCAGACCAACTCGGTGAACCTGGATGTGGTCGGGGTGGCCGTAGCCGCCGTGGTTGTCGTACACCGTGACAACGGTGGCATCGACGTCGCGCAGGATCGAAGCGAGCTTGACCGACGCCTCGTCAACGTCGGCCTGCCAGAAACAATCCGGGTCGTCGTTTGTCGGCTCACCGATCATCCCCGAGTCCTTGTAGCCAAGGAATCGTGGAGGTTCGGAGCCGAGGATTTCCGCGGCGTTCGCTAGTTCGACGACGCGACGTTCCCAGAGTTCTTCACCTTCGTTGAGGACGCCCTCTTCGGGTTCGCCGACTTCACCCCGCGTTGCACAAACGAGCACAACTCGATGGCCGGCATCAGCCGCTTTGGCCATCAACCCGCCGGTGGCGATTGCTTCGTCGTCGGGATGAGCGTGAAAGCAGACGAGGGTCGACATCGAGACAGTGTGCCGCCTTGAAGGCGCAGAGACTCAGCAGCTGGCTTAGGCGACCGCTCCAACGTCTCGGAGCTTGGCGACCGCGTCAGCGTCGAACCCGAAACGGGTGAGGACGTCGTCGGTGTGTTGTCCGGGGTGAGCGGCGGGGCCCTGAACCTCGGCCTTCGTTCGGCTAAATCGGGGTGCCGGCGCGGCCTGAGTCAGGCCGCCGACTTCAACGAAGGTGCCTCGCTCGACGTTATGTGGGTGAGCCGCAGCGTCTTCCATCGAGAGCACCGGGGCGAAGCACACGTCGGTGTGTTCCATGATCTCGCACCACTCGGTTCGGGTCTTCGTCTTGAAGAGTTCAGCGACTCGCACCTTCATGGCCGGCCATTGCGTGCGGTCCATCTGCGGCGCAAGGTCGGCTTGCTCGCCGAGTCCTGAGAGGCGAAGAAGTTCGGCGTAGAACTGCGGCTCGATGGATCCGATCGACACGTAGAGACCGTCGGAGCACTCGTAGACGTCGTAGAAATGGCTGCCGGTGTCGAGCATGTTGGTGCCGCGCTCGGGCTCCCAGAAGCCCATGGCCTTCATGCCCCAGAACATGTTCATGAGCACGGCTGAGCCGTCGACCATGGCAGCGTCGATCACCTGACCTTCGCCCGAGGTTCCGGCTTCGACAAGACCGCAGGCCACCCCGAACGCAAGCAACATGCCGCCGCCGCCGAAGTCACCAACGAGGTTGAGCGGAGGGACGGGAGCCTCGCCAGCTCGTCCGATCGGCTCCAGCGCTCCGGCAAGGGAGATGTAGTTGATGTCGTGGCCAGCGGCCATGGCGTAGGGGCCGTCTTGGCCCCAACCGGTCATGCGGCCGTAGACGATCTTCGGGTTGCGGGCGAGGCAGTCATCAGGGCCGAGGCCCATTCGCTCGGTCACGCCGGGGCGAAAGCCCTCGATGATGGCGTCGGCTTGCTCCACCATTTTGAGAACGGTCTCGACGCCGTCGGGATTCTTCAGGTCGACGCCGATCGACGAACGGCCGCGAGTGAGAGCGTCGGGCGGCGGCGAATCCGGGTCGCCACCTTTCACCGCTCCGGCTCGATCGACGCGAATCACTTCTGCGCCCATGTCGGACAACATCATCGCGGCGAACGGGCCGGGCCCGATCCCCGCAAGCTCGATGACGGTCTTTCCCTGGAGTGGTCCCATGCCGAGAACGTAGAGCCGCCAGCCTTCATTGGCCAAGCGAGCCCGGGGCCCGCCTTCGATCAGCATCGCCGTTGCGCAAGAACGCAGGCTGCGTCGAATTCAGTCTGCGAGAGCCTCTTCGGTGCGGAAGACCTCTTCAGCGGCTGCGATTTGAGCTCGGAGTCGGTCGATCACATCGGGGGTTGGAGCCGAATCGGTTGCCCACTGATACCCAGTGAAACGAATCAGATCGAGCATCGAGAGCGCATCGGCCGCCAGGTTCTCAGCGCTATCGGCTGCAAGACCGAGTGGACACGGCCGCCCGAGGTGGCCGGCAACGGCGGCTGGGTCAGCCCACGGTCCAATGACGTGTGCATCGAGATGGCCCAGGACTCTGGAGAGGTCCGGGCCAGGCATGGCGGACAACAAGTCGTCGAGTGCGAGCAGTCGAAGAAGACAGACCTCGACGAGCCAATCGATCGCCTCGAGCATGCCGCTTGCCCGGTGATCGGACATGTCCTCAGCCGCAACGACCCAGCTCTCGACCTGCGTGCTTGCGACCGCAGCTATGCGCTGGCAAGGACCGTCTCGATGGGTCCAGTCTTGCGAGAGAACCTCAACGAACGATGCGATTCGATCTGCGGATTGGAATGTCGATGGCGACCAGTCTTCGACTCGGCCGGTCGGCGGCAAGGTGGGTCGTGGCCCGACGAGATCAGGCCGGACATGAAGCCGATCGCCGATCTGCATTCGAGCTGAGTCGGAGCGATCACGAAGCAGAACCGATGCAGCAAGTCGTTCAGCTCGATCTGCAAACTCATCGAGGTCGAGGCTCGAATCAGTCGCCGCACTCACAACGGCAATCTTGAAGATTGCAGACTCGAGTTCGGCTCGTGCTCCGGGCGCATCCGGGTGTGAACAAGCCTGAAGAGCGTCGGTCTTCGTTGCCAGCGAGCGGATGTGCGCGATGCCATCGGCGCTCACTGACGACAACAAGACTCGTGCCGAGCTCGCAGGGTCCTCAATGAACCATCGCAAACCACGACGACGGACGAACGAGAACCCGCGAAGATCCGAGTCGACGCGAGGAGACCGCAACACGTCGCTGAGTTCTTGGCCGATCGACTTCGAATCCACTCTTTGAGTGTCGGGACATCCTCGCCGCTGCTTGAGTTCGTCAAAAGGCGCGCCCGACGCCGCGCTTGCGTTCGCCAACTTTCGATGCCCAGCGACCCGCTCACCCAGCCCTCAAGCGCTTCGCTCGGAACCCACTGTGGTCTCAGAGACCGCAGCCGGTAGTGAGGGCGACCCGTTTGCCGATACGCAATCGCTGTGGCCCAGCAACCATCGGCGTTCCGAGAAACCAGGCGCCGCCGAAGGTGGCTGCGGGCTCTGAGGACACAGAGGGTCCGAGAGTGGCTGTGGTCTCAGAGGACGCAGCCGGTTTGACTAGCTGAGGGCGAAGGTGGCGACTTCGTCGGTGAGCCGTTGCCAGAAGTGGGGATGGAGGTCGTGACCCATGCCTTCGATCTCGACGTAGCGAGCGCCGGGGATCACGTCGGCGGTGTGGCGACCGCCGCTTGGATCGAGGAGCGTGTCGGCCGACCCGTGAAGCACGAGCGTCTTCACGTCGATCGTTGCAAGCGCTTCGTCTCGCGAGTTGTCGGCGACGGCGCGGTACTGGCGGGCCGTTCCGTCGCTGTCGACGCCGTGGTCAAACAAGAGCTCACCCTTCGCCCGAGTCAGTTCTGGATCCCAAACGGCCGGCGATGCCCAGAGCTTCTCCGTCTTGACCCGATGGTCGAGCCACGCCTCACGTTCGTCCGGAGCTGTGGCCAGCAAAGCGGCCAGCACTTCCTTCGATGGCCTGCCGAAGCCCTTGGCTCCGGTGCTCGACATCAACGACGTCATCGAACGCATCCGGTCCGGTGAATCGATCGCAAGCTGCTGAGCGATCATCCCGCCCATCGATTGGCCGAGCACGTGTGCATCAGCCCAACCGAGATCGTCGAGAACGGCGGCAGCATCGCGGGCCATGTCGGCTAACTCGTAGGTCTGTTGTGTGGCGTGTTGATCACCGGGACATCGGGTCGACTCGCCGAGATCGCGGTTGTCGAAACGAGCGACGGCAAAACCGGCCTCGGCCAAGAGCTCCAAGAAGCCGACCTCATAGGCAACCCGCGGCGACCCGAGTCCGTTGATCAGCAACAGCGGAGCCCCATCACTGTTGAACTGCTCCCACCCCAGCTCGACAGGACGAGATCCGACGTCGTTCAGTGCGCGTCCGCTTCGAAACATCCCCCTACTCAAGCGCTGATCACACATCTGAACGAAATCGAAACTCTTGGGACGCGCCCTGACCCGGCAATCCGGCACCGGTACCGTCGCGTTCAATGTTCACCGTCTCCGGCCCAGATTTGACCGCATCGCAGCTCCACGACCTGCTGCGACTGCGCGTCGACATTTTCGTGGTGGAGCAGGACTGCCCCTACCCCGAGATCGACGGCCGCGACCTTGATGCCGGCACGACGCACCTGTGGCTTCCCGGGCCAACTCGCGATGTTCCTGTCGCCGCAGCGCTTCGGATTCTCACCGATGAGACGGAGAAGCGGGTCGGCCGGGTCGTAACCCACATCGATCATCGCGGCCAGGGCCATTCATCGACGCTGATGGAAGCTGCGCTCGGTCTGGTGGGTTCCCAACAGGTCGTGCTTGACGCACAAGCCCATCTCACCGACTTCTACGCCCGATTCGGATTCGAGGCAGACAGCCCCGAATTTCTGGAAGACGGCATTCCCCACGTCACCATGCGCCGTTCCGCTGATCAGTCAGCCAAGAACGAGCCGCACCCTCAACCAGAAGGAATCACATCATGAACCGAGGACAGTTCATCGCCATCCTGGTCGGCCTCGTCGGCGTCATCGGTGTCGTCGTCGCCCTCAACAGCGGCTCGAACGAGCCGGCGCAGGCATCCACCGCCAGCGAAGGTGCCGTCGCCCAAACGAACGATTCATCCGACGTGGGCGACAACCCCGACTCGCTTGCTGATCCCAACGCTGACAGCACTGCCGACGAGAAGGCCCCGGTCGAGCCGACCGCCAACGCTCCTGAAAATCTCGGCCCGGCGATGGACCTCGTCGACCTCGACGGATGGCTCCAAACCGACGCAACAGCGCTCAGCGACTTCGACGGCCAGGTCAAAATTCTTCAGTTCTGGACCTTCAGTTGCCACAACTGCACGGCCACCATCCCCTACCTTCAAGACATCTACGCCACCTACGAACCACAAGGTCTTGAGATCATCGGAGTGCACGCTCCCGAGTTCGACTTCGAACGCGACCCAGCAGCCGTGCAGGAAGCTGCCGAACGTCTCGGTGTCACCTGGCCGATCGCGCTCGACACCGACAAGCTCAACTTCCGAGCGTGGCAAGATCGACGCTTCTGGCCGCGCACGTTCGTGATCGATGCGAATGGCGACGTCCGCTTCAATCACATCGGTGAGGGCAAGTACGACGAACTCGAAGCGACCGTCGCCTACCTCATCGAGAACGGCGGGTCGTGATCGACCTGCTCGTCGAGGGTTTCGAGACAGCGCTGTTCCCCTGCTCGCTGGTTCTGCTTGCCCCCGGCGTTGCAGCAGCGGTGACGGCTCGACAAGAGTCGGCTGCCGCCCTCACCGGCTACGTGACGACGGTGATCGTCGTCGGCTGGCTCCGTTTCAGCGGACAGATCGGTGACATCGGCATTCCGATCGTCGCCATGGCCTTTGCCTTGGCCGCGGCGCTCTTGGTCGTTCCGCTCATTCGTCGGATCAATCTGGTCTCCGCTGCCGGTGGTGGAGTCGCCGGTGTTGCCGCCGCCGCGTTGTGGGAACCGTGTGTCGGCGCAGAGTTCGGCGGTCTGCTGAGCGACCTGACGGGGCGCGGCGTCGTCGGTGTCTTCCTCATGGGCGTCTACCTCGTCGGGATCATGGCGCCTCTCGCCATCGTTGGCGCGGTCTTGCATCTGATCCCGAACCCGTTCTTGCTCCCGGCCAGGCCCTTCATGATGGTTGCCGGAAGTGCGTTCTTCGCCGTTCTTGCGGTCGCCACAGCCACCGGCGTCATCAACTCCGTGATCAGCAAACTCGTCGAGTTGTCCATCACCGTTTAGCGGGGCGAATCCCCTGATCGACCGGCTTCGGTCCAACCTGCCGCACCTCAGAGGTCATAGCGGAAACGCTATGGCGACTCTCGCGGCGGTTTCCGCTGAATCAAGGCGATCGCGGCGTGTTTGGTTGGTGACGCAACACCGAGAACGCGCGCCCGGTCAACCTGCCGCACCTCAGAGGTTGATGAGGGTTGGCGGGGAACGGTTGGCAGCGGCGCTGAGTCGCGAATCGGTGATGGGAAACACCAATCTGAGCAGAAGCGCCCAGATCTGGCCGAGACACTGGTTCGAACGGCCCTCCCCTGGATAGTGTGCGACCCGGCCAATGTTTCGTGTGTGGAGCGGTTGGTCGTGTGCCACGAGCACACCGCCGGGTGCGGATCCGGCGTGACGAACGAACGAATGGGCGGTCATCAGCAATGCGAATCGGTGTGTACGGACTTGGCTACGTGGGCGCGGTCACCGTGGCGTGCCTTGCCGAATTGGAGCACGACGTCATCGGCGTCGACATCGCTCAGCGCAAGGTCGACGAAGTGCTCGCCGGCAAGCCGCCGGTCGTAGAGCCAAACCTCGAAGAGTTCCTCGGCCGCCACCTGGCGAACGATCGCATCACGGCAACAACCGACGGACGAGGCGCAGCCGCTGACCTCGACCTGATCATGCTTGCCGTCGGCACCCCCTCGACCGCCTCCGGTGGCGTCGACAGCCAATACCTCCTCTCGGTCGCCCGAGAGGTCGGCGCTGGACTTCGCAACAACCCCCGCGACTACGTCACCATCATGACCCGTTCGACCTCACTGCCTGAGGTGCATCGAGCGATCATCGCCGAGCTCGAAGAAGCCTCCGGCCGCGTGATGGGCGAGACCATCGGCTACGCCTGCCACCCCGAATTCTTGCGTGAGACCACGGCCATCGCCGACTTCTTCGATCCACCCGTGATCGTCTTCGGCGCCGATCACCAGCGCACGTTCGAGCAGTGCCGTGAGCTTTACCCCGGCATCGCCGCTGAGACCGTTGAGTGCGGCCTTGGCGAAGCGGCCATGGTCAAGTACGCCGCCAACTGCTTCCACGCTTTGAAGGTGACCTTTGCGAACGAGATGGGCGAGCTCTGCCGCACCCTCGACATCGACGCTCGTACCGTGATGGACATCTTCGTCAAGGACGACAAGCTCAACATCTCCTCGAAGTACCTCCGGCCCGGCAACCCCTTCGGTGGCTCGTGCCTCCCGAAGGATCTGCGTGCCGTGCTCGACACCGCTCGTCGCGAAGCCGTCGCCATCCCGATGCTCCAGGGCACGCTGCTCTCGAACCAGCACCAAATCGATTCGCTCGGCGAACGTGTGCTGGCTCAGGCACCACGTCGAGTTGCCGTCATCGGCCTCTCGTTCAAGGAAGGCACTGACGATCTGCGAGAAGCGCCGATGGTGCCGCTCGTCGAAAAGCTCCTCGGCAAGGGTGTCGACGTCGCCGTCTATGACGACGAACTGGCCGTTGAGAACCTCAACGGCGCCAACGCAGCCTTTGCGCTTTCGACGCTCCCCCACCTCGCCGACCTCGTCAGCAAAGACCTTCCCTCCGTGATCGCCAACGCGGACGTCGTGGTGATCAACCACCGTCTCGGCGGCAAGGTCGACTGGGCAGATGTTGCGATCGATTCGACCACCCGGGTGATCGACCTCTGTTCGACGCCGGGCCTCGGAACTCACCCCGGCTACGAAGGTGTGTTCTGGAACCGAGTCGAAGCAGCAGACGAAATCTCGCTCGCCTAGGAAAATGAGCCGGTCGGCCGAGGAACGAGGCAGCCCGACTCATCAACCAAACAACCCAGCCGCTTCCACGGCTGAGGTCGGCCGCCAACACCCTTGGTGAACGGCGACGCAGAAGTCTCGTCACACCGAAACAGGCTCCAGTTCTTCACTCATCGCGCCGATGACAAAGAACGATGTCTGACTACACCCAGGATCCGATCAGCGACATGCCAACCGTGGCACTCGTTCAGCGATCCCCTCGCGTCGGCCTCTCAGCGGCCGTTGCCCTGTTCATCGTCACCATCGAGACCGTCGCGGCCACCGTCGGCTGTTTCGGCTTTCTCTACGTTGGATGGCGAGACGAAGGCGTGATTGCTTCCAGCCTCGCGCCAACCGCAGCGCTCCTCGCCTGCGTTGGACTCATCACCCTCCGAACCATGCGGGTGCTGCAACGCCTGATGGCCAGCGGCGAGATCATGGGACGACTCGATCTTCTGGCGATGGTCGTGTGCGCCATGATGCACGCCGGTCTCGCCGGCGCACTCACCTGGCTGACCATCGTCGACCCGGTCGATGCGAAGTCGAACGTTGTCGTGATCGGCGTCGCCTTTTCGGCGATCGCCACAGCAGTCGTCCTTGGCCTTTCCGGTCGAGCAGGCCGACTCCCGAGCGACGACGAAGTCAGCGCTGACGCCCGCGCCCTCAAGGCCCGTGTCGACGAGGCTCGTTCTGACCTCGCAGCAACGTCCGCCCCCGGCGAACGAATCACCGTCACCGCGGCTCGCAGCTAATCCGGTCCGCCGAACCGACAAGCCGCCGGGTCACGGGTTGAGACCTTGGCCACCAAGCTTCTATCGTGCAGCGGTGCGTAGCCCCAAGGACTTCTTCAAACCTCTCGCCGTCGGTGCTCCAGAGCCCGTCCGCGAGATCCCATTTCGTCCCTCGAGGATGATCCACTTCTTCCCGCCGTCGAACGAGAAGATGGTGTCAAAGGTCCCGAAGATCGCTCCGACGGTCGACATCTTGCTCGGCAACCTCGAAGACGGCGTTCCGGCCGATGAGAAGGAAGCGGCTCGTGCCGGGCTCCTGCAGGTTGCAGCCACGGTCGATATGGGCGACACGCAGCTCTGGACCCGCGTCAACTCGCTCGATTCACCCTGGGCATTCGACGACCTCACCGAGATCGTGACCAAAGCCGGCAACGAGATCGACGTGATCATGCTGCCGAAGGTCGAAGGCCCCGAGGACATTCACTACGCCGACCGGCTGATCGCTCAGCTCGAAGCACAAGCCGGCATCTCTCGCCCGATCCTGCTCCACGCGATCCTCGAGACCGCACGGGGTATGGCCAACGTCGAGGAGATCTGCGGCGCCTCACCTCGTATGCAAGGCCTCTCGCTCGGCCCGGCTGACCTCGCAGCGAACCGACGGATGAAGACGACTCGTGTTGGCGGCGGCCATCCGGGCTATCTCGTTCGCGAAGATCCGCCGGTTGGCAATGATGGCGAGACCGATATCAACGCTCCCCGCGCCAGCCACCAGCAGGATCTTTGGCACTACACGATCGCGCGTATGGTCGACGCCTGCGTGATGCACGGCATCCTTCCGTTCTACGGGCCCTTCGGCGACATCAAGGACACGGTCGCTTGTGAGGATCAGTTCCGCAACGCCTACCTCCTCGGCTGCGTCGGAGCGTGGAGCTTGCACCCCGCCCAGATCGCCGTCGCCAAGAAGGTCTTCAGTCCCGACCCGGCAAGCGTTGCCCACGCGCAGCGCGTGATCGAAGCCATGGGCGACGGAACGGGAGCGATCATGCTCGACGGAAAGATGGAAGACGACGCGTCGGTCAAGCAGTGCCACGTGGTTGTCGAACTCGCCAAGCAACTGTCGGCTCGCGACCCTGAGCTCGCCGCCACCTACGGATTCTGAGGGGTACGAATGTCTACGACAGAGCAGTCAAGGCCAACGACACTGAGCGTTCGACGTTCCGTTCTCTACATGCCCGCCGCCAATGAGCGAGCACTAGAGAAGGCGAAGACCATTCCGGCCGACGCCATCATCTTCGATCTCGAAGATGCCGTCGCTCCCGACGCAAAGGAAGCCGCTCGCGGCCAAGCCGTCGCTGCTGCCGGTTCAGGCGAGTACGGCAAGCGCGAGCTCACGATTCGCTGCAACGGTCTCGATACACCGTGGGGTGCTGACGACATCGCAGCTGCCGCCACCTCGGGTGCTGCGGCAGTCGTGATTCCCAAGGTTGATTCGGTCTCCTACCTCGACGAGATCTCCGCTGCGATGAGCGCCGCTGGTGCGCCCGACGAGATGGCCATCTGGGCCATGATCGAAACGCCAACGGCAATCTTGGACGTTCGCGAAATCGCCGCCCACGAGCGCGTCACGGTGCTGGTTATGGGCACCAACGATCTGTACCGCGAGCTCAACGCAGCGATGAGCGCCACCGATCGCCATCCGATCCTCCCCCATCTCGCCACGGCTCTCCTCGCCGCTCGTGAGGCCGAGGTGATGATCCTCGACGGCGTTTACAACGACGTTCGCGACGCCGAGGGATTCCTCGTCGAAGCAACCCAGGGTTTTGAGATGGGCTTTGACGGCAAGACGCTCGTCCACCCGAGCCAGGTGGACCCAACCAATGATTTGTGGGCGCCGAGCGCTGAAGAGATCGACCACGCTCGGGCGGTGATCGCAGCGTTCGATGAGGCTCAGGCCGATGGCCGCGGCGTGGTGACCGTCGATGGCAAAATGATCGAGAACCTGCACGTGGCCATGGCCCAGCGAGCACTCGCCATCGCCGACGCCATCAACGCCGAGGACTGAGTTCAGCGACGGCCTTGGCGGGCCTTCGTTGCGTTGACGAAGTTGGGGTGGGCGTCGCTGATCACGATGCCGAGCTCCATGTCGTGGACAACGTTCACATCCCGCTCACCCGGCGCATAAGGCAACAGGCCGATCGTCTTCTTGCTGAACGCCTTGACGAAGATCCGATCGAACGGCCAAAAGAGATAGTCGACCCACCACGCTGAAGCGGGCTCGGCTCGCGCTGTTCGGAGTTCGACACCGTCGGTGCGACCCGATCGGACGCACACCATGGCGAAGTCGCCGATCTCGAACCGTTCGATGCGCGTTTGGTACTTCACGCCCAACACTCTTTCACCCAAGACGGCGCTGCGGCGTGCAGTGCTACGAGCGGACGACACCTTCAGCGATGGCGGCTGCTGCGACCGCCTCGGCCACTCGAACTGAAACCTGGCGATCGAACACCGACGGGACGATGTGGGTGGCGCTGAGCTCCTCGGCGCTCACCGATGAGGCGATGGCGTCAGCCGCCGCCAGCTTCATTCCTTCGGTCACCCTTGTCGCCAGCGCGTCGAGTGCGCCGCGGAAGATGCCGGGGAAGGCCAAGACGTTGTTGATCTGGTTCGGGTAGTCGCTTCGGCCGGTCGCCATGACAGCGACGAGACCTTCAACCTGCTCGGGCAGAATCTCAGGATCGGGGTTGGCCATGGCGAACACGATCGGCTCGGCAGCCATCGACTTCACGTCATCGACCGACAGAACGCCGGGCGCACTCACACCGAGGAACACGTCCGCTCCAGCGATCACGTCGGACAGCGAGCCAGCGAGCTTGCGCTGGTTGGTGTTCTCGGCAAACCAGAGCTTCATGTCGTTGAGGTTTTCTCGACCCTCAACGATCGCGCCGCGACTGTCGACACCGACGATGTGGCCAACTCCGGCACCGAGCAGGATCTTGCCGATCGCCACACCAGCTGCGCCGACGCCCGAGATCACGACCGAGATGTCGGACATGTCCTTACCGACCACCCGGAGGGCGTTCTCAAGACCAGCGAGTGCCACGACTGCGGTGCCGTGCTGATCGTCGTGGAAGATCGGGATGTCGAGGCGAGCATCGAGCTCACGCTCAACCTCGAAGGCTCCCGGCGCCGCGATGTCTTCAAGGTTCACGCCGCCAAAAGTCGGCGCCAAACGAATGACCGTTTCGATGATCTCTTCAGGCGTGCTCACGTCGAGACAGATCGGAAATGCATCCACATCCGCGAACTCTTTGAAGAGCAGCGCCTTTCCTTCCATGACGGGCATGGCCGCCTTCGGGCCGATGTCGCCAAGGCCGAGAACGGCGGTTCCGTCGCTCACGATGGCCACGGTGTTCTTTCGGATCGTCAGTTCATCGGCAAGCTTCTCGTCTTCGGCGATCGCAGTGCAGACACGAGCGACACCTGGCGTGTACGCCATCGAGAGATCATCACGGTCGCCAACGGGGCAGAGCGGAAGCACCTCAACCTTGCCGCCCTCGTGCATACGGAAGGTGCGATCCCACCAGTCGATGAGCTCAACGCCGCCCACGGCCTGAACGGCTTCGACGACCTCGGACTGATGAGCGACACTCGAACAGTTCACGACGATCTCGCGCTCGAGGAGCGGGCCCTTGGCCACGAATCCTTCGATTGCGAAGATGTTGCCGCCAGCAGCACCGATCGCTGTGGTCAGCTCGCCGAGCACTCCGGGCTGGTTGTCGAGGCTCACACGCAGAGCGATGGAGTACTGCGTGGACGTTGACGGGGCGCTTGCGGCTTCAGTCATGGCATCGGAAACTACCGACGCCCTTCGGCGATTACGACGATTTGCCCACGATGAGCCGAGATCGAAAGCCGAACGGAACCGATGGGCGAAGCGAAGAAGGTGACTGGTTACGAAGCGTTGCGTCCACAGCCAAGGCACGGCACGGGGCCGAAGTGTGTGGCGTGTGTGGTCCACTTGCTTCCGTCGTGGAAACGGAGCTTGTGCTGACCGGTCGGGTCGGTGAACCAACCCTTCTTCGTGATGGTGGGGGCAACCGCAGCCGTGTCGGCCGGGCGAACGAGCGTGTCGGTGTGTGTCATGTCTCGATGATCGACGAGAGCCCACGATGACGAATCGGGGATTCCCCGCAACACCAGTGCGCGATCTAGGGGACGGTTGGTCGTTCTCAGGACGAGGTCGGCCGTCAGATAGCCAAGGTCGCCACGAGGAGCGCGAGAACTGCCTCTACAGGCGGCGAAGGAGATCGGCCTTCTTGGCCTCGAACTCTTCGTCGGTGAGCACACCACGCTGACGAAGCTCATCGAGTTTCTCGATCTGATCGGGGATCGACGGGCCGGTGAGGTTCGTGCCGACTCGATCGAACTTGCGATTCTCGTTCGACTCCATCTGGCGGTAGATCTCGTTCTGCACGTTGAGCGGGCGGCGAATGTCAGTGAACTTCTGGCTGCCCATCTCGCTGGCCGACTCGATGACGAGGTCGCCGGATCGAATCATGCGCTCCCAGAGCGATTGCCGGAAGAAGACGGTGTTCACGCGCTCGAGCGGGATCTCGATTCCCTCACGGGTGACGACGCCGCTGCGCACGATCAAGCGGTCGGTCGTCACGACGAAGTTGGTCGTCGTCCAGACGATGTATCGCAGACCAAACCAGATCAGTGCCGCGAGGATCAAGACACCAGCGGCAAGGCTCACGCGACCGTCATCGACCACTGCGAGCACGGCAACGCCGATGGCGATCGCAATCAGCAACGCCACGAGATGCTTGGCAAAGAACCACCAGTGCGGGCGAAGATCGAGAACGACCTCTTCGTTGGTGTTGAGTTGATCGGGTGGGTAGGCCACGTGTCGCAGACTAGTGCCGCGCCCGAGAGCCGACGTCGAGGACACGGAGGACGAGGGCGAAGAGCCGTCGCCAGAACGTCAGGTGACGGCCACGGTGGCGTCGTGCCGAGCCGGGCGCCACGGTGGATCCGGCGCGTCGTTTGCCGTGCCGTGCACCGTGAGGCCGGCGCCCGGTCGAGTCGCAGCGTTTTCGGTTCAGCGCTGTCACAGCCTCCCGGTAACCTCGCTGGGTGGACTCTGAAGGGCTTCTGGCCGGGTTGAACGAACGCCAGATCGCGGCGGTCACCGCTGAAGGTGGACCGCTTGTGGTTCACGCCGGCGCTGGCTCGGGCAAGACACGCGTGCTCACGCGCCGAATTGCCTACCGAGTGGCCGACGGCCAGACCGACCCCCGCCGGGTTCTCGCCCTCACGTTTACTCGTAAGGCTGCGAGCGAACTCCGTCAGCGTTTGCGCGTGATGGGCATGCGCGACGACGTCGTCGCCGGAACCTTCCACGCCATCGCACTCACACAACTCCGAGCCCGTTGGGCCGAGCGAGGCATCACGCCCCCAACCTTGCTCGATCGCAAGATTCGCTTTGTCGCCCAGCTCATGGGTCGCCGATCAGGCGTTGAGCCGCTCGATGTCGTTGGCGAGATCGAGTGGGCCCGCGCCCGCCTCGTCGCTCCCCACGACTACGGCACCGCCGCCGATCTTGCCGGCCGCACGCCGCCCATGCCGCCCGAACAGTTCGCCGAATTGATGGAGCAGTTCCAGCAGGAGAAACGGCGCCGCCGCCTCGTCGACTTTGACGATCTCTTGGCCCTCGCCATTCGTGACCTCCAGCAGGATCCGGATTACGCCAACGCGGTTCGATGGCGTCACCGCCACCTCTACGTCGACGAATTTCAAGACGTCAACCCGCTGCAATACGAACTGCTCCGAGCATGGCGGGGCGACTCAACCGACCTGTTCGTGGTGGGCGATCCGAACCAGGCGATTTACGGCTGGAATGGAGCCGACCCCGAACTGCTTCGTCGATTCGCCAAGCGCGAACCCACCTCCGTCGTGATCGAGCTGAACGACAACTACCGATCGACGCCCCAGGTGCTCACGATGGCGAGTGCCGCGCTCGAGGGCAAGGCACCCCAGCTCGTTCCCCACCTCGGCGACGGCCCTGTGCCCACTCTCACCGCCTACGCCAACGATCTCACCGAGGCAGCCGGCATCGCCGACGCGATCAAGAACGCACACACCATCGGCGGGTCGTGGTCAAAGCAGGCGGTGCTCGTGCGCACCAACGCCCAGCTCGTTCCGATCGAGCAGGCCCTCGGCGACGCTGGCATCCCCGTGCGAGTTCGGGGCGGAAGCGGCCCGCTCGGCACCAAAGAAGTGAAGGATGAACTCCGGTCGCTCGGCCGACCGGGCATCGACCTGCAGCACGCGATCGGCGAGCTCGAAACGTCACTCGAGCCCGAGCCCGGCGAGCAGCTGACCAACACCGAGGTCGATCGCCGTCAGAACCTCGCCGCTCTCACGCGCCTCGTCCATGAATACCTCACGGTCGACCCCGATCCGTCCGGACCAAACCTGCTCGCTTGGATCGCCACGCTGCAGGCCGGCGAGATGCAACTCGATGGTGACGCCGTCGAGCTCGCCACCTTCCACGGAGCGAAGGGACTCGAGTGGGATGTCGTCCACGTCGGCGGCCTCGAGAAGGGGTTCATGCCGATCAGTTACGCCAAGACCGGCGCACAACTCGCCGAAGAACAGCGGCTGCTTTACGTCGCCGTCACCCGAGCCGAGCGAGAGCTCCACTTGTCATGGGCCGGTGAACGGACCTTCGGCACCAAGGCCAGAAAGCGCCAGCCCTCGATGTATCTCGAGATGCTGCAGTCGGCCATCAGCCATCTCGAGCGGGGTCACCGCCCGCTCGACTGGAAAGCACAGATTGCTACGTCTCGCGGCGCAGTCAAGACCGCCCTCGATAAACGAGTTGATCGAAACCCGGTCGACGATCCTCTCTTCGAAGCGCTCCGAGCCTGGCGACGCGATCGAGCTCGCGCGGCCGACGTCCCCGCCTATGTGATCTTCAGCGATCAAACGCTTCGTGCAATCGCCAAGCGCAAACCGGCAAGCCGGGCGCAGTTGGCCGGCATGCCCGGAATCGGCCCGGTCAAACTCGAACGCTTCGCAACCGAAGTGCTCGACATCCTCTCCGAAAACACCTGACCGAGAACCCGCACGACCACTCACGCCGGACAAGCTCCGTGCAACGGCCCCCAGCGGGAGCCAGAGCTACCGCACGTAGCGGGCGAGGACGGGGCAGTGGTCGCTCGGAGTGGTCTTCTCGGGCTCCTTGCGAGCCTTCCGAGCGTTGCGGTCGACGATGTCGAACACGCAGGTTTCGGCCAACGATGCGCTGGCGAGCAGGAAATCGATGCGGATGCCCTCGCGCTTGTGGAAACGGCCGGCTTGGTAGTCGTAGTAGCTGAACAACCCGGGGTCAGGGTGGCGTTCACGGAACGTATCGACGAGGCCCCAATCGACGATGTTGGCCAGCGCATCACGCTCTCGTTCGGTGACGTGGGTTGCGCCTTCAAACTTCGCCGTGTCCCACACGTCGATGTCGGTCGGGGCAATGTTCCAGTCGCCCGCCACGATCACCTCGGCATCGGGTGAGGTAGTGGCGTCGAGGTGGTCACGCAATCGACTCAGCCACGAGAGCTTGTAGTGGTAGTGCTCGTGATCGACCTCGCGGCCGTTCGGCACATAGACGGAGTTGATGCGGATACCGCCGCAGGTTGCTGAGACGAGGCGGGCATCGGGGTCCGCTTCGATTCCGTCGGCAAAGCCAAACACGGGATCCTCGATGCCGACCTTGGACAAGATCGCCACACCATTCCACTGGTTCAGACCGTGGTGGACCGACTCATATCCGAGTTCGGCGAACGCCTCGTAGGGAAACGCGTCTTTCACGAGCTTCGTTTCCTGCATGCAAAGCACGTCTGGGGCGACCTCTTGGAGCCACGGTTCAACGTGTGCCTGGCGGGCATTCAGCGAGTTGACGTTCCATGTTGCGACCAGCATCGATTCGACCCTACCGAGTGACGCGGGAGGGTGCGGCGGCATCGGGGTAGCATCACGCCGTGGCCTCACACCCCGTCAACGAAGCCGGACCCAACGCATGGCTGATCGAGGAGATGCGCGCGCAGTATCTCGCCAACCCTCGATCCGTCACAGAGGAATGGCGAACGATCTTCGCAAATGGCAACGGAGCGGCTCCACCAGCCGTTTCGCCCGCTCCGCAAGCTGCGGCACCAGCTGCCGCTGCGCCCGTTCAGCCGGCGCCAGCACCGCCAGTTGCTGAGCCCGCCGCGCAACCGCCTGCGCCCGCTCCAACGAACGGTTCAGCACCCGCTGCCCTCCCAGCGGCGGCCCCGGCTTCGCCAGCCGCATCGCCACCTGCGCCAGCCGCATCGCCACCTGCGCCAGCCGCTCCCGCACCGGCTGCCGACGCAGAGCCCGAGCCCGAGCCCGAGCCCGACGCGATCGTTCCCGAGCCACTTCGCGGGGCCTCTGCCCGCATCGTGAAAAACATGGAGTCCTCGCTGTCGGTCCCGACCGCGACGAGCGTCCGAGAAGTTCCAGCCAAGCTGCTCGAGATCAACCGCCGGGTGCTCAACAACCACCTCAAGCGGATCCGCGGCGGCAAGGTCAGCTTTACGCACCTCATCGGCTACGCGATCGTGCGAGCAATCGCCGACACCGTGCCGGCGATGAACAACCGCTACGAGCTCATCGATGACAAGCCACACGTCATCCGTGACTCGCAGATCAACCTCGGCATCGCGGTCGATCAGCAAAAGTCCGACGGGTCTCGTTCACTCATCGTGCCCGTCATCAAGGGCGCCGAGTCGATGAACTTCCGCGAGTTTGTCGATGCCTATGAAGCGCTCATCAAGAAGGTTCGTGACGGCAAGATCGCCGTCGACGACCTCATGGGTGCAACCGTCTCGATCACGAACGTCGGAACGATCGGCACCGTGCAATCGGTGCCTCGTTTGATGGAGAGCCAGAGCGCCATCATCGGCCTCGGTCGAATCGGGTATCCCACCGGCTTCGCCGCAGCCGATCCGAAGGTGCTCGCTCAACTCGGCGTCTCGAAGATCATGGCGATGACCTCCACCTATGACCACCGAGTCATCCAAGGTGCGGAATCCGGCTCCTTCCTCCATCAGGTGCATCAGCTCCTGCTCGGCGAAGAGAACTTCTACGGTCGGGCATTCGAAGAGATGGACTGCCCCTATGAGGCAGTGAAGTGGCGTGACGATCACGGCGCGACCGAAAGCGACGACGCCGAGGGTCCTCACGCCAAGCAGATGGCGGTCAACACCCTCATCAACCAATACCGAGTTCGCGGCCACCTCATCGCCAACACCAACCCGCTCTCCGATGGCCCAACGGCCATGCACCCCGAGCTCGATCCGGCCACGTTCGGCCTCACGATCTGGGACCTCGATCGAGAGTTCCTCACCGGCAACTCGGCCGGCGTCTACGCCTCGGTCGGCGGCTCGTCTCAGCAGATGAAGCTCGGCGACATCCTCGGTGTCTTGCGCGATGCGTATTGCCGAGCGATCGGCATCGAATACATGCACATCGCCGATCCAGAAGAGAAGCGTTGGATCCAAGAGCAGGTCGAAGGGCAGTCCTTCTCCTTCACCCGCGATGAGCAACACCACATTCTCGAACGACTCAGCGCCGCTGAAGCGCTCGAGAAGTTTCTCGCCGCTCGCTACGTCGGCCAGAAGCGTTTCGGTATGGAGGGCTGCGAAAGCGCCATCCCGATCCTCGATGCGATCCTCAACGCGTCGGCGAACGAAGCGATGGACGAAGTCATCATCGGCATGGCCCACCGAGGCCGGCTCAACGTGCTCGTCAACACGATGGGCAAGAGCTACAACGACCTCTTCAAAGAGTTCGAGGGCAACGTCTCCGAGGACGACATCCAGGGTTCGGGCGACGTGAAATACCACCTTGGTTTCCACGGCACACACACCAGCCCAAGCGGCCACTCGATCAACATCTCGCTCGCACCAAACCCGTCTCACCTCGAAGCGGTTGCTCCGGTCGTGGTCGGCATGGCCAGGGCGAAGATGGATCAGAGCACCACCGGCAACTTCCCGCTGATGCCCGTCGTGCTCCACGGCGACGCGGCGTTCGCCGGCCAAGGTGTCGTCGCTGAGACGCTGAACCTCAGCCAGGTGAAGGGGTACGCCGTTGGCGGCACCATCCACCTCATCATCAACAACCAGCTCGGCTACACGACCGCTCCCCACCAGTCCCGTTCGTCGGAGTACTCAACCGACGTCGCAAAGCTGGTCCAAGCGCCGATCTTCCACGTCAACGCTGATGATCCAGAAGCGTGCGTTCGCGTGGCACAACTTGCCTTCGACTACCGCCGCCGTTTCAACAAAGACGTTGTGATCGACATGATCGGCTACCGCCGTCATGGCCACAACGAGGGCGACGACCCGAGCTACACCCAGCCGATGATGTACCGAAAGATCGACGCTCGTCCGTCGAGTCGCACGCTGTACACCCAGGCACTCATCGACCGGGGCGACATCTCTGTCGCCGAGGCTGAAACCGCCCTCGACTACTTCCAAGGTCTCCTTCAAGAGGCGCTCGACAGCACTCGCCAATCAGCACCGCCAGAGGGAATCCTCGCCGCTCCGTCGCCGCCAGCAGTTGGTGTTCTTCCCCACGTCGAGACCGGTGTTGATCGGGCCGCACTCGATCGTGTCTACGCCGCGATGACCTCAACCCCCGACGGCTTCACGGTTCATCCAAAACTGGCCCGCCAGTTCGTCAACCGCGACAAGATGTGGGAGTCGGGCGAGATCGACTGGGCGCTCGGCGAGGCCTTCGCCATCGGCACGCTGCTCGATTCGGGCGTGTCGGTCCGCTTGGCTGGCCAAGACTCACGCCGCGGCACGTTCGCGCACCGCCATGCCACCTTGCACGACTACGAAAACGGCGATGAGTTCACACCGCTCACCACCGCCGGCCCCGAAGGCACCGAGTTGTGGATCTACGACTCGACACTCTCGGAATACGCCGCACTCGGTTTCGAGTACGGCTACGCCCTCGCCAACCCAGAAGCGCTCGTGATGTGGGAGGCCCAGTTCGGCGACTTCGTCAACGGCGCGCAGATCATCATCGATCAGTTCCTCGTGTCAGCTGAAGACAAGTGGAACGAAGCGCTCGGCCTCACGATGCTCCTCCCCCACGGCTACGAAGGCCAAGGACCGGAGCATTCATCGGGCCGCCTCGAGCGCTTCTTGTTGCTCTGCGCGGAGGACAACATCCAGGTCGCCAACCCGACGACGGCCGCTCAGTTCTTCCACCTGTTGCGACGCCAGATGGTGCGCGACGTCCACAAGCCGTTGGTCGTCTTCACACCGAAGTCGGGCTTGCGCGCCAAGTGGTCACGCAGCCCGGTCGAAGCGATTCTGTCCGGTTCGTTCCAAGAGGTTCTGGACGACGAAACCATCACCGACCCGAGCAGCGTGACCCGCGTGGTCTTCGCCTCCGGCAAGGTTTCTGCCGAAGCTGCAACCAAGCGCGATGAGATCGCAGCACCGGCCGCAGTCGTTCGCGTCGAGCAGCTCTACCCCTGGCCCGAGGCACAGGTTGCCGAGGTTCTCGAGCGCTACTCCAACGCGCAAGAGATCGTCTGGCTGCAAGAAGAGCCGGAGAACATGGGCGCGTGGAACTCGGTGAAGGGACGCTTCTACGAGCGTCATGGTGACACGCACATCATTCGTCGAGTGAGCCGCACCGAATCCGGAAGCCCCGCAACGGGCTCGGCAAAGATTCACAACCAGGAGCAGGCCGAGCTCCTCAGCCGAGCGTTCAACTAGACCTCTCGGGGCCAAGTCTTCGGTGGCAGAGGTTCAACGCCAGCGCCTCGAACATCAGCGCTTCCAACAGCAGGGCCGAGCTATTCGCGTCTGCGACCAACTCGGTCACTGGGCGAAGCAAATGGCAGGCTCAGGAGCGAAGGTCAAGCTCGAGGATTGCTTCGAGGTCGGTCAGTGCTTGATCGGCTCCGAGGACTTTGATCGTCGTCATGCCCATGGCCTTCGCCGGCTTCAGGTTGATCCCGAGGTCGTCGAGAAAGACCGAACGCGATGCCTCAACGCCGACGATCTCGAGTGCTCGTTCGTAGAACGCGAGCTCGGGTTTGCGAATGCCGATCTTCGATGACTCCACCACGTGATCGAACAAGCTCAGCGCCTCGACCACGGCGGGGTCGCGTTCTGAACGTTCTGCGTCTTCGTCTTCCCACGAACGGAAGTTGTTGGTGAGACACGCCGTCGCAAAACCTGCGGCCTTGACTCGTCGAATCGCCTCAACCATTTCTGGGCGGACTTTGCCGTGGATGAGTTCGAGAATGATCGATCCGTTGACGGCGTGGCCGGCCGCACTCGACTCCTCTTCGAACAACTCGGCGAAGGTCGCGGCATCAACATCGCTGCGTTCGAACTTCGCCCATGCGTTGTCGTCGGGGTTCGTCGCGTTGACGGTCCGGATGAAATCGAGAGGGATGCCCTCGCTCTCTTCGTAGCGGTTGAACGCTTCGAAGGGCGAGGTGAGAACCACGCCTCCGAAGTCGAAGAGCACGGCATCGATCGTTGCTGTCGTCACGGCGCATGACCATAGAGCGATGCTCGCGACCGCACCCATCGTGGTGTTTCGAACATGGCAGACATCGTTCGTTTGGACTAGATCCGACGGAAGCGCTCACGGCAGTGCTTCACTGGACCGGACATGAGCCCCGCCTCAACACATCTCGTCGTCGACGGGTCCAACATCGCAACCGAAGGACGCAGCCTGCCGAGCCTCGCACAGCTAGATGAAGCTGTGCGCGCCGTCATGGTCGAGCGTTCCTTTGAATCGATCACCGTGATCGTCGACGCCACATTTGCCCATCGCATCGAAGACCCAGAGAAGAACGAGTTCGAGAAGGCCGTAGACGCTGGAGAGATCATCATGCCGCCTGCCGGTGTGGTCGGTCGCGGCGATGCCTTCATCTTGCAGGTCGCCGACAAAGCCGGCGCCGCCGTTCTCTCAAACGACTCGTTCCAAGAATTTCATGGAGAGCACACGTGGCTCTTCGATGAAGGCCGACTGATCGGCGGCAAGCCGATCGAACATGTCGGTTGGGTCTTCGTCGATCGCGTTCCCGTTCGCGGGCCGGCGAGCCGACGCGCTGTTCGCGAAGCCAAAGGTGGCTCGCGACCAAAACGCGACGGTTCCGGATCGCGCGGTTCACGACGATCGTCGAAGGACGCGTCGGGTCCAATGCCAGTGCCGTCCGGACCACCACCAGGTTCAAGTCCGGCCAAGAAGTCGAACCGACGATCAGTGGCGAAGGCTTCCGACGGTGAAGCCAAACCGAACGAACGCAAGCAGCGATCGAAGCGCTCGCGATCGGGCGGACGTTCTGACGCGCCCGCCGCTCCCCTCGACGAGCTCAACACGCCGATGGCGTTCATCTCGTTCATCGGCACGTACTCGATCGGCGACATCGCCGACGCGGTCGTCGAACAGTTCTCTTCTCACGGGTGTTACGTGCGAGCCGCTGGCGCGCAGTGCTACCTGCCATCTCGAGCGATGGGCGACCCGCCGCCTTCCAAGGCGCGCGACGTTGTTTCTCGCGACCAATCCGTTCGTGTCCGAGTCGTTTCTCTTGACTCAGACCGACGCGGCATCAACGTTGAACTCGTCGACGTTGGTGAGCACCGGGCCCCCTCCTCTGGAGAGGGATCCGTCACTGCACCTCATCAATCGACGCCGTCGTCCGACGGTTCGTCGGGAGATGTGAACAACACAAGGAGTACAGGCCACGTGGCTACGAAGAAAGCAACCAAGAAGGCACCGGCGAAGAAGGCTGCCAAGAAGGTGACCAAGAAGGCTGCGGCCAAGAAGGCACCGGCCAAGAAAGCCGCCAAGAAGGTGACCAAGAAGAAGGCGCCCGTGAAGAAGGCCGCCAAGAAGGCACCCGCAAAGAAGGCCGCCAAGAAAGCGCCTGCCAAGAAGGCCGCCAAAAAGGTGACCAAGAAGGCTGCGAAGAAGGCACCCGCCAAGAAGGCCGCCAAGAAAGCACCGGCCAAGAAGGCGCCTGCCAAGAAGGCACCCGCAAAGAAGGCCGCCAAAAAGGTGACCAAGAAGGCCGCCAAAAAGCGCTGATCGTTCGAAGCGCTGTTTGACAAGGCCGCTGGTTCACTTCGGCGGCCCTGTTCATCTCACGGTTCGGTCGTTTGTTCGGCAGAACCCGGTCGGCTGAATTCAATCGACTAAGTCAAACTCGACACTGGCCCTTGCTTCGATCCCTCAACGGGTCGCAGCTTGGGCCAGTGTCGCGTTTGCGCCCTAGTCCTTCAACGCGACAGTCGTCCAGCGCGACGGTCGTTCAACACAGGAGTCAGGACGGCCGAGTTCGCAAACTGAGCCGTAGCCTCTCTGCATGGCAGCTCAGTTCATTTACACGATGTACAAGGTGGGTCGCTTCCACCCGCCGGACCGCCAGGTCCTCGAGAACATCACGCTCTCGTTCTACCCGGGAGCCAAGATCGGCGTCCTCGGCGGCAATGGTGCTGGTAAGTCCTCGCTGCTGAAGATCATGTCCGGCCGAGATGACGGCTTCACCGGCGAAGCACGCATCACCGACGGCTTCACCGTTGGCCTCCTCGAACAAGAACCTGAGCTCGACGAATCGAAAGACGTCCGCGGCAACGTGATGGACGGCGCCGGTGAGACCGTCTCCATCCTTCGCGAATACGAAGAGGTGTTGGCCGGCTGGGCTGATCCCGATGCCGACTACGAAAAGCTCGGCGCTCGCCAGGCGGATCTCGAGTCGAAGATCGAAGCGGCTCAAGGTTGGGATCTGCAGCGCACGATCGAGATCGCCATGGACGCGCTACGCCTGCCACCTCCCGACGGCAGCGTCGAACGACTCTCCGGCGGTGAGCGCCGCCGAGTTGCGCTGTGTCGTTTGCTCATCAGCCAGCCCGACCTTTTGCTCCTCGACGAGCCAACGAACCACCTCGATGCCGAGTCGGTCGCGTGGCTCGAACGCCACCTGCATGACTACCCCGGCACCGTCGTTGCGATCACGCACGATCGCTACTTCCTCGACAACGTGGCCAAGTGGATTCTCGAACTCGATCGCGGCAAGGGCATCCCGTTCGAGGGCAACTACTCGAGCTGGCTTGAGCAGAAACAAGCTCGCTTCGATTCGGAGCAAAAGGCACAAGACGCCAAGCGCCGCACGCTCGAGCGCGAACTCGAGTGGGTCCGCATGGGAACCAAAGCTCGCCAAGCAAAGGGCAAGGCTCGTCTGACCGCGTACGAATCGCTGCAGGCCGAAGCCGAGGCTTACAACCCGGCCGACGAGAAGGTGCAGATCCACATCCCGCCGGGCAAGCGCCTTGGCGATCAAGTCATCGAGGTCGAGAACCTCTCGAAGGGTTTCGACGACAAACTCCTCATCGACGATCTGTCGTTCTCGTTGCCAAAGGCCGGCATCGTCGGCGTGATCGGCGGCAACGGCGCCGGTAAGACGACGCTGTTCAACATGTTGACCACCGCTGCGTCCGGCGGCGACGGCGAACAGCCGGACAGCGGCACGATCACCGTCGGCTCAACGGTCGACCTCGCCTATGTCGATCAGTCGCGAGACACTCTCGATCCCAACAACACCGTCTACGAAGAGATCACTGAAGGCCACGATCTCCTCGACGTTGGCGGAAAAGAAGTGAACGGCCGCGCCTACGTCGCATCGTTCAACTTCAAGGGTTCCGACCAACAGAAATCGGTCGGAGTGCTCTCCGGTGGTGAACGAAACCGCGTGCACCTTGCGAAGGTTCTGAAGAAGGGCGGCAACGTGCTGTTTCTCGATGAGCCGACCAACGACCTCGACGTCGACACGCTGCGCGCCCTTGAGGATGCGCTCGAGCGCTACCCCGGTTGCGCCGTCGTGATCTCCCACGATCGCTGGTTCCTCGACCGCATCGCCACGCACATCCTGTCGGTCGAAGGCAACTCGCAGGTCCGCTGGTTTGAAGGCAACTTCTCCGAGTACGAAGAGTTCCGCATGGCCGAACTCGGTGAAGACGCAGGACCGAGCCGAGTCACCTACAAACCGCTCGCCCGCTGAGGGTCACCTCCCGAGCGCTTGGCGAGCTTGCGGATCCGCGAGCCAAAGAGGCCGTGCATGGCTTGAGCCATCACGTTCTTGTTGAGAAAGAGCGTGTCGTTCTCGATACGCCAGCGTTTGGGCGAACCGTTGACGCTCACGCCCATGGCCCGTCCAAGGGCACAATGCCCTCCGAAGGCCGGGGCGTACGCGTGCGGGTTGGCTGCGAAAGCGTCTCGGTTGTCGGCGGTCGCGAAAAGCCACGTTGCTCCGTTCCAGTCGTGCTGATGTTCTGAGCTTCCTTTCGTTGGCCCGCCGCTGGTGAAGTAAGCCACAGGGTCGTAGCCGTGCATGGCTTCGCCCTGCCGGTTGGTGTTGATGGTCTTGGTCATGGTGTGTCCTCGTTTCAGGCTTGGTGATAGTGGTTTGAGCGTCATGGTCAGCTGTTGAGGAACGCTGCGATGTTGTCGAGTTCGGAGTCGATGAGGCCGGCAACTTGTTCGGCCGCGCCGTCGGGCTTCACGTCGGTGGTCCACACGAGCGCTGATCCCGCATCCGTCGCGGCGACGGTCATCGAAGCGGAGTGAAACTCGAGACCGAATGGCGACTCAACGATGGCGTAGGCAAGGCGGCGCCTCTCATCATCGACCGACAGCACGAGCTCGGACAGTTGGCCACCCATCGCCAACCCGCAAGTGCGGCGATCGCCGTCGACGGAGGCGTCGGTGAGGAAGGACATCATGGCGTGAACTCTCCCTAGGTCTGCGATTTTGTCCCACACCTGTTCGGTGGCGGCATGGAGGGGAATTTCTCGGTGAATCGTGGCCATAGTCGAGGGCTCCTTAGGTATTGGACTAGGCAGTCCGAATTAGTTCCCCTATTATGGACCACGTGATCCAAAAGACAACCGATTCGTTTGAAAAACCGGAGCGGCGCTCGCGTCCTGGCCGACCAGCGGCCTTTGACCGCGACGAAGTCGTCGCCGGCGCGATCGAGTTGTTCTGGCGCAACGGCTACGACGGCACCCCACTCGACGCGATCTCGACCGAGCTCGGCATCAGCCGCTCCACCCTCTATGCCAGCTTCGGAGGAAAGGACGGCCTCTGGGCGTCCGCCAACGACGCCTATCTCACCAACGTCGAAACAGTGATCGTGGAACCGTTACTGACCGGCGCTGGTGGACTCAGCGACATCGACGCCTTCCTCGAGCGGGTCGGCGAGGTCGTTCTCAGCGATCACTTCCCGGCCGGATGCCTCGTCATCAACGCGAGCGCCGACACCGGCGACAAAACAATCCTCAACCGATACGTGGAGATGTTCCGCCGAGCACTCACCACCGCCCTCGAACGAGCCGCGAATCACGGCGAACTCGATCCAAACTCGATCGAATCGACCGCAGCCATGCTTGTCACACACGTCATCGGTCTCAATATCGCGGCGAAAGCAGGTCTCAACCCCGATCTGATTCAACAGTCGATCGACGCTCTGCGTCGGTCCCTCCGGTCTCCCATCCCAAAGGCCAAGTGATGCCCCAGCAGCGCACGGCAGTACGGCCCCCTGAGCAACTCCACCCCAAGTGGACGATCCAAAGCTCGATGCTTGGGTCCGGTCGGTGGTACGTTGTTACGTTCCCCGAGCAGTCAAGGCAACATCCCAAAAACAATCAAAACCACCAGGTGTGAATACAAGCACAAGCCATCTGCCGCAATCGCTCCACGTGGTCTGTTTCGGGGAGGCTCTTCAACCACCGGCGATAGAAGAAGGCCGACGGAAACTAGAAATGTTGTACAAACAGAGAGG
>CALEWY010000048.1 GCA_937925335.1 uncultured Acidimicrobiales bacterium
CGTCGCCGGTATGTGGGCGCATGTCGCGATCATCGTCGGGCTGCTGCAGATGCCCTACTACCTGCACGTTCCGCACCAACTCTTCACGATGTTTGCCGCCGCTGCCCTTGCGTTGAGATTGCGATCGGACGAAGCGTGAACCCGGTGCGACCTGGTGTGCGACCTGGTGTCCGCCCGAGTCTCACAAGAGCCGCCCTGGCTCTGCTCAGCCTCGTGCTGATCGCATCGGCATGCGCCAGTGACGGAGCAGCGCAGGGAACGAGCGAGGTTGCCACACCATCGACCCTTCGGTCGTCACCCGTTGATGGTCAGACGGCCGACGGCCAGACGACCGACGACCCGACCAGCGACCCTGATCAAGCACCGCCCGTCACGATTGAACGTCCCGGCCCTCTCGTCGGAATCGCGGTGCCGAACGGGCGAGCCGCTGAGGTTCGCGACGTCGAAGTCGTCACCGGCGCAACCTTCGACATCATCCGTCTCTTCGCCCGGTGGGACGACGCGTTCCCGAACGCCGATGCACAATCGCTGATCGACGCCAATCGGCGGATTCATATTTCCGTGCGCCCGATGGCTTCGAGCGGTGAAGTGATCACGTGGGCCGAACTCGCAACGGCTCAACCGGGTGATGCTCGATACGAAGAGCTCGTTGATTGGATCGATCGAGTTGTCGCACTCGGCCCTGGCACCTACTTCACGATCAACCACGAGCCCGAGACCGCCGACAGCCGACAGAACGGCTCGTCGGAAAACTTCGTGGCGATGTGGCGCCGCACCGTCGAGCTGCTTCGAGAACGAGGCGGCGATGAGATTCGCACGGTCTGGACGATGACGAACGGAGCGTTCTCCGATGCCCGCGCCGAGGCGTGGTATCCCGGCGACGACGTCGTGGATGTTGTCGGCACCGATGTCTACAACTGGCATACCTGCCAGGGCACAGACCGGCCGTGGCTCGATCTCGAAGAACTCCTCGTCGCTCCGATTGCGTTCGCTCGCAACCACGACAAACCGCTTGCGCTCCCCGAGCTTGCATCGGTCGAAGACCGTGACAATCTCGACAGAAAAGCCGAGTGGATCATCAACGCCGAACGAACGCTGCTCGCCCCGGGCACGGTCGATCTCATCGAGTTCGTGATCTGGTTCGACGTGACGGCACCCGGTGGCACGTGGCCCGACTGTGTTTGGGACTACGACACGTCACCGGCCGCTCGCGATGCGTTCGCTCAGCTCATGCTGAACGTCAGCGGTCAGACGTAGCCGATCACGTTGGGTTGACCTGCCGAACACGCCAGAGGTGTGAGACGCGCCGGGTCTAGGAGAGGCGTGCGGCCAAGGTCGATGCGGCGACTTGATCGAGCGGGCCCAACGACTCGGGAACCCAGCCCTGGCCGGCCAACGAGGTTTCTCGAGCGACGATTTCGGCGAGATACAAACAGCGGGTTGCTTCGAGTTGTTTCGCTTCGAGTGGCAACGCCGGCGACGTGTAGGCCATCGCTGCGGCGACCGCAGCGTCTTCGTTGTTCGATGCGCTTCGACGCACCCGCTCCATCTCGCGATGGATGAGGTCGAATCCAACCGGGCGATCGTCTCCAGCGAACTCCCAATCCCAGATGAGCCGTTCGTTCTTCGTCGAGGCCATGTTCCACGGCGTGAAGTCGCCATGCCACAGGCCGGCTTCGACGATGGTTTCGCCATGTTTGGCGACGAGCGATTCCAGCCCGATGAGCTCGGCTGCAGCATTGCTCCAGCGACGGTCGTTGACGATGTCGCGAACCGATCGAGTCGACGACCCGAGGCATCGTCCGAGTGCAACGATCACATCGTCGTCGACCGGGTCTGGTTGACCGAATCGAGGGGTGACGACGAGTGGCGTGGTGACGACCACGTCGTTGCCACCGATCATCTCGTGCAAGAGCACTCGTGGCGCTTCCAGTGGGGCAGGGAGGTGCCCGGCGACGGCCTTCAACCACGCAGCCTCGTTGCGAACGAGACTTCGGGTCATCTCAGACCAGCCGATTTTTGCAAAACCGATCGTGGTGCCATTTGGCCGAAGAAGCTGGATGACCGGCTTGCGGTTGCGGCGGGGTGGTCCAGCACCGACGGCGGCAACAACGTTCGATTCGCCGAGGGATCGGGCCAGTTCATCAACCAGCCGATACTGCGGAAACTCAACAACGTCGCCGCCTGCGTAGGGGAGAGCGCCGAGTCGAGCCGCCAGTTCGCCAGCAAGCCCTGTCGCGACTTCACGGGGGGTTCGTGCGTCATGATGACGACGCATGGCAGCAGCGGCGGCTGCGCGTTTGCGGAGTGGAAGAAGAAGTTGAGGTTCGCCCTCAGATGGCCGACAAAGATAGGGAGTGCGCGGACCGTCACCTTGGCCGCCGAGCACTTCGTCAAGCCACGCTCGAGTGTTCGCATTGGGTTCTGGAGTTGGGCTTGGGCGGGAACTGGTCACAATGTCCGGGTGATTGACGGCAGAAACTGACCATCGGAGTCTTGCGGAGAATCATGATGAAACGACTGATGGAAAACTTGCCGGCGATGTTGCTGGGCTGCGTGCTCGCCCTTTCGGCATGCACGAGTGATCCGTCGGCCGACGATCCGGGATCATCCCTCGCATCGAGCGACACAACCGCAGAAGACGGCCAGGAGCCAACAACCACGGCCGAAGACGGCACCGATGGAGATGGTGCGGATGCCGACACTGATCCCGACGGCCCAGATGCCGATGATGGCGACGGGAACGTCGACCCAGGCCCAACGACCCCCCAGACAATCGTTCCGCCGGGCGAGACTGCTCCGGCGCCGACCGACGATTCGGGTAACGATGGTGGCCAGGGCGGCGAACCGACGACATCCACCACGGTGGACGGTGTTGAGACGACCGACCCGTCTCAACAGCCGATTCAAGAACAGGACACCGCCCTCGTGTGTGCGACGGTCGAACAGGGTTACATCGCAGTGCTCTCCGGTGAGGACGATCTCTCGAGCCTCGAGTCAGGCGCGCAGCTCGCCGTCGACTCTGGTGCGGCTGACTACGTCACGCTCGGCGAAGAGCTGCAGACGGCGCTCAGCAACGACGCCGATGTGCGATCGGCCGCCGATGCGCTGTTGACGCGCTGCGAAGCCGACGGTTTCGAGCGGCTCGCGTGATGACCCTCGAGTCCATCCCAACATCGCCCGGGTCAGCGACCGATGGTCCGATTGGCGCCGACGGCGAACCAGCGCAAAAGCGTGTGCTGTTCGTGTGCTCCGCCGGCGGTCACCTGAGCCAGCTGCTCCAGCTCCGCCCCTGGTGGGAGAACCACGAGCGGCAGTGGGTCACGTTCGATATGCCGGACGCACGTTCAAAGCTTGAGGGCGAGGAGATGATCCCCGCCTACTTCCCAACGACGAGAAGCCTGCCGAACACCGTTCGCAACTTTCGCTTGGCAACCAAGGTGATGGCCGACTTCAAGCCTGATGTCGTGATCTCGAACGGTGCCGGCGCGGCCGTCCCCTTCTTCGTGATCGCCAAGCGTCGCAGCATCCCAACCGTGTATCTCGAGGTCTACGACCGGGTCGATTCTCGGACGCTCACCGGCCGTCTTGTCGCACCTCTCACCTCAAAGTTCTGTGTGCAGTGGCCGGAACAACAATCGCTCTACCCGGGCAGTGAACTCACAGGACTGGTGTACTGATGGCGATCACAGCCCTGGAGCCGGAGTTTCTCGACATGCCCGACATCGTGGTTTCGGTCGGAACTGATCATCACCGGTTTGACCGCCTGATCCGCTGGACCGACGACTATGCGAGGCGCCATCGCGACGCCTCGGTTCTCGTGCAACGCGGAACGTCAAACGTTTCGAGTGAGGTCGAGAGCCGCGAGCTGATTCCTCACGCCGAGCTTCGTGCGATGTTCGCCGCTGCCACCGTCGTGGTGTGCCACGGTGGACCATCGACGGTGATGGACGCTCGCGCTGCGGGTCGTCTGCCGATCGTCGTTCCCCGCAACCCCGAGCTGTCCGAACACGTTGACGGCCACCAGATGCGCTTCGCGAAGCACCTCGATGAGGAGTCGATGGCGATCGTCGTTTGGAACGAGAGTGAGCTCTTCGCGGCAATCGATGCCGCACTTGCCGATCCATCATCGGTCACGATTCCGATCGAACAGCGCATCGTGCCAAACGGCGTCGTGAACTTCGGTCGTGTCGTCGACGAGTTGCTCGGCGTAAAAACTCCCATCGCTCGAACCGTCCCCAGCGGTCGGTTCGCCAAGCGAATGGGTCGCCCATGAGCGTTGACCAGAACTCGAATCGGGCTGATGCCGTTTCGGTCGTGATGGCAACTCGTGATCGCCCGGAACTGCTTCGACGTGCGATCGATGCCGCCCTCAGCCAAGAACACCCGGCTGATCTCGAAGTTGTTGTGGTCTTCGATCGCAGCGAACCCGATCACTCGCTCGAGATCGATCATCAAGTCGATGGCCACTCGCGCCGAATCGTCGTGACGACAAACGATCACGGGCCCGGCCTTGCCGGCGCTCGCAACACCGGTGTGGCCAAAGCGACCCATCCGTGGATTGCATTCTGTGATGACGACGACGAATGGCTTCCGGGCAAGCTCGCCGGTCAGTTCGCCGCTCTTGGCGCGAACCCCGACGCTCGTGTGGCAACGACGGGTGTCTTCATCCACTACGAGGGTGAAGACACCGCTCGTATCCCCGATCCGGCGCTGCTGACGTTCAGCGGATTCTTGAACGACCGGATGACCGACGTTCACCCCTCGGCCACCTTGGC
Organism: uncultured Acidimicrobiales bacterium; assembly: GCA_937925335.1. Classification (GTDB taxonomy): domain Bacteria; phylum Actinomycetota; class Acidimicrobiia; order Acidimicrobiales; family SZUA-35; genus CALEWY01. Next base: position 4,779 of record CALEWY010000048.1, read on the forward strand.
GTCGGCCGAGCTCATCGCCGAGCTCGGTGATGTCGATGAGACCATTCCGGGCGGTTACGGCGAGGACTACGACTGGCTGCTCCGAGCCGCCAAGTTGTCTCCGTTTGCCGTGGCACCAGAACCCCTCGTTCGTGTCCACTGGCACGGTGCGTCGTTCTTCTTTGAGAAGTGGAAGACCATCGACGAGGCTCTCGAATTCCTCGTGCGGAAGTACCCGCAGTTCCACGACCCCGATCATCGTCAGGGCCTTGCCCGGATTCGTGGCCAGCAGGCCGTGGCCCAGGCGGCAATGAAAGATCGCGGCCGAGCATTCCGCACCGTCCGCGAGATCCTGCGGTTGAACCCAACCGAGAAGCGATGGCCCGTCGCCGTGCTCGTCGCGGCCGGTCTGCCGGCGAGTCGAGTGCTCGCCGCAGCCCACAAGCTCGGCAAAGGCATCTAGCTCTCGCCGCGCTCACCCGGTGGTTTCACCATCGGTGCGGGTACACCGAGCGCGGGCGCATCGAATTCAACGCACTCGAGATGGAAAACGCAAACGGGCCTGCGCAACACCGAATCGGCATCACGCAGGCCCGAATGAGATCGCTCGAACTTCGTTTCGGGTTGCCCTAGTTCGAGATGGCGACCGCAACCGGTCGAGGCAATTCGTCGACCGGCAGGTGACACGTGATCACGTGGCCGGGCTGCACCTCGACGGCCTCGGGAATCTTGACGTCGCAGGTTCCAGGCATGTGGTACTGGCAGCGGGTGTGGAACACGCAGCCTGACGGCGGATCGGCCGGGCTCGGGATGTCGCCCGACAGCGGAATGCGCTCTTTGGCCTCACCATCGACCGACGGAACCGCAGAGAGCAGCGCTTCGGTGTAGGGGTGAACCGGGCCGGCGAAGATGTCGTCGGTCTTGCCCTTTTCCATGATTCGGCCGACATACATCACCGCGATGCGGTCGGCGAGGTAACGAACGACGCCGATGTCGTGAGTGATGAAGAGGTAGCTCGTGCGCTCGTCGCGCTGCAGGTTGGCGAGCAGGTTGAGGATCGCCGCCTGCACGGACACATCGAGAGCTGACGTCGGCTCGTCGCAGACGACCACTCGTGGATCTCCAGCGAAGGCTCGAGCGATCGCAACACGCTGCTTCAAACCACCGGAGAGCTGACGAGGACGCATGTCGAGGTGATGCTTCGAGAGGCGCATGGCCTCCGCGATTTCTTCAACTCGTGCGTCGGCTGCAGAACCGGAGATCTCGGTCAGGCTGGTGACCGTTCGGTGAAGAATGCGGCGAACCGTCCAGGATCGGTTGAGCGCCGAGTCTGGGTTCTGGAACACCATCTGGATGGCTCGGATGGATTCGTTCCGACGGTCGGTTGCCTTCGACTTCATCGGGCGACCATCGAGGGTGATCTCGCCACCCGAGTCGGGTCCGTGAACGCCGAGCATGGTCTTGGCGAGTGTTGACTTTCCGGAGCCGGACTCGCCGACCAGGCCGAGAGTCTCACCCTCGGCGAAGCCGAGATCGACCGAAACGAGCGCTGGGATGTCGCGGCCGCGCTGGCGGAAGGTCTTCGACACGGAGTTGAGCTGGACGACGCGATCGTCGCCGATCTCGTAGGGCTCAACCTCAGCCTCGAGCTCGGTGATTTCGGTGACCTTGTCTGGGTGGTGGCAACGCGTCCAGCGGCCTTTGCCGAGCGCCACGAGCGGCGGGATCTCGGTGCGGCAGGTTTCGCTCGCCAAGGGGCAGCGGTCGACGTAGACACACGTCGGAAGTGAGGATCCGATCGATGGCATGTTGCCGGGGATGGTGGAGAGCGCACGGTCGGTCTTGCGGAGGCCGAGGCGTGGGATCGCGTTCATCAACCCGATCGTGTAGGGGTGACGAGGCTGCTCGAACAGTTCACTCGACGATGCCTCTTCGACCATCTTGCCGGCATACATCACGCCGACCCGGTCGCACATCGTGCGGATCACGCCAAGGTTGTGAGCGATGAGCAGCACGGCTGCCTGGGTCTCGGAGCGAAGTTCACGAACGAGGTCGAGGACTTCGGCTTCAACGGTGGCATCGAGGCCGGTGGTCGGTTCATCGAGAACCAGAAGCTTCGGGTCGCCGGCGAGGCCCATGGCGATCACCACTCGTTGGAGCATGCCGCCCGAGAGCTGGTGCGGGTAACGCTCGAGCACACTCTTCGGGTCAGCGATCTTGACTCGCTCCAACGCTGCGAGCGCCCGGTCCTCGGACTCTCCCTTGTCGTAGCCGAGGATCGAGAAACACTCGGCGACCTGCTTGCCGATCTTCAGGGTTGGGTTCATTGCTTGAACCGGGTCCTGATAGACCATCGCGGCGCGGTTTGCTCGGAAGTCGCGCAGTTCCTTGTTGGACATCTGCGTGATGTCGGCGCCGCTGGCTCGGACTCGACCGCCGGTGATCTCACCGTTGGACGGCAAGTATCGAAGTGCGGCATAGGCGGTTGTCGACTTGCCACAGCCAGACTCACCGACGAGGCCGAACGCCTCACCCGGGCGAACCTGGAAGGTCACGCCGCGGAGCACCTCACGAGGGGTACCACGCACGTGATAAACGAGCCGGAGGTCCTCAACGGAGAGCGCAGCGTCGTTGGGGTCGCCGCGGTCGATCGGGACCTGATCGGCGGACTGAACGGGTTCGATGACGGTCATGCGGAGTACACCTTGGCGATCGAGTCGGCGATGAGGTTGATCGCGATCACCAGCGAGGCGATTGCGATGGCCGGGAAGATCGAGATCCACCACTGGCCGGCTTGGATGAGCGAGTAGCCCTCTGCGATGTCGCGGCCCCAGTCAGCGTCGGTGGCACTGCCAACCGAGAAGCCCAGGAAGGAGAGCGTCGCCACCGTAAAGATGGCATAGGCCACACGAACGGTGAACTCGACGACGAGCACGTTCGTGATGTTGGGGAAGATCTCCCGCAACATGATGAACATTCCGGGCTCGCCGCGGAGTTTGGCCGAGGTGACGTAGTCGAGCTGCGCTTCGGTCATCACAGCGGCTCGCACGGTTCGAGCGACGACTGGCGTGAACAAGCCGGCGATCGTGAGCACGAGCACGGTTCGAGAGGCGCCGAAGGTGACGAGCACCATCAAGGCCAACAGCACGACGGGAAGCGAGAGGACCGCTTCGATGATGCGGCTGAGCACTTCATCGACCCAGCCTCGGTAGTACCCCATCAAGAGGCCGAGGAACGCTCCGAACAACACGGCGATGCCTGCTGAGAGCGGAGCATTGACCAACACGTTGTCCGCTCCGTAGATGACTCGGGAGTAGACGTCTTGGCCAATGGAGTCGGTGCCGAACCAGGCGGTACTTTGGGGTCCCTGGCGGGCGATCGTTCGATCATCGACACGAACGGCCTCGTTCTCACCCCATCGAGCGAACAGCCCTGGAAGAACTGCGCAGAGCACCCAGAACGCCGTGATGGAAAATCCGATGATGAACGAGGGCGTGCGGAAGAGCTCGGCTCGTTGTTCCTTCTTGATCGTGTTGCGATCAGTTGGGGGAATGTACGAGTCGGGCGTCTGAGCCGTATCCGGTGTGATCGTGATGTCATCACCGGTGGAAGTGGATGAAGGTTGTTCGGTTGTGCTCATGTCACTCACCCAAGTCCAGTCGGGCCCGGGGGTTCATCCAGGCGATGATCAAGTCGGCGCCGAGTGTTGCCAGCATGAAGATGATGGCGACGGCGAGCACCGCTGTTTGCAACAGCGGGAAGTCCGGAGCGTTGGCTGCGTTCACGATGAGGCGGCCGAGGCCCGGATAGTTGAACACCACTTCGAGGCCGACAAGCCCGCCGAAGAGGTAGCCCATCTGTGTGCCAGTGATGGCAACGGTTGGTTGCAGCGCGTTGCGCAGCACGTGCTTACGGATCACTTCTCGGTTGGAGAGACCCTTCATGTAGGCCGTGCGGGTGTAGTCCGCTTCGAAGGCGGTGATGGCGCCCGCTCGGGTGATTCGGGCGATGTAGCCGAAGTACACGAAGAGGATGGCGAGTGCTGGCAACAGGATGAACTTCAAACTCGTGAAGAAGCCCGAGTCTCGAGGAGCGTTCGAGAGCGCTGGGAGCCAACCCAGCTGAACACCGATGAGGAACTGCAGTAACACGCCAGAGACGAAGTCGGGGATCGATGCGCTGGCGAGGCCGAACGACACGATCGAACGATCGAGGAGGGTGTCTTTCTTCCGGGCAGCCATGATGCCGCCGAAGATGGAGAGCGGCAGCGTGAGTAGCAGCGAGAGGCCGACGAGTTTGGCGGAGTTCCAAAGCGCTGGCTTCACGAGATCGATCACTCGAACGCCCGGCTGTGAGAACGACTCACCGAAGTCGAGCGTGATGACATCTCTGAAGAGTCGCCCGAACTGTGTCGGAAGGGGGTCCTGGAAGCCGAGTCGCTCGTTGAGATCTTGCACCCGTTCTTCAGAGGCAAACGGGCCGGCGAGCTGTCGAGCCGGATCGTTCGGGAACACTCTCGTGAGTGCAAACAACGCGATCAGAATGAGGACCAGCGTGATGAGCGAGAGTAGGAGGCGGCGAGTGATGTATCGCAGCAAGGTCGACCCCGAGTCTTGGTGTTAGGCGGTTTGGTAGTTCGTTTTTGACTGCGCACGTGCCAGTGCGCAGGGTGTTCGTTGGCGACGGTCCGTGAGGCCGTCAAAGCGAGAAAAGCCGGGTCGGCGACGAGGGGGCCGGAGCCACCTCGCCGCCAACCCGGCGATTCAACGGATCAGGCTTCCTTGGAAGCGGAGCTCATGACGATGTGGCCAAGAGCCGTTGCCTGCACACCACTCATGGTTGAGTCGTGGCCGGCAAGGAAGTTGAAGAAGTACGGGTACAGCGCTGGCTGCTCATCATGGATGAGCGTCTGCATGGCGCCGATGGCCGTCTTCTGACCGTCAACGTCGACCGCGGTGCGGTAGTCGGAGAGGAGACCGTCGAACTCGGAGTTGGCCCAGTTCGAGGAGTTCCACACACCACCGGTCGACAACGCCGACGCCAAGAAGATGTCCGGAATTGGACGGTGGCCGTAGTCGACCGCGCCGACGCTTGCGGAGCCGGGGCAGGGCATGTCGCCCGAGCCGTCCGGCGGGCACCATGCGTCGCCGTAGAAGGTGGAGTTGGCCTGGATGTTGACGGTGAGCTCGATGCCTGCATCAGCAGCGTTACGGGCGACGATCGCAGCGAGGTCAGGAACCTCACCCAAGTCGCCACCTTCGAAGCTGGTGCTGATGGAATCGATACCGGCCTCGGCCATGAGAGCCTTGGCCTTTTCGATGTCGCGTGAACGCTGAGGCGTTGCATCCGGATCGAAGAAGGGGAGCGACGACAGGATTGGGTGATCGTTGCCGATTTCGGCGCGACCCGAGAAGAGGGTGTCGACCATCTCCTGGCGATCGAGGCACCAGCCGAGAGCCTGGCGAGCGAGCTTGTCGGTGAAGTCGCCCTCACGAACGTTGAACCACAGCTGACGGTGGTTCGACGACGGCGGGGTGAGCACGTTGAAGTTGGCGTCGTTGAGCAGGCCTTCACCGCCGATGACGGAGAAGTTCTGGATGACGTCAACTTCACGGCTGGTCATGGCGGTCACAGCGGTGCCGATATCGGCGAAGCCACGAAGTTCGATGCCGTCGAGGAGTGTCTCGCCGCCCCACCAGTCGGGGTTGCGAGAGTAGGTCGCAACGAAGGTGCTGGGATCGAAGTCGTCGAGGATCCATGCACCGGTTCCGTCAGGACGCTCGTCGAGCGTCGTGCCACTGGTGTAGTCCTCGGGGGTGATGACGCTCTGAGCGTTGAAGATGGAGACGAGGACGGGGAAGTTGCCGTTCGGCTCGATGAGGGTGAACACGGCCTTGGTCGGGTCAGAGGAGTCGACGGAGCCCATGCCGATCACGCCGTCGAGGCCGGCGTTACCGAACTCAACGTGACGATCCATGGTCGCGGCAACGTCAGCGGAGGTGAAGTCGCCACCGCTCTGCCACTTGACACCCTGGCGAAGCTCGAAGGTCCACTGCGAACCGTCTTCGTTCGGCGACCACGAGGTGGCGAGCGCTGTTGCGTCAATGTTGCCGTCAGAGCCGAGACCGACGAGGTACTCGAAGCTCTGCGAGATGACGTTGTAGGTGCCGAGGTCAAGCATTGTGACCGGGTCGAGACCTGAGTTCGCATCGCCGAACTGGTTGGCCACGATGGCGGTGCCGCCCTTGGTGCCTCCACCAGAGGTGCTGCCGTCGCTGTCGCCGCTTGCCGTGCCTTCGTCGCTGCCACCGCAGGCCGCAATCACGGCGCTCATTGCGGGGACGGAGAGTCCAATGATGGTGCCGCGCTTCACGAAGTCGCGTCGGCTGATCTTGTTCTGGGCATATGCCTCGACGAGATCGACTTCAACGGGGTTCGAGTTCTTTCGGACGAAGTCGAATTGCTTCCAGTTCATGCTGGTCCTTCCTTGGGTGCCGTCGATCGATCCGGTCGCGCACGCGTTCGTCGGTGCGGGATCCCTCAATCCCCGAATCAATCCACAGCCCTTGGTCAGCCAGCGACGATAGCAATGCGCTGGCGCTGACTGTGAAAAACGACACACTTTTGCCCACCATGTGAAACAGGAATTCCAAAGGTGGCGGGCTTCGGAGGCTGTTCCGAGTCGAATGTGACAAGTCCGCAACGAGTGGATCGAACGGCCTATCCCGGATCATTCCCGTCGACAGACGTTCTGGCCCGAGTCGCGCCTCGCCGCGATCTGCTCGTTGCGCCACTCTGCTCATCAGGCGACTGTGCCCTCCACGCGACTGTGCCCACTCGCATGAGGCGAGTGGGCACGGCGGCGGTCAGTGCGACTAGGTGGGCGGTGGTCGAGCCGGAGTGGGTTGGCGTTCGTGGCGTGACCAGCGCTTGGTCTGATGGAACCGATCTTGGAAGCTGGTGATCACGAGGCAACCGCCAGTTCTGGGGCCGGAGCGGATGTCCACTGTCGCTCGAGGCGTTCGATGGCGGATCGACATCGCTCATGCTCCGTCAGGTCATCCGACGTGTACATGTGGCAGCGGGCTCGTGTATCGAGGCGCTCGAGCGCAACATCAACTTCGATCAGCGTTGTGATTGCCTCGTCGCGTTCGTCTCCGGAAAGCTGAGGGGGGATGGACCAAAGCTTGCGCACTCGAGCGGTGAGCTCCGAGAGCGAGATTCGTGCTGGTGGTACTGATGCGGTCGGTCGGTTGAGAGTTTTCATGATCGCACCTCCTTGCGAATACATACTATTGAAAGTAGCTATCATGTCAATGCTTTTCGGGAATATCTTTCCCAGCATCCCTGGCATCGATTTCCCGTGTGAGTCCTAGTCGGCGCCAGCGAGCTCGTCGCTTCGCGTGGGGCTCGAAGCAAGGCTGTGAAGTCGCTCGTGGGCGATCAGGAGCCAGAAGGGGCCAAAGAAGACGGCGACGGGTGCCCATTCCATTCGGGGCGAGCCCGGCTCGGGTCGGGCCCAGGCAGCGAGACCTCCGGAGAGGGCCCAGGACAAGAGGATGACGCTTTCAGCCATGGCGGAACCTTTGGTCGACGGTTCGGAAAACCTATTCTCAAATAGGTGCGTTGTAAAGAACTAGTCGCGAGATATGCATCATTGAGGCGTCATGGGCTGGGGTGGGCCACGTTCGACACTGCGGTTCGTGGCCTGGGGGTCGGAGACTCGGTAACAACCGTTGTCGACCAGGGGACCCCGGCGCAGGTCCTCGCCAAGTACGCCGTGGACGCAGACGCAGACGTGATCGTGCTCGTGCTCGGCGAACGCCGCCGGCGATGGATGGGCCCTGACACGCAGCGCGACATCCAGTCGCTGAGCGACCGGCCCGTCCTTCGGATCAACGATCTCATCGACGATCAAATCGTTGCCGATCTCACGTCGGATCGGCTTGAGTTGGCACGCTCGTAAGCCGTACCACCTCAACGCGCCCTCGGCAGGATTCGAACCTGCGCACACGGCTCCGGAGGCCGATGCTCTATCCCCTGAGCTACGAGGGCTTGGGATCGACGACTGTAGCGGCCCGATCGAGTCTCGGCGGAGAGAATCTCGGCGCGTCGTTGGGGTTGGGAAAGCGCCCGAGAAATCGGCACCTCCCGCTCAGACGGCGCCTACGCTCGTCGGATCATGATTCGCGACCAATTGCTCGACGCAGTACGCCAGGGGATGGTTGCCCTCGGCGTTGCCGACCCTCCCGACTCGATCGTCGTGGAGCGGCCGGCCCGCCGCGAGCATGGCGACTGGTCAACCAACGCAGCACTGGTCTGCTCGAAGATCGTCGGGACGAACCCGCGCGAGTTGGGGCAGGCGCTCGCCGATTATCTCGAGGCAAATCGGCCGCCCCATGTCGATGCGCTTGAGATCGCCGGCCCGGGCTTTGTGAACTTTCGGTTGGCCCCGACCTGGCTGCATGACGTGTTGGTCGAGGCGGTCACCGCAGGGCCGGATGGCTACGCAAAACCAAACCTCGGCGACAGCTCGTCGGTCAACGTCGAATTCGTGAGTGCGAACCCGACCGGCCCGCTCCATGCTGGCCATGGTCGGTGGGCCGCCTACGGCGACTCGTTGTGCCGGATCTTCGCTCGCTGTGGCTATGCACCGCACGCCGAAACGTACGTGAACGATCGTGGTGTGCAGATCAACACCTACGCCGGTTCGTTGCTCGCTCGGAAGAACGGTGAGCCCGTTCCCGAGGGCGGTTATCAGGGCGAGTACATCATCGAATGGGCTGGCGAGATGCCAGACGACATCACCACGCCGAGCGAAGCCGCCGGGTGGGGGATGGAGTTCGCCCTCAACGATCAAAAAGAAGCACTCGCCGCCATGCACGTTGCATTCGACACGTGGTCGAGCGAACGAGCAGCGGTTGATGCCGGGCTCCTCGACAGCGCGTTGCAGCGCCTGAAGGAAGGCGGCCACGTCTACGAAGACGGTGGCGCCACCTGGCTGCGCACCACCGACTTTGGCGATGACAAAGATCGGGTGCTCATCAAGTCCGACGGTGACTACACCTATCTCACTCCCGACATCGGCTATCACGAGAACAAGTTCGAACGAGGCGATCTCGTCATCGACATCCTCGGCGCCGATCATCATGGGTATGTCGCCCGGATGAGCGCTGCGCTGCAGGCGCTCGGGCATCCAAAGGACGCGTACGAAGCGATCATCGGCCAGAACGTGAAGCTCATGCGTGACGGCGCAGAGGTCAAGCTGTCAAAGCGGGCTGGTGACATCGTCCTGCTCTCCGAGCTCGTCGATGAAGTCGGGCCAGACGTCGCTCGGTTCGCCTACCTCATGCAGTCGATCGACACGAGTTTGAAGATCGACATCGACCTCCTCAAGAAGGAGTCGTCGGAGAACCCGGTCTTCTATGTGCAATACGCCAACGCCCGGATCCATGCGATCGGCCGGAAAGCGGCCGAGCTCGGGATCGAGCGTCAGCCGCTGGCCGACACCGATCTTGGCCTGCTCGTGCATGAGCGGGAGCTCGACCTCTTGCGGGTCGTGTCCGAGCTACCCGATGTGCTCGAGTCGGCCTGTGCCGATCGGGCGCCGCACAAAATCACGGCCTGGGTTCGAGAGCTTGCCGCGGCGTATCACGGCTTCCAGCACGACTGCTACGTCCTTCGAGACGACGTGCCGGCCGATCTGCAGCAGGCGAGGCTGTGGCTCGTCGAGTCCGCTCGAGTCGGTTTGACGATCGGCCTCGACCTCTTGGGTGTGCACGCACCCGAGTCGATGTGATCGCAGCGTTGATCACGTGAGCCCGATCCCGTTCCATCTTCTTCCTGATTCAGCCGAGGTCGGCCCCGGCGGCCATCTCATGATCGGTGGTTGCGACACCGTCGACATCGCTGCTGAGTTCGGCACACCCGTGTTCGTCTACGACGAAGAGCACCTGCGAGCCCGGTGCCGAGAGGCGGTTGCAGCCTTTGGCGAACACGCCACCTACGCATCCAAAGCCTTCTTGTGCAAAGCGATGGCGCGGCTCGTGCATGAAGAAGGCATGAGTATTGACGTGGCGACCGGCGGAGAGCTGTCGATCGCGCTTGCCGCCGGCGTGCCGGGCGAACGCCTGGTCATGCACGGCAACAACAAGTCCGTCGACGAGTTGGCGATGGCGATCGATGCCGGTGTCGGCCGAATCGTGGTCGACTCGTTCGACGAACTCGATCGCCTCGACGCGCTCGTGGCCGCTGGCCGCGCTGCGCCGAAGGTCCTGCTTCGCCTCACACCTGGTGTCGAAGCGCACACCCACGAGTTCATCTCGACTGGCCAAGACGATTCGAAGTTTGGGTTCACGGTGTCGACCGGGTTGGCCGAGCAGGCGGTCAAACGAGCGCTCGCCTCCGACTCGGTCGAGCTGGTTGGCGTGCACGCGCATATCGGATCACAGGTCTTTCGAGTCGACTCGTTTGGCTCCGCTCTCGAAGTCGTTGCGGCGTTCGCCGAACCATTCGATCTGCCCGAGCTGGTGATCGGTGGCGGCCTCGGCGTTGCTTATGTCGAAGGAGAAGAGTCGGCGACGATCTCGCAATGGTCGAAGATCCTGCTCGACACGGCCTCGTCTCTCGGCGTGACCGCCAAGCTCGGGATCGAACCGGGCCGATCGATCGCAGCGGCAGCCGCCGTCACGCTCTACACGGTCGGCACGATCAAAGAACTCGACGGCATCCGCACCTACATCGCAGTCGACGGGGGCATGAGCGACAACCCCCGCCCTGTCCTTTACGGATCTGGTTACGAGACGATGCTCGCTCGCTCGGCTGTTGCTGAGCGCTCACTCAAAGCCCGAGTCGTCGGGAAACACTGCGAGTCTGGCGATCTACTGGTCCGCGAAGCGAAGCTCCCCGCAGACGTCTCGGTCGGCGACATCATCATTACCCCGGTGACCGGCGCGTACGGCCACTCGATGGGCTCGAACTACAACAAGGTGCTGCGTCCCCCGGTCGTGTTTTGTTCGAACGGCGATGCTCGTCTGGTCGTTCGCCGCGAGACGTTCGACGACCTCGTGCAAACCGACTTGGGCTAGCGCTCCGCAGGCCTAAGCTCGTCGGGTGAACGCAGCTCAATCCAGCTCCGAAGCCCAGTCCCAGTCAGACTCGAAGGGGACCGAACCGAGAGTCATCAACGTTGGCCTTCTCGGGTGTGGTGTTGTCGGTGGTGCCCTCGTCGAACTCATTCATGAGCGTCGGGAAGCGATCATCGCAGCGGCCGGGATCGACCTTCGGGTGACGCAAGTTGCTGTGCGAAGCGCAAGCAAGGAACGGCCAGGTGTGCCGAACGATCTGCTCACCACCGACGCGAAGGCGCTCGTGGCAGCTGACGATGTCGACCTTGTGGTCGAAGTGATCGGTGGCATCGAGCCAGCCCGCGAGCTGATCCGTTCGGCGATGGATGGCGGCAAACCCGTCGTCACCGCCAATAAGGAGCTGCTTGCGAACTACGGGGCCGAGCTCTCGCTCGCCGCCGATGAAGCAGGCGTCGATCTTCTCTTCGAGGCGGCGGTCGCCGGAGCCATCCCGATCGTCCGCCCGCTCCGCGAATCACTTCTCGGTGAAGACATCACACGGATCATGGGCATCGTCAACGGCACGACGAACTACATCCTCACCAAGATGTCTGAAGACGGGCAGAGCTATGAAGCAGCGCTCGCCGAGGCGCAGCGGCTTGGCTACGCAGAAGCCGACCCGACGGCCGACGTTGGGGGTTTCGATGCTGGAGCCAAGGCGGCGATCATGGCATCGATCGCTTTCGGTGCCCGAGTGGTCGCCGGCGATGTTTATCACGAGGGCATCTCGGCCATCACCAAAGCCGACATCGACTACGCCAACGAGCTCGGCTACGAAATCAAGCTTCTTGCGATCGCCGAGGTGATCGAGGGAGAGCAGCGCGAGATCGGCGTGCGCGTGCACCCGGCGATGGTGCCGTGCAACCACCCACTCGCTTCGGTGCGAGACAGCTTCAACGCCGTCTTTGTCGAGGGCCGCTCGGCCGGCGAGATGATGTTCTATGGCCGCGGTGCTGGTGGTCGCCCAACGGCGAGCGCCGTTCTGGGTGACTTGATCGATGCGGCGGCCAACCTCGCCTCCGGGACCCACCGTTTGGTGCCGGTTGGTGAGCCGTGCCGGATTCGCCCGATCGACGACATCGAGTCGGCGTACTACCTCAACGCCGACGTGGATGATTCGCCCGGTGTGCTCGCCGCGGTCGCAACCGTCTTTGGGGAACACAACCTCTCGATTCGTTCGATGAACCAAGAGGGCGAAGGTGATCACGCTCGGATCGCGCTGGTCACCCATCAGGCTCGGGAGCGAGATCTGCAGGCTGCGCTGCATGACCTACGAGAGCTCGCCTGCGTGACTGGAGTCGGCAGCGTTCTTCGAGTGATCGAGTCGTGATCAGCTACCTCTCCACTCGTGGCGAGGCGCCAGAGCTGAGCTTTGCCGACGCCTTGCTTACGGGTCTGGCCACCGACGGGGGTCTCTACTGCCCGGCTTCGGTGCCAGCGCTGCCCGATCTCGATCCCGATGCTCCCTATGCGGAGATCGCGGCCGAGGTGATGTGGCCGTTCGTCGAAGGCTCGATCGAACGGTCAGCCTTCGATGCGATCGTCGCCGACGCGTACGGACCGAGCGTCTTTCGCCACGAGGATGTGGTCCCGCTCGTCCAGATCGAGCCGAACAACTTCCTTCTCGATCTTGCACTCGGCCCAACCCTTGCGTTCAAAGATGTCGCATTGCAGTTGGTCGGCCGTCTGCTCGATCACGAACTCGATCGTCGGGGCGAAACCGTCACCGTGCTCGGTGCCACGTCGGGCGACACCGGATCGGCTGCGATCGACGCGCTCAAGGGTCGATCGAACGTCAAGATTGCAATCTTGCATCCGGCCGGACGCGTGTCCGAGGTGCAACGTCGGCAGATGACCACGATCGACGCGCCAAACGTCGCCAACATCGCGATCGACGGCAACTTCGATGATTGCCAAGACTTGGTCAAGGCGGCGTTCAACGATCCGGCACTTCGCGCCGAGTTCGGTCTCGCCGCAGTGAACTCGATCAACTGGGCTCGCGTGATGGCCCAGGTCGTGTACTACGTCGTTGCCAGCCTTCGATTGACGAAGGGTGAGCAGCCCGTTTCGTTCGCTGTGCCAACCGGCAACTTCGGCAACGTCTTGGCGGGTTGGTATGCGAAACGCATGGGTGTCCCGATCGAGCAGCTGATCGTTGCGTCGAACCGAAACGACGTCCTGACTCGCTTCTTCGAAACAGGAGCGCTGACCGCGGAGACGGTCGTGGCGTCGCTCAGCCCGAGCATGGACATTCAAGTGTCGTCGAACTTCGAACGCCTCTTGTGGGAAGCCAGTGGCCGCGACGGTGTCGCCGTTGCCGAGTTGCTCGCTCGATTCCGGACCGATGGCCATGCCCAGGTCGATCCAGCCTGGGTCGATGCGATCAAGGCAGAGTTCGTCGGCGGAAGGCTCGATGACGACGGCACCCTCGTCGAGATCGAGCGTGTTCGAAACGAGTCTGGCGTCTTGATCGAACCCCACACCGCAGTTGGAGTCCACGTTGGCCGTGCGCTGCGTGCCGACGATGACGTTCCGCTCGTCACACTGGCGACCGCTCACCCGGCGAAGTTCCCCGACGCGGTCGAGCAAGCGGTTGGCGAACGCCCCGACCTGCCCGACTTCTTGAGCCACATCCTCACCGCCGAAGAACTCTTGGACTACGCACCAAACGACCTCCAAGCCGTCGCCACCCGCCTCCGCGCGCTCTAACCCGCGGCCGTTCGCCCGAGCCCCCTCAGCCAAGAGCCCTCCCGGAAACCACCCGTAAGCGGAGGGATTTGCCGCAAGTTCTGGCGGCGATTGGCTCCGCTTCGCTGTCGTTCCCGTTTGTGGAGGGATCTGCCGCAAGTTCTTGCGGCGATTGGCTCCGCTTCGCGCTCTCGCGCTGCCCCTTGTGTCCGCTTCATCGCGTCTTCACAAGCTCTGCACATACCGCTGACCACGGCCACACATCACCCGGCGAGAGTCGACTGATGAGCAGCGGGGATGAGTGAGCAGGGATGAGCGAGCAGGCATGAGTGAGCAGGCATGAGTGAGCAACGTGGGAGGCGGATCGATATGGCGATGTTGGCGTGGGGTGTGATCGCAGGGGTTGTGGTGGTGCTCGCGGCGTGGTTTGCGCCACCGATTCATCCGATCTTGTTGGCGCTCACGGGCATGTTGCCCTTTGCGCTGCTGCCGTTGAGCGCAGCCATCGTGATCGGTGGGCTGACATGGCGGCCGGCGGTGCTGACAGCGGCGTCGGTCGTTGCGATCTCGACGCTCATGCTCAGCTCAACAGCGATGATCGGCGGCTCGTGTGTTGCCTTCGATGCCGACCGAGTCGCCCGCGGACGAGTTGGAGCTCGGCAAGGCGCCGTTGATGATGTCGGCTCGGTTGGTCCTAGCGGGAGCGACACTCGCAATGGAGGAGTCGACGATCGCGCATCTGATCACGATCGAGGCAGCTCGATCGTGATCTACCAAGCGAACGTGCTGTGGGCCGACCACGGCGGCGATCCGCTCCTCTATCTCAACGACATCGCGCTCGCGAATCCCGACGTGATCGGTTTACAAGAGGCTGGACCGGAATTCGTGTCGGTCTTCGAGTCCGATGAGATGCTCGACCGCTATCCGTTTCGACTTGGGACGAGCAAGACCCGTCTCTACTCGCGCCTCCCCCTCATCGAGGACCGCTCGGCGGCCGGTGACGCCATCGGTTTCTACGTCTCGGCGCTGCTCGAGGGCCCGACTGGCCCGATGGAGGTGACCGTCGTCCACACTCGTGCGCCGACCACCGTGTCGTCGATGCAGCGTTGGGAGGAGCACTTCAAGCGAATCCGGAACTCCGTCGAGCGGTCCGAACCTCGCATCATTCTCGGGGACTTCAACGCCTCATCGAGCCACCGCCCATTTCGCCAGCTGATGGGCGAGGGGTTCACCGATGCTCACGACCGAGTTGGCTGTGGGCTCGGCTCGACGTGGCCGATCGCGCACGTTGCGAAGTTCCCGGTACCGATCATGCGGCTCGATCACGTGCTCTACAACGACGCCTTCGAAGCGGTCTCGATGCGCACGGGTCGAGCCATCGACGAACCACTCGGCAGCGACCATCACCCCCTGGTTGTCGAACTTCGCCCTCGCTAATCGTTGCCCAGCTGGTCACGACCCGCCCGAGCCACTCGTTGCGGAGGGATTTGCCGCAAGTTGTGGAGGGATCTGCCGCAACTTCTTGCGGGGATTGGCTCCGCTTTGCCGTTGTTCCCGTTTGTGGAGGGATTTGCCGCAACTTCTTGCGGGGATTGGCTCCGCTTTGCCGTTGTTCCCGTTTGTGGAGGGATCTGCCGCAAGTTCTTGCGGGGATTGGCTCCGCTTTGCCGTCGGGGCGACGACTGTTAGCCGGCTGTGGGTTGCGACGGTGGGCGCTGGTAGGGTCTCAGACGGCGAAATCGTGCGTGTCTGATTGTCATCAGCCTCGATCACGCCAATCGGGAGCACATCCTGCTCCACACCGTTCCGGCCCCCTCCGGCCGACATCCCACGGGAGAATTTGTGAGCGATCAGGCCATCGTTGCGGCTGCTGACCTTCAGAAGAAGGACAAGAGCGAGCTGCAGACCATCGTCCAAGCACTTGGCGGCAAAGCCACGAGTCGAGCCAAGAAGGCCGATCTGATCGATCAGATCCTCGTCCTTTCCGGTGCGGTCGTCGAAGGGCCAGCGGACGACGCTCCCGCCGCAGAGGCCGCGAACACCCCCGCCGCCGACGATTCTGGTTCGGCAGGATCCGATGCTGGTGACGACGACGCTCCTGCCAGCGACAGCGCATCCTCCGGCGACGCATCCGCTGCGGACGCACCCGCCACCGACTCCGCGGCGAGCGATGCCGGAGCCGACGAGAGCGATCAGGCACCCTCGGGTGGACGTGGGCGAAACGGTGGCAACAACCGCGGTGGAGCTGACACGAAAGGCGCCGACTCGAAGAACGAGCGCCCTGCACGTGGTCGCCGTGGCCGAGGCCGCAACAACGCTGAACCGCCCGCCGAGTGGGAAACCGAGCTCGAAGAGACCAAGGGCTCAAAGAGCGACGGCAACCGCGGCCAGAACAAGAACGATGGCAACCGCGGTGGTCAGAACAGTGGCGGTCAGAACAGCCGCAACGAGAACCGCAACGACGGCGGCCAGAACAGCGGTGGTCAAAGCAGCGGCGGTCAGAACAGCCGCAACGAGAACCGCAACGACAGCGGTGGTCAGAACGGCGGTGGCCAGAACAGTGGTGGCCAAAACAGTGGCGACAACCGCTCCGACGCCGATGGCAACGATGACATCGAGCCGGGCAACCGCCGACGTCGTCGCCGCGGCCGCAGCCGCGATCGTGACGATGAGGGTCCCGGCACACTCGAAGCCACGCCCGTTCAAGGGTTCCTCGACCTGCGCGACGACGGTTACGGCTTCTTGCGGGTGAACGGCTGGATGCAATCAAAAGAAGACGCATACGTCTCGGTGAAGATGGTGCGTCAGCACGGTCTTCGTCGTGGTGATCTCGTCACCGGAAGTGCGCGCCCGGCCACTCGCAACGAGAAGAACCCGGCGATGGACACGATCGAGACCATCAACGGTCTGTCGCCAGACGAAGCGAAGAGCCGCCCACACTTCGATGAGCTCACTCCGCTGTTCCCCGAAGAGCGCCTTCGTCTCGAGCTCACGCGCGAACCGCTGCAGCTCACGCCACGCATCGTCGACCTCGTGTCACCGATCGGGAAGGGTCAACGCGGTCTGATCGTTTCGCCGCCGAAGGCCGGCAAGACCACAATCATGAAGCAGATCGCGAAGTCGATCGAGAAGAACAACCCCGAGGTTCACCTCGTCGTTCTGCTCATCGATGAGCGGCCCGAAGAAGTCACCGACATGCAGCGTTCGCTCGAACATGGCGAGGTCGCCGCATCCACGTTCGATCGTCCGCCGGAAGAGCACTGTGCGCTTGCCGAGCTCACGATCGAGCGGGCGAAGCGCATGGTCGAGTCGGGCGAAGACGTCGTGATCATCCTCGACGGCATCACTCGTCTGACCAGGGCCTACAACATGGCTGGTCCGGCCTCTGGTCGTCTGATGTCGGGTGGGCTTGATACCGCCGCCATCTACCCGCCGAAGCGTTTCCTCGGTGCGGCACGAAACCTCGAAGAAGGCGGCTCGCTCACGATCTTGGCAACGGCACTCGTCGAAACCGGGTCGCGCATGGATGAAGTCATCTTCGAAGAGTTCAAAGGCACCGGAAACATGGAGCTGCGCCTCGACCGTCGCCTCGCCGAGAAGCGCATTTTCCCGGCGATCGACATCGATGGAAGCTCCACTCGCCACGACGAACTCATTCAGTCCGCCGCCGAGAAGAAGCAGAGCGTGAAGCTCCGCCGAGTGCTCTCCGGTATGGCCGAAAACGGTGATGGTCAGGCAGCCGCTTCGATGGAGCTGCTCAACGACCGCCTCAAGAACTTCAAGACCAACGAAGCGTTCCTCGCCGAGCTCGCAAAGAGCTAAGAAACCAAGAAAACTACCCTGAGGTTTCGGCTTGTCGCCGGGCCCGCCAGACTAGGACAGCTATGAAGCCGGACATTCACCCCAACTACCGACCCGTCATCTTTCAGGACCAGTCGGCCGAGTTCTCGTTCATGACCCGTTCAACGGTCGAGACCGACGAGACCGTCGAATGGGAAGACGGCAACACGTACCCGCTGTACAAGGTTGAAATCTCCGCCGCCAGCCACCCCTTCTTCACCGGCACGATGCGCATCGTCGACACCGCCGGTCGTGTCGAGCGCTTCGAGCGCCGCTTTGGTCGTCGTCGTAAGGGCGCCGGCGAAGAGGGTGAAGCACCAGCAGCAGAGGCACCCGCAGCAGAGGCACCGGCGCAAGAAGCCCCGGCCGCCGAGGCTCCGAGCGAAGAGGCCGCAGCGCCGGCCGACGAGAGCTGAGCTCTTCCAACCTCCTCGAAGCCAAGCTTCGAGGTCTGGTCCGGAACACCACCGGCGAAGAGATTGAACTCCGAGATGCTCCCGGTTCAGCCGGGGGCATCCTCGCGTCTGGCGGCGGCTACCTCCTCGCCTATGAGCGTGATCCTGGCCGGTCGGTCGGTCCGGCGATTTCATGGGCGGCTCGCAACAACATCGAGTCACTCACGCTTCTGGCCGACGGCGACACCGCTGGTGATCTCGCCCGCCGAGCCGGATGGTTTCGCAACGGTCCGACCGTCCTTTCCGTTGACGGGATCCAGGCAACCCCCGCGAAGTCGGCTGACCTGCCGGTCGTCCCAACGCTGACCGACGATGAGCTCGCCTTCACCGCAGTGATGGCCGAGGCCGGCGCGACCGTTGTCGATGACCACGGCCGCCTCGTTGCCGAATACGCCGGACTCGAAGTCGCCAGAGTCACTCGCAATCTCGATGGTGTTGCGGAGCTCGAAGTCGGCGTTGGTCAAGCTGATCGCGAGTTGCAGGCGCTCGTCCATGGTGGGCTCGCCAGGGTCGACGCTCTCACGCGAGCGATCGAGTTGGTCGCTGAACATCGCCGACCGGGTGCGCCGATGCACCCGCTCAACCGGCTCGCTCGCGAGCGCTGGTTGCGTTCGATCCTGCTCGAATCGCCATCGCTCGTCGGCTGCCAAGAGCTCAAACCGGTACCGCCGCTCCTCGAGCGATCGACGCTGCTTGGAATGGTTCCCTCCGCTGCGTCCGGGACCCGAGACGACGGCTCACCCGTCGTGGTCGTGTGCTCGGTTGGCATCGAACTCGATCTCGTTGCCGATGCTCTCGACTACCGCAGTCGCCTTGAAACAGAAGCCAACATGCCCGGGACCCATGCAGACCTCGTGTTGGTCATGCCCGAACGCGACATCCATCGCATCATCCGCGAACAGGCTGACCAAGCGAGCGGGATCTCGATCATGAGCATCCCCGAGCCATGGCTGTCAGAACGATGATTGCCGTGACGCAGGCGGCTGATCAGCGACCAGCCCAATAGCCTCAAACACATGCTCGAACGGCTGACCATGCTCGAAGACGAGCACCGCGAACTCGAAGCTCGTCTCGGCGACCCCGAACTCGTCGCGGACAACGAGCGCTACGTGAAGGCAATGCGGCGCTATTCCGAGCTCAGCTCGGTCGTTGGTGTTGGTCGCAAGCTGCAAGATCGGATGGACGACGTCGACGTCGCCAAGTCGCTCATGAGCGAAGCCGACGCGGCGGAGAAGGAAGAGCTGCGAGCCGAGGTCAGCTCCGGAGAGGCCGAGATCGTTGAACTCGAGCAAGAGTTCCGATTGCTTCTTTTGCCGAAGGATCCGAACGATGGTCGAGATGTGATCGTCGAGATCCGGGGAGCGGAAGGTGGTGAGGAAGCCAACCTCTTCGCCCGCGATCTCTACGACATGTACCAGGCATACGCCGACCGGCTCGGCTGGAAAACTGAAACGCTCGGCTCGCACGTGTCCGACCTCGGCGGCTTCTCCGACGTCGCCTTCATGGTTCGTGGGGCCGATGTTTGGACGCGGCTGAAGTTCGAGGCAGGCCCGCACCGAGTGCAGCGAGTCCCGGTGACGGAGTCACAGGGACGTGTACACACGTCCTCGGCCACCGTGTCTGTCCTCGCCGAAGCCGAAGAAGTCGATCTCGAAATCGATCCGAACGACTTGAAGATCGACACGTATCGGTCCTCGGGAGCGGGTGGTCAGCACGTCAACACAACCGACTCCGCCGTTCGCATGACCCACATGCCAACGGGTGTGGTCGTTTCGATGCAGGACGAGAAAAGCCAGCTGCAAAACCGGGCTCGGGCGCTCGTCGTCATGCGATCCCGCCTGCTCAAGCTGCAACAGGACGAAGCAGCAGCCGAAGCCTCCGCCACCCGGCGAGACCAGATCGGCGGCGGTGGCCGCTCCGAGAAGATCCGGACCTACAACTACAAAGAGAACCGCGTCACCGACCACCGGATCGGCCTGACGATCTACAAGCTCGATCGTGTGCTCACGGGTGAGCTCGACGATGTCAGCGACGCACTCGTCGCTGACGAGCGAGCTCGTCAGCTGCAAGACAGCGACACCTAAGACGTGGCTGGTAGCTCGTTCGGCGGCAGTTCGATTGGCGACGATTCGTGAGCGGCAGTTCAGCCGACGGGAGCCCGACCGGCGAGGATTCAGCCGACGCGAACACCGTTGCCTGGCGCGATCTGTTGGCCGAAACGATGAGCCGGCTCACGGCTGGGGGAGTGGTCGACGCTGAGATCAGTGCTCGCCGCATCATCGAAGAAGCGTCTGGTTTTGATGGCGCCGAACTCGGCCCGAACCTGCACACCCTCGCCACGGTTCGCGGAGTCGCCCACCTCGATTCGATGGTCACCCGACGCCTCGCAGGCGAGCCGCTCCAATACGTGGTTGGACGATGGGGATTTCGCCATCTCGATCTGATGGTCGACGGCCGTGTTCTGATCCCTCGTCCCGAGACCGAAGAGGTTGTTGGATGGGCGATCGCTGAACTCACGGCAATGCGAGCCGCGGCGAGCGCGTCGGGCGACCCGGAACGATCGTTCACCGCGGTCGACCTCGGGACCGGAAGTGGCGCGATCGGGCTGTCGATCCTCGCCGAGGTCGACGATGTCGACGTGTGGCTCACCGACCGTTCGGCCGACGCGCTTGCGGTCGCCCGAGCAAACCTCGTCGGCCTGAGCAGACGCGCTGCCCGAGGCCGTGTTGCTGAGGGCAGCTGGTTCGACGCATTGCCGGATGAGTTGGCCAACAGCATTGACCTGATCGTGTCGAACCCGCCCTACATCGCAGCCGCCGAAACGCTTCCAGCCGAGGTCGTTGAGTGGGAACCGAACGGAGCGCTCGTTGCGGGTGAATCGGGAGACGAGGACCTGCTCCATCTCGTTGGCGAGTCCTCTCGGTGGCTGACACCAACTGGTGTCTTGGTGATGGAATTGGCACCCTCGCAGGCCGAACGGATCGCACAGGTCGCAGCCTCATCGTTCAGCGATGTTGCGATCCGGACCGACCTCTCAGACCGCCAGCGAGCGGTGATCGCTCGCCAGCCAATTCTCTGAGCGACCGAATCGATGTAGTGTCCGGCGCATGTTCGGTCGCCACAACAAACTCGATACGTCATGGCTCGGCAGTGTTCCGTTCTTTCGGGACTTCAGCGAAGACGAGCTCGGTGAGGTCGCCAGCCTCGGAAACCGCGTTGAAGCAGAAGACGGTGCAGAACTGACCGACCAGGGTCGGTTCGGCGACGTGTGTTACGTGATCGTCGAGGGTTCGGCGAACGTGCTGATGAATGGCGAATACGTCGCAACCGTGAGCTCTGGCTCCATGGTCGGCGAGATGGCGATCTTGGAGCACCGCCCCCGCAACGCCACCGTGGTCGCCGAGGGTGAGATGGTTCTCGTGGCCTTCACGACGCAGGATTTCCGGTCGATGCTCGAGCGCAGCCCATCGGCGAACGAGAAGGTTCTCTCGATGCTCAACGCACGGATGTCTGCCAACCG
This sequence comes from uncultured Acidimicrobiales bacterium, assembly GCA_937925335.1. Classification (GTDB taxonomy): domain Bacteria; phylum Actinomycetota; class Acidimicrobiia; order Acidimicrobiales; family SZUA-35; genus CALEWY01. The sequence goes on from CALEWY010000048.1 coordinate 26,387, forward strand.
CGACCGCTGAGGTCAGCTCGCCGACCGACGGCGTCTCGTTCAGCTGACGGCGTCTGGTTCAGCTGACTGCGTCTGGCCGACTGACCAGCGAATCTTCCGACTCGCTGATCGAGCGACATAGGCTGCAGCATGCGTATCGCTGTGGCATCAGATCATGCAGGGTTCTCACTCAAGACCGAGATCGCTGCTCACCTCGATGAGGCTGGCCATGAGGTCGTCGACCTCGGAACCGATTCGACCGAATCGGTCGACTATCCCGACTTTGGCGAAGCGATCGGCCGAGCGGTGGCCAACGGCGACGCCGAACGCGGCGTCGCCGTCTGTGGAAGCGGGATCGGCATCTGTATGGCCGCGAACAAGGTGGGTGGTGTTCGGGCCGCCACGGTGCACGATGTGACGTCGGCCCGCCTCACTCGTTTGCACAACGACGCCAACATCGCGTGCCTCGGCGAACGGTTCACCGGAGTGCAGACCGCACTCGACGCGGTCGACGCGTTCGTCTCGACCGAGTTCGAAGGTGGCCGCCATGCTCGACGAGTCGGCAAGATCGGCGACATCACGCCGAGCTGAGGCCTCGCGGGGGTCGTTCCGGCGGTAGCGTTCGAGCGAACCAATCCTCCAGGAGTTGACCATGCCTTGGCCCACCCTCATCGACGATCCGGTCTGGAAGCTGACCGCCGACGAAATCGATCGGCAGAACTCTGCGCTGCAGCTGATTGCGTCCGAGAACTTTGCATCGCCCGCCGTCATGGCAGCGACTGGTTCGGTCTTCACGAACAAGTACTCCGAGGGTTATCCCGGCAAGCGCTACTACGGCGGCAACCAGGTTGTCGACGAAGTCGAGTCGCTCGCCATCAGCCGGATCTGTGAGCTCTTCGGGGCCGAAGCCGCAAACGTGCAGCCTCACTCCGGCGCCAACGCCAACATGGCCGTCTACCAGGCCCTCCTCGAGCCAGGCGACACCGTCCTCGGCCTCAGCCTCGACCACGGTGGCCACCTCACCCACGGTTCTCCCGTGAACGCATCCGGCCTCATGTACAACTTCGTTGGTTACCGGGTCACCAGCGGTGACGAGCGAATCGATCTCGACAACGTTCGCGAGCTCGCCAAGCAGCACAACCCGAAGCTCATCGTCGCTGGCGCAACCGCCTACCCGCGCATCATCGATCCCGCTCCGTATCGGGCGATCGCCGATGAGGTCGGCGCCCTCTTGATGTTCGACTGCGCACACATCGCCGGCCTGATCGCGGGCGACGCTCACCCGAACCCGGTCGGTGTCGCCGACGTCGTCACGTTCACGACGCACAAGACCCTTCGTGGCCCGCGTGGCGGTTGCATCTTGATGTCCGAAGACCTCGCTCCGGCCATCAACAAGGCGATCTTCCCCGGCCAGCAGGGCGGGCCGCAGGAGCACTCGATCGCAGCCAAGGCTGTGGCCTTTGCCGAGGCTCAGACCCCCGAATTCAAGACCTACGCCGCCCAGATCGTCAAGAACGCGAGCGCACTCGCCGCCGCGATGACCGCCGAGGGTTTCCGCCTCGTCTCGGGCGGAACGGACAACCACCTGCTGTTGGCCGACCTTCGGGCGTTCGACGAGGAACTGACCGGCAAGGAAGCACAGATCGTGCTCGACGAGGCCGGCATCACGCTCAACCGCAACACGATCCCGGACGATCCTCGCTCTCCGTTCGTCACCTCCGGCATCCGCATCGGCACCCCAGCGGTGACCACGCAGGGCATGACCGAGCCCGAGATGACCAAGATCGCCGAGTACATGGCGCGAGCATTGCGAGGCCGCACCGACGCTGGTGAGGTCGCTGCGGTTCGCGCCGACGTTCGTGCGCTGTGCGAGCCGTTCGCCCCGTACCCCGATCTCTAGGAGAACGAACGCCACATGCGTGCAGCCCTGAGTTCCTACCTGGTGGTTGGACTCGTCGCGGCTGGGGTCACGGTGCTCACCGTGCCGATCTTCAAAGTGGTGGCGACCGTTCGCGGCTACGTCGCACAACCCGACGAACGCAGAGTTCACGACACCCCCACCGCAACGATCGGTGGGGGTGCCATGTATCTCGGTTTCATGGTTGCGTTCTGTGTCGCGTGGACCACCGGCTGGTTCGAGTCGTCGTTTTCGGGCACCAGCGAGCCGCTCGGCATCGTGGCGCTCGCAACGCTCGCCTATGCGGTTGGCCTACTCGACGACGTCCGCGAGATCTCGGCGCCTGCAAAGACCGCCGGCATCGTTTTGGCGTCGAGTTTGCTGATTTTCGGCGGCGTGAGCCTGATCTTCTTTCGGATTCCGTTCGTTGGCGTCACCGTTCTCAGCCCCGACCTTGGCTTCTTGCTGAGCGTGGTGTGGGTGCTCGGCATGACAAATGCCGTGAACTTCATCGATGGCCTCGACGGCCTCGCTTCGGGAATCATGGGCATTGGTGGTGTTGCGTTCTTCCTCTACACGACCCGCCTCACCGACGAAGGTCTTGTGCAGCCGGGAAACATCGGCCTGCTGGTGATCGCCATCGTCGTCGGGATGTGCGCCGGATTTTTGCCGTGGAACGTGCACCCGGCGAAGACGTTCATGGGCGACGGCGGCAGCTTGTTGCTCGGCTCGCTGATGGCAGCGAGCACGATGTCGGTCGGTGGCCGAACCGACGATCCGTTCAGTGGTCAAACGTTCTTCTTCTACGCCCCGCTCGTGATCCCACTGGTGATCCTTGGTGTGCCGGTCATCGACACGATGTTCGCGATCGTCCGCCGCGCCACGCGCCGGCAGGGCCTTGCCACCGCCGACATGGGCCACCTTCATCATCGGCTGATCCGGCTCGGCCACGGTCATCGTCGTAGCGTCAACATCTTGTGGGCGTGGACGGCCCTCCTATCGGCGCTCGTGTTGTGGCCTGTCTACAACGAGGGTCGAGGTGACGCGATCGTCCCCATCGGCGTGGCTGGCATGGCGGTGCTCCTCTACGTCTCATTCCGGCCGGGAACAGGGCGCAATCGAGTCGATGCAGATGGTGCGAACTCGACCGATCAAGAGAGCGATTCCGACGTGGATTCCGATGGCGATTCAGGCCTTGATCTCGCCGCCTCCGAGGGCGTTCCGAGCAACGTCGTCGATTTCGCAGAACGAAGAACTGAAGCCGCCAAGCCCTGAGGTTGCCAAACACACCCCGCGTTCAATATCGTTCCGGCGGTCGTGGGTGGTGTTGAGTCGTTGCCCGCGGACGTAATCACTCGCCCCAATCCACCCTCCCAAGGTTCAGTGGAAGCCGACCGTTCACCTCTTTCCGAGCAGTTCAACCAAAGCAGTGGCTCCTATGAGCTGGTGCTCTCTGCGGTGATCCTCGGCATCGGCGGCTACTTCATCGACCGCTGGCTTGGCACCACGCCGATCTTCATGGTCGTGCTCACCGTGCTCGGATTCGTTGGAGCCGGGCTCTCGATCTACTACCGCTACAAGCACCAGATCGCGACGCTGCAAGCAGAGACCGCCAGCCTCCGCCAGCAGAGGGGTCGATCATGACCGCTCTCGTTCAGCGCCTCGAAGGCCCATCTCCCGCCGCCCAGGTCGCACTCGACATGGTGAAGCGTGGCCTGCCCCTCGTTCCCGTCGGCATGGTCATCGGTGCGATCTTCGCCGGCTTCAACGGCGCCATGTCGGTGACCTACGCAATGATGCTCGTGCTCGTCAACCTCGTGCTCTCCGCCGCCCTGCTTGGATGGGCCGCCAAAATCTCATTCGCCGCTGTCGCATCTGCCGCTCTCGGTGGTTATGTCCTGCGCCTCGGCCTCATCTTCGCCGCCGTGTGGATTGTCAAAGACATGTCGTGGGTCGCCATGGTGCCCCTCGGCATCACGCTGATCGTCACGCACCTCGGCTTGCTCGTCTGGGAGCTCCGTCATGTTTCGGCATCGATGGCGCACCCTGGTCTGAAACCCCGTACCCCTCGTTCGGCCCCGCGGCCTGTTGCCGCCGGTCGGCGCTAACTCGAAAACGTCAAGGAGCGACATCAGTGTTCGCACTTTTTGCAGCTGAAGAAGGCGGCGGCGGAGGGCTTCAGTTCCCCCCGATCTCCAACCTCGTCGAGTGGCCGAATTATTTCGGTGACGGCACGATCTTTGCCTTTAACAAGATCGGCTTGATCTCAATGCTGGCTCTGCTCATCCCGACCGGGATGTTCCTGCTCTCCAAGAAGGAACTCGTTCCTCGTGGTCTGCAGAACATCGTCGAGGGTGCGGTCGAGTTCGTCGACAAGCAGGTCATCCAGTCGGCCATCGGCCCAGACGGCCGCAAGTACATGCCGCTGCTGCTCTCGATCTTCCTCTTTGTCTTCTTCGGCAACATCTTCGAGGTCATCCCGACCTTCCAGATGCCGGCCAACGCTCGTATGGCGAATCCGATCATCCTCGCCCTCACGGCGTGGGCCATGTTCATCGCCGTCGGTGTCAAGGCCCAGGGCTTCTCCGGCTTCATGAAGTCGTCGCTCTTCCCACCCGGTGTGCCAAAGGCGCTCTACCTCTTGGTCACCCCGATCGAGTTCCTCTCGACCTTCCTGCTTCGCCCCTTCGGCCTCGCAGTCCGTCTCTTCGCCAACATGCTTGCCGGCCACATTCTGCTGGTCACCTTCGGCGTGCTCTGCATCGCCCTGTGGCAAAAGTCGGCCCTCGCCATCGTCTTGCCATTCAGCTTCGCCACCCTCGTCGGCCTCACCGGCTTCGAGGTCATGGTCTCGCTGATCCAGGCCTTCGTGTTCTCGTTGCTGACCGCGGTGTACATCTCGCTGTCACTCAACCCGCACCACTAAATCTCGTTCTTCGACATCACGTCGTTCAAGTCGCAATCAGTCCAATTTCTGGCCTTCGGGCAGAACACCAACCGCCCCAGGTCGGGGCAATGAATCAGGAGAGCATCATCCAATGAGCGTTCTTGCCAGCACCGCAGCTCAGGCCATCGAGTTTGCCGCAGAGGCCGAACTCAACGCCGACGACGCCAAGGCAACCGCCGGCGCATCCAGCGCCGGTTTCGCCTACGGCCTTGCCGCTATCGGCCCGGGCATCGGCATCGGTTACTTGGTCGGCCAGGCCGTCCAGGCCATGGCCCGTCAGCCCGAGTCAGCCGGTCAGGTCCAGACGACCATGTTCCTCGGCATCGCCTTCACCGAGGCACTCGCCCTCATCGGGTTCGTGGTCTTCATCCTTCTCAAGTTCGCCTGATCCGGTGATCGCATCCGTCATCCTCGCTGCCGAGGAAGTCGAGGCCAAGAACCCGATCCTCCCGGAGCTGTCCGAGATGTTCTGGGGTGCCATTGCGTTTTTCTCGCTGTGGGCCCTGGTCAAATTCGTGCTGCTCCCTCCCGTTCTCAATGTGATGAACGAGCGCGAGGACCGGATTCGTGGAGATCTCGACGCTGCTGATGCAGCACGGGCTCGTCAGGGAAGCGCCGCAAGTGAAGTCAGCGATCAACTCGCTGGCTCACGAGCCGAAGCTGCCCAGATCGTCGATGCCGCACGAGCTGAAGCCGAAGCCGAGCGAGCCGCCATCATCGGTGCCGCTGAGGCCGAGGTCGCATCCATGAAGGCCGACGCCGAAGCCGAGATCGCTGCATCTCGAGCCGAAGCGATGAGCGGTATTGCACCGTCGGTCGCCGAGGTCGCTGCTGATGCTGCAGGTCGAGTGATGAATCGCCAGATTCCGCTCAGCTCTGCACAGCCAGTCGTCGACCGATTCCTGTCCAACTCGAACTAGAGGCACACCATGAACATGCCGCTTTTTAGTGTGATCGGCGCCGAAGGCCCCAACGGCCTCCAACTGGCCAGTGACATCAACGAGGTCATCTGGGGTTCCATCGCGTTCTTCGTGTTGATCGGCCTCATCGCCTGGAAGGCCGGACCGGCCATCAAGGGCATGATTTCGGGACGTACCGAGCGCATCGAGTCTGAACTCGCCGCCGCTCGAGCCGAACGAGCTGAAGCTGAAGAGGCACTCAACGCCTCGACCGCTGATCTCCCCGACGTCAGCGCTGAAGAAGGACGCATCGTCGCCGAAGCCAACGACACCGCACAACGTTTGCGGGTCGATCTCAAGGCCAAGGCAGAGTCCGACGCTGCTGCACTCCGCACCCGTGGAGCAGCTGACGTCGAGACGATGAAGCGTCAGGCCATGGCCGACATCCAAGAGGAAGTCGCCCGTGTCGCCCGAGATGCAACCGAAGTCGTGGTGACCGAGTCCCTCGATGCGTCGGCTCACGCTGACCTCATCGACTCGTACATCACCCAGGTCAGCCAAGCCGGCTGATCGAAACGATTTGATCGAAGAACCGGAGACAATGAATGTCTGACCAGATCAAGGGTTACGCCGAGGCTCTCCTCGCCGTCGCCCGCGCTGACGGCAACACCGACACGGTCAAGAGCGAGCTCATCGCTGTTGCCAACGCCGTCGACAACAATGAGGAACTGCGTTCGTCGCTGAGCAACAACTTGTTGCCAAGCGCCACCCGCAACCAGATCCTCGACGACATTCTTGCGGGCAAGGTGTCCGACACGGCCCGTGGTCTCGCCGGGATGATCGTGAGCGCCGGCAAGGGCTCACAGTTCGGCGAAATCGTTCAGTCGTTTGTGGCCGCCTCGGCCGCCGAGTCCGGTGCCAGTGTTGCCACGGTGCGATCCGCCGTTGCGCTCTCCGCCGACCAGGAATCACGTCTCGCCGCCGCCTTGAAGCAAAAGATGGGCAGCGACGTCGAGGTTCAGGTCGTCGTCGACCCGTCGGTCGTCGGCGGCGCCGTCACCACGATCGGCGACACCGTCATCGATGGTTCGCTCCGGACACGCCTCAACTCGATGCGTTCCACCCTCTAACTCTCGCTCGCAAGTGTCCGGCCATTCGTGGGGTTTCCCCGAATGACGCCGACGCCGCATCCGTACGCACAGCTCAGCAACAGCCAAGAAAGCAGATTTCACATGGCACTCACCTTCGATCCGTCTGACATCACAGCCGCCCTGAAGAAGAACCTCGACTCGTATGAGTCCGACGTCTCCACCAAGACCGTCGGTCGAATCACCGAGGTCGGCGACGGCATCGCTCGTGTTTCGGGATTGCCGAACGCAGCCGTGAACGAGATGCTTCGCTTCGAAGACGGAACGATCGGTCTCGCTCTCAACCTCGACGAAGACACCATCGGCGCCGTGGTGCTCGGCGATGTCGATGCCATCGAAGAAGGCCAAGCGGTCGAGTCGACCGGCGAGATTCTGTCCGTCCCCGTCGGTGATGGTGTGCTCGGTCGAGTCGTCAACATGTTGGGTGAGCCAATTGACGGCAAGGGTCCTCTCGTCAACGTCCAGACCCGCCGTATGGAGATTCAGGCTCCCGGTATTACGGGCCGTAAGCCCGTGCACGAGCCAATGCAGACGGGCATCAAGGCTGTCGACTCGCTGATCCCGATCGGCCGAGGCCAGCGAGAGCTGATCATCGGCGACCGTAAGACCGGCAAGACCACCGTCGCTATCGACGCCATCCTTGCGCAAAAGGGCCTCGGCGTGAACTGCGTGTACGTGGCGATTGGCCAGAAGTCCTCGACCGTTGCTCAGACGGTGAAGCTGCTCGAAGATGCTGGTGCGATGGAATACACCGTCGTGGTCGTCGCTGCCGCCTCCGACCCAGCGCCGTTCAAGTTCTTGGCCCCCTATTCCGGTTGCGCGATGGGCCAGCACTGGATGGAAAACGGCAGCCACTCGCTCGCCATCTACGACGATCTGTCGAAGCAGGCCGAGGCCTATCGCCAGGTGTCGCTGCTCCTGCGTCGTCCTCCGGGCCGCGAGGCATACCCCGGTGACGTCTTCTACCTCCACAGCCGCTTGCTCGAGCGTGCCGCCAAGCTCTCCGACGAGAATGGCGCTGGTTCACTCACCGCTCTTCCGGTCATCGAGACCAAGGCCGGCGACGTCTCGGCGTACATCCCTACCAACGTGATCTCGATCACCGATGGCCAGATCTACCTCCAGGACGATCTCTTCAAGTCCGGTATTCGACCGGCTGTGGATGTTGGTATCTCGGTGAGTCGAGTCGGCTCAGCCGCCCAGATTAAGGCGATGAAGAACGCCGTCGGCACGTTGAAGTCCGACCTCCAGCAGTTCCGTGAGCTCGCTGCCTTCGCCGCATTCGGTTCTGACCTCGATGCCGTTTCGCAGGCTCAGCTCGATCGTGGCTACCGCCTGACCGAGCTGCTCAAGCAGGGCATTAACGCTCCGGTGCCCGTCGAAGAGCAGGTCGTTGTTCTCTATGCCGGCACCCGTGGCTACCTCGACAACATCGAAGTGGCTGACGTGATCCGCTACGAAGCCGAACTCCTCGAATGGTTCCGTTCCCGCCACTCCGACGTGCTCTCGAGTATCGCCACTGGTGGCACCGTGCCAGACGAAGAAGCACTGCTCGCCGCGATCGGCGCCTTCACCGACCAGTTCTCCGGAACGGGCGGCGGAGTCGACGCACCCGATGCAACGGACCAGGGTGAAGCGTCATCCCAGATGGTCGATGCGACCAACACGCTTCCCGAAGAAGACATCAGCCGAGCTGGAGCCTGAGTCATGCCAGGTGGAGCCGAACGCATCTTGCGCCGCCGCATCGGCAGCGTGAAGAACACCAAGAAGATCACCCGAGCGATGGAGCTGATCGCCGCGACCCGCGTCGCTCGCGCTCAGCAGCGGGCTCGAGCCGCACGGCCCTACGCCGAGCAGCTCACCGGTGTCATTGAGAACCTCGCAGCCGGCGGCGCCGATGTGAGCCACCCGCTCCTTCGTGAAGTCGAGAACGTACAAAACGTCGCCTTCGTGATCTGCGCGGGCGACCGTGGCCTCGCCGGTGCGTACAACTCATCGGTGATCCGCTCGGCCGAGCGAGAGATTCAGGCCTTGCGCAATGAAGGCGGCGACTACCGCATCATCGCCATCGGCAAGAAGGTCGCCGACTACTTCACCTTCCGTGGGTTCGACATCGACACCACCTACGACGGCTTCACCGACAATCCGTCCTATGAAAACGCTCGCGAGATCGCACGGCGAGTTCGCCAGCTCTTCGACAACGGCGAAGTCGACCAGGTCGAACTCGTGTTCACCGAGTTCGTCAGCCTCGGCACCCAGCGTCCGGTCGTGCGGCGGTTCTTGCCGCTGACCTCGGCCAAGACCATCGCCGATGCCGGCGGCGGCGACGCCGAAGCGCTCGCAGGATTCAGCTTCGAGCCGTCACCCGAGGGTGTACTCGAAGACCTGCTTCCTCGTTACGTCGAGGCTCGCCTCTTCGCTGCCCTGCTCGACAGCGCCGCATCGGAGCACGCCAACCGGCAGCGAGCGATGAAGGCTGCGACCGACAATGCCGAAGAGCTCATCATCAAGCTGTCACGCGAGATGAACCGAGCTCGACAGGAATCCATCACCACCGAAATCATGGAGATCGTCAGCGGCGCCGAGTCGCTGAACGAAGACGAGGCGATCATCGCCGACGCCTTCGACTTCGAATCTCTCACCAACTGACGCCAGCAAGCACCCACACGAAACACTGAAACCCGATCGCTTTCAGATCAGGAGCAACGAACCAGATGACAGTCACCGAACCACAGCTCAAAGAAGGCCGGATCGTCGGCATCGCCGGCCCGGTGGTCGACGTTGAGTTCCCGCCGAGCAACCTTCCGGAGATCAACGGCGCCGTCGAATTCGACGTCGAGGTTGCTGGAGAGGTCACCGCCGTCATGGCGGAGGTTGCTCAGCACCTCGGCAACGGTCGCATTCGTGCGGTCGCCATGAAGCCGACCGACGGTCTTCGTCGTGGTCAGCCGGTCCGCAACCTGGGTCATGGCATCCAGGTTCCCGTCGGTGATGTCACCCTCGGCCACATCTGGAACGTGATCGGCCAGCCGATCGACGTGAGCCTCGACGAAGTCGACGTCACGACTCGCTGGGACATCCACCGTGCGGCTCCGGCGTTCGACTCGCTCGCTCCGACCAAAGAGGTCCTCGAGACCGGCATCAAGGTCATCGACCTCCTCACCCCTTACCTCCAGGGCGGCAAGATCGGCCTGTTCGGTGGTGCGGGTGTGGGCAAGACCGTTCTCATCACCGAGATGATCACCCGTGTGGCATCGAACCACGGTGGTGTGTCGGTGTTCGCTGGAGTGGGTGAGCGCACCCGTGAAGGCACCGACCTCTTCATCGAGATGGGCGAGACCATGATGGGCGACGGCAAGACGTCGGTGCTCGACAAGGCTGCCCTCTGCTTCGGCCAGATGGATGAGCCGCCAGGCGTGCGCCTTCGTGTCGCACTGTCGGCTCTCACCATGGCGGAGTACTTCCGTGACGAGCAGGGCCAGGACGTGCTGCTGTTCGTCGACAACATCTTCCGATTCGTGCAGGCCGGTTCCGAGGTGTCCACCCTCCTCGGTCGTATGCCTTCCGCCGTGGGTTACCAGCCCACTCTCGCCGACGAGATGGGCGTACTCCAGGAGCGCATCACCTCGACCGGTGGCCACTCGATTACCTCACTCCAGGCTGTGTACGTCCCTGCTGACGACTACACCGATCCGGCGCCGTTCACCACCTTCACCCACTTGGACGCAACCACCGAGCTGAGCCGTGATATCGCGGCTCTCGGTATCTACCCAGCCGTGGATCCGCTGTCCTCGACCTCATCGATCCTCGCTCCCGAGGTTGTTGGCAGCCGTCACTACAACGTGGCTCGCCAGGTGCAGGAAGTCCTCCAGCGCTACAAGGAGCTGCAGGACATCATCGCCATTCTCGGCCTCGACGAGCTGTCCGAAGAGGACCGCATCACCGTCGACCGTGCCCGTAAGGTGCAGCGCTTCTTGTCCCAGCCGATGTTCGTGGCGAAGGTCTTCACCGGCCTCGACGGAAACTTCACCCCTGTCGAGGAAACCGTCGACAGCTTCGAAGCGCTCGTCAACGGCGACCTCGACGACCTTCCCGAGCAGGCCTTCCTCAACGTGGGTGGCGCCGACTCTGCCCGTGAAAAGGCTGAGCAGCTCCAGGCCGAGGCCAACTGATCGCCGTCATGAGCTTCACGATCGAATTTGTCTCACCAGAGGCCGTCCTCTACTCCGGGGAGGGCACCCAAGTCATCGCCCGTACCCGTGGTGGTGGCGAGATCGCGTTCCTCGCCGGTCACGAGCCGTTCATTGGTTCGCTCGAGCCCTCCGAGGTGCGAGTCACCGAAGAGGCGGGCGTCGTTCGTTCCTTTGCGGTCCGGAGCGGTTTCGTTTCCGTCACCGGAGCATCGGTCACCGTCTTGTCTGATCAGGCTGTTCCGAGCGAAGACATCAACGCCGATGAGGCACGCGCCGATCTGGCTCAGGCTCAAGAAGAGCTCCGATCCAACGAGCACGATCCCTACGCATTGCAGAACCAGCGTTGGGCTCAACTCCGGGTTGACCTCTCAGCAACTGCCTAAGTCTCTACTCTGAAGCGACGCCTATCTTTCCGAGCAGTCGCCGACTGAGTCTCTTGAACAAGCACCATCGCTTCCGAGCGGTGGTGTTTGTCGCGTCTGCGTTCGTTTCTGCTGGTGTGCTGGCAGCGTGTGGGCCGGCATCGGAGGACTCCGAGGCGACAACACCCGCCATGGTCGAGGGCGATTCGGCATCGTCGACGACAGCGAGCGACGGCGTTGCCATGACGGATGGCCTGGAGAGTGCCTGGCCTGAGACCGTCCAAGTGATGCCGTTCGGCGACTCCATCACCGAAGCGCCGCAGTATCGAGGAGCCCTCGTCGATCTCTTGGCGGACAACGGGTGTGACTTCGACATGGTTGGCACCCGCAACCGATTCGGCGAAACCGTTGGTGATGCCGATCACGAGGGCTACGCCCGTTGGTCGGCAGCCGAGCTTGCCGAGATCGCTCAAGATCGAGCGGCCAAGGTCGAGCCCGACGTCGTGATCGTGCACGCTGGCACCAATGACCTCGCCGGAGGAACGTCACCCGAGGTGACGCTCGAGCGGCTGGCAACGATCGTGTCGGAACTGCAGAGCGGTTCACCCGGAACGGTCGTGATCGTCGCCCAGATCATCCCGTATGAGTCCGACACCGGTGAGGTCGCCCGCTTCAACGAACTCGTGGCGGCCTTCGTCAGCGAGGCCAACACCGACGAGGTGAACGCCGAAGAGGACAGTGCGGTACAGGTCGTGCTGGTCGACGTCAACACCGGCTTCGATCTTGCCCGGCACGCAAGAGACGGCGTCCATCCCAACGACGAAGGCGGCCGCCGTCTCGCCACCACCTTCTACGACGCTCTCATCGCCCTGAACGGCCCCTGCCAACGCTGACCAAGCCGAGTGCCCCAGGTCCTCTCGCCGGAACCTTGCGGAGGGATTTGCCGCACGCGGTTGATGAACGAGTGTTGCGGGGATTGGCTCCGCTTTGGGTGGGGCGGGCCTCGGTCACGGGTGGGAACGTGGGCGAAGGAGTACTGAAAACAGGGGGGCTTTGGCCGATTGGAGGGTCAGTAGCTTCGCCCGTTTCACGGCGCCCTAGGCATTCAGTAGGTTGATACTCCATGAGCGATGAACTCGTCCGTCCCGAACGCAACCTGGCTCTCGAGCTGGTTCGCACCACCGAAGCGGCGGCGCTCGCTGCCGCTCGTCTGATGGGGCGGGGCGACAAGATCGAGGCCGACCAGGCTGCGGTCGATGCGATGCGTGCGGTTCTCGATGGCGTTGAGATGGACGGCATCGTCGTGATCGGCGAGGGCGAGAAGGACGAAGCGCCCATGCTGTACAACGGCGAGCGAATCGGCAACGGCGAGCCGCCGATGACCGACATCGCCGTCGACCCGATCGATGGCACCACGCTCACGGCCAAAGGCCAGGCCGGCGCCATCGCCGTCATCGCTGTCTCCGAGCGGGGCACGATGTTCAACCCCGGCCCGTGCGTTTACATGGAAAAGCTCGCCGTCGGTCCATCTGGCGCTGGCATCGTCGACATTCGGCTCCCCGTCGATCGCAACCTCACGGCGCTGGCCAAGGCCAAGCGCGTGTCGGTTGAGGATCTCACCGCTGTTGTGCTCGACCGACCCCGTCACGAGGAGCTCATCGCTCAGATTCGTGGCGCTGGCGCTCGCATCCGGCTCATCTCCGACGGCGACGTTGCCGGGGCAATCGCCACTGCGATGCCCAATTCGGGCGTCGACATCCTGTTCGGAATCGGCGGAACACCCGAAGGTGTCATCACCGCCGCCGCTCTGAAATCGATGGGCGGCGACTTCCAAGGTCGCCTCTACGCCCGAAACGATGAGGAGCGCGGCCAGGCGATCGCAGAGGGCTACGACCTCGAAGCCATCATGGGTCTCGACGACATGATCACGACGGAGAACTGCTTCTTCGCAGCGACCGGTATCACGACGGGTGATCTGCTGAAGGGTGTGACTTACACCGCCGATGGCATCAGTACGCAGTCGCTCGTCATGCGCGGCCGTTCGGGCACCGTGCGCCTGATCGATGCACACCACCGTCCTGAAAAGCTTCGCAACATGGACGCCGTCGGCTACGAGTAATCGCTCTAGCAATGCCCCATGCGTGTCGATACATGATCGATGACGTACGGGTCGACACGCGGGGATCTTCCTCCGGTACCGCCACCACCCCCTCCTCACTGGTGTGCTCCTTATCCTCGCTGCCCTTCGCGACTCCGTCGCGATGGCGACGGGCGACAACACGTCACTGCTCGCCACGATCGAGCTGTTTCAAACGGCTGGATTTGTCCTCGCCGCCGTCGGCTTCTTCGCTCTCTTTCTCTTCGTGCTCTCGTTCGCTCGACGCTGGCGGACGTTGTTCATCCTCGTGTCGACCGCGATGGCCGTCATCGACGCGTCGATTCTGCTCGATGCCCTGCTCAGCTTGGTTCCGACGTCGTGGGCCATTCCGCGGTCGAGCTCATCGGCTGAGGTCATCGTGGTGCTGGTCGCACAGCTGGTCGTTGCCCGCCACGCTTGGCGACTGCCTCGAGACGAGACGGTTGCCGATGAAGTCCGTTCGTCGGGCCTGATCTCCTAGAGCCAGTCGCTCCGGCCAGTCCTCAAGCCAGCCAGTCCTCAAGCCGAGGCCGGCTCGCGTCGATGTCGACAGCATGAATCCGGTGCATCCACAACCAACCGTTCCATTGGAGACGGCTGGTCAAACCAGCTCTGCCCCCGCATGGGCGCAGAGTCCCTCTGGCACGCTCCCGCCAGTCGGCGCTCCGGGCGCTGGGGGCTTTGCTGGTGATGCCGCTCCGTTGGCACCGATGGCTGTCGCCCCACCACAGTCGGTCGGATCACCATCCGGCCATGTGACCCCGTCGAAGGCCGGTGTTCCCGGGTGGGTGTGCGGCCTCGCCGCGCTGATTTCGCTGCTGAAGGCGATCCCGCTCGGATTCGTCGCCCTTGCTGGTGGCACTCTTGCGACCGAAGGCGGCGGGTGGGCTGGCCTCGGATTCATCTTGTTAGCCGTCATTGCCATCCCGCTCCTGATCGTGCTCGTTCAGCTGGGCGGTGCGATCACGTCGTCTCGGACGACGCTGGTCGTTTCGAGCGCACTGTTGACGGCGATCGACGGGTTGTTCTTGCTCGGTTCGCTGTCCGAGTTCGGAAGCCAAGAGATGCTGGTCGGTTTCGGTCTGATGCTCGCCGTGACCTGCGCTCAAGCATCCGTCCTCATCGGTTCCATCACCGCAAAGTCGTGAACGAAGGGCCGTCGGGAGAGCTACCCCCGGTTCCTGCTCCGAACGCTCCCCGCGAGATCGTGTCCACTATCGAACCGTTGCCGCCGACGATGGTTGTGCCACCTCAGCTGATTGAGGCGCTTCCAAACGCAGAGACCCCGAGAGAGCTCGGTGTTGCCAGCTGGGTACGTGCCCTTGCCGTGGCTGTATCGCTCGGCAAAGCAGTTCCGCTCGCCGTTGTCATGAGCGGAGGAACGGCGGTCGCCACCGATAGCGGCGCGTTGATCGTGCCGCTTGCCATGTTGCTGGTGCTGGTTGCGATCCCGTGGCTGCTTATTGCCGTTCAGTTGATCGCTGGCTTCATGTCATCACGCGTCACGCTCATCGTGGCGAGCGCCATCTTGGGCACCCTCGACGGTCTGATGGCTTTCGGCGCGGTGGCCGAGTCGGGGAGCGGGGGCATTCGGATCGGCGATCTTTCGTTCGGCGTTGGTTCAGTGTTTGCGGCGGTCGCTCTGCAAGGCGTCGTGTTCGTTGGTGCGATCGTTACGAGACGCTGACGGCCGAGCCGAGGGCGATCAATCAGGAATGACGATTTGGTCGAGGCCCTCTTCGGGTGGAGGAAAGCTCATCTTGAGGTTCTCGAGGGTCTGAATCACGATCTCACTGACGGCGATATTGCGGTACCACTTGCGATCGGCGGGCACGATGTACCACGGCGCATCCTCGGTTGACGTCTTCTCGAAAACGTCTTCGAACGCTTCTTGATAGTCGTCCCACTGTGCGCGCGGCCCGAGGTCGCCCGTTTCGAACTTCCAGTTCTTCTCTGGTCGATCAAGACGATCTTGCAGTCGTTCTTTCTGTTCATCCTTCGAGATGTGCAAGAAGATCTTGATGATCGTCGTGCCTTCGTCCACGAGCATCTGCTCAAAGTTTGCGATGTGCTCAAAGCGTTTCTTCCAGCGCTTCTCTTCAACGATCTCGGCAACGCGAACCACGAGAACGTCCTCGTAGTGGCTTCGGTTGAAGATGACGAGCTGGCCGTCCGACGGAACGTGCTGGTGGATACGCCAGAGGTAGTCGTGAGCGAGTTCAATGTCCGTCGGTCGTTTGAACGAGGCGACCTTCACGCCACTCGGGTTGACGCCGTCGAAGACGTGGCGGACCGTGCCGTCTTTGCCGCCGGCGTCCATTGCCTGGATCACCACGAGTACTCGCTCGGTGCCCTGGGCGTAGAGCAGATCTTGCAGCCTTTCGAGACGGTCGTTCAGCGCTGGCAGCAGCTCCAACGCACGAGCTTTGTCCTCACCATCGTCCTGGTAATCCCACTCGGGTGTGCTGTTGGGCTTGATCTTGGAGAGCTTGATCTTCTCGCCGGGTTTCGCACGAAGAGCGTCGATATCAAATGCCATAGCGCTGGATCTTACGCTTGCTCAGCACGGTGGTAGCGGGAGCAAGAAACCTGGGTGTGGCTGACTCAACCTCAAGCCGGTCTGATTGGTACCGTGACCGACTGTGATCGTCGCAGAGTTGGAGATCTTCCACTCCCGTCCCATCGCTCCCACCCGGCGTATTGCCTTGGGAACGCAGAACCTCCCGATCGAGCCAGCACCCGGTGCCGGTGGGCTACTTCTTGCTGCGATCGTTGCGCAGTCGGCTGATCGCATCGAGGCCGACCTTCGCGAGGACCTCTACTACCTCATCGAACAGCTTGACGCGGGCCAGCGCATCGCTCAACCACGCGTCCGGCACCGCTTTCAAGACGATCAGGTGGGCCTCATCAAGAGCACACATCGCTTGCTCGCCGACGGTGATGAGCTTTCGTTTGAGTTCGACGATGACCTCGGCCGCCCCGTGCAACAAGCACTCGGAGCGGTCTATGCGACGGCTGCGCTCGAGGGTGAGGTTCGTCGCCAGGTCTTCGATGCCATCCGAAACGCTCTGCTGTGGATTGGTGATGTTGACGCTCGGTTCATGACCCAGGTGATGGGCGGTCGCAAGGCATCGATGGCCGAGCTCATGGCGTGGAACGACCCGGTTGCCTGGGCCCTCGACATTCTTGGGCTCGAAGCCGACAACGACGGTGCGAACAAGCGAGCCGTGCAGCGACGCTTCCGCACGCTCCTGCGCGACGCGCACCCAGACCACGGTGCCGACGATGTTGAAGCTGCACAGCGCATCGCCGACCTCACCGAGGCCCGTCGCATCCTTCTCGCTTCGTGATCGAGTTGGTCACGTGAGTGTCGGTGGGCTCGTCCTGTTCCATGGAGCGGGTGGCGATCGCGATCACCGCCTCTTCTGCAAACTCGAGGCCGAACTCGACCTTCCCGTTGCCCGCTGCAACTTCGCGTATCGAGAGAACAACCCCGGCCGGCGTCCTCCCGACCGAATGCCGAAACTCATCAAGTCAATCCATGGCCACGCTGAACGCCTCGCTCAGGAGTGGGATGCCGACCCTGCCAGCTTCGTCTTTGGTGGCCGATCGATGGGAGGGCGGGCTGCATCGATGGCCGTCGCCGAAGGAATGCCAGCCGCCGGACTCCTTCTCCTGAGCTACCCGCTCCACCCACCGAAGAAGCCGGAGAACCTGCGGACCGCCCACTTCCCCGAACTCGACCTGCCGATCTTGCTCGTTCAGGGACACAGCGATCCCTTTGGCAAAGAACCCGAGTTCGCCGAACACCTCCCCGCCATTCCCGGACCGGTTGAACAACTCTGGCTCGAACGCACCGGTCACGATCCCGTCGAGAAACACGACGACACCATCATCGCCGGCGTCGAGACCTGGCTCACCGGGCTGTAACCCCCTCCGGGGGCCGTTGCACGGAGCGCTGGCTGTGGCTCCCTCCGGGGGCCGTTCATGGCCACGGAGGCCCAGCAGTAACCCCCTCCCGGGGGCCGTTCATGGCCACGGAGGCCCAGCAGTAACCCCCTCCGGGGGCCGTTCAGGCCACGGAGGCCCAGCTGGCGTGGGTTGATCGTTCGGTAAGTCTTGGAGGCTCGGCTGGCGTGGGTCGAGTTGTCAGCGGCGGTCGGAGAACTTTGCTGGTGATGTGCCGTCGGCATCGGCGGTGGCGATCGTCGGGTCTGAGGGGTTGAACTCTTCGAGTTCCTTCGACGCCGTCTCCGGGTAGAAGAAGAGGACGATCGTTGCGGTGAGCAGCGGTCCGAAGATCATCACCGACATCGCTGGGCCGAACGTATCGAAGACGTTCGTGAGCCGGCCAACGACGACCAGGCCGATCACGCTGCCACACACGCTGATGAGGTCGATCCAGCCGCCAATCCTGGCTCGTGATCTCGTCGGGAAGAGTTCGGTCGAGTAGCTCCGGAGCACGGTGAAGGCCGCCGCCAACAACCAGACGCTTGCGGCTGAGAAGACCCACAACATCACGCCCGTCGAGAAGAATGCGGCGAGCGAGGCGAGGGACCCAATGGCAACGCCGACCGCACCGATGGGTTTGCGTCCCCTGCGGTCTGAGAAGAATCCGGCGAGAAGGATCGGGATACCAACCGGCGTTCCGACGATCAGGCGGAACAAGCTGATCTGCGTTGCCGAGAAGCCCTGCTCGTCTTGAAGGAACGTGTTTTGAAGCTGGCTGGCGGGGGAGAGGTAGAGCGTGCTCGCAAACGCGGTGATGGCAATGAGTGCGAAACGGGCGCGGTTGATCTTGTCCGGCGCCCCAACTTGGGTTGCGGCAGAAAAGCGGGTCGTCTCCGGCATGAAACTCCAGCACCACCAAACCAAGGGGAGAAAGAGCAGCGGGAGAAGGTAGGTGAGGCGCCACGCTCGGACACCGAGATCGACCAACGGAAGGGACAGCACGACGAGTCCGGAGCCGAGCCCGGTGCACATGGTCATGAGGCCAAGAATCGTGGCTCGAACCTTCGCCGGCACCTCCTCCGCCACGACGAGTGCGAGCAATGTGAAGAGCCCCGTGTCGAGACCACGAGCGATCGCCTGGGCTGCGCCGAGCCACACCAGGCTTGGAGCGAACGCTCCGAGGGCGGTGAACAACACCGACCCGGTGGTGAACCCGATCATGAGCGGCTTGCGGCCGATCCGATCGGCTCGACCGATCAAGATGAGTGAGACGAGAACACCGACCCGCATCGCGGCGAGCGTGTTTGACTGATCGGCCTGGGAGGCGTCGAACTCGGTGGCAGCAAAGGTGATCGTCTGCCCGATGAGCACACCCAGGTAGCCGGCCATCAAACTGAGAATTGCGACGGCCGAGATCAGCTTGGATGTGTCGGTCGTAACCACCGTCGACGGCCACCACCATCGATCGCGGGGTGCGCGGTCGGTCTCCTTGAGCGCCCGCTTCATCAAAACGTTGACGATCGGACGCCACAACGGGATGGCAAGTCGGAAGTCGACGGTTTCAGTGATGTGTTGGCGG
>CALEWY010000049.1 GCA_937925335.1 uncultured Acidimicrobiales bacterium
CCCGATGGGAAGAACGCAGCGATCGTGATCGCAGCGGCGAGGTAGCTGCCGCCGACGAACGCCCAGGCCCATCGGTAGTTCGCAAGGTCGGTGACGCCGCCACGGCTTGCCACGATGGCGATGATCACCGAGATACCGAGAGCGTAGGCCACCTGCTGGAGCGTTCGGATCATTGCGTTCGAGGTGCCGAATCGGGCGGGCTCGATGTCGGCGAGTCCGGCGCTGGACCACGTTGCGATCGTTGCGCCAACACCGGCGCCGACGATCAGCGAGACGAGAACGAACGTGACGACCCTGGGCTCGTCATCGAAGAAGCCGAGGTAGATGAACGAACCGCTTGCGCACATCAGTGAGCCGATGGCGAGGATCCATCGGTGGCCGATCTTGTCGGCGTACTTGCCAGCGATTGGCGAGATGAACGCGGCGAGCAGGGGAGCGGGGATGAGGGCGAGTCCGGTCGTTCGAAGCGATTGATCCCAGAGTTCTTGGAGAACGAGCGAGTTGATCAAGAAACCCGAGGTGAAGCCCATCGAGTAGAGAAACGCGCTGAGGTTCGTGCTGGAGAACGACCGGATGGAGAACAGATCAAGCTCGATCAGCGGTTCGGGGTGTGTCGCCGAACGTTTGATGAGCGCTGCGACGAGTGCGAACCCGACGATGAAGAGACCGATCGTCCCGGCGTTTGCGAATCCCGTGGTCTCCACCTGGATGATGCCGAACATCACGAGCCCGACGCCGATCGCTCCCATCGGGACGCCGACGAGGTCGACCTTGCCGGTGGCCGCCGGATTCTTGGATTCCTTGAGGAGCTTCGGTCCGATCGTCAACACGATGAGCGAGATCGGGAGGTTGACGAGGAAGATGCCTCGCCAGCTCCAGGCGTCGGTGACGAAGGCTCCGAGGACGGGGCCCATCACGGCGCCGAGTGCACCGGTGGCGCCGGCGATACCGATGACGGTCGATCGTTTCGATGCCGGGAAGCCTGGAAGCACGACAACCATCGAGGTGGCGGAGACGACCGCTCCACCGATGCCCTGCACGATGCGAGCGGCGATCAGCAATTCGACATTTGGCGCCAGCCCGCAAGCGGTTGAACCAAAGGCGAAGAGGGCGACGCCGGGTAAGAAGAGCTTCTTGCGGCCGAGGCTGTCGGCGTAACGACCGGCCACGAGGAGAAGAGCGCCTACGGAGATGTTGTACCCAGAGATGATCCAGCCGAGCTTTTGCTCCGAGACGGCGAAGTCCTCGCGGATCGAAGGGAAGGCGACGTTGACGGCGGACACGTCGATCACGACGAGGAAGAAGATGAGCGTGGTGACGAAGAGTGCGCGCCAGGCTTCGGGTGGGACTTCAACCTCGGTTGGTTGAGCCGGTGTTGCTACGCCCACGCTTGGCCCAACCGCGCCATCTCGACGGCGACGAGGGCTGCTTCCTCACCGACGTTGTGGCCGCCGGGGCCTTCGGAGCGGGCGAGCGCCTGGGTTTCATTCTCGACGGTGACGAGACCGAACGCGATGGGTACGCCGGTGTCGAGCATCACCTTTGTGATGCCTTCAGCAGCACCTTCGGATACGAGTTCGTAGTGTGTCGTCTCACCGCGGATGACGGCGCCGATCGTGATGATGGCGTCGTGGTTGCCAGCCATCGCGACGGCCCGGCAGGCGAAGGGGAGTTCGAAGCAGCCGGGGACGGCGACATCGTCGATGTCGGTCACGCCGAGCTCGGCAAGCCCTCGCCGGGCGCCATCGTTGATGCGGCCGACGATCTCGTCGTTCCAGCGAGCCCGCACGATTGCGATGCGCAAGCCCTTCCCATCGAGTCCCTCGGGGGCGGTCGCTCGCAAGTCTCCACTGGCCATCGGTTCACCCTACGCTGACGAAGCGACGGACGGCGAAGGAGCCAATGGTGTCGGAGAGTTTGATCGATGCAACCTCGGAAGAACTGGCCGATGCCTACGGGGCATTGCGGGTTCGTTGTCTGGAACTCGGTCGCTCGTTGAGCGACGAGCAAGCGGCGTTGATGTCGCCTTGTTGCCCTGAGTGGTCGGTGAAGGATCTGTACGCCCACATGGCGGGTGTTGCCACCGACATCCTCGACGGCAACATCGAAGAGGCAGCGACCGAGGCGTGGGCCGATGCTCAGGTGACCCGCCGAGCTCACGATTCGTTGGCCGAGATCTGCGACGAGTGGGAGCGGGCCGGCGCCGAGGTTGAAGGCATCGTGCGCAAGATCGGCGATCAGATCATGCCGCAGTTCTACATCGATGCGTGGAGCCACGAATGGGACATCCGCCAGGCTCTTGGGCCCGTTGCAGCTGCTGAGCCCGACCTGCGGATTCCGAACGCAACTCGGCGCTTCCTGACCGATCGGCTCGAAGCCGATGTGAGCGACGTGTCGACCTTTGAGCTGCTCCGGATCACCATGGGAAGGCGAAGCGCCGATCAGATCAGTGCGATCGTTCCAGGCGTCGAGCCGTCCGACGTCGTGTTCTGGTCGATCAACGACGCTGCCATTACCGAACCCGTCACCGGTTGAGAGCAAGGTCAATTCTTGATGGTGGGGGAGTCGGTTTCAGCGAGGGCTGAGGCGACCGCAACCCACACGTCGGGGTCGATACCGAGTCCCACATGGGTCGACTTCACCTCGAGCATCGTGACGTTCGTCGATGACCGATCGATGCATGATCGCCAGTCGACCGCCCCGTCTCGACGGGTGAAGATCGCGGTGAGCGGAACCTGGATCGGGTCGGTCTCATCGAGATGCTCTTGCAGCGCGGTGATCCGTTCGCATTCGGCTCGGCCCGCGTTCGCTGCGCCGACGGTGTGAGTCGGCCCGCCGAGCACGGGCGTGCCGTAGGTGACGAGGCGATTCACCATCGTTGGAACGTTGCGGGCCACTTCGCGAGCGATGACGCCGCCGAGGCTCCAGCCGATGAGGTTGACGGCCTCGCCCGTCTTCTCGAAGCGATCGCTGACCTGCTCGATCATCCGATCGCGCGTCTCCTCCACGTCTTGATCGTTGATTCCAAGGCCCCAGCCAGTGGTTCGGTGGCCAAGCCGGCTCAAGTAGGTGCCAATCGGCAACATCGACGCTTCCGGCGCTTTCCATCCAGGCACCAGGACTGCTCGCCGCCCGTTGCCCCTCGGAGCCTTGATGAGGCGTCGAGAGTTGAGGGCGAGGCGGAGCGGTTCGGCGATAACGCCAATCTCACCAGCGAGTCGGCTCTTCGCGGGAGGCCCGGTCGGCGAATCGAACGAGGCGAGCTCGGAGTTGGGAATCACGGTTGCAGACATCTGAGATCCAATCGGCGTGGTGGTCGTGAGCCGGACGTGGGGGGTATCGAAACGGCGTGGAGAGAACAAGGCATGACACTGTCATGTGGTGGTGTTGAGTAAACATGACACTGTCATGGAATGCAACATCGGACGCTCTACGCTCACGTCGTGGCACCGTCGAAGATCTCTGCAGATGACGTCGTCGACGTTGCCGAGCGGCTCGTCGACGCTGACGGGCTTGGCGCATTGTCGGTTCGTCGCCTCGCCGGCGAGCTCGGCGTGTCGCGCCAGATCGTTTACACCCACTTCAGCGGTATGCACGACGTGCTCAACGCGCTGCACGTTCGGTCCGGTCAGCAACTGACGACGTCGGTGGAGGGTCTTTCGGAGCCGTCCGGCACCGATGAGCGTCTGGTCGCTGCAGCGCATGGCTACGTCGCATCCGCTCGTGAACGCCCGGCGATGTTCGAGCTCGCGTTTGGGCAACCTGTGCCCGGCTACATCCCGAGTGCGGCGACAACGGCTGCGTTGCGAGCCGTCTTCCAAGAACACATCGTCGGGCTGATCGACGAGTGGAGTCAGGCGAACGGCACGAGCCTTCGACGAGCGGCGATCGTTGAGCGGACGCGGCTGTTTTGGTCGGCCATCCATGGGTTGGTCACACTCGAACGTGCCGGCCACGCCACCCTTGACGAAACCGACGCACTCATCGATCAGATGATCGTGAGCTTGATGAGCGGCTGGCGGGCGGCCGAGTAAGGTCGTTGCTCAGCGGTGGTAGATCACCGACTGCCAATCGAGCAGCTCGGTCTCGCCCTCGTCATCAACTCGCGAGCCCTTGGTGAGCAGCGTGAGAATCTGGCCGTTGCCGGCTGGCTCTGCTGATTCGAGTGTGTGCGTGAAGCTGAGTGTGTCGCCCTCGAAGGCGGGAGCGACGTGGTTGCAGCGGCCCCAGCCGAGCATGGTGGCCATGCCGGGAAGCGCTCGGGTCATCGAAGCTTGTGCAAGCGCGATCACGTGGCCGCCGTAGACGAGTCGCTTGCCGTACGCACTCTTCGACGAGTCTCGATGCACCATCGCCTGGTTGAACGTCATCCGAGCGAAGCCCGGGGCCTGGTCGATGTGGTCACGCATTGGATCGGTGAACGTGTCGCCCACCGCCATCGTGATCTCGGGGAGCTCGCTGAGATCCCACGCCTGCGGGATCGCCGAGGCGTAGTCGGGAGCCGGCGCAGAATCGGCAGAGCCAACGTCATCGCTGAAGCCGGGAGCGTCGCCTCGAGCGGGGAGAAGAGCACACCGTTGGTAGGAGGCGATGGGGCCGTTCGTGCCGGTGGTTTCGATGCCGAGCAGAACCTTGCCCCGGTTGAGATCACCCTTCGGCCGTGAGTCGGCCATGCCGAGCACGGTGGTCGTGGTCGTGATGGTCTCGCCTAACTCGACGGGGCGGGCGAGCAAGACACCCCGGTAGAAGAGGTTTGCGATCGCATGGCGGGTGGCACTCGTGCTGAGCCCGATCGACAACTGGAGAACAAGGCCGGGGTTGGCCAGAGCGGCATCGGAGCCGCTCATGCGCTGATAGAGCGCACGGTCGGCGGTCGGCCGACTCTCGTCGCCGATGATCGCCCGATAGGCGGTGTTGTCAGCGTCGGTGATCGTCGTCGGTGGCAGCTGCGGGAGCACGGTGCCAACGGTGAGATCGTCGTAAAACGGGCCTTCCAAGCGATGCATGAGGCAGAGTGTGCCGTATGAGTAGCGCCGTCACCCAAACCGTCACGAACCAAATCGATGCCGAGCGACTGTGGAGCCGGCTGATGGACATGGCGAAGGTTGGGGCGACGGCAGCCGGTGGATCGAATCGTCAGGCGCTGTCTGACGACGATGCTGACGGCCGAGCCCTGTTCGTCGAATGGGCGACGGCCGCCGGTTGCACGATCGCGACCGACGCGGTCGGCAATCTCTTCGCCCGTCGGCCAGGCAAAGACCCCGACGCCGCGCCGCTCATGATGGGAAGCCACCTCGACACCCAGCCAACCGGTGGCCGGTTCGACGGTGTGTACGGCGTGCTGGGTGGGCTCGAAGTGATCGAATCGCTGAACGACCACGGGATCGAAACCGAGGTGCCCGTCGAGGTCGCCGTGTGGACCAACGAAGAGGGCTCACGGTTTGCTCGATCGATGATGGGGTCTGGCGTGTGGGCTGGCGTGATGGATCTCGACGAGGTTCGTTCGATCACCGACGTGAACGGATTGACGGTCGGCGATGAACTCGACCGGCTCGACTGGGCTGGCGACGTGCCGTTTGCTCACCCGGTCAGCAACTACATCGAGCTGCACATCGAGCAGGGGCCGATCCTCGAGAACGCTGGCACCGAGGTCGGCATCGTCACGGGTGTGCAGGGCTTGCGTTGGTACACGATCAACCTCGAAGGCTTCCCGGCGCATGCGGGGCCGACGCCGATGGACCTTCGCAAAGACCCGGCTCGGGCGCTGCACGAAATCCTCGCCGGTGTGTACGCAATCGCTGATGACCACGCGCCGTGGGCCCGGGCGACCGCGGCGATGTTCCGGTCCGATCCCGTCTCGCCGAACACGGTTCCGCAGTCGATCACCTTCTCGCTCGATCTCCGTCACCCGGACAAGGCCGTGCTGGATGAGATGGATGCCCGGATGCGAGCTCTCGTCGCCGAGGCTGCTGGACGCCATGGCTGCGAATCGTCGATCGGTGTCGACAACGACTCACCGCCAATCAACTTCGCTGAGGCTTGCGTGTCAGCCGTCGAGCGCTCCGCTCGCTCCACCAACTACAGCCACGAGCGAATCGTTTCGGGCGCCGGACACGACGCGTGTTACGTCGCTGCCGTTGCTCCCACCTCGATGATCTTCATTCCGTGCGAAGACGGCCTGTCGCACAACGAGGCCGAGTCGATCGAGCCCGACCAAGCCGCCCGTGGTGTTGAGGTTCTCTACGGAGCGGCGCTGGAGTTGGCCGGCGGAAGCTAACGCCCAGCGAGCGCACGGAGTTTGCGACTCGTCCATAGCTCGCCCACTAGGTTGAGCGCATGAAAAACCAGCTGTTGATCGGTGGCACGTGGCGCGATGGATCAGGCGATCGCATCCCGGTTCTCGACCCGTCGAGCAGTGAGGAGATCGCTCAGGTCGCAAACGGTTCACCGGCTGATGCTGTCGCTGCTGTCGACGCAGCAGCGGTTGCGCAGAAGTCGTGGGCCGCGATGGCTCCTCGAGCTCGAAGCGAAGTGCTGCGCAACTGTTGGCAGACCCTGATCGACCATGCCGATGAGCTGGCCGAATTGATCACTCGTGAGCACGGCAAGCCGCTCGTCGACGCCAAAGGTGAAATCACGTACGCCGCCGAGTTCTTCCGCTGGAATGCAGAGGAGGCCGTCCGAATTCACGGCTCGTTGAGCACGGCGCCTTCCGGAGCCAACAAGATCATCGTGCACCACCCGCCGGTTGGTGTGGTCGTGATGGTCACGCCGTGGAACTTCCCGGCTGCGATGATCACTCGCAAGGTTGCGCCGGCTCTTGCTGCGGGGAACGCCGTGGTGATCAAGCCCGCCGCGGAGACGCCATTGACGGCGCTTCGTGTCGGCGAGCTGCTCGAAGAGGCGGGTGTTCCGGCCGGTGTGGTCAACATGGTGCCGACGTCTGATCCAGGTGCGTGGTTCGATGCCGCGGTCGACCATCGAGCCACTCGTATGGTGTCGTTCACCGGCTCGACCGCCGTTGGCAAGATGCTGCTTCGCCGATGCGCCGATCGAGTACTCAAGTCGTGCATGGAGCTGGGCGGCAACGCCCCCTTCATCGTGTTCGACGATGCTGATCTCGACGCTGCAGTCGAGGGGGCGATGACGGCCAAAATGCGTCACTCGGCGGAAACATGCACGGCGGCCAACCGCTTCTATGCCGAAGCTGGAATCGCTGACGCGTTCACCGAAAGGTTGGCTGCGGCGATGGCTGAGGTGAAGGTAGGCAACGGCTTCGACGACGGCGTCACCTGCGGTCCGATGATCAACGCAAAGGCGATCGACTCGATCGATTCGTTGGTGAAGGGGGCCGTCGGCGGGGGAGCGACGGCCGCGATCGGCGGAGCACCGGTCGATGGACCGGGCTTCTTCTACCAGCCGACGGTGCTCGCCAACGTCGACCCGAATTCGCCGATCACCGGCGAAGAGATCTTCGGCCCGGTTGCGCCGGTCATCCCGTTCACCGACACCGATCTCATGATCGAGCAGGCCAATGACACCGAGATGGGTTTGGCGGCGTATCTCTACACCGCCGACATCGGCCGAGGGCTCTCCGTGAGCGAGCGCCTCGAGTCGGGCATGGTTGGCCTGAACCGTGGCGCCATGTCCGATCCCGCCGCCCCATTCGGTGGCATGAAGCAATCCGGCCTCGGCCGAGAAGGTGCCAGCGAAGGCATCTACGAATTCTGCGAAACGCAATACATCGCCACCACCTGGTAGCGCGTACCAGCGCCTCCATCTCAGGTGGTGGGGCCTGGTCCCCATGTCGGTGCTGGGAGACTTGTTCGAGACTGGTCTGGAACCAACGGAGAAGTCTCGTGTCCGGTCAGATCAACATCGCAACCGAAATCTTGGAAGACCTTGCAGCATCGTTCGCAACGGCGGGCAGCGTCTTCGACAAGGCACCAACGACGCTTGAGTTCGACCCCTTCATCGGTGCGAGAGGGGTCGATTCAGCAGCGGCCGAGATCGCAGCTGACTGGAAGAGCTGGCACCCGACAGCCGACGATGCGCTTCGAGAGATGCGCGTTGCAGTGATGTTGATCTCGAGCTGGTTCGTTGAAGCTGATGCCAGCCAGGCGGGCCGCTATGAATGACCTCGGCTGGTCGGAGATCTTCGATGTCGACGACAAACCCGTTGACGGCAAGCTCGAACCGTTCACCAATGCGTCAAAGGAGTGCAACAACGCAGCAGATGACGTTGAAGCCACGGCCGACCTACTGCAGGAACTGACGCAGACTGTCGACGGCTTCAATGGGCAGGCCGGTGATGCGTTCGGGCAGCGGGTCGCCACGTTCGTGACCGACATGCGAACGATGATCGATCCCATGCGGGAAGCCGGACGATCGTTCATTTCTCACCACGGTGACCTTGACGAGTTGCAGCTCGAAGACGAGCGGGAGCTCAGGCTCGCCAACGAACGCAACGATGCGAAGAGCGAAGCCGAGGACGCACTCGTATCGGCGCAAGACGAGCTGCGACGGACCTCTGACTCAGTGAACGCAGAAGCCCGATCTGGCATGCCGGACGAGGCGCGGCTCAATCAGCTCGAGTCCGATCGCTGGCAGCAGCAAAACTCCGTCGATGGTGCTGGCCGGCGGATGCAGGCGGCAAACGAGGAGCTCCAGATTTCACGCCGAGCGCACACTCGGCTGACGAATGATGAAGATGCACTCGACGACGCGACTGCGGCCAAGCTCCGCGAGATTGTGTTGCCCGGTCCGCTGCCCGACTTCTTCTCACACGAGGAGGTCGATCTTGAAGCGCCGGTTGAGCTCTGGATGTTCATCAACGCTCAGATCGAAGCGGCAGGCCATCCACCGCTCGCGCTGCACGAACACGCACGCCTCAGCAACGAACAACTGATCGACTTCTACCAAACGATGGCGTACGAGTTCGCCGGTATCGAGAACTGGGACCCAGAAGCCGGCCTCGAAGGCCAAGACGCCAACGTCCAGGCTGCCTACGACGCGTATGGAACGCTCTACCTCTCCAACCCGGAGGACTTCTATTGGATGGGGCTCGGCAACATCGTGGGCCCACCCCTCTACGGCGGCTTCGTCGATCTCTACACGATGCGAGCCGGTCTGCAGGACGGGTCGATCTCTGCCGAGGAGGTGGCCGAGTGGATCGTCGATGGGATTCCGGGTGGGTCCCTCGTCAGCGAGACTGCGGGCGCTCTCACGGGCATGGGTGAACAGGCGCTTGCCGAGGAGCTCTTTTGGATCGAAGGCACGTTCCTCTCGATGCAGAAGGAGATCTTCGACGACATGGTGTGGCAACACCTCGCCTACAGCGAGGGTGGTATCGAACTGATGGAGCAGCTGCTTCCCGACTACGAGTCCGACCCTGACCAACGGCTCCTTCTGGTTGAGTCATGGCGTGCGATCGAGAACGGTGACCCCTCGCTGGCTGCCAATTTGATGGTTGACCGCGAACAGAACCACACGATCCAAGACGACTACACGAACATCTGGAATCACTCCATCGTCGGCTCGTCTCTGATGACCGCGATGTCGTTCATCGCTCCGAATCCCGTCCCCGGTGGTGACAGCTTTTTCGAATCGGTGATCGCTCCTCGTATGGACATCTACGAGGCGCCATCGATCCCGCTTCCCGACGTTCCGTGGATCGACGTTCCGTTCGCTCCGGAGAGCGTGCCGCTCGGCCCGGACGTCTCGGTGCCAACCGGCATTGACCTCACGGCGAACATCGCGAACGTCGATGATCGATGGCAGTGGATTTCAGATGACATCTCCCCGACCTACCTTGACCTGGTCGAGAATGACCCCGGCGCCGTTGCCGATCTCGCAGCAACGCCTCAGTCCGAACGAATGGATCAATGGCGCACCCTCCCCAACATCGGACCGCTTTCGTATGAACCATCCTGACGCCTCATCACCTCTTGCCCGTCGTCCTCGTGTGGCGATGACGGCAGCCGCTTTCGCGATGGCGTTCGCAGCGTGTGGACTCGACCAGCAGACGTTCAACGGAACGTGGGACTTCTCCGACGGCCCAACAACAGCTGTCGTTGACGACGACTTTGATGTGATGCCGGCTGACTATTACGACTCAACGGTCACCGTCATCATGGACGACGGTCTGACGGGGACGTTCACCGGGCAACGGATCATCACATCGGCTCCGACTTCGCCTGGCAGCAGCACCGATCTTCTTCGGGCGATTTCATTCACGAACCCTGGATCGACCGCCGAGGAGACGCTGAGTGCAATTGAGACGTGGTCTGCTGAACTGGGCGTGGAGTACGACGTCGATGAATTGCGGCGCGAAGTGCTCGGTCCGGAAAGTTCGCGCCGGGAGTCGATCGGCGTGTGGGAATTCGAACGTGAGAACTACATCGTTGGCCTATCGATTCTGGATCGGCGTTCTTCCAACGCCGGCCTCAATCCTCGGTTGACATTCGTCTGGCCAGACACGGGATTCTGAGCCGCCGGTCGGTCAGGCTGGCGACATCGAGGCTTGGTAGAACGCGATCACTCGCTCGGCTGCGGCGATCGAGGCCTCATTGGTGAGGTCGCCGCTCGTCCGCTTCATCTCCGACATGATCTGCTCCCGACGGTCGACCTCTTTGAGGTTGTGTCGGTGGTGATCGCGGCTGCCGTTGTTTGAGTAACGACCGACTCGTAGTTCGAAGAGGTCGAGAGCGGACATGACGAGCTCAGGGCACTGCTCGGCGCACTTCGTGTTCTCGGTGATCTCACGAGCGGCACGTTCGACCGCCGTCGGTAGTCGACCGGTGTTGTCCGATGCGAGCTCTTGAGCAAACAGCGCGGCGACACCTGCGGTTCCGACTTCTTTGATCGAGGGAATCACCTCGAGCGCCCGCTGCGCGAGCATCCGGGTAAGGCCGGGTCGAGCGGTGCCAGCTTCGACGATCGGGATCGCAAGTCGAGCGGACTCTTGGCGGACATAGCCGCTCTTGTGAGAGCCGAGCATCACCAACATGTTCGGCTCGGCCTCGGCGATGGCGGCGACGCCGTCGACTTCGAGCGACGACCAGGAGCTTGCTGAGGTGTCGCGCTGGCGAATCTGGTGATCGACTCGATGAGAAATGCCGTGATCGAGCAGCCGACCGATCCGATTCAGGTGCTCAGCCTCAGCGGGTTCGCCTCCGGCGATCTCTTCCATGACTGCGCTGGCCGACCCAATCAGTCGGATCGCTTCGCTCTTTGCTCCTGCACCCATCAGGTTGGTTGCGAGCCGTACAGGCCGAGCGCTTCCGAGAGCTCATCGGTGGCCTTGTACATCTCAGCATCTGCCGGAAACGCGCCACTCCGAACATCGCTCGTGTAGGCGGTCAACGACTCGACCTGATCCTCGAAGGCCGTGCCGTAGCGACGGACAAAGCGCGGCTTGAAACGATTCTCGAGACCGATGATGTCGTGATAGACGAGCACCTGGCCGTCGACGTCAGCGCCCGCTCCGATTCCGATGATCGGAATCTCGACCGCATCGGCAATCAACTTGCCGGCAACATCGGGCACACCTTCGACGACGATTGCGAAACAGCCGGCCGCTTGCAGGCCCTTCGCCGCAGCGATCGTTCGGCGAACGTCGTGGGCGTCGCGAGCCTGGATCTTGAATCCGCCCATCACGTTGGCTGATTGTGGCGTGAGGCCCACGTGGCCGATCACCGGGATTTCGGCGGCTCGAATCGCTTCGATCATCTTGATTCGCTTGCGGCCACCTTCCATCTTGATGCACTGCGCACCAGCCCGGATCAACCGGGCGGCGTTTTTCACGGTCTCTTCAACCGAAACGTGGAAGCTCATCCACGGCATGTCGCCGATGATCAGCGCATCCGGGTTCGCTCTGGCAACGGCCGCAGTGTGGTGGACCATGTCATCCACAGTCACCTGGAGTGTGTCGTCGTAGCCAAGGGCGACCATGGCGACCGAGTCGCCGACCAGGATCATGTCGACGCCGGCCTCATGGGCAACGCGAGCAGACGGCGCGTCATACGCGGTGACCATGACGAGCGGCTCAGAGCCGTTGCGCACCTTCGACGCTTGGATTTGGGGAACGGTGACCTTGGGCATGGGGGCCTCTCAGTGGCGTGAGGTAACGCTGAGCAGTGGAGTGAAACGAGAACGGGTGGTTAGTGAATCGTCACGCCGTCGTTGTCGATCAGACGAGGTTTGCCGACCTGAGCAGCGATGAGCAAACGGACCTCGCCGGAAAGTCGATCCGGTGTCGCGAGGGTCGCCGCGTCGACGGCCGCCACGTAGTCGAGTTCGGCAAGCGCCTCGGACTCGACGAGCGCCGCCATGATCGCGGTGACGGCGTTCGGATCACGCTCTCCACCGTCGATCGCCGCGAGGCCAGCATCGAGTGCGCCTCGCAAGACCGGGGCCGCCTCACGTTGCTCGGCGGTGAGGTAGACATTGCGGCTCGACATCGCCAGGCCGTCTTCCTCCCGCACGATCGGGCACCCGACCACGGTGACCGGAAACGAGAGATCGTCGACCATCCGGCGAATGACGGCCAGCTGCTGGAAGTCCTTCTCCCCGAAGTAGCCGTGAACGGGACCGGTGATGTTGAAGAGTTTGGCGACCACTGTGGCGACGCCCGCGAAGTGCGTCGGACGGGTGATCCCTTCCCAGCCAGCGGAGACTTCGCTCACGGTGACGGTGGTGAGCACGGGCCCGAACGGGTACATCTCATCGACGCTCGGCGTGAAGAGAAAGTCGACACCGGCGGCCTCGGCGAGTTCGGTGTCGTGGTCGAGCGATCGCGGGTAGTCGTCGAGATCTTCGCCCTCGGCGAACTGAAGCGGATTGACGAAGATCGTGGCGACGACCACGTCGTTGTCGGCTCTCGCTGCCCGCATCAGAGAAGCGTGGCCATCGTGCAGGTAGCCCATCGTCGGCACGGCGCCGACCTGGCCACCGTCAGCTCGAACGCGGTCCAAGCGCTCGCGAAGCTCAGCGATGGTGGAGATGGTGGTGATCGGCATGTCAGAGGTGCCCGTCTGGCCAGTCGTTTCCCGCCAACTCCGCGGCGGCTTTCGCAACAGCACGGTACAGGGCGCGCTCGCCCTCGCCGATGGCGTCGAGATGACCGGCGATGGTTTCCCAGTCGCCCCGAGCGGCGGGCCCGGTGAGCGCAGCGGTTGCGCCCATCTCCGTCACGTTCGCCACCGACGCTTCGACCATCGCCCAGAACGCCGACCGTGGAACGTCGACGGCGTCTGCCAGCCGCTCGACCTGGGCGCACAGCGTGACGATGTGGTTCGCGGCGACGCAGGCCGCCGCGTGGTAGGTCGCCCGATGCTCGTTGGCGACGTCGAATGCGATCCCACCGAGTCGGGCGACGATGCGGCTGGTGATCGGATCGCCGCAGACGGCGAAGTGGCAAGCGTCGAGCAAACGCGCCGCCCCGACCATCTCGTCGGGCAACGACATCAACGGGTGCATGGACCCGGTCCGTCGATGGGGGGCGAGCACGTCGAGTTGCCGAGATCCTGACAGGTGGAGGACCACGCCGTCGCCGGGCTCGATCGATGCAGCGACCTCGGCGATCGCCCCGTCGGACACCGCGAGGATGACGATGTCGGCGTCGCGCAGAACCGTTTTGACGTCGCTCGTTCGGTCGTGGAGTTCGGGTTCACATCCGACCTCACGCAGCGCTCGATGCAGCGACCGGCCCGCTCGTCCCGCGCCGATGATGTGAATGGCCGCGTCATCGATGACCGGATCGCCGATCGGCTCGGTTGTGCTGGCCGCATTGGCATTCGGCGACCCGCTCATGTCAGCGCCTCGATGCTCGGCAGGGCGAGCGCTTGGTACATATCGTCGATCTCCTCGGGCGGGTACGGCATGTCCTGCGCCAGCCACCACGTGAGCACCGACATCATCGCTCCGGCCAGATATTGAGCGACGACCGGCGTCGGAATCTTCAGCACCGCGCCCTCCTCGACCCGCTGATCGAGATGCTGGCGAAGAGCCTCGGTGAAGTGCTTGCGCCCCGTGTCGAGCAGGAGGTCGCCGCCACCGCCGCTCAGCATCGCCCGATAGAAATCGCGGTTGGCGTGTGCGTGCACGAAGAAGGTGAGACTGTGCACGATGTGATCGTCGGCAGGCGGTGTCGTTCGCACGGTCTCGTCGTGCAGCTGCTCCCCGAGCTGTCGCAGCAGATTCTCGAGCAGGTCTTCCTTGTCGAGAAAGTGTGCGTAGAACGTCGATCGGCCGACGTTCGCTCGGTCGATGATGTCTTGGACCGTGATCTTGTCGTAGCGCTTCTCAAGGATCAGGTCGAAGAGCGCGTGGTGCAGGCCCTCCCGTGTTCGCTGGACCCGCCGATCCACCGGCTTGCCAGCGTCGCCATTGGGTTCGGCTGCCTTGTTCGTTCTCGCTTGTGGCATGACGTTTCCGCACAATCTGTCGGCTCTGTTCGTTACCGAACACCTCCTGGGCATTGGTTGTTGCCCAGGATTTCGGCCGAGCATACGTTCCTGTCGAACACTTTGTTCGGTTTTGTGGCTTGCCGCAAAACCCCGAGCGCAAGGAAGCGACATGAGTCTGGCCAGCCGAATCCACGGACACTTTCACCCGCCGGACGATGCCGGGGCCCACGACCACGGGCACGCCCACGCCGCCGTTGATGATCAGAGGGGAGACGCGTCGCCGTTCTGGGTTCGGCACTACGACCGTGTCGCTCGCATCGTCGCGTTCGGCCGGCTCGACCGGCTCCACGAGGGCGCGCTGGCGCTGGGTGAGTTCAAGCCGGGTCTGGCGCTGCTCGACGTCGGATGTGGAACCGGCGATCTGATCCTGCGGGCCGAGTCACAGGTGGACGGTCGCGGCACGTTCGTCGGGCTCGATGTGGAGCGCGGGATGATCGATCAGGCAAAACGCAAGGCCCTCGATCACCAAGTCGACGTGACGTTCGGCGAAGCCAGCATCGATGCCATTCCGTACCCGGACGAAACCTTCGACATCGTCACGTCGAGCCTCATGTTTCATCACCTCGCCCCCGAACAACAGCGTGACGGCCTCGCCGAGATCCATCGGGTGCTGACCCCGGGCGGAAGGTTGGTCGTCGTCGACATCAACACCGCCAAGCGCAGCGTGATCTCCCGACTTCCGGGCCACCGCACGGGGGATACCACCGACCCGTTGCGAGCAAAGGTGGCCGGCCAGTTGCGTGACGCGGGATTCGAAACGGTGTCCGCGGGATCGCATCTGGTCGAGTCACTGTCGTACGCGATGGGGACCAAGCCGTGATCCTCGGCGCGCACACGCACGATCATGGCGAGCTCGCGAGCGATCGGGCCTTCGGCGACGACGAGGCCGGGATCCGAACCGTGCGAATTGCGCTCGTCGCGCTGGCGATGACGTCGATCATGCAGCTCGCCATCGTTGCGGTGAGTGGCAGTGTGTCGTTGCTCGCCGATACGGCGCACAACATCGGCGACGCCGCCAACTCGATCCCGCTCCTCATCGCGTTCTCGATCGCCCGACGGGCCGCCAACAAGCGGTTCACCTACGGGTATGGACGAGGCGAAGATGTCGCCGGTGTGCTCATCGTCCTGTCGATCTTCGTGAGCGCTGGCATCGTTTTGTGGGAGTCGTCGAATCGACTGTTCGATGCCGAACCGATGCGACAGATCGGATGGGTTGCTGCGGCCGCAGTGATCGGATTCATCGGCAACGAGGTGGTCGCAATCATGCAGATCCGGGTCGGAAAACGGATCGGTTCCGAGGCCCTGATCAGCGATGGGTTGCACGCTCGCACCGATGGGCTGACATCGCTCGCCGTCTTGGTCGCGGCCGTCGGTGCGTGGCTCGGCTACCCGCTCGTCGATCCGATCGTGGGGCTGATCATCGGCGTGGTGATCCTCTTCGTCAGCTGGGATGCGACCAAGCGAATCTGGGGACGCTTGATGGACTCGGTCGATCCTCGACTGACCGAGCGAGTTGAGGGTGTCGTGGCTAGCCAGCCGGACGTCGTGTCGATCGAGCAGCTGCGGCTCCGATGGGTTGGCCACCGGCTCCACGGAGACATGCGGATTCGGTTCGCCTCCGCGGCCGAAGCGCCTGGGGCGATCGTCGACATTCGTCATCGTCTCGAACACGACGTTCCTCAGCTGGACGATCTCGTCATCGAGGCCGATGCGATGGCCGCGACGCACTAGCGACGGCCCTCGGGTCGTCTGCTCCAGAGAAAGAGAACGCGGCGCAGCCAAACGCTCGGCCCTATTCGCTCGGCGAAACCCCGCGGAGGATTGCGGACGCGACGGCGTCGGCTGCCAGCTCGTTGATGAGGTCGGTGTTCGCCTCGACCTGTCCCGTCCCGATGGCGAAGATTGCGTCGCCGTCGAAGTTCGTGTGGGCGGGCTTCACGGTGCGGGCGATGCCGGTGTGTGCGAGGTCGGCGACGCGACATGCGGTGGCCTTGGTGAGGATCGCGTTGGTGAGGACCGCGCCGATCACCGTGTTCGTGGTCGGCCCTTCGTTACGCGCTCGCCACGCCGCCTCGTCGGCGGGGTAGCGGGGGTGATCAGCTGGTGCCGAGGTGCCGGCGAGCATCGGGCCGTCGACGCCGTTGGCGTAGATGCTGCCGAAGGCGTTGACCGCCATGATCGCACTGACGGTGACATCGCCGGCCCGAGCGATCGCCCACCCCTGTCCGCCGTCGACCTTCCACTCGCGCCCCGCCTCTTTGCCAACGGTGCAGCCGGTTCCGGCACCGACGCGGCCCTGAGGCGGATCGTCTTCGGACGCTGCTTCGCATGCGGCGACGCCGTCGGCGTGGTCGATCCGTCGCTCATCGGGCGACGCGATATCCATCACAACCGCACCACCCACGATCGGAAAGCGGCCACCGGGGAGTTCGAGTCCGATGTTGTTGTCGGCCAACCAGTCGGCGACCCCGCCGGCAGCTCGAAGTCCAAAGAGCGACGAGCCGCAGAGGACGGCGGCATGAATCGCCGTGTTGGCGGAACCGACCGACAACACGCCGGCCTCGCGTGTGCCAGGGGCGCCGCCACGAACCGCGAACCCGCCGACCGATCCGTCTGGCGGAAGGATGACTGTGCAGCCCGTTCGGTTGTCGAGGTCGGTGACCATGCCGATCCGAAGACCGTCGATTCCAAGTGCCATGTGTGGGTGATTCCTCGAACTCGAACGGTCGATCGGGGCCAGCCGTGTCGGGCGGTGGGTAGGGGTGCCGCCTTTCGGCGCCATAGGCGGGCGACCTTAGCGCTCGGGCTGGAATCGCTCGAACGGTCTGGGCTTGGGGTGAGGTGGAGCGCCTTCCAAGACGCGGCCGGTCAGTCCTCTTCGAGTTCGTACGCCGTGCGATCGCACACACTTCGAAGGCTGAAGCTCGATCGAATTTTGGTGACGTGGGGGAGGAGCGCGAGGTGTGTTCGGTGCAGCTGTTCGTAGTTCGGTACGTCGGCAACTTCGACCCGCACGAGGTAGTCGGCGTCGCCGGCCATGAGGTCACAACTTCGGACCGCTGGGTGCGTGACAACGGATGCCTCGAACTCGTCGAGGACACGCTCTTCTTGTGAGTCGAGTGAGATCTCGACAAACACGGTCGTTGATCGGCCGATCGTGTCGGGGTTGAGGAGGGCGACGTAGCGCTCGATCACCTCGGCTTCCTCCAGTGCTTTGACGCGTCGGAGGCAGGCCGAGGGCGAGAGGTTCACGTGTTCGGCAAGCTCAGCGTTGGTGATCCGTCCGCTGTGCTGGAGTGCCCGGAGGATGGTTCGATCGGTGCTGTCGAGGTCCATAGGCGCAATGATCGTGCTCAACCGAGTCAGAAAGCAAGAGAAAGTTGTGCGAAATGATCCGTGAGTCACCGATTTCGCAATCCTGTTTGGCGCCGTTTGTGAGAGTCTCTAACAACTCCGTGAGTGTCTCGGAGGGCTGAAGAGAACCGTTGGTGGTGTGTCATGCGAGTCGGAGTCCCCAAAGAGATCAAGACCTTGGAACAGCGAGTTGGTTTGACGCCGACCAGCGTGCGTGAGGTCGTATCGCACGGCCACTCGGTGTTGGTCGAGACCAACGCTGGAATCGGAATCGGTGCCGACGATGCTGACTACGTTGCAGCGGGTGCCGACATCGCTCCGGACGCCGCAACGGTCTTCGCCGATTCGGACATGATCGTCAAGGTCAAAGAGCCGCAGGCCGTCGAGCGGGCAATGCTCACCGACCAGCACCTCCTCTTCACCTACCTCCATCTCGCTCCCGATCCCGATCAAACTCACGACCTGATTGCCTCCGGCGCAACGTGTGTCGCCTATGAGACGGTGACCGACCGTCGTGGCGGACTCCCGCTCCTCGCCCCGATGTCGAAGGTCGCCGGTCGCATGTCGGTCCAGGCCGGTGCGCTCAATCTCGAAGCGCCTCAGGGTGGAGCTGGCCTCCTCCTCGGCGGTGTTCCCGGCGTGGCTCCCGCCAAGGTCGCCATCATCGGCGGCGGCGTTGTTGGATCGAACGCCGCAGAGATGGCTGTTGGCCTCGGCGCTGAGGTGACGATTCTCGATCGCAGCCTCGATGTGCTCGATGAGCTCAATGCTCGATTCGGCAACCGGGTGAAGACGATCTACTCCACGCAGGCGTCGCTCGAGGAATACGTCGAAGACGCCGACCTTGTTGTTGGTGGCGTGCTCGTGAAGGGTGCTCGTGCTCCGAAGCTCGTGTCTGCCGAGAACGTGAAGCGCATGCGCAAGGGTTCCGTACTCGTCGACGTTGCGATCGATCAGGGTGGCTGCATGGAGACGTCCCGAGCGACGACTCACGCCGAGCCGACCTACGTCATCGACGATGTTGTGCACTACTGCGTGGCGAACATGCCAGGCGCGGTGCCGAAGACCTCCACCTACGCGCTCAACAACTCAACGCTGCCGTTCGTCCTCGATCTGGCCGACAAGGGTGCCAAGCAGGCGTTGTCCGACGATGCGCACCTCATGAACGGTCTCAACGTTGCCGCGGGCAAGGTCACCGAGAAGGCCGTCGCTGAGGCGCTCGATCTCGACTTCCACGACCCCGCCGAGGTCGCCGCCGCTCTGTAGTTCGAGAGCTCTCCGCCCGCAGGCGGTGAGAACGAAACGATGAAACCTCCCCGGAACGGCCGGGCGCCAAAAGCGCTCGGCTGTTTCGCGCCCGCCGCGCTGGCCTTGGGGTCGCGTCTCAATCTCAACATTTTGGTCAATCGCGCCCGCCGCCCCGCCCTGGGGTCGCGTCTCAATCTCAACATTTTGGTCAATCGCGCCCGCCGCGTGGTCTCGGGCGCGTTTTGGTTGTCCCGGTGGGGCCGGGAGCGCGACGAGAAGTGATGCACACAGGCGACAGCTCGGACCACGACCAGGGCTGAGGAGAAAAAGGGCGACACCCCCGGGCTGGTTCAGCTTGCGCCGTTCCGCCACGAGGGTGTCGTAGTCAGTATGAGGATCCACCTCTATCGATCTCTGCGGCAGTACCGTTTCGCTCGATAGTGATTTCACTGCCCGTAGGTGCCGGCGAACCGGTTCTTGCGGGCAGTGCCGTTTTTCCGGCTCCATCTCCGCCGATTCGGTTCCAGGTCCCAGGCGATCGAAGCCCCGGAGGGCCAATCGCCGTCAGGCCCGGTCGTTGTCCGGTTTCTGATGATGTCGGCTGCTCGATCGTCCACTCCGAAGAGCTTCCGTCCGAGCAAGATGCATGCTCACACCTATCCCGAGCGGCGTTGCTTCCACTTGCGCTTCAGCCGTTTCGCTTGGTGTGGAAATCACTATGCGGGTCGCGTTTCCCCTGGTCAAGAGGTTTTCTTGAATCCTCAGGGGTATCCCCAGGATTTCTCGTTTGTCCGCAGGAATTGCCATCTTGTCCACCCGTTGTCCACCGAGTTACGCACAGGCCGATTCGAGGAAGTGGCCCTGAGAGCTCGAATTCGAAACGTCCCGAGCGCGCTCACGAGTAGCTTCCGAACCATGCCGATCGATCTTGACACCGTCCGATCCGACACGCCGGCGAGCGCCACCGTTGCTCACCTCAACAACGCGGGGGCGGCGCTGCCTCCCAAGGTCGTGCTCGATGAGGTCATCGACTTTCTGCAGTCCGAGGCAACGATCGGCGGTTATGAGATCGTCGCTCGAGATGCCGAGCGATTGAACCGCATGTATGGAGCGGGCGCCCGGCTTCTCAACTGCCAGTCGAACGAGATCGCGTTGACCACCAACGCATCGGAAGCATGGTGGCGTGCACTCACCTCCGTGCCGCTCAACCCCGGTGATCGAATTCTCACCGGACGAGCCGCCTACGTATCCAACGCCTTTGGCATGTTGCAGGCTCGCCGCGCCGGCGTGGAGGTGATCGTGATCGACGATGACGAGAGCGGCCAGATCGATCTTGAATCGCTGACGGCAACGATCGATGAGCGGACCAAGCTCGTCGCCCTTACCCACGTGCCAACGAGCAGCGGCTTGGTCAACCCGGCCGCCGAGGTGGGTGCCATCGCCAAGTCCGCCAGTGCGTACTACCTCCTCGACGCCTGCCAATCGGCCGGCCAGATCCCGCTCGATGTTGACGACCTGCAGTGCGACTTCTTGTCACTCACGGGCCGCAAGTGGCTCCGGGCTCCTCGCGGAACCGGCATGCTCTACGTCCGATCGAGCATCCTCGACGACCTGCGACCACCGACGTTCATCGACGGCTACTCAGCAGACTGGACCGGCGCAGACGACTACGCGCTGGCCGAGGGAGCAACCCGCTTCGAGTTGTTCGAGACATCGTTTGCGGCCAAAGCTGGCCTCGGCGTGGCGATCGACTACGCACTCGATCTGGGTATCGAGGCGATCGAAGAACGAGTGACTGAGTTGGGAGCCCGGCTCCGGACACAGCTCGAGACCATCGAGGGCGTCAACGTGCTCGATCGAGGAAAGCAGCTCTGCGGCATCGTCACCTTCACCGTCGACGGTCATGATCCGGTCGTGGTGAAAGATGCGCTGATCGGGGCCGGTGTGAACGTCAGCGGCGGAGCGCTCAGCGCCTGGCAGGTCGAGGAAGGCGCCGAGCTCACGCCGATCGTTCGGGCATCGCCGCACTACTACAACACCAATGACGAGCTCGATCGTCTTGTCGACGTGTTGAGTGACCTGATCGCCGCCTGACAGCGCGGACAGGCGGACTGAGACGGAGCGAGTGAACCGACCGTCACAGCTGCCCTCTAACGTGGCCGCAATGAGCTCGAACGAACAGGCGGTCGTTGGCCGCGTCATCGGCATCGACGACGCGACCCCACTGGAGTTCTGGGTTGCCGTCGATCCCCAGCACACGCTCCAGCTCGACGACGTCGTGGCGCTCGAACGGATTTTGCCTGACGGCCAGAAGGTGTCGATCTACGGCCTTGTTACCCAGGTTCGTGCACGTCACGAAGGCGCCCGCTTCCAGAGCGACGTCTTTCTCATCGCGGAGGGCATCTTGCCGGCCGAGGTCAGCGAGGCTGCCTTGGTTCAGCCGACCCGGTTCGAGCCCGAGGTGCTGCTTCCTCCAACTCCTGGCGCCCCGGTCCGGCGAGCGACTGACCGCGAGCGAGACACCGCCCTCAGCTTTGACGACGTGGATCGTCGGCTTCCTGCCGGACTCAGCCGCAACGACGAGCCCGTCTTCCTCGATCTCGACTTCATCGACGGCACCAAGGGCGCACACATCAACATCTCCGGCATCTCCGGAGTGGCAACAAAGACGAGCTACGCCACGTTCCTGCTCTACTCGATGTTCAATTCGGGCGTGCTCGGCGCGGAGGCAGCGAACACCAAGAGTCTGATCTTCAACGTGAAAGGTGAAGACCTCCTCTTCCTCGACCGCCCAAACACCCATCTCGACGAGGAACA
Source organism: uncultured Acidimicrobiales bacterium (assembly GCA_937925335.1). Classification (GTDB taxonomy): domain Bacteria; phylum Actinomycetota; class Acidimicrobiia; order Acidimicrobiales; family SZUA-35; genus CALEWY01. The sequence continues at coordinate 21,888 of CALEWY010000049.1, forward strand.
AGCGAATCGTTACGGGCCACTTGGCCTCACACCCGGGCCGTTTCGCGATGTCGGCATCGTCGCGCCCCCTCGCAAGGGAAGCGACAACGCAACACCCGCGACGGGCTCTCGCTCGGTCGGTGTCGCTCCGTTTTTCTGGACGATCGCTCAGTTCTGTCAGCAGGGCCTCCTTCCGTTCCTGTTCGCCGACGCCGAGGACGAACGTCAGCAATACACGATCGTCGTGCAATCGGTGGCAGCGCAGCTGAGCAAACTCGATGACCTCGGCGATGGGTCCGTTGCGATCGACGGGAACCGGGTCCGCACCTTCGCCGAGCTCGTCGATGCCATCGAGGCCAAGTTGATTCCCGACGATCCGGACGAGGGCCCCGATCCGCGATGGTCAGGCCGGGCGGTTGGTGGCGGCACGATCAATGCGTTCATCCGTCGCCTCGCCTCGGCTCGAAAGCATCTCGAGCATCTCATTCGCGCCGATATTGGTCACGCATCTCGTTACGCCCTGGATCTCGACGCGCATCAAGTCACCGTTGTCGATATCCACTCGCTGCACGATCGAGCAAAACGCTTCGTCGTTGGTGTTGTGCTTCGCCAAGCGTTCGACGCAAAGGAAGCGAGCGGAGTGGCCAAGCCGCTGCAGATGATCGTGCTCGACGAACTCAATAAGTACGCCCCGCGTGACTCCTCGAGCCCGATCAAGGAAATTCTTCTCGACGTCGCGGAGCGAGGTCGGTCACTCGGCATCATCTTGATCGGCGCCCAACAAACGGCCAGCGAAGTCGAGCGTCGTGTTGTCGCAAACAGCGCCATTCGAGTCGTTGGACGACTCGACGCAGCGGAGGCAAAGCGTGATGAGTACGGCTTCCTGCCCGGCGTCGCTCGTGCTCGATCGACGATCCTGAAACCCGGCTCGATGTATGTCGCCCAACCGCGATTGCCCGTGCCGCTCCTCGTCGAGTTCCCGTTTCCAGCCTGGGCAACACGTTCGAGCGAGGCCGGATCCCCGGACACCGGAGCAGATGCCGACGCCGATCCGTTTGCCGGGCTGACCTGACGCATTAGGGTCCGTCACCATGAGTGGTGACCAGCACGACGCATTCGAGAGTGAACCGGGCGATCAGGCGCCGTCGATCGACCTCGACGATCTGTTGCATCCCGAGGAGCAGCGCAAGTTCCGTCGCCTGTGTCTGCCGACGACATCGGTCGAACTGGCCGAACTAAGCGACGTCGTGCAGATGCACGTGCATCACGTGGAAGCCAACGCCGTGCCAACGACCGACGTCGAGTCGGCCCAACGAATCGCAACGGCGCTGTCGGCGCTTCTCGACCCGACCAGCGGCGAAGGGTTCACTGCTGATGAACGAGCGCTCGTGCGTGGTGCGGTGGAGTACTTCTTGTTGAACGACGATGCCGACGACGACATGATCGACGCGCTCGGATTCGATGACGATGCCCGAGTGGTCAATTCGGTGCTGCGCCGAATCGACCGGACCGAGTACACCATCAACCTGCCGACCTGAAGCCTGGCCCGAAGTCCTCCGGCCTCGTTCTTCGGCCCGCCGACTCATCTCCTAGGCTCAAGCGATGGACGATGCCCAAGTAATCGTTGTTGGCGCAGGGCATAACGGCCTGATCTGTGCCGCGTATTTGGCTCGGGCGGGTGTCGACACGATCCTGCTCGAATCTCGCTCCTCGGTTGGTGGTTGTGCCTCGACGGTCTCCGATCTCGGCGCTCGGTTCAACATCTGCAACTGCGACCACTCGATGGTCCGAGCCATGCCGCTCATCGATGAGCTCGACCTCGCCAGTCATGGCCTGAGCTACATCGAGTCCGAGATCAGTTCGATCAACACGTTCCATCCGAACGCGGATGGCAGCGAAGAAGAGCCGTGGCTGTTCTTTGCTGACACGGAACGCACACTCGAGTCCATCGCCGCCGCCTATCCCAAGCAGGTCGACAACTATCGGCGCTATCTCGCCGATGCGATGCCAGCCGCCCGCCTCGTCGTCGAGATGGCTCGGACCGTTCCCTCCGGTCCTCGCTTCCTTGCGGGTGTGGCTGGCAAGAAGGCGGCGGGAGCGAAGCAGGTTCTCGATTGGAGCCGCCGCAGCGTCAGCGAAATTCTCGGCAGCTACTTCGGCGATGCCTGGCAGATGATCTCGCCAGCGGTCAGCTCTGGTCCGACCGTTTGGGGCTTGCCGCCGGAAACACCGGGGACCGGTATGGCCGCGCTGCTCTATGCCACCCGACATCTGGTGAAGACCGGCCGCCCGGTCGGCGGAAGTGGAGCGCTCACCGATGCGGTTGCAGCCAGCTTCGAAGCGGCCGGTGGCGACATCCGATGTGACGCGCGAGTCGACAAGCTGCTCGTTGGTGATGGCTCGGTGCGTGGCGTGCGCCTGGTGGACGGCACGGAGTTGCGAGCCGAAACCGTCGTCGCCGCCTGTGACCCACAGCGGGTGTTCCACGACTGGGTTGACCAAACGCCGCCATCGGCAAAGAAGTTGGTCGATCGCTGGCGCGACATGCCGATTCGAGACGGGTACGAGTCCAAGATCGATGCGGTTCTCACCGGGGCCCCGACTCCTCGACTGGCGGCCAAGCTGCCGGATGCGTTCGCCGGCCTTGATCTGATTTCGCCGACGATGTTTGTGTCGCCGACGCCGGATCAGCTCGCTGCGGGCCATCGCCAGCGAGCGGAAGGCCGGGTCTCCGAGTTTCCGACGATGCTCGTCAACGTGCCATCGAATCAGGACGCCACGATGTCGTCCGACGGCGAACACGTCTTGAGCATCGAGGTGCTCTTCACGCCCTACGAACTCGAGGGAGGCTGGCCGGGTTCGCCCGAACCCGAACGCTGGCTCGATCTGTGGGCGAGTCACATGGAGCCTGGCGCTCGAGCGTCGGTTGACCGATTCCGCTCGATGACTCCGGACGTGTACGAACGCGATTTCTCGATGCACCGGGGGCACACGCCTGCCTTTGCCGGCTCGCCAATCCAGGCGCTGGTTGGCAAGGACCGTGAGCTCACTCGTTACAAAACCGGCTTCGACGGCTTGTTCCTCAGCGGAGCGGCGACCTACCCCGGTGCCGGTGTGTTCGGCGCTCCTGGGCGAAACGCAGCCAAGGCTGTGATGAGCTCTCGACGATCGCCGGTGCGTCGATGAGCTGGCTCACAAACGCTCGTCTCGCTGACGGTCGCCACGTCGACCTTCGAACCGCTGACGGTCGCATTGCCGAGGTCGTGAATCATGAACCGGGTGCCACGAGATCGGGCACTGATCTCGGTGGTTGGTTGCTGATGGCAGCGATGGCCGAGCCCCACGCCCATCTCGACAAGGCGCTTACGGCCGACCTCGTTCCAAACCCTGCAGGAGACTTGTCTGGCGCCATCACGGCTTGGATCGCAGCAGCCGGTGCGGGCAAGATCACGCCGGATGGCATCACGGCCCGAGCAGTCGACGCGATGGAGCGGCTGATCACAAGCGGTGTCACCGTCGTTCGCACGCACGTCAACGTCATCGACTCAATCGGAGCGACGGCGGTATCTGCGGTACGCGCCGCGGCCGACCAGTTCGACGGACTGCTCGAGGTGCAGATCGTTGGCCTTGTTGGTTCGCCGATGATGGGCGACGGCGGGGCTGGAATGCGCGCCGCTCTCGTCAGTGCACTCGAAGCTGGACTCGACTTCGTCGGTGGCTGTCCGCATCTCGAGGAGGATGGTCTGGGCGTCATCAACCTCGCGATCGAATCGGCCACCGAAGCGGGGATCGGTATCGACCTCCACGTTGACGAGACGCTCGATCCGACGATGCTGCGGCTCGAAACGATGGCGCAGCGAATTCTTGAGACGGGCTTTGACGGCCTCGTTGCCGCGAGCCATTGCGTCAGCCTCGGCATGCAGTCACCCGAGGTGCAGGCCAGGGTTTCAGCCCTTGTCGGCGAAGCTGGCATCGCCGTCTTCCCGCTTCCGCAAACCAATCTCTTTCTGCAGGGACGCGATCACGCTGCGGCGACGCCGCGCGGGTTGACGGCTCTGCGTGCGCTCGAAGATGCTGGTGTGCTCGTTGCCGCAGGGGCCGACAACGTGCAGGATCCGTTCAACCTCGTCGGGCGGAGCGACCCGCTCGAAACAGCGGCGCTCATGGTGATGGCCGGACACGTCTTGCCGGATCAGGCCTACGAGATGGTGTCGAACAACGCCCGGCTCGCGCTGGGTCTTGAGCCGGTGACGATGCGTGTGGGTGATCCGGCGGATCTTGTTGCGATCGACGCGCCGACGATTCGAGGGGCGATCAGCGATGCGCCAATGTCTCGTCGAGTCTTCAAAGCCGGGCGACTCGTCGCATCATCCGACCAATCGACAACCTTGCATCGTTCGTGAAACGAGCCCGTCGTTGAACGAATGCGGCGTTGACCGAGGCTGTCGTTGAACGAATGCGGCGTTGACCGAGCGAGTGTTGTGTGGCCTAGTTTCTCGGCATGCCTGACGCCCAAACAAGCCCGGCCGATCTGTACGCAGACGCTCGTGATGAGCTCATCGCTGCGCTGATCGAACTCGATGATGATGCGCTCGCCCAGTCTGTGCCGTCGTGCCCCGCATGGACGGTGAAGGACGTCGCCGCCCACGTCTGCGGGCTGAACGCAGAGAAGCTTGCCGGTGTGCAGGGGAGCCTCGGAATCGATGAGGCCACCACCCGCCAGGTTGGCGACCGGGTGGCGATGTCGTTGGCAGAAGTGATCGATGAGTGGCGGTCGCACAGTGAACCGATCGCCGCCCTCATGGAGGACGATCCGAATATCGCAACAGCGTTCCTGGCTGATCTTGTTGTGCACGCGTACGACTTGGTCGAGGTGTTGGGTCAGCCCGTCGCCGCGGCCGATGCTGCGACACCGATCTCGTCACATCGTTACGTTCCGCTCTTGCAGACCCGGGTGTCTGAGCAGCTCGGTGTCGACCTGACGGTTGAGCTGACCGATGGTACGAAGTGGCCGGCGCCGGGCGATGATGGAGAGGCCGTCACAGTCGTGTCCTCACCGCACGACTTCCTCCGCGGGGTGACAGGCCGGCACACGCGGGCTCAGGTCGAAACGTTGAACTGGAGCTCGGATCCAGCGGAGATCCTCGACAAGGCCTGGAACCAATACGGCTCGTTCCGCGCTGCAGACTGAGCCGGCCTTGCCTCGTACCTGAACCGGACACGGGATTCGAACACCGTTCGTTGACCGCCCGGGCATGCTGGTCGGATGGACCCCCGAATCGATCCGATCGACGTCACGGTGAAACGCGACGAAGGCGTGACGCTTGTGTTTGCCGACGATCACGTCGCGTCGTTCAACCTCGTCGAGGTTCGTCTCGGGTGCCCCTGTGCTGACTGTCGCGATCTCCGTCAGCGAGGACAAGACACGTGGCCCCGACCATCGAGTCCCTTGCCGCTTTCAATCGTCGATGCGAGCTACCACGGCGCCTGGGGCCTCTCGATCCAGTGGAACGATGGACATTCCGCCGGGATCTACCCCTTCGAGACCTTCCGCCGTTGGTCCGACGAGGGCTACGTCCACGGCCCCATCGGCTAGCCGCGTCACCCTCATCAACCTCTGAGGTAGACGAGGGTTGATTTCGAAAGCGCGCCCGATTCGCGCCCGACCCGCGCCCGAGGGAATGTTGCGTAGATAGTGGGTTTCCGCGATTTCCGCGGGATGACTGGTCGAACGTTGACCTTCATCGGTCTCAGAGGTGCGGCAGGTCGCACGTTCGCGCATAAAGGTGCCTACGTTGGCCGAGCGCTGGGCCCGAGTAGATGTGTGCAAAACGCAAACTGGCACCCCTTCCGCCCGGCGAAGCGAGCGAAAGAGATGCCAGATGCAGGCGAGTGCCTGTTGAGGAGTGCTCTGGGCTAGAAGCCGATGCTCTCGTCGATGAATTCGTTGGTGACCATGACGTCAACGCTCACGTCGGCGGACACCGGAAGGCCAGCGTCAGCGACCTGATCGATGATGCCCTGCACCCGATCGAGGTCGAGGTTGCCGACCGTTGAGTCGGGGCCGTTGCCGTGAAGACCGAGATCGTTCATCGTCTGCACGCCGTAGGCGGCGAGTCCGTCGCTGTAGACCCAGAAGTCATCAAACGTGGCGACGACATCAACGATCATGGCGTTGGTCCGGTCCGGGTTCTCGGCGTAGTTGACGGTCGCCTGCTGGGCGATCGGAACGAGCAGCTCGAGGCACGGACGCAACGTTTCGAGATCGTCCGGACGGATGGCCAAGGTCTGGCTGTACGTCTGGAACCCAGCGTCGTGGAGGAGCTGGAAGGCAGGAGCCTTGCCGTAGTCCTCGAAGACGTTCTCGTAGTTGAACGGCTCGGCCGAGGCGAAGCCCTGCTGAGCGATCGAGTTGTCAGCGACGAACCGAGCCGGTGAACCGTCATATGACGGATCGACCTGATCGGCGCTCCAGATACCCTGTGCCACGAAGATGTCCGAGAAGCCACCACCGCCGAAGACGTTGATCGTGACGCCGGCCTCACCGAGGTCAGCGATCGACTCAACGTCGGGATAGGTGTCGGCATCCCACATGATCATCTGCGGGTTGATCTCCAACGGAGCCATCACGGTCAACATCGGAGCGTCGTCCCATGCAAGCACCTGAGCATCGAGGCTCGAGTAGGCGATGGTGATCGAGTCATCGGTGTAGGCCTGCACGCGAGGTGCGGCGAAACCAATGGCCGGGCCACCGGCACGGACTTCGATGTCGACACCGGTGTCTTCGCCGCCAGCGATGAGTGAACCGCTGGTGGTCTTGTTGCCAGGATCGACGGTGTAGTCGTCGCCGATCATCTCGTACATGGCGCCGTGCTCGGCCTCAGGGAACCAGTCGGTCTGGATGACGACGTTTGCTGGGCAAACGTCGGCGAGAGCGCCGCTATGTGCGCCGTCCCCGTCCTCCATGGCGTCATCTTCCATGGCTTCGTCGTCTTCCATCGCCTCATCGTCGGACGATTCGTCCGCCGAGTCTGAGCTTTCGGATGAATCATCCGACGATGCTTCGGTGCTGTCACTGCCGCCGCACGCAGCGGCGACAAGCGCCATTGCGAACAACAAGGCAAGCAGCTTTGTCAGTGGGTTGGTTTTCATATCCTCTCCCAGGATTTGAGTTGAGATTGCGGGTCGATCGTGATCAGGAGGGAAGCGTTCGCTCTTTCAATCAGCGTTCGCTCTTTCAATCAGCGTTCGCTGTGCCATCGGCCAATGGCGACGTTCTGAATCCAGCCGAACAACAAGAACACGGCGATGCCGAGCACCGACGACATGATCACGGCGGCGAGGAGTTCCTCACCGTCGAGTTGGTTGGCATAACGGCGCAAGAGTTGGCCAATGCCAACGTCGCCTTTGCCAAAGAAGAAGTCGCCGACGATCGCACCGATGACCGAGAGGCCAGCGGAAATACGCAGACCGGCGAAGATGGCGGGCATTGCCGCCGGGAACATGAGCTTGCGGAGGCGGGTCACCCGTCCGGCGTGATGCAGGGTGAAGAGGTCGTGCATTCCCTTCTCTGCCGATTGAAGGCCGAACAAGGTGTTCACGATCACCGGGAACAACGCGATGATCACGCACACCACCACGCGTGAGAACTGACCGGTGCCGAACCAAAACGAGATCAACGGGACGATCGCAAGGATCGGGATCGCCTGAAGGGCGACCATGAACGGGAAGACTGCTCGCTCGACCACTTTGGCCTGGCTCATGATCGTGGCGAAGAAGAAGCCGATGATGATCGCGATCACCAGACCGATGATGGCGACCTTGGTCGATGACCAGAGTGCAGACAAGATGTCGCTAAAGGTGTCCCACTCGAGGAAGCCCAACCGGATGACTTCGTGAGGCGGACGCAAAAGGAAGCGTCGCTTCTCTTCGAGCAACACGTACGACACGAAATACCAGCCGGCCAAGAACACTCCACCGAGCATCATCGGCGGCACCACAGTGGCGGCGAAGTTCTTGCCTCGCGAGTCGCCGCGGTTCATCGATTGCTTGACCGTGGCGGCCGATGTTCCGCCGACAATGCCAGCAAGCGCCGCCTGGTCGGCACTGTTCTTGTCGGCACCGCCTTTATCGGCACTGTCACGTGTTGAGGTGTCGTCGGTGGCGGTCACGAGTGGCCTCCTCGCAAAGCATGTGAGATCTCGCCGCTGAGCTTGGCGAAGTCTGGATCGAATCGGAGATCGGGATGGCGCGGGTAGTCGAACGGGATGTCGTATTCAGCAACGATCTGGCCCGGCCGAGCCGACATGACCAAGACCCGCGTGCTCATGAACACGGCCTCGCTAATCGAGTGTGTGATGAACAGTCCGGCGAAGCCCTCGCTCACGAAGAGACGTTGGGTTTCGTCGTTGAGATGCTCGCGAGTGATCTCGTCGACCGCCCCAAACGGCTCGTCAAAGAGGAAGACAGGTGGCTTCAGCGTGAGCGTGCGAGCAAGGGATGCTCGCATCCGCATGCCGCCAGACAGCGACTTCGGGTAGTGGTCTTCGAAGCCCGACAGTCCGACGAGCTCGATCGACTTTTGCGCAAGCTGGCGACGTTCCGCCTTCGGAATGTCGTGCAGCTCGGCGAAGAGTTCGACGTTGCCGGTCACCGTTCGCCACGGCAAGAGCGTTGCATCCTGGAAGACGTAGCCGAGTCGCTCCCGATCGACCTTCACCGCACCCGCAGTGTTCTCGAGCAAGCCAGACGCGATCTTGAGTAGCGTCGATTTGCCGCAGCCCGAAGGGCCAACGATGGTGACGAACTCGCCGCGGTCTACCGAGAACGAGACGTCGCGAAGCGCTTCGGTCCCGTCAGGGAAGGTCATCCCGATCATGTCGAACGCCAAGGCGGCGCCGGCCGTACCGGTCATTCGGATCTTTTCTCCCACAATCAACAGGGCGAAGACACCGAGCCCCACCCCTGAGGTCCGTCGACACCATACGGCGCGATCTCCGCGCTTACCCAGGCTGAAACACGGGGTTCATCTGATGCTCACGTTGGGCAGCGCGCGCCTCACGAACAGCGTTCGGCCCGAGAGCTACCGTTGTGGAATGGTCGTTGAGATGCTCACCTTCGAGATCAACCGGGCGCTGATCGATGAATGGATCATGGCCGACCGTGAGATCTGGACAACGTTTCTCGGGGGGCAACCGGGCTTTGTGAACAAGGAGGTCTGGATCAGCGAGGACGATCAGAATTCCACCGCTGGTGGGTCGAGCGAGACCGATTCCAAGAGCGAGACCGTTGCCGTGCACGCCGTGATCTGGTGGTCGTCCTACGAGCTTTGGAAGTCGATCTCGATGGAACAGGTTGGAGTCGTCGACGCCGAGATGACCGCCCGGCTCGGCCACGTGTCCCCACCCCCGACGATGCGATCCTTCACAACCGTCGCATAGAGTCGTCGCCATGAGAGCTGGGGTGTTCTTGTTCGGGGGAGTCGAGATGGACGACGCAGGTGCTGGAGCACCCGCGCCGACGGATCGACGGTACGACGCAAAGGAAGCGTGGCGAACAACCGAACGCATCCTCGATGTCGGGGTGTTGTGCGACAAGCTCGGATTCGACTCGTTCTGGTTGACCGAACACCACTTCCAATACGAGGGCTACGAGGTCGTGCCGAACGGCATGATGACCGGTGTCGCCCTCGCTGAACGGACCGAGCAGATCCGAATCGGCACGATGTTCAACGTCGTTGGTCAGTGGCATCCGCTGAAGCTCGCAGAAGACTTTTCGACCCTGCACAACATCTCGGGCGGTCGAGGCGTGCTCGGCATCGGCCGAGGCACCGTGCCTCGTGAGGCCGAAAACCTGGGAACCAAGATCGGCAGCTTCGACAACCCGGACAAGGCCGACGCTGACGATCTGAATCGCAAACAGTTCGAAGAAGCGGTGCAGGTCATGCGGCTCGCGCTCGACAACGAGACCTTCTCGTTCAAGGGCGACATCTTCGAGTTCCCCGTTCCCGGAATTCCCGATCGCGGTGGTTTCGTCAAAGACCTCACGTTGCTTCCTCGTCCGCTCCATCCCTACGAAATGTGGCAGGCGATCACCTCGCCGCCGACGCTGGCGACGGTTCCCGTCAACGGTTGGGGCGGCGTGATGTGGCTCAAGCACCACACCTTCATGAAGCAGTTCTGGGATCGCTATGCCGAGCTCTACGCCGAAACGCACGGCGCCGAGCTCGCCCCGGGCGAGAAGCGCATGCTCGTCGTCAATACGTGCGTCGAAGACACTCGCGAAGAGGCGATCGAGTCGGTGCGAAACGGCCACGACGAGTTCTGGAAGTTCCTCGGCCCCTACGGCTGGAGCCGTGGCTACATGGGCGAGAACGGCAAACCTGCCGAGCCCGGGTTGATCCCGTCGCTCGAGGAGTCGATCGACAACAAGGTGTGGCTCGTCGGCACGGCTGAAGACGTCGCCGAGCAGATCGCCTGGTACCGAGACGAACTCGGCGGCATCGAGAACCTCACCTTCTTCCCGGGGATGCCCGGCGACAAATACGACAAGGTAGAAGAACAGGTGCAGCGCATCGCCGAGGGTGTCCTCCCGCTGCTCTGATCAAGTCGTCGCGAGTCATTCGGCACGAGGAGGGGAGCAACATGAACACGATGGTCGTCCAGGCTCATCCGGTGCCAGACAGTTTCAACGCTGCCGTTCTCGATCGAGTGCAGGCTGGATTGGCGCACGACGCGCACACAGCCAGCATCTTCCGGCTCGGGCTTGGCGAGCGGCCGAGTGTCGATCAGCTCGACGGAGTGACGCGGCTCGTACTCGTCTATCCCACCTGGTGGGGCGGCCAGCCCGCCGTGCTGGTCGACTGGTTGCAAGAGCTGGTTCTCGCCGACGGTGATCCGCTTGCGTCGGTCGACGAAGTCTGCGCCGTCACCACCTGTGGGGGATCGAAGGTCGTCAACATCACACAGGGACAATGGGGCAAGCGCTGGCTCCGCCAGCAGTTGATGAGTCGTTGCCAAGAGGGAGCAACGTTCGAGTGGTGTGCGCTGTACAAGATGGATCGGCTCACGCCGGAGCGTGCCGAGCGCTACCTCAGCGAGATCGAACGCCGGTTTTCGCCGTAGCGTTCGACCAGCCTTTCAGCAATCGAGCGATCGCCACCGCTGGATCCGAGCCTGGCTTCATCGATGCGTAACGAGCTCGGCACCGGCGGTTTCCCGTCAGACGAAGGGCTCGAAGCGTGGCTTTTCCGCAGCCGTTTCTTCCGTGGATGGTGCGCTCACCAGCGGCTTCGCACTCCACCAACATCGCCACCCGCTTCAGGTTCTTCAAACCCGGTTCGAGACGGCCGGACTCGGTCACCGTGAATGCCACACCCGGCACGAAGGTTCGCTCGAACCAGCTCTTGACCATGGTCGGCACGGTTCCAGCAACCATCGGGCAACACACGACGATCGCATGGACGGAGCGCACGAGCTCCGCCGATTCGCGCTGAGCATCGGTGACGAGGTTGGCACCCTCGTCGTGATACGCCCGCCGTTCTTCTTCGGTCATAAACGAGGTGAAGTCGCTCTCGCGCAGCGTCAGCGTTTCGACCTCATGACCCAGCGCGATGAGTGCCGAGCGGGCGGACGCAACCGAACTCGGACCGGCCGACGAAGGGCGAGCGGGCGGTGCGTCGTGCTGGGTTGGGAATCCGTCGATGAGCAGGGTCCGCACCCGATGAGATTACACATCGATAACTTCCGCGTCAGCACTTGCTGGTGAGCCTGGAAGCCACTACATCTATGACGGCCCGCCTTGCGCGGGCGTGGCGAAGAAGTGCGTGGGCAGAACGATGACATCCGGTGGAGGGGTGCATTGGCGGTTCGAAGTCGAGGGCGACTCTCTCCTTTCATGGCGACCTTTGGGCTTGTCGCGTTTCTGGGCGCGATCGCGTCGGTCTCGCCGCTCGCCGATTCGGGCACGGAGCGAGGCGGATCTGCGCTGAATGCGTTGTCATGTTCGGTCCAGACCGTGGCTGGAGGCATCGAAGTTCATTGGAGCGACGTGCCTGGGGCTGAGGGCTTCACCTACAAGATCGACCAGTTCGGTTCCGCCTCCGAGTACGGGACGGTCACCGAGTCGCCAGCGATGATCGCTGTCGGAGGTTCTGAGCGGGTCACGGTTGGCCTCGTGCCAATGGTTGATGGCGCTCCGATTCAGGCTCGCACGCCATGTGGCGCCGCGCTCGCTGGTGAGCCGACGATCTCTCACGAACTTCGCTGCACGCTCAGCAGGGACGACGACGGGTTCATCGCCGTATGGAACGACATTGACGGGATTGTGTCCTACGGCGTGAAGCTGAGCGTCGGCGACGAGGAAAACCCGATGTACCGACGGACGACGAGCACTCGAACTCGCGTCGCCGCGCACGATGGTGCGTCGATCTCCGTGGCCGTCGCACCGGTCTTTGCTGATGGAACGACGTTGCCCCGAGTGGAGTGCACCGAAGCCTCTGCCTGACGCGTTGGGTTCCGACGATCACGGCTCGTACGCGCCGCGTGGCAGCACGATCTGCGGCAGCGCGATCTGCAGCTCGATCTGTCAGCGCAACCCGCCGGTACGCGGTCGTTCGACAGTCAGGACCCCCGGAGGACTTCTCGCAAAAAAGAAAAGTCCGGGATCAAGGGCCTCAGCGTTGTTGCCGATACCTGAAGCGTGGGTGAACTCAGACCAGATATCGCAGACAGCTTGTTGAACATTCAAGCGCAGCTCGGTGACGACCTCGGCGGTGTGCTGACCGAATCGCCCGCCATCCCCGATCTGATCCCGTCTGGAGACCCCGACCCTGTCGACAACTCCTCAGATGACGGCGAATCAGGCGTCGCTGGGAAGGCCGGTAAAGCGCTTGCTGGGCTCGTGGGCGTTGGCGCCTTGGCCATCGGCGGCTTCTTCGCCTGGCCCTTCGTTTCTGGTCTGCTCGAGAGCGAAGAACGCCCGCCACCCGCGCTCGCATCGACCGCACCCGATCCCGACGCCGAGCCCACACAGCGGTTCGTGATCGATGGCGACAACATGTACCTCGAAGGTTCGGTCCCGGATCAAGCCACGTCGAACATGATCGAGACCGCGGCGTCGGACGTGCTCGGACCCGAGCGAGTCATCAACAACTTTGAGATCTCCGACGACGCCGTTTACAACCCGACGAAACCAGTGCAGCTTGCGGTCGCCGAAACCGTGCAATTCGGAACCGGTCAAGCGGCCGTCCGCCAGCAGTACGAACCGCTGATCGCTCTTGCCGTCGAGCTCATGGGGAATCAGCCTGACGCTCGACTGACCGTCATCGGCCACACCGACGACGTCGGCGAAGAAGCATCAAACCAAGCGCTGTCGCTGCGTCGCGCGACGACGGTGATGGACGAGATCGTCAATCGAGGAATCGATGCATCCCGCCTGACCGCAGACGGGCGCGGCGAGTCTGAACCATTGGAATCGAACGACACCGACGAGGGTCGGGCAGCGAACCGGCGCGTGGAATTTCTCATCACCGGTCTGTTGAACTGACCAATACTGGTCCGGTGCCAACCACCGAGACTTCAACAACCACATCGCTCCGGCTGCCGTTCGATCAAGTCGACGTCTTCACCTCAAAGCCGTTCCGCGGCAACCCGGTCGCCGTGATCCACGGGGCTGATGGACTGAGCACTGATCAGATGCGCGAGATCGCGATCTGGACGAACCTCTCGGAGACGACGTTCCTGCTGGAACCAACGTCGCCCGAGGCCGACTATCGCGTGCGAATCTTCTCGCTTTCCCAGGAACTGCCATTCGCTGGCCATCCAACGCTCGGAACCTGTCACGCCTGGCTGAGCCGAGGCGGAATGCCGAGCAACCCGCGCCACATCGTTCAGGAATGTGATCTCGGCCTGATCCCCATTCGGTCCTCCGATGAACGGCTTGCCTTCGCCGCTCCTCCTCGGATTCGTCAGGGACCGGTCGACGATGCTGACCTCGACCGAGTCGTGACATACCTCGGAATCTCGAAGGACGACGTCGTCGACTCGGCCTGGTGCGACAACGGGCCCGGATGGATTGGCGTGATGTTGGACTCAGCAGACGCAGTGAACGCGCTCAACCCGACTCCAGCGAAGCCCGAGCAGATCGAGATCGGCGTGATCGGCCCGACGACCGTCACCGGTGAAGGTGGAGCTGAGCGTGTGGCCTATGAGGTTCGGGCGTTCTTCTGCTGGGGTAACGCACACATCGAAGACCCGGTCACCGGCAGCCTCAACGCTGCGCTGGCGCAATGGTTGTTCGAGTCCGACAAGAGAGACACCGACTACGTCGCAGCGCAGGGAACAACGATGGGGCGCTCAGGGCGAGTGTTCATCGAACGTGACGGAGGAGAGATCTGGGTCGGTGGCCACACGGTGACGTGCGTGGACGGAACGATTTCGATCTGAGGGGTCAGCGACCGAAGTCGAACGTCTTGACCTCGGCCATGGCCTCGCACAACGTGTCGACCGCACCCTCGAACAGTGCCTTTCCTTCTTCGGCCGATGCGCCGGTCGGGTCGCCGATATAGCCGTCGGCATCGAAGTCGTTCGAGAGCCAACCGAACGATGTGGAGCCGCCGAACTTCACGTGCGTGTTCTCAGCGATCGCCTCGGGCACTTTCCGTTCGGCCTTCGCAAGGTCGACCAGTTCGGGGCGCAGGTGCATGAAGACGGAGGTTTCGTTGCGGCCACCGTGGATGCCCATGCCGAGTTCTTCCTCGGTCGACACACCGCCGTATGCAGGCGGAAGTGACGGGTGCATGAGAAACGTCTTCATCCCCGTCTCGAGGCGAATCTCGCGAAGTGCTGTTCCGAAGTGTGTGGTGTTGCCGCCGTGTCCGTTGAGGATCACGAACCGATCGACACCGGTCGACGCAACGGATCGGGCGATGTCGAGCAGCACCCGCATCAGCGTGTCTGCGCTCAAAACCAGCGTGCCCGGCGACCATGCGTGTTCGTTGCTCTTCGAAACGGCGAGCGTGGGAAGCTGCCACACATCGAGTTCCTCGCCACAACGATCGATCACCGCTGTTGCCATCTCGTGAGCGATCACATGGTCGACCGAAAGAGGAAGGTGCGGCCCGTGTTGTTCGACGGCCCCGATCGGCAAGAGCACGATCGAATCGGCATTGAGCCGTTCACCCAACTCGGGTCCGGACAGATCTTCGTAGCGGCGAGACATCGTGAACGACGCTACCTCTCCCCGCCAACACTCGGTGATTCCCTCCGGGGGCCGTTCACAGCAACTCGAGGAGTTGCCAGCTACGCAGGCTCGACGGGTGCTACTTCGCTCCGGCAAACTCGGTGATTCCCTCCGGGGCCGTTCACAGCAACTCGAAGAGTTGCCAGCCACGGAGGCTCGACGGGTGCTACTTCGCTCCGCCAACGTTTGGTGGGCCGTCGTAGAACTCCGACGGGTTCGTGAAGCCAGCTGCGACCAGTGCCGGTTCATCGGCGGTCCCCGGTTCCTTCGCTGCGATCAAGAGAACGGCGCCGCGCTGTGCAGCTCCTGTGGCGAGATCGGCAAGCGCTGCATCGTTTGGTTCTTCGACCAGCACGATCGGCCCGCCCGTTGAGTAGACGGGAGGTGCGTCCATCAGAATCGCGTCGTGCTCGGCGATGCGCTGTGTGCCGAGAAGGCCTGGACCCGCTGTTGGCTCGATCTCGTTCACCCACCAACGAGCGCCAACCTCGAGCCCGATCGTCTGCAGCATCGAGCGTTTGGGTTCGTCGAGCGTCGCGGTGACCACGCGGATGTGGTCGATGCCGTGGAGTTCACGAGCTTGATCAGCGATGACGGTGAGCAGCGCCCGTCCGTCGGTCAACCACCGCTCATCGTCGTCAACGGTGAAGTCGTCGACCATCAATCGTGAGCCCTGCACCATGCCGATCGCGAAGCCGTGATCGGTTCGTAACGAAATAGTTGACTCCTGGAGCACCAGCCACATCAAGAATGCTGCGTGGATCTCGTCCGCACCATCGGTCGGGTTCCAGAACCGAGGGGAGTACTCGGCGTATTGGCGACGCCGGTCGTCGATCAGCCCAGCGGCCCACGAACAGTCGTCGGTCTCCAGCGTTCGGACCGCGAGCTGTGCGGTCGCACCATCGTCGTCATGCACGGCTGCACCGTAGTGAGATCACGCCCTGATGTGACCGAACCGATGTGGCCGTCAGACGCGTTCCATGGGGATATGTGGTTCTGGCGGAAGTGCGACGACGATCTCGTCGCCCGGTCGAACGATGCCGGCGATCATCACCACGCTCATCACGCCTGCCTTGCGAACCGTCTCGCCTTGGTCGTCCTGGTCGAGCATCTGCTTCAGCAGTCCGGACTCGAAGGCGTTGATCTGTGGGCAAGGGTTGCGAAGGCCGGTCAATGCGATCAGGGCACGCTCGCCAATGCGGAGGAGTGAGCCGGTTGGAAGTGCTCGAAGGTCGAGCCCACTGGTCGTGATGTTCTCGCCAAGATCGCCTGCGTTCACCGTGAAGCCGGCATCGCACGCCTCGGTGAGCACCTCGGACGTCATCAGGTGAACCTGGCGAAGGTTGGGCTGGTCGGGATTGGCTTCAACTCGTGAGCGATGTTTGACGCGGGGTCCCTGGTGAGCATCACCCTCGACACCGAGACCAACGACGAGCTCAATCTCGTCGCAGGCGTCTTTCGAGAACGTGTGGTGGGCGCTTCGATGAACTGCTTCGACTCGACCGATCATGGCCGTGAGGTTAGAGCGCCAGGTCACGGCTGGCGGTCGGGTTTGTTTGACGTGGAACGGCTCGAGCGACTGGCGGGACGCCCGAACGCGACTATGTTCATCGAATGACCGTTCATCGAATGAGCGACGAGCAACAGCCCGAGACTGCGCCAGCTGAAGGTACCGAGTTTGGTGCGATCGCCGCGATCTTGGGTGGTGGAGCGGCGTTGACCGTCAGCTCGACCGTCGTCGGCGGCGGCGGGCTTGCAACGGCCATGGCGATCGCCGGAATCGGCTTGATCGTGATCGGCGCCACGATGTTCGGCATGGAGCTTCGCAAGCGGAACAGCTGAGGCGTCTGACCTCGGCCGATTTCTGGCCTCGCCCTATTTCTGGCCGTTCCGGCCCTCGTATTTCTGGCTCCTGCGTTCCTGACCGGCCGGAAATTCTGCCTGTTCCGGCTCTCACAATTCTGGGCTGTTGCGCATGGCGATGGCTGTGGTTGTCACACGTGTTGCGTAGGTTGATGCAGTGAAGTTGTTGCACACCTCTGACTGGCATGTCGGGAAGGCCATTCGGGGTCATTCCCGTGCTGGCGAGCATGCAGCAGTTCTGGGTGAGATCTGTTCGATCGCCGAGCGTGAGGCGGTCGATTTAGTCGTCGTTGCTGGCGACCAATTCGAGACGGCCGCGCCGTCGCCAGAATCAGAGCGAATCGTTTACGACACGTTCCTGCGCCTGGCAGAAGTCGCACCGGTCCTCGCGCTGAGCGGCAACCACGACAACCCCCGTCGTTTCGATGCGGTCGGCCCGCTCCTGCGTTTAGGCCGAATCACGATGGCAACCGAACCGCGTCGGCCCGATGACGGTGGGGTTGTCGAGTTGATGGTTGGCGACGGAACGCCCGTGAAGGCCGCAATGATCCCGTTCGTCTCGCAGCGAGCGATCGTGCGGGCTGACGAGTTGATGAGTGCTGCGGCGTACGAGAACGCGCAGACCTACGCGCAGCGAATGACGAACGTTGTCGCCGCGCTCACCGCCCCGTTCGATGGCGACAGCGTCAACCTCGTCGTCGCCCACGCGTTTGTGCAGGGTGGCGAAACCGGAGGTGGCGAACGAGCCGCTCACCTCGCCGACGAGTACGCCATCCCGTCCGTTGCGTTCGGGGCCGCTGCGTCCTACGTGGCGTTGGGGCACCTGCACCGGCCGCAATCGGTTCGAGGGGCAACGGCGATGCACTACTGCGGCTCACCACTGCAGCTCGACTTTGGTGAAGAGGCCCAGTCCAAGCAGGTCAACATCGTCGAGCTCGAACCAGGATTGCCGGCGAAGGTTACCCCCGTCGAGCTCAGTGCTGGCCGGGCGTTACGAACGCTGCGAGGCACGTTGGCCCAGCTTGCAACGTTGGCCGAGTCGCTCGACTCGGTTGGCTCGGCGGGTGGCGACGCGGCTGATGGCGTGGCCGAACCAACCCTGTTCTCCGCCGACGTTGGCGTTTCAGAAGTGCCTGGATCAGGTCCCGATTGGCTGCGAGTGCGAGTGAATGAGCCGGCTCGAGCTGGTCTCGCCAACGAGGTGCGCGAGCTGCTCGGAGACGGTGTGGTCGACGTGATGATCGACTTCGACGGGGATCCAGCAAGTGCGCCTCGCCGTCGGCGGCGCGATGGCCGCAGCCCCCGAGAGCTGTTCGACGAGTTTCTCGCCGAACGAGAGATCGTCGACGAGCGGCTGGCGCCAGCGTTCGCGGAGCTTCTCGAAGAGGCCAGTGGATGAGGCCGATCCGCCTTGAGATGGAAGGGTTCTCCACCTTCCGCGCTAGCACAACCGTCGAGTTCGACGATCTTGATCTCATCGCGTTCGTCGGTCCGACCGGATCGGGTAAGTCGTCGATCATCGACGCGATCACCTTCGCTCTCTACGGCTCGGTCGCTCGCTACGACGATGTTCGACTCGTCGCTCCGATCATCACGCAGAACGCCAACGAGGCGAAGGTTCGTCTCGACTTTGAATTGGCCGGATCGACCTACACGGCCGTGCGAGTCGTCAGGCGAACCAAAACGGGGGCCACGACGAAGGAAGCCCGGCTCGAGCGAGGCGCTGATGTGTTGGCGTCCGGTGCCAAGGAACTCACGGCTGCCATCGAAGAGCTGCTCGGCCTCGATTTCATCCAGTTCACTCGCACCGTCGTTCTTCCTCAGGGCGACTTCGCTCAGTTCCTGAAGGACGATCCGGCGAGTCGCCAGAAGCTGCTGACGAGGTTGCTCGACCTCCAGCTGTATTCACGCATGGGCGTTCGATCCCGAGAGCGGGCCAAAGCTGCCGGGCACCGGGCCGCAGCCATCGGCGAACAACTCGAGCGTCATGCCGAGATCACACCCGAGCATCTCGCCGCTGCGAAACAAGTCGTTGCCGATCTCGAGCAGTTCTCGGTTGTTGCCGTCGATGCGTTGACGTCGGTCGTCGAACTCGATCGCCAACTCGTCGGCCTTCGTGACGAGCGAAAGTTGCTGGTCGATCAACTCGATGCGCTCGGCCGCCTCGCCGTGCCCGAAGCCGTGACCGACGCTGGGCCTCGGCTATCCATCGCACGAGAACAACGAGACTCGTCGAAACGTGAGCTCGATCAGGCTCGGGTCGCTCGCGACGAGCTTGACGCAGGGGGACAAGGCGCTTCGCCGGCTGATCTTGCCGCCGCAATCGAGGCGGCGAAGCGGCTGGCCGCGATGACCGACGAGCTATCGACGCTCACCAAACAATCTGACGCGTTGTCGACAGCGACTGCGTCGGCCGAAGCCGCGTTGGTTGAACTCGTACAGCACCACGAAGCCGCAGGTTCGGCGCTGGCCGCTGCGCGGCGATCGGCTGATGCGGGGCAGTGGCTGGCAGGGCTGGTGGAGGGCGAGCCGTGTCCGGTCTGTCGCCAGAACGTGGCCTCGGTGCCTGATCACGATCCCGATGCCGAACTGGCGGCGGCTGCTGAGGCGGAGAAGTCGCTCGGGGAGAAGGTGCGAGCATCCCGCAAGGCCGTTCAAGAGGGAGCCGCTCAGGCTGCCGCGGTCGCAAGCCGGCTTGCCGACCGACGGCAAGAGGTCGAGACGCTCGTTGCGCGAGTGCGACCCGAACCGCTCGAGGAGCTGTCGGCGATGCATGCGCTTGCGGTGCAAACGGCGACGGATCGAGCGACCGTGAGCGAGCGACTGCGAACTGCCGAGAAGGCGCATGATGAAGCGGCGACCAAAGTGGCGTCTCTCGAAGATGAGGAGCGAAGCCACCGGGTGGCCTTCACGAGGGTTCGAGATTCAGTCGCAACGCTTGAGCCGCCCGAAGTCGTTGATGCGAGTTTGGCTGATGACTGGAGAGCGCTCGAGCGCTGGGCCGAAGCGATTGTGGCCGAGAAACTCGAGCGGTCGGAGACCATCACAACGAGCGGCAAGGAGCTGCGGGCACAGCGCGATCACCTCGTCGAGTCCGTCCTGGCAACGGCCGACGAGCTGAATCTCGATGCCGACGCATCAACGTTTGCCGATCGGTTGGCCGACGATTTGGTGCGGGCCCGGACCGAAGCGAACGCCACCGTCGCCACGATCGAGGCTCGGATGGCGGAGGCCGATGAGCTCCGGGCCGAAGTCAAAGCTCGCAGTGAGGAGCGGGATGTCTACGACCTGCTCGGCCGCCAGCTCTCGGCGAGTGGCTTTGAACAGTGGCTGTTGGCCGAGGCCGTCGACGATCTGGTAGCGCGAGCGACCGATGTTTTGCGCGAGTTGTCCAACGGGCAGTTCTCGCTCTCGTCCGACGACCGCTCCTTCACGATCATCGATCACCGAAATGCTGATCTCGAGCGCGATGTTCGCACGCTGTCCGGTGGAGAGACGTTCTTGGCGTCGCTTGCGCTGGCCCTCGCACTCAGCGACTCGATCGCCGAGCTCGCCCCGGTCGACTCACCCCGGCTTGGCTCGATGTTCCTCGACGAAGGCTTTGGCACGCTCGACCCTGAAACGCTCGACACGGTTGCGACCGCAATCGAGGAACTGTCGGCCACCGGTCGCCTCGTCGGCATCGTCACCCACATCGAAGCGTTGGCTGAACGCATGCCGGCTCGGTATGTCGTGAGCAAGGGATCCGATACGTCGACGGTTGAGCGGGTGCTCGTATGAAGTTCGCCGTCGAGAGCTGGGACCCGTCCTACGGAACGAACGGCGATGAACAGACGCTGATCGAGGCCGACAACACGGTCGACGCCGGCCAAGAGGTGCCCCTCGATGAGTGGGCGCCGATCCGGCCCGATCCGCCGCTCGTGCCACCCGAGTCGATTACGTTCATCGACGGTGTTCGTCGGATCGACGCACGGGTATGGGTGACCGATCCCGACGATGGCACAGCCCATCCTGGTGTGTGCGCAACCGTCGCCGCCGGGGCAGTTCGGTGTGTGCCGGGTTCGGCCAAGCTCACCGATTCGGTCATCGAGCGAGCGCTGTACACCGCTGCACCCGACGCGGGCCCGATCGTCACCCGATTTGGCACCTACGGTTTGCGCCCGCTCACCGGTGGCGATCCCGACGCGTTGTATTTCGCGATTCACAGCCACATGACGGCGGTCGAAACGTCGCTGTCGGCAACGATCGATGCTGGCTCGCTGATCGTTTTTGACGGGCCGCTCCGTGGACGTGACTCGATCGCCGGCGTTGGTTATGTCAAAACCCACAACGTGCAATATCTGCCAACCGAGCAACACCGTGTCGTCGGTGAACTCGGTGAGGGTGAGCGCACCCCGGTGTTCCTGATCGGCGGCCGATTCACGAAGTGGTCGTGGTATCTGCGTTTGCCCGGCCCGATCAGCCACCCGCTGAGCGGGGTCGTTCGCCTCGAACTGCCCGGCGTTGGAACGGCCGACGATGCGGCCGATCGGGCAAACACGGTTAGTTCGTTGCTCCCGAAGTATGCGAGCGAGCCGCACAAAGACACCCGGGCACCACAAAACCTGCACCCAATCGCCGGGCTCGAACGCGAGCTCAGGCGGCGCCTCGGCGATCCTCGGTTGCTCGAAAAGGCTCTTCGTCAATCGGCGTTTTGAACCTAGGGTCGTCGAATGGCCCGCCCTGATCTGCCGGATATTCCTCTTGTTGGTGACGAGGAGACCCTGCTCGTCGGCTTTCTCGACTTCTTTCGAGCCGAGTTCCTCGACCGGGCCTACGGCCTGAACAAGGAGCAGCTTGCGATCACACTTGCCCCGTCAACGCTCAGTTTGAGTCGGTTGATCGGGCATATGACGATGGTTGAGTACAGCTGGTTCCGTGACCGGTTTGCTGGGCTGGAGTTGCCAGAGGAGTTCGCAAACCTCGACTGGGATGCCGACGTGGATGCCGAGATGACCCGGGCCGAGAAGCTGTCAGTCGATGAGCTCATGGCCGAGTTCCACGCTGCGGTGGCCGATGCGCGCACGCACATCGTGGCCGCCGAGTCGTTCGATCAGATGAGTGCGCTCCCGGGCCGAGACGGCCACTGGAATCTGCGATGGATTCTGATCCACCTCATCGAGGAGTACGCCCGCCACTGCGGCCACGCCGACCTCATCCGAGAATCAATCGACGGCGACACAGCTCGCTAACCAAGGTCACCAATCGAGACCACAACAGCCGCTCGACCCACTGCGGTCTCTGAGGTTGCAGCAGCCTCCGAACCCACTGCGACCTCTGAGGTTGCAGCCGGTCATAACAAGCATGCGGTCTCAGAGCCATGCAGTGGGTTCTGGGCCCCAAAGCCCCTGAAAACACTGGGCTTGAGCGATCGCACCCGCGCCCGCTTACCCACTGTGGTCTCAGAGGTCGCAGTGGGTTCGCGAGTGGCTGTGGTCTCAGAGGTTGCAGTGGGTCCGCGAGTGGTTGTGGTCTCAGAGATGACAGCTGGTTAGTTGACGTTGGCGGCGTATTCGATGAGGCGGGTCATCACCTCTTCGGTGGACTTGTCGACGCTGCCGAAGTCGAATGGTGGTTGGGGGTCGTACTCGACCATGAGTTGCATGGCCTTCGCCGCGACGTCGTCGACGAGGAGTTCGGAAAGGCGCAGTGCCATGTCGATGCCAGAGCTCACGCCAGCGGCGGTGATGATCCGATCGTCGAGATGCTCGACGACACGATCCTGGGTGGGCACGGCACCGAGCTTCTTGAGATCGTCGAACGCACTCCAGTGGGTGGTCGCCGCTTTGTCATCGAGTAGCCCCGCCTTCGCGAGCACTGTCGAGCCGGTGCAGACCGAGGTCGTGAACCGAGTGTTCGGGTGTACGGCCTTGATCCACTCGACGAGCTGATTGCCCTCTTCGGCGACAACCGCACGGGTGCCGATTCCGCCGGGCACCACGACAACATCGGGATCGGGCATGTCGGCGTAGGTGGCGTCGGCCATCAGGCCCAGGAAGCCATTGTCTGTCCGAACCTCGCCGACCTCCTCCGCAAGGAACGTCACCGTCGCGCCGGGCAGACGTTGGAGCACCTCGTAGGGGCCGATGCAGTCGAGAGCGGTGAGTTGGTGAAACAGCGGGATTGCGATCTTCATGAGTGACTCGTTTCGGGGTCGGGTGAATGGTTGGAGAGAGCGAAGCGTTGGCGGTAGTCGTCTGGTGAGGTTCCGAGGCGTCGATGAAACGCTCGCCGCATCGTCTCGGCGGTCTTGAAGCCGCTTTGTCGAGCGATCTGCGCGACCGAGTGACTCGAATGGTCGAGGAGGTCTCGTGCTCGTTCGACGCGAATCCGTTCGACGTAGCGAGCGGGCGTTACGCCCAACTCCGCTTGGAAGAGTCGGGTGAGGTGGCGGGCTGAGATGCCCACCGACGCAGCGAGTTTGTTGGCCGAGAGATCGGCGGTTGGGTCGCCAGCGATGATCTGTTGCGCATGTCGCACGGCGTCGATCCGCGACGGCTCGAACCACACTGGCGCGGCGAACTGCGATTGGCCGCCTGGACGGCGCAGGTGCAACACGAGCCAACGGGCCACGACCTGGGCGACCTTTGGTGAGTGGTCTCGCTCGACGAGAGCCAGAGCGAGGTCCATGCCCGCGGTGACCCCAGCACTCGTCCAAACATCGCCACTCTCGAGGAAGAGCGCATCGGCATCCACGTCGAGTTCTGGGAACTGCTCCTGCAAGCGTCGGGCCCGAGCCCAGTGGGTCGCGACTCGCTGTCCATCGAGCAGGCCAGCCTGAGCAGCGAGGAAGGTGCCAGTGCACACCGTGACAAGTCGCGGAACGAGAGCGCCAGTCTCCTTCAGCCACTCGATGATCGCCGGTTCGGTGAACGCATCGAAAACCCCGAACCCGCCAGCGATCAGCAGCGTGTCCGGCCGGCCCTTCAGCTCGTCGATCGGCGTAGTGACGAGCTCGAGCCCTGATTCGGTCGTGACCGATGCGCCATCGATCGAGACCAGCTTCTGTTCGTAACGAGGGCCCGGTGCGAAGTGTTGGTTCGCTGCAAGATTGGCGCCGGCGAACACCTCGAAGGGGCCGACGGCATCGAGTGATTGGCAGCCCTCGTAAACGAGGTGCCAAATGTGGTGCGGCCGGGCCATGACTCGATGGTGGGGGAGAACCGCTGTGTCGTCAATGACACGCAGCCCACGATTTCGGACATGAGCCGACTCAACGAGAAAGAAGACACCTCCGCAGGGCCGTCTCGTTGGAGAACTCGGCGTCAGCGAGGGGGCGGTGGCTGCTTGTTGCCGAACTTCTTGGCAGCCATCAACACGATCACTGCACCAACGACCGACCCGAGGAAGCCCGCTCCAGCGAACTCGAGGCCGTTACCGGTGACGAGGTTGCCGAGCGTTCCGCCGACCAACGACCCGGCAACGCCGAGTCCGATCGTGCCAATGCAGCCCAGCCCTGAGTTTCCGGGAACGAGGAAGCGCGCCGCCCATCCGACCAGCAGTCCACCCAGAAGCCATGACAACAAACCCATTGGGTCATCCTGGCATGACGACGCCTGAAGCGGTCAGCGCGAACTCACCAATGTGTTGCTGAACACTGTGCAACTCGCCTCTGTGCAACTCACCACACGCCCGAGCCACTTGCCATCAACAGCGGCGTGATGATCGCAACGACGAGCGTGAGCGGGATACCGAGACGCAGATAGTCGGTGAAGTGGTAGCGACCTGGGCCGTAAACCATCGTGTTCGTCTGATAACCGATCGGTGTGAGGAACGAAGCCGAGGCGGCCAACGTGACACCGAGCGCGAAGAGTCGAGCGTCTCCACCCGACTCGTCCGCCGCCCTGATCGCGATCGGAATCATCAACGAGACAGCACCCGCGTTGGTGATCATTTCCGTCAACACGATCGTGGCGATGACAAGGCCAAGTGCGAGCCCCCACAATCCGGCCGACGATGTGAGATCGAGCAGGCCGTTGGCCAAACGAGCGGCGAGGCCTGATCGGTCAGCCGTAGCCCCGACGCCGATGGCGGCGGCAACCAAGATCACCACGTTCAGGTCGACGCTGTCTCGAGCCTGTCGCGGCGTGAGCGCACCGGCGATGACCGTCGCAGCTGCGCCGAGTACGGCGGCCTTCATCACACCAACCAGTCCCGTGATGGCAAGCAGGGCGACGACTCCGAGGATGAGCAGCGATCGTTTTGCGTGGACTGAAGCGGTTGGTGGCGGCTCGGATCGGCGCTGGATCAGCAGGAAATCACCCCGGTGTTTGTAGCGCTCACGAAATCCAGCGTCGGCAACAAGAAGCAACGAGTCGCCGATGTGGAGTCGTTCGTCACCGAGGCCTCCGCTCACACCTTCGCCCGATCGGTGAAGGGCAACCGCGGCGGCCTGGTATCGATCGCGGAAGCCGGACTGTTTCAGCGTTCGGCCGACGAGTGGCGATCCGGCGCCGATGACAGCTTCGAACCACGCGTGCTCGCCATCGTCGAGTTTGAGGATCTGATCACCAACGACAAGATCGAGTCCAGGCACCTTTTCGAGCTCGACGACGAAGTCGACCTGGCCTGCGAACGTGAGCGTGTCGCCTCCTCGCAATTGGTGTTCGGGTGAGACCGGGGCGGTGATCTCTCCCCGTCGCTCAACGGCAACGAGGAAGACGGCCCCGAGCTGGCGCAGCCCGGCCGACGCCACCGTGTGACCATCGAGTTCACCGCCGTCGATCACCGACAGCGATGTGGTGAACGGCCGCTCAACGGTCGAGTTGTTGACCGTTCCGCGCTCGGGGAGAAGACGTGGACCAAGTCCGACGATGATCAACATGCCGACGATGACGACCGGAATGCCCAAGCGAGCCGGTTCGAGCAGCCCGAACGGCTCTTGGCCTGCCGCTTCGACAAGATCCGACGCGATGAGGTTGGTCGACGTGCCGATGAGTGTCAGCATTCCGCCGAGAATGGCGGCGAAGGAGAGCGGCATGAGGAAGCGCGATGGCGGCGCACCTCGGCGCTGCGCCCACCGCGAGACTGGCCCGATGAACATGGCAACGATGGGTGTGTTCGCAACGACGGCAGAGAGAGCGGCAGCGACGCCTCCGAGCTTGGCCATCCCGATCGACATCGACCCTTCACCGAGCACGCTGCGGCTCAATGGTCGCAACGCCCCCGATCGTTCGACCGCACCGGCAACGACGTAGAGGCCGGCGATCGTTGCCGGGGCCGGCGATGCGAACCCGGATAGAGCCGTGGCCTGATCGGCGACGTCAGTGATGAAGAGGACGAGGAGCGCGCCAACAACTCCCACGGTTGGCGAAACCCGTCGCGTGATCAGCCCGGCGAACATTGCCGCCAGAACTGCAAGGACGATGAGTTCGTCGGTGGTCACGAACGCTCGGCTCCCGCCGGGGTTGCCCGACAAGGCGCGCTGGCCACTCGTCCGAATCCAGTTCGCAAGACGCCCGTGTTCACCGAACCATTGTGCCCAGGATGTTCAGCCAACCATGACAGCCACGGCGCTCAGCAGCACGAGAGCTTCGCCAACCTGCTCGGCGGCACCAAGAAGATCGCCGGTGACACCGCCGATCTTGCGCCACGCCCACAGCCCGACAGCGGCAACTCCAACGGCCACAACGCCGAGGACGACGGGTGCCCATACGCCGAATCCGAGAACCGCTGCGATCACACCAACCATCGACCCGGCGATCGTTGCGGGCACGCCGAGCGATCGGGTGTAATCCGCTCCAAGGCCCTTCTTCGTTGCGGTCGGGGCGGTACCCATCAACGCGACGGCACCCGCTCGGCCGATCACGTGGGCACACACGAGGGCGATAGCAGCATCACGGCCAGAGAGCGATGCAAGCGCTGAGATCTTCAAGATCGAAATGAGGACGAGCGACAAAACGCCGAAGGTTCCATGGCGCGAGTCCTTGAGGATCTCGAGTCGGCGCTCGACCGTCCATCCGCCGGCCAACGCATCGAAGCTGTCAGCCAGGCCGTCTTCGTGGAAACCGCCGGTGACGAGTGCGGTCACGATGAACGCCAACGTGGCGGCAGCCATGGGGCTCACAAGCTCAGCGGCCCCGACGTAGACCCCGGCGCCGATCGCACCGACGAGGATTCCGACAACGCCAAACCACGGAACCGAGGCGGTCAAGCCAGCCTGATCCTCGGGGTGTTGGCCACCGGGAAGTCGGGTGAGGAACGCCTGAGCGGTCCGAAGGCCGCTCATGACGGACGCCCGAGTGATGACCGCATCGGCACGACGACGAGTGAGCCGTCCGGTGCTTCAAGAACCGAGATCTCGGCGTTGAACGCATCGCCGAGCACGTCGGGTGTGAGCACGTCGATCGGTCCGCCGACCGCTTGGGTCCGGCCCTCATCGAGAACCATGATCTCGTCGGCGATTCGACCGGCGGCAGTGAGGTCGTGCATCGCCGCAATCACGGTGAGCATGCGTTCGCACCGCACCTCGTTCACCAAGTCGAGCACGGCCAGCTGATGGCCGAGATCGAGCGCACTCGTCGGTTCGTCGAGCAGGAGTACTGAGCTCTCTTGCGCCAGTGCCCGAGCCAAGGCAACGCGCTGCGCCTCGCCGCCGGACAGCTCGTCGACAGGGCGAGACGTGAACGAGATGAGATCGAGCCGCTCGATTGCCTCACCGACCATCTGGCGATCGTGTTCGCTCTCCGACGCAAGCCATGAGAGGTGAGCGGTGCGGCCCAACATGACGTATTCGCCAACCGTCATTCCCGGCGGCATCACCGGGTTTTGGGGAAGCAGTGCGACGAGGCGAGAGCGTTCATTGGATGCCACCACGGTGTCGTCGAAGGTGATCGATCCGGCGTGGTGATTGAGGCCGACGATGGCCCGCAACAGGCTTGATTTGCCAGCGCCGTTCGGGCCGATCAGCCCAAGCCAGTGGCCGGTCTCGACACGCAACGACACATCGTCGACGGCGAGCCGATCTCGATAGGAAACGGACACAGAGTCGAGCGCAACGACGGTCATGTCCGGTCTCTCACGTAGACGGCTCTGGTCGGTCGCGCCCTCATGATCGACTCGATGACCACAACGCGACGGCGAAGAACGGTGCCCCGAAGAATGCGGTGACAACACCGATTGGAAGCTCGGCGGGAGCGTCGATCGAGCGAGCGGCGATGTCGACAAAGACCAAGAACGCGGCACCACAGATAGCCGAGAGCGGCAACACAACTCGATAGCTCGAGCCAAACAGAAGCCGGACGGCGTGGGGAACGATGATGCCAACGAAGCTGATCAGGCCGCTCACCGACACTGCGGCCGCCGTCATGAGCGTCGCCATCACCACCACGATGGTGCGGACGCGTCGAGGATCGAGGCCGAGCGACGAGGCCTCGTCTTCGCCGACTCGCAAGACGTCGAGATGCCGGCGATGCATGAAGAGCACGGCGCCACACACGACCACGTAGGGGAGAAGGAGCGTGACTTCGCTCCAGCCCGATGTTGAGATCCGGCCGAACACCCAGGCGTAGACGGCTCGAAGCGTGTCGGTGTTCTTCTGCTGCAGATAGGTCTGGATGGCGGTGAGGAAGGCGGCGGTGGCAACACCAGCGAGCAGCAGCCCGGTGGTCGAGCGGCCGGTCAATTGCCCGAGCGACATCGAGATCGACACGCCGATGAGCGCACCGATGAACGCGCCGATGGGGATCGAGTTGACCGGGCCATAGGAGACGTCGAGGCCGAAAGCGATAACGATCGTGGCGCCGAGGCCGGCGCCGGCCGCGGCCCCGAGCAGCCAAGGGCTGGCGAGCGGATTGCGGAACACGCCTTGGTACGCGGCGCCGCTCATGGCGAGCGAAGATCCGACGAGCGCCCCGAGGGCAACACGAGGCAGTCGCCACGACATCAGGATTGTCTTCTGTCGCTCTTCGAGGCCCGACTCGATCGAGATCAACGGCAGGCGATCGAGCAGCTCCTGCATGACATCGATGGCCGGAAGGCCGGCCGGGCCGATCGCAGCGCCGGCGACGACGGCGATGAGGAGGAGGCCGAGGGAGATGGAGAGCGAGATTGGCGAGAGTTGATACGCCTTGCGAATCGCTCGGCGAGTGCTTGAACTAAAGTCGTTCCAGACGCTGTCGAGATTACTTAAGCCGTCAATCCGGTGTGTGTAGCGTGTGGTCTGTTCGAAGCCTTCCCAGTAGAACGGC
>CALEWY010000050.1 GCA_937925335.1 uncultured Acidimicrobiales bacterium
TGGGGGACAGAGCGGTGGGGGACAGAGCGGTGGGGGACAGAGCGGTGGGGGACAGAGCGGTGGGAGACAGAGCGGTGGGAGACAGAGCGGTGGGGGAGCCCGATGACCACAACCACCACCCTGATCGGGCGCCGGATCGTGCTTCGTCCGCTGCGCGTTGGCGACTTCCCGCAGTGGCGTGAGGTTCGCACCGTCAATCATGAATGGTTGACGAAGTGGGAGCCGCGCCGCATCGCTGGCGGGCCTGATGTGATCAACGACCGAGGCGCCTTCTCGCTGCGCTGCCATTCGCGAGAGCGTGAGTGGCAATCGGGAATGGCCTACGGATTCGGCATCTTTGTCGGTGGCCAGTTTGCCGGTGAGGTCAATCTCAACAGCGTGCAGCGAGGGCCCTTCCAGAACGCCTACCTCGGGTATTGGATCGACGAGCGCCAGGCCGGCAACTCCTACGTGCCCGAAGCGGTGGTTCTCGCCCTTCGGTTCGCATTCGAGCAGACAGGGCTGCACCGAGTGCAGATCTCGATCGTGCCACGAAACGCAGCCTCTCGTCGTGTCGTCGACAAGCTCGAGGTCCGCTACGAAGGCACCGCCGTTCGGTATCTCGAGATCAACGGCGAGTGGGAAGACCACATGCGGTTCGCCATCACATCAGAAGAGTGGGCCGAGCGAGCTGACGAGTTCGTTTCCGACTGGCTCTAGCTGCACGTTCCCAGGCTCGGCGCAACCCTCCAGGTCGGCCGTTTCTGTGCCGATGATCTGAGTATGACTTTCGAATTTGGCCCAGCGCTTTGTGACGCGCTCGCCCCAGCCGAACCCGGCCGCCGGGTGATGGCAGCCTCGAAATACTTCAAGGGCGCACGGCATACCAAGGAACAGATCATCTCGTTCGCGGAGTATTGGAGCGACCGAGCGGCGACCACGCTCGCCTCTCACGATCGCTACGACGACGGTGTTGTTGTCGTCCTCGGTGATTCGCTCAGCCAAGGTATTGGCGCAACGTCGCCGGCTGAGGGTCACATCGGCCTGTTGTTCGGAACCGACACGCCGGTCGTCAACCTCTCTCGCTCGGGGGCCAAGGTGGCCGACGTCATGGAAACACAGCTGCCGGCACTTCGGGAGATGACCACCGCGGGTGTGAAGACGCAGCTCGTCATCTGCACGGTTGGCAGCAACGACCTGGTCATGCAATGGCAGCTTGGTTCCGTCGCCGAAGCGCTCACCGATCTGGCTCGAGAACTGCCCGCCAACTCGGTCATGTCGAGCCTGCCGAGCGGTGGCAGCTTCGTCGTCAAAGCCGTGAACCGACGCTTTATGCCAGCCGCCGAAACACTCGGCCACGACATCGCCCCGGTCGACGCGCACTACAAAGGGTTCGGGGTGACCGCCTCGGATCACTTCCATCCAAACGACAAGGGCTACGCCAAGTTCGTCAACGCATTCGAAACCCTCGATGCCGTTCGAGCTGCGCAGCCTGGCTCAGCTCGAAGTGGCCAGCACGACGCCGAACGCGTCGAACAGATCGCCTAGGTCAGGCTCAGGCTTTCGGGTCGCGCAAGGGCAGCGGCTCAGACCGGTGAGAACCACAAGGTGGTGTCGGCCGGAACGAGCGATGCGGATGTGTCGACGTCGGAGCTCGAAACGACGAGCTGTGCCATCGACGTTCCGAGCGCCGCGAGATCGATCTCAACGGGTTCTGACGCCGGGTTGGTGACGACGAGCAAGGTGCCTCGGCGAACGATCACGAGCTGATCGCCTCCGGTGATCGTCGAGGCGTCGACGACCTCGGCAGTCGCCGGTTGTTTGGTGGCATAGGAGGTTCGGGCCAGACCGAGCATGCGGTAGAGCGTCAGGGTTGCGTCTGGATGTTGATCGGCCGCGCCGACCGAACGTTCACCCCACGCCTCGGGCTGGGGGAGCCACGGCTCGGCGATCGAGCCGTCTGCGGCAGGGGTGGAGAAGCCGTATGAGGTCGACGGATCGTTGGTCCACGGAATGGGGACTCGGCAACCATCACGGCCGACTTCGGCCCCGCCACTGCGGAAGAAGACCGGATCCTCACGTCGATCGTCCGGGATATCGAAGACCTCTTGCAGGCCGAGTTCTTCGCCCTGGTAGAGGAAGAGGTTGCCGGGGAGCGCAAAGATCAACGCGGCCATCGCTCGAGCGCGACGCTCGCCGACGACCGGGTCAAAGCCGGCGCCCGAGAGCGCGAGATTGTTGTTGGTCCAGCTCTCTGGCTTGTGTGCGTCGACTCGGCCGAGGCGGGTGACGATGCGTTGGATGTCGTGATTGTTGAGCGTCCAGGCAGGCGGAACACCCGTGGATGCCAAGATCTCGAGCGGGTCTTGCATCGCCTGTTCGATCGAACCCTTATGCCACGGCGTGAGCATGAGATCGAACGAGAACATCTGATGGAACTGATCGGGTTCGGTGAACTTCTTGATCAGCTCGGGACGGCGAACGGCGTAGGCCTCTGCCACCATCATGAGCTCTCGCCCGGGATGGCGAGCTTCGTAGTCCTCGACGATCGATCGGAAGTGGCGCCACGCATCGTGGCCCTCTTCACGGAATACCGAGTAGGGGTTGAGCCACGTGATGTCGAGCGGGCCGACGTCGGGGCCGACCGGTGGCTGGTCGGGAAGCTCGGGGTGTTTGCCGGTCCCGGCGACGGCGTCGACGCGGAATCCGGCAACCCCACGGTCGAACCAGAACTCGAAGATCTCGGCGAAGAGCTGCTGGACGTCGGTGTTGGTGTGATCGAGATCGGGTTGGAACGACGAGAACGTTCCGAGATACCACTGGCCGTCGTCAGCGTCGGTGTTGAGGCGCGTCCACGCCGAGCCACCAAAGGCCGCTCGCCAGTTGTTCGGCGGTTCCGATCCGTCGCCTTTGCCGTCTCGGAAGTAGAAGCGGGCTCGCTCGGGGCTGTTCGGGCCGGCTGCGATGGCTGCTTTGAACCAGCGATGGTCTTCGCTGCAGTGGCTCGGGACGAGATCCATCAAGACCTTGATGCCACGTTGACGAGCGGCGCTGAGCAGGGCGTCGAAGGATTCGAGCGTTCCGTATTCCTCGTGGATGTCGAAGTAGCTCGACACGTCATAGCCGTGATCGAGCTGCGGTGACGGATAACAAGGGTTGAGCCACAGCGCGTCGACACCAAGTGAGGCGATGTAGTCGAGCCGAGACTGGATGCCGGCGAGGTCGCCGACGCCGTCGCCATTCGAGTCGGCAAACGACCGAACGTAGACCTGGTAAATCAGTGCGTCGTGCCACCAAGGGCGCGTGTCGTCAGCCATCCTGCTGAATGTAAGCGCTTACAGCCCGAGTTGCGAGCATTCTTTCTAGGTGCTCTGACCTGGGTCTTCGTTGACGAAACGCCACCTGGTTCGGGACCGAACTATTTGCCCGAGATCTTGGCCTTCAGGGCGTCGAGCTTTTGGCGGAAGGCGGGCTGGCGGGCCGACCAAGCCTGAGGGCCGAGTTCCATGTTGACGGCCGCTGATTGGGTCGACACCGAACGGATCTCCTGCATGGTCTGTTTGGTGCGAATCACCAGCTCACGAGGCACCTTTGCGGTGCGGGCCGCCATCTCCTGGCAGGCCGGCAACAGCTCGTCATCGGGCACGCAGCGGTAGGCGAGACCAACACGCTCGGCCTCTTTGCCATCCATCACTTCGGAGAACAAGACCGCAGCGGTGGCTGGCTGGGGGCCGGTGATGTTCTGGAACATCCATGTGTGGCCGCCGCCTGGATGGATGCCGATCTGGAGGAAACGGTCATCGAAACGAGCGGATTCGCCCGCCATGCGAAGATCACAGATGAGCGCGAGGTTCATGCCAGCTCCAACCGCTGCCCCGTTCACCGCCGCGATCGTTGGCAGCGGGCTGTTGCCGAAGCGCAGAAATCCTTCGTAGATGGCGAGCAGGCCTTCTTCTTCAGAGTCACCAAGATGGGTGAGGTCGGCGCCTGCGCAGAACGCTGGGGCGGCGCCGGTCACCACGATGGCCTTGGCCTCGGGGTTTGCCTCGACCTCGTCCAACATCGCGCCGACTTCGGCACACATGTCGAGGGTGACCGCATTCCGGCGGTCGGGGTCGTTCAGGGTGATGGTCACAACCGAATCGGTGATGTCGCACGTAACGAGGCTCATGCCCCGATCATGGCACTACCGAAGATCGATTGGAGATTTCTTGACGCCAGCTCCGTCGGCCGTTGCCAGCTCGGGGTGGCCTGCGATCACCGATGAGCCGTGGATCGCAGCGACGACGGTGTTGCCGATCTCGCGCAGTGTCGAGGCGAGCGAATCGTGGTGGCGGTCGTCGTCGGGAAGATCGTGCACGAACGCCCACGCATCGATGGCCTGAGCGAGATCATCGGCGTGTGACGAAGGGATTGACACGAACCGGCGAGATTCCTCGTAGGTGATGTCTCGTTCGGTCAAGAAGTTGGTGAACAAGGCGACCTTGACCGGCTCATCAGCCGACACGGGAATGTCGATCCATGACGACTCAGAGGTATCGAGCGTTGGTGCGACCTGGTCAGCCAATGGCTTGGCCTCCGCACCGTTTTCCGCTCCCTCAGGGCCGGTCTCGAGCTCAATCGAGCAAGCCGGGCACATCGAGATCCATGGCATGAACGCGTCACCGCATTCCGGGCACATGGGGCGAGTTGGTTCTGGCCCTACTTCGTTCATGCCTTCTTCATCGGTCGAATTTCGCTCAGACTGAAGCGGCCAAATGGCCCCTTAAGGAAAGGGGGGTTCGGTGCCGATGTCGCATGATCAAAATTTGCACCACGGCGTCGGCGTGAGATCAGAAGGAGTGCACGGCGGGTGCGAGTGGAGGCTGGCGGAATCCATGGACGACGCCGCCTGAGGCATGAGCGACGCAGGAGCGATTACGCTGGTTGGATGTCCTCGCCCGGCTTGGTGCTGGCGTCGGCTTCGCCTCGCCGACGTGAGCTGCTTGCTCAAGTTGGCGTCGAGGCGGAGATTGCGCCCGCCGACATCGACGAAACGATGGAAGCATCCGAAGCACCCGTCGAATACGTGGCTCGGCTGGCCCTCGGCAAAGCGTCAGCCATCAGCGATCGGGCCGAGATGGCGGGGCGAATCGTTCTCGGGGCTGACACCGTCGTCGTGCTCGGCGAGGGACGACGCGCTGAGGTGATGGGAAAGCCAACATCGCATGACGATGCTCGGCGAATGGTCACTTCGTTATCTGGGTGTTCCCACCATGTGCTGACGGGTGTGGCGGTGGTCGATGGTGATCACCACGAGGTTGGCGTCGCCCGAACCGAGGTGCGCTTTCGAACGCTGTCAGCCGATGACGTCGAGGCCTACCTCGCAACCGGTGAGTACGAAGGCAAGGCCGGCGCCTACGCGATCCAAGGATTTGGTGCGCTGCTCGTCGAGTCGATCGAGGGTTCACATCCAAACGTGGTTGGGCTTCCACTCGTGCTGGTCGATGAGCTGCTCGAATCGCTCGGGCATCGGTTGCGAGACTTCGCATGAAGATCTTCGGTCGCCAACCGTCTGACGACGTCACCCGGTTCGTTCGGTCGCCGACCAACTCTGACAGCGGCGCCCAGGTCGGTAAGTGGGTCAAGCAGGGCGTGTTCCTCGCGCTCGGCGTGCTCACCGTCTACCTCTTCGCACCGCAGTTGCTCGACGTGGCCTCATCGGCGCCGCGTCTGCTCGACATTCGTCCGTGGTGGTTCCTCGTGATGTTCGGGCTCGAGGCGGCGAGCTTCTTCTGCATGTGGTGGCTCACCAGGATCGTGCTGCCAGGTGTCAGCTGGTTCGTGGCTGCCACAAGTCAGCTCGTTTCGAATGCGGTGAGTCGAGTCGTTCCTGGCGGAGCGGCGGCGGGTGGAGCGACCCTCTATCGAATGTTGTCGGTCTCGGGCGTGAGCCAAGTCCAAGCCGGGGGAGCCTTGGCGGCTACGTCGATCATCTCAACCGGCGCACTCTTTGCCATTCCGGCAACCGCGCTGGTGCTGGCATTGCTCGGTGCGCCGATCCCTGAAGACCTTTGGCCCGCTGCGGTTGCCGGCGGTGTGATGTTCGTCGTTTTGGTTGGTCTCGGCGCGGTCGGGGTGTTGTTCAACCGACCGCTGTGGATCGTGAGCGGCCTGGTCGAGCGGGTCGTGCAGTTCTTGTCTCGCCGGTATGGGCGAGAGACGAAGTTCCAGCGACCCGAGATGCTCGAGCAGCGTGACGCCCTCGTCGAGGTGGTTGGCAACAAATGGCCACAGGCGATCACGGCCGCCGCCGGCAACTGGGCATTCGACTACCTCACCCTCGTCGCTGCGCTCTACGCCGTTGGTGCTGACCCTCGCTTGAGCCTCGTGTTGATCGCCTATGCGGGCGCCGCGGTGTTGGCCATGATTCCGATCACGCCAGGAGGGCTTGGTTTTGTCGAAGCCGGCCTGATCCCGATGCTGGTGCTCTCTGGTACGAGCGCTCAGAACGCACTGCTCGCAGCGTTCGCCTACCGAGTGTTCTCGTTGTGGTTGCCGATTCTGCTGGGCCCGGGTGCTCTGTTGGCCTACCGCCGTCGGTATCGAGCTGGTCAGCCGCCCCGGATCCCTTCGTTGCGCTGACGGCTTTGCGGTTGTGCTGACGGCTTGCGGCTGCGCGGTCACAGCTTTGCGGTTGCGCTGACAGCTTTGCGGCCGCGCTGATTAGGGTCAGCCCATGAGCCTTTCCAACTCCGTCATCTCGCAGATCTGGCGCTACCCCGTGAAGTCGATGGGTGGCGAGCAACTCGAGTCCGCCGAGCTCACCGAGCTCGGCATCGCTCACGATCGCGGCTGGGGCGTGTTCGACGTCGAGACGGGCAACGTGTTGACCGCACGGCGCACGCCAGAGCTGCTCTTCGCTCGAGCCAGCGTGGTCGACGACGAGCTCGTGGTCGATGGCCCCGACGGCCTTGCGTTGCGTGGCACGGGTGCGGAGACCGACGCGGCGATGAGTGCGTGGCTCGGCCGCCCCGTGGAGTTGCGTGCCGCCGGTTCGGATGGGGGCACCTACGAGAACCCGATGGACTTCGAGAACGACGCCGAGTGGGTGTCGTGGACCGGGCCCGGTGGTGCGTGGCACGACTCGACGAAGTCGCGCGTATCGATCGTGAGCGAAGAGTCGCTCGGTTCGTGGGACCTCGCTCGGTTCCGCACCAATGTGTTGGTCAGCGGTTCGGGTGAAGATGATCTTGTTGGTTCACCGGCCCAGCTCGGTGCCGCAGTGCTCGACGTGACCAAGCGCATCGATCGCTGCGTGATGATCACCCGACCTCAGCCAGGGCTCGACCGCGATCTTGATCTGCTCAAACACATCAACGCCGAACACGAACGTTGCCTTTCGGTCGGTGCGCTGATCACCACACCCGGTTCGATCGCAGTCGGCGATTCGTTCTCGACGCTGTAGCTCCGGTTCGGTGGACCTTTGGTTCGGTGGAGCTCTGGTTCGGCTCGTCGGTCAGTTCCGGCCTGCTGCTGTGGCTCGCACCACTGATGGGTGCGCGGCGAGTTGCGAGTTGCGCTGGCTCGCCGCGACGCGCTCGTGCTGGTGGCTTGCATCGCTAACGCGCAGGCAGCGAGTGTTAATCGACGGGGAGATCTCGTTCGTCGAGGAAGTTCTTGCCGAGGTCACAGTTGGTGAGTGCAGGGCAGAATCGACACATGCCGCTGACCGACTTGGTCGGCTCTCGGTTGCCGAGAGCGAGGTCAACCTGTTTCGCGACGGCATCGACGACTCGCTTGGCTGTCGACCACAGGAGGTCTTCGGTGACCTCTTCGGTCCGAGGCTCGCCGGCATCGAGGTAGTAGTTGACGAGCAACCTCGGCGGCACGCCGAGCTTGAGCGTTTCGAGCAGTGCGTAGAAGCGAAGATCATCGACGTGGCCGTGCTGATGGCGGCCGGTCTTGAGGTCGATCAGAACCTTGCCGGCCTCGTTGCCACGGGCCCGGCCGAGGCTGAGATCGACCGTGCCCATAAGGGTGATCTTGTCGCCGCAGAGGTCAGCCCGAACGCGTGATTCGGCGACGGGCACCCACTTGCGGTTGAGCGGTGGGAAGGTCTCGACGAAGGTGGCGATGAGATCGTTGACTCGGCCGACGAGATCGGCCCGTTCGCCTTCGGTGAGTGATGCGAGGAACTTGGCGATGCTGCGTTCGTCGGCCTCGAGCCGGTCCATTGCGTCGTTGACGAGGTCGAGCGGCGTGGGGTTGCCCCGGCGGGCGACGAGCAGCTCGATGGCCTTGTGAGCGACGGTGCCTCGGGCGGCGGGCACGTTCCATTCGAAGTCGGCCGACTGATCGGCGATGAACCGAGCCTCGCAGCCGTGAATCATGCTGAGCTTGCGTTTGGAGACGAAGAGCGGTGGGTCTTCGACCTCTTCAGCGATCGGAAGGAGCGACTCGTTCAGCTCGTGACGGAGGTGATCGCGTAGATCGTCGCGGAAGGTGGGGCGCTCGGTCGATCCGAGCTGATCGATGATCTGTTGTTGCGCCGGGTTGAGTCGCTGTTGAAGCGGGACCGCGTTGGCCTGATGCGGCTGGCTTCGCCGTTGAGGCTGCTGCTGGTCGTCGGGTTGCGGCTGTTGCTGATTGGGTTGTGGCTGGCTGGGTTGTTGCTGATCGGGCTGTGGCTGGCTGGGTTGTTGCTGATCGGGCTGTTGCTGGCTGGGCTGCTGCTGACTGGGAGGTGTTTGCAAGCTGGCTGACTGCCCGGGCGAGTCGGAACCGTCTGGCGCAGAAGCGGTCGAGCCGGTGTCGGTCGAGTCGGAACCGTCTGGCCCGGAAGCGGTCGAGCCGTTGTCGGTCGAGTCGGAACCGTCTGGCCCGGAAGCGGTCGAGCCGATGTCGGTCGTGTCAGATGCGCCTGCGGCCGACGCGCCTGCGTTGGTGCCGGAGGCGTTTGCGTCGGTGCCTCTCGCGTCGATGTCCGACGTGCCAGAAGTGGTTGCGTCGCTGCCGCCCGCATCGGCGTGAGTGGTGTCCGTGCCGGTCGCGTCAGGGCCGATTGCATCAGTGTTTGCGGCGGTTGTGCTGGTCGCGTCTGAAGCGGTCGCTTCGGTGTCGAGTTGGTCGTCAGCCATGAGAGGCAGAGGTGTTTGCTTCGTCGGCGGCCGCTCCGACGAGCCATTCGAACAGCACGTGGTGACCGTCGGGACCCTGGCGTTCGGGGTGCCATTGGACGCCGACGAGCGGGTGGGTGCGATGCTCGACCGCTTCGATCGATCCGTCGCTGGTCCGGCCGGTCACGACGAGGTTGGGGGCCACCTCGTCGATCGACTGGTGGTGAAGCGATGTCGTCGAGACGGTGGACGAGTCGAACACCTTGGCGATGCACGATCCGGATTCGAGCGTGACGTCGTGGCGTCGAGCCCACATGGCGTCGGCATTGTGAGTTTCGTCGTCGGTCTCGGGGCGGGCTGGGTGGTCGTCGAGCGTGTCCCAGATGTGCTGGTTGAGAGTGCCGCCGAGTGCGACGTTGACGAGTTGAGCGCCACGGCACACGGCGAGGGTTGGAAGGCCGAGTTCGAGAGCTGCTGCGAGGAAGTGTTGATCGCTGGCGTCGGTGGCCGGATTCATGGCGACCGAACCGTCGAGCTCGTGGCCGTAGGTGGACGGATCGATGTCGTCGCCGCCGCTGAGAATGAGTCCATCGCAGCGGGCGAGGAGCGCTTTGGCGTGTTCGAGCGATGAGGCGAAGGGGGTGATCACGGCGAGGCCGCCGGCCGCTTCGACGCTGTCGGTGTATTCGGGATCGAGCGTGTAGAGATCGTTCTCCGGGTGCACGTAGGTGGGCAGTGAACGGCGCCAGGGTGTGATGGCGATGAGCGGTGAGGGCTCGGTCATTTCCGCAACGGTAGACGCATGGCGATGCGAGGGAGCACGTCGAGTCCGATGGCGGTTTCGTTTGCTCGGATGGCGGCCAGCTCGGGACCGAGCTGGTCGACCGTGAGTGACTCAAATCCTAGGCGTTCGTAGTAGTGGCCGTTCCAGGCGAGTTCGGCGAAGGTGGTGAGCGTCATCGATGGGAGGCCGGATGACGTCGCCCACTCACAAGCGTGGGTGATGAGTCGCGCTCCGATCCGATGCCCGGCCGCGGACGGGCGAACGCTGACCTGATCGATGTGGCCTTCGCCGTCGACGATCGAGGCGATCAGGTAGGCGGCGATGGGACGTGTGTCGCCGATGGATGATCTGATGCCGGCGGAGGATACGTCGCCGGTGGGGGACGTGTCGCCGGTGGGGGATGTGTCGCCGGTGGGTACTGCGTGCGTATCCCCCGAGTCGTGGTGGGGTTCATCGTGGGGTTCGGTTGTGAGCGGGTCGTAGAGAATCTGGCTGTTGTGTTTGTCGTGGGGTTCGGTTGTGAGCGGGTCGTTGAGAACTTGGCTGCTGTGTTCGTCGTGCCGCACGGCAACCCAGGCAGTACCCGTATCGATGTGAGCCTGCAGTTCGTGAGCAGCTGGCGGGTCGTCATCGGCAATCGAGTCGAGCCCGACCGTGCGAAACACAGCGCCCGCCTCAACCTCGATCTCCTGCATGGCAGAAATGTCGCCGCTCACGGCTGCTCGTATCTCGACCTGTTTCACAGTGGCGAAACCTACTCAGGGGTCGCGTCTCAATCTCAACATTTCAAGCCAACGCTCCCGCCACTACGCCCGAGGGGTCGCGTCTCAATCTCAACAATCGTTTGCGTTCCTGCACCCGCGGCTCGCCAAACCCGCTTGAACAGCGGTCGGCGGGATTTCGGATCTGGAAAATGTTGAGATTGAGACGCGACCCCAAGGCGCGCCGTGGGGAGCGTTTCCGGGCGCGTTTTGTTGAGATTGAGACGCGACCCCAAGGGAGTAGGGGCCGAGTTGGCGTGGGTCTGGGGTTGTCCGCCGATGACTGTCACAGGCCATCTCTAAGGTCGTGGTTGTGGAGTTGAGCAGATGAGTTCAATTGAATTCGCCGAGGCAGCACGTCGCTTGGGATACGCCTCGCGTTCGCTGGGCTACGACACGCCGACCTTCCGTGGGCCGCCTCGCAGCCTGGGTGTGCAGCGGTCGATCCGTTGGCGCACGCCGCGCAACCCGACCGAGCTCAACGCCCAGTGCGCCACCGTCTCGGTCCGTATCTCTCAGCGGCCGTTCGGCGCCGTGTTGGCCGACATGATCGACGGCGTCGTCGCCGCCAACCGTCTCGATGGCGCAGACGCCGGCATCTTCCGAGACCAGCTCTGGGAAGCAACAGCCGACCT
>CALEWY010000051.1 GCA_937925335.1 uncultured Acidimicrobiales bacterium
CGAAGCGTTCTTCGCGATGCGCGTCGCCATCTTTGCGCATCATGTTCTGGCCCATCAGCACGTTCATGAGCCCGCCCGGCTGATCCGAAGAGAACACGTCGACGTTCTTCTCGCAGGTATGGATGTCGTCCCGCAGCGTCAAGAGTGTGGCGCCGAGCTCTGGGACGAAGCAGATCGGTGTGTTGGCCCGCATCTCGGCCAACGCCGGATAGGGATCGGCCCAGAAGGATTCGAGATCGACGTGGACGATCGGTGCGTCGGAACCCGGAAGGGTCATGTTCTCCTAGTCCTTTGGTCGGTGAACGTCAGCGGCTGAGTTGATGAGATCAACCGCCATCTCCAGGTGCTCGATCTGGTCGGCCGCAGTCTTGCCCTGCGGCGAAACACGAACGCAGCCAACCCCCGACGTTTCGATCGCTCGGATCCGCTCTCGGACCATCGCTTCGGTCCCGATCGGGTAGGCGGCAAGCACGAGCTCTTCGGGAACCGCAGCAGTGGCAGCAGCCTTGTCCCCACCAACCCAGTGAGCCTGAACTTCTTCGGCGACGTCGGCCCAACCCGAACGCGAATACGCATCGTTGTAGAAGTTGGACTTCGCCGAGCCCATCCCGCCGAGCGTGAAGGCCATACCCGGGCGGGCCTTTGCGACGAGCGCATCGACGTCGTCTGACACGACGAGTTGGCAGCTCGTTTGGATATCGATGTCGGCAAGGGTTCGACCGGCCCGCTCGGCGCCGGCTTTGATCGGGTCGAGGAACACGTTGGCGTGTTCGGGAATGAACGACGTGCCGACCCAGCCATCGGCGAGCTCGCCGGTCAGCTCGAGCGACTTTGGGCCAAGCGTGGCGAGATAGATCGGGAGCTCGGGCCTCGGAGGGATCGAGCACTTCAGGGCCTTGCCCTCCCCACCGGGGCGGGGGAGTTCGTAGTGCTTGCCGTCATAGACCAGCCGCTCGCCGTCGATCGCCATGCGCACGATCTCGACGTATTCACGGAGCCGGCCGAGTGGTTTGGCGAACGGCGCACCGTGGAGGCCTTCGACAACCTGGGGTCCACTCACACCGAGGCCGAGCAGGAATCGGTCGCCGGAGATCTGGGCCAACGACATGGCGGTCATCGCCGTCGCCGCTGGCGTCCGAGCGCTGATCTGCATGATGCCGGTGCCGAGCTTGATGTTGTTGGTGA
Organism: uncultured Acidimicrobiales bacterium; assembly: GCA_937925335.1. Classification (GTDB taxonomy): domain Bacteria; phylum Actinomycetota; class Acidimicrobiia; order Acidimicrobiales; family SZUA-35; genus CALEWY01. Next base: position 1,186 of record CALEWY010000051.1, read on the forward strand.
CGGCAGCGAGATAGCCGATCGATGCCACGGCATCCATGCCCCACGCTTCTGCTGACCAAACCGTGTCAACGCCCAGTCGATCGGCCGCCTTCACGTACTCGACGATGTCGTTCCAGTTCTCGCCGTTGTAGTAGGCGCTTCCAACAGAGATAGCCACACGCATCTCGACACGTTCTCACTTTTCGGCTCGCCAAGCGTCATTCTCCGTCACCTGCGAACCCTCATCAACCTCTGAGGTGCGGCAGGTTTGCGAGGTAGCTGTTTCCTCAGAGGTGCGGCAGGTTGGGTTGGGGGCGCGCCCGAGGGAATGTTGCGTAGATAGTGGGTTTCCGAGATTTCTGCGTGATGAGTGGTCGAAATCGGCACCTGCCGCGCCTCAGAGGTGCGGCAGGTCGCACGATCGGACATAAAGGTGCCTACGTTGGCCGAGCGCTGGGTCTGATTCCTGGTTTGGCCGGGAGGGTCGCCGCTGGTTGGCCGGGAGGTGGCAGAGTGTTCTCGACGTTGACTCCTCGCTTGGAGTCCGTGGTCAGATCGCCCCTCATGGCTGCTAGGACAGGGCGATGGAAATCAAGCCGATCGAACTCTCAGACGCTCTCGAATTCGCGGCCGATGTGCGAGAAGGCACGCTCATCACGCTGCGAAAAGACGGGCGGGCACAGTCGTCCGACGTCCATCATGCAGTGACCGACGGGACCATCGTGTTCTCCGTGCTCCCGGATCGGTCCAAGGTGTTCAACATCGAGCGTGATCCTCGAGTCGTCTACCACGTGTCCCACGAGGGCAGCTACCTCAGCTTCGACGGCGAAGCGGTCGTCAGCCCGATCGCCACCGAGACACATGGCCCAGCGATGGACACCTTGATCGACGCCTTTCGAGCGGTCGCAAAGAAGGAACACCCTGACTGGGACGAGTTCCGTACCGCAATGGTCGAACAGCGGCGCCGGGTCATCACCGTGACTCCTACCTCGGTCGTCGGACTGATTCGACCAGTCTGGAACTAGAGCGTGGCGTCCTCTTCATCATCGTCGGCCTTGTGATGTAGATCTGGCAAGCGATCATCGATGACGCCGTCGATTTCGCCCCCGCTTTGCGACGAAAGGTCGAGGTACTCAACAGCTTGCGTGCTCGACGATCTCGCATCTGGCTCCGCCGATCTCGGGTTCAAGCCCGGAGCGAGCCTGACGACGCGCACCCGCTCCGGCTAGAACTGGGCGATCATGAGCGACCCACGCAATAGGACGCCCGGTAGCGATGGTCCCGGCGACGGAGACCCGAAGCGGCCGAACATTCTGTTCATCATCACCGATCAACATCGCGCCGACCACGTTGGTTTCATGGGAAACGACGTCGTGCGGACGCCGAATCTCGATGCCATCGCCGAGCGTGGAACCGTCTTTGAAAACGCCTGGGTGAGCAACCCGGTTTGTATGCCAAACCGCTCGACCATCATGACTGGCCGAATGCCGAGTACACACGGTGTGATCTTCAATGATCGATCGCTCGAGTGGGGAGCCAGCACACACGTCGGCCAGTTCCGATCGGCCGGCTATCGCACGGCGCTCATCGGCAAGTCCCATCTCCAACACGGCATGAGTCGAAACTCGATGACACCCGCCAAGGGAGAGCCAGCCGTTCGAGATTCGCACCCGTCCGGTTGGGATCGGCTCGAAGACGAGGAGATGTATCTCGACGGCAACCCGGACTGGCCGGATGACTTCTACGGCTTCGACACGACCGAACTGTCGATCAACCACGGAGCGAGTGTCACCGGCCATCACTACCAGTGGGCCATGGAACGAGGCGCCAAGCACGAAGACTTGGTCGTTCCCCAAACCGCCGACAACCCGAAGCGCCGCGGTGGCGATGTGTGGTGGCAGGTCTACGACCCGCCCTATGGGCCTGAGTTTCACTCCAGCTCGTTCGTCGCCGACCGAACAATCAACTTCATCGAAGAAGCGACGGCCGGCGGCACTCCCTGGCTTGCCTGGGCGTCGTTTCCTGACCCCCATCACCCCTTTACCCCTCCCGGCGAATGGTTCGATCGGCACAACCCGGACGACATGCAATTGCCGGCAACCTTCGATGACCCAATGGAGGGTGCTCCGGCCTTCTTGAAACGTGTCCAGGGTTTCACGGTCTTCGACATGAATTGGTGGGTGGCGCTCACCGGAGCGACCAGCCCGGAGGTCACGCGGGCGGCCATGGCCGCCAACTACGGGACGATCGAGATGATCGATGATCGAGTCGGACAGATCGTGGCTGCGATCGAACGAGTGGGACAGCTCGACAACACGATCATCGTCTTCACGTCGGACCACGGCGACATGATGGGTGATCACGGCCTGCTCCTGAAAGGCTTCATGCACTACCGGGGCACGCTGCAGGTTCCGATGGTGATCGCCGATCCACGATCCAGTGCTGGTCGAACTACATCACTCTCGAGCAGTATCGATCTTGGCTCGACGCTCATGGAGAGGTGTGGGATCGAGCCACACCACGGTATTCAGGGCGTGAGCCTTGCGCCGCTGCTGGACGATCCGAACGCAGCGGTTCGAGACTCCGTGCTGATCGAGGACGACATCGACCGCCCTCCCGGCCGTGGTCCGACCTCGATCCGGACGCTCATCACGAACACCCATCGCTACTCCCGGTACAACTCCGGTGAAGATGGTCTCTACGAGCTCGGAACGGATGACGACGAGCGGACGAACCACTCGGCGACGAACCCGCAGTTGCGGTCCGAAATGGTCGAGAAACTCACCGACTCCCTGATTGCCCACAGTGACACCGCCCGGGGCGCCCCGGTGCAGGTGTAGCAAAGGACGCCATGACCACACTGCATCCACGAGGTGTGAACCACCTCGCCTTGTCGACGACCGACATGAAGCGCCAGCTCAGCTTTTGGTGCGACGTTCTTGGGTTACCGCTGAAGGCTCTCTACTGGATGCATGGAGTCGACGGTTGCTTCCACGGCTTCGTGGAGTTGGCCGACGACAGCTACGTTGCGTTCGTTCAACATCCGAACAACGGCGATGAGGTCGAGTTCGGGATCAGCCACTCGGATGGGCCAGGGGGCGATGTTCGTGGCGGCACGATGCAACACGTGGCGTTGCACGTCGACACGCTCGATGAGCTCCTCGAAATGCGCGACCGCATTCGCTCGAGAGGCGTGCAGGTCATCGGGCCGATCGATCACGGGATGATCAAGTCGATCTATTTCGAGGGGCCAGAAGGACTGAACCTCGAGGTGGCGTGCGGCGCCGCGATCGATGAACGTGCCTGGATCGACCCGGAGGTGACCGGTCTCTGTGGTATCTCCGATGAAGAGCTGGCGGCCATGAAAGCCCCGGCGGCATTCGAGCGGCCGACCGAGCCGGTCGCTCAGCCCACCACGGCACACCCCGAGAACATTCGAGCCCAACGTCATCCCGAGTCGTACGCCCGAACGGCAGGAGTTCCTGACGACGTTGTTTGGGAGCGCTTCAGCGAGACGGTTCCTCCCGTCCAAGTCGACGGTTCAACGGCTGGTGCTGGCGACGAAGAGCGTTCTATCGCAACATCTCCTCGGCCGGATTGAAAAGTTCTGCCGCGAGCTCCGTCGCTCGTCGAACCAGGGGAGAGGTTTCGTCTGTGCGGCTGAAGAGCAGTAACCGGCTGGTTGCGTCGTCGTCGGTTACTGCGAGATACCGAAGGTCGGCAGGTCGAAAACTGCGGACGCCGGCAGGAACGACAGCGATGCCCTGGCCCGAGGCGACCAGCCCAAGGATCGTCGTGTATTCCGTCGCTTCGATGATCGGGTCGTACGCGACGTTGTGGTCGGCAAAGAGTGCGCTCAGTTGGGAATGAAGGCTGGGGGAGATCCGGCGATCGAACCCGATGAAGGTTTCGTCCGCGGTCGCGGCGATCGACGTCTGCTCACTCGCTGCAAATGGGTGGTCGATGCCAACAGCGATGAGGAGCCGTTCGACGTGGAGGATCGTCGCTTCGACGCGATGACCGGAGCTGTTCGCTCGACCGATCCCAAGATCAATCTCACCCGAGGCGAGTGCGACGAGTTGCTCGTCTGAGGACATGCTCGACAGCTCGTAGTCAACACTTGGCCAGCGGCTTCGATGAGCTCGAAGGAAGCGAGGCATCATCTCGTAGCTCGAGCTGTCGACGAATCCGAGGCGGAGCGTTCCGCCATCGCCTGCGCACAATTCGCTTGCCCGGCGCTCGAACGTGGCAACGTCAGCAAGGACCTTGAGCGCTTCGGGGTAGAGCGTCCGCCCCGCCTCGGTGAGAACGACACGTCGCGTGTTTCGGTCGAAAAGTGAGAGCCCTGTCTCTTCCTCAAGCAGGCGAACCTGGCGGCTGAGCGGCGGTTGGGCCATATGCAGGCGCTCGGCCGCCCGCCGAAAGTGCAACTCTTCGGCCACAGCGACGAAACACTCGAGCCTGGCAAGGTTCATGGGACAGATCCTGCTCAACCGGCCGTTGATATGCAACCGCTATCAATCAATCCGCAATTGATACTTCTCAGGTTGGCCGGTCCGATCGTAGGTTCGAACCCCGTGACGCTGTTCCAATCGCTGCGCGGATCCATGAAGTCCAACGCCGTGTCTCGGCCGCCGAGGTACTCGGCGGCTGGCCTTCTGGTCAAAGGAGTCAAGCAGGAATCGTGGCCCCGCGTTTGGCGGGACGTGCCGCTCAAGAAGAGCTACGACGTCGTCATCGTGGGTGGTGGTGTGCACGGTCTTGCCACCGCTTACTACCTCGCAGCAAATCACGGGATCACCAACGTCGCGATCGTCGACAAGTCCTATCTCGGCAGCGGTGGTTCTGGGCGTAACACGGCGATCGTCCGGTCGAACTACCTCACGCCCGAAGGTGTTGCGTTCTATGACCGGTCGCTCGAGTTGTACAACTCGATGGCGGTCGATCTCAACATCAACGTGATGTTCTCCGAGCGAGGCCATATGACCCTCGCCCACACCGACTCGGCGCTGCGCACGATGCATTGGCGGGCGGAAGTCAACAAGCTGCAGAACATTGACTCGAGCGTCATCGACCCGGCGGAGGTGAAGAAGCTCGCACCGAGTTTGGATACGTCGAGCGACCCTCGTTACCCGATTCTCGGAGCGCTGTATCACCCGCCTGGCGGCACGATCCGCCACGACGCCGTCGTCTGGGGATACGCCAGGGCAGCCGACCATCTCGGTGTCGAAATGCATCAAAAGGCCGAGGTCCTCGACATTCTCGTCGAAGGCGGCGATGGGCCGGACGGTAAGGGCTCGGGCGGCAGGGTCACTGGCGTTCGGACGAACCGAGGCGACATTTCCGCGCCGATCGTCGTGAACTGCACCGCCGGCTGGGCCACGCTCATCTCCGACATGGCTGGGGTCAAACTGCCGATCTCGACCCGCCCGTTGCAAGCTGCGGTCACCGAACCGGTCAAGGTGTTCCTGCCAACGGTCGTCGTGTCGGGTTCGCTCCACGTCTACGTGAGCCAAACCGATCGCGGCGAGTTGGTATTCGGTGCATCGGTCGATCCGTTCAACACCTACTCGGTCCGAGGCTCGCTCGAGTTCACCGAGGAACTCGCTGGCCATGTGCTCGAACTGATGCCCGGCATCTCCCGGATGCGGCTGTTGCGGCAGTGGGCCGGGTTGTGTGACATGACGCCGGACTATTCGCCAGTGATGGGATTCACTCCCGTCGAGGGCTTCTTCTGTGATGTTGGATGGGGCACGTACGGCTTCAAGGCAGGGCCGGTATCTGGCGAGCAGATGGCCGAGTGCATCGCAACCCAACAGACGCCGAAACTCATCGAACCGTTCAAGCTCTCGCGCTTCTCGACCGGCGAACTCGTCGGCGAGAAGGGTGCGGCGGCGGTCGGACACTAGGGAGAATTCGATGCTGCTTGTTCCCTGTCCACACTGCGGTCCGCGCAATGCGTCCGACCTGTCATACAAGGGCGAGTCACATGCTCGGCCTGATCCGAATTCGGCGACCGCCGAGGAGTGGCGGTCCTACCTCTACATGGAGGACAACCCGGCGGGCTGGCTGCGGGAGACGTGGTATTGCCGGTCAGGCTGTCGGCGGTTCTTCGTGCTCGAACGAGACACCGCAACGAACGAGTTCCGGAACCCGCCCGTGCCCGGCGCCAAACTCGGGGGCAAGGCATGAGTGGCGAGTTCAAACCATCGAGGCTTGGCCCCCAGTCCGGAGAGGTGATCGATCGATCAGCAACGATTCGGTTCACGTGGGACAGCAAGGTGATGACCGGCTTCGCTGGTGACACCATCGCATCCGCGCTCATGGCGAATGGTGTGCGCATCGTGTCGCGCAGCATGAAGTATCACCGGCCCCGCGGCTACATGACGGCCGACTACTGGGATCCGAACGGCTTCGTGCAAGTCGGCGACGACCCCAATGTGCGATCAGGTCATCGGCTGCTCGAACCCGGAATGACGATCGATCCGCAGAACGTCTGGCCATCGCTCGATCATGACGTGAAGGCCGCCAACGGATTTGTCGGACGCTTCCTCACCGCCGGGTTCTACTACAAGACCTTCATCCGTCCTCAACGATTGTGGCCGGCGTTTGAGAAGGTTCTGTCGACGTTTGCGCCCGGCGGCACGGTCGACCTCGACACGCCACATCGATTGCACGACAAGCGTTACGCCCATCCGGACGTTGTCGTCGCGGGTGGAGGCCCGGCGGGTATGGCTGCGGCGATCGCCGCAGCCGAAGCAGGTGCACGCGTCATGCTCGTCGAGCACGAGCACCATCTCGGCGGCCACCTGCTGTGGGGCTCAGACGAGGACCGAGCACTGGCTGCCAAGATGCGCGACGCAGCCGACGTAGCCGGAGTCGAGATCCTGACCGACTCGACGGTGACCGGACGCTACGAGGACAACTGGGTGTCGATCGTTCAGCGCAACCACCCGCTCGCCGTCGAGCGGCTGATCAAGGCGCGAGCAACGTCGCTCGTCGTCGCACCCGGGCTCATCGAGCGCCCGTACGTCTTTGCGGGCAACGACAAACCGGGCGTGATGTTGTCCGGCGCTGTTCGCCGGATGATCAACATGTATGCGGTCAAGCCCGGCAGTCGAGCGGTCGTGCTGACCGCCAACGCCGATGGTGATGCGGCGGTCGCCGACCTTCGCGACGTCGGGGTTGAGGTTGCCCGCGTCGTTGATGCTCGAGCCGGCGAGAACGTCGCATCGGCGAACGGGCCAGGTCGGACAGTCGAGTCGGTGACCCTGGGCGACGGGACATCGATCGACTGCGACCTGCTCGTGACGGCGGTTGGCTGGACCGCTCCAACGTCGCTGCTCAACATGGCGGCCGATCGGCCCGTCTACGACGCAACGGCAGCTCGCTTCTTCCCAGGGGGACCGATCGACACGGTGCTCAGCACCGGCGGATTGACGGGTGACGGCACCGTGGAGCAACTCGTTGAACATGGGCGAGCGACCGGTCGCCTTGCGGCGGAGCGCTCGGCTGTTGCGAAGCACCGAATCCAGGCGCACACCGCTCGAGCCGCGCCGGTCTCTGGAGATGAACCAGCCTGGCCGCACGATCTGCGGGCGGCGCTTGGGCGAGATCCTCATCCTGAACTCTTCCGTTCGACCACCCACGGAATCGTGGACTTCTCCGAAGACGTCAGCTCGAAGGATCTGGTCGGTGCCGCCGCCGAAGGCTTCGATTCGGTCGAACTCTTGAAGCGGTTCACAACCGCGACCATGGGCCCGTCACAGGGCAAGTTGGAAACGGTCAACACCGTTGCCGTTCTGGCGGAGGCTCGGGGCGAAACGATCGAAGAGGTCGGCACGACGGTCTGGCGGCCGCCGTACGCGCCCATCACCCTTGGCGCGCTCGCCGGTCGAATCTTCGAGCCGGTGCGCGTGTCGTCGATTCAGCCGTGGCACGAAGCGAACGGTGCCGTCGACATTCTGGCGGGTGCATGGAAACGACCAGAGCACTACGGCGATCCTGCGGCTGAGGTGATGAACACCCGGACAAACGTCGGCATCATCGACGTCACGCCGCTTGGCAAGCTCGATCTGCAGGGCCCTGACGTCCCGAAACTGCTGAGCCAGCTCTACACGAACAAGTGGATGCAGTTGCCCGTTGGGTCGGTGCGGTACGGGATCATGTGCGCCGAGGATGGTGTGGTGCTCGATGACGGTGTCACTGCTCGTCTCGGCGACGAGCACTACCTGATGACCACGACCAGTTCCGGCGCCGCCACGATTTGGGAGTGGGCCGAGAACTGGTTGCAGACCGAACACCCCGAGTGGCAGGTGCACGTCACACCGGTGACAACCGGGCTCTGCAGCATCAACATCGCAGGGCCGAACTCGCGAACACTGCTCGGTCGATTGTGTCCAGACATCGACCTCGATCCCGACGCGTTTCCATACATGCATGTGCGCACCGGAACGGTGGCCGGGGTTGATGACTGCATCGCTTGGCGGATCGGGTTCACCGGCGAGCTGTCCTATGAGATCCACGTGCCATCCGGCTACGGGTTGCACGTCTGGAACGCGTTGTTGGACGCCGGGGCTGACCTCGGGATCAAGCCGTTCGGGTTGGAGGCGCAGCGAATCATGCGTCTGGAGAAGGGCCACTTCATCGTTGGTCAAGACACCGACGGCTTGACCAAGGCTCCGTCCACCGGGCTCGCACCGCTGATCAAACTCGACAAAGACGACTTCGCTGGCAAGGCCGAACTTGGTTGGGCGCTCGACGAGTTCGCAAGTGCGGAAAGTAAGGCACCTCGACTTGTGGCGATTCAGCCGACCGACCCGACCGTTGTGCCCCATGAGGCATCACAAATCGTGAGAGCCGGGACGAACGAGATCCTCGGCCGGATCACCTCATCTCGAATGTCGCCGACACTGGGCCGTTCGATCTGTCTCGGGCAGGTTGCCATCGATGCGGCCGCTCCAGGGACGATGCTGACGATCGTGTTGGCCGATGGCACTCGTACAACTGCAGAAGTGATGGCGCGCCATGCCCACTTCGATCCCGAAGGAGAACGTCTCCGTGGTTGACCCGAACTCAGTGAACCCAGTCTTTGAGAGCCCGATCACAAGCACCAACAGTGGGTCGGCTGGCACCTCAATCGGCACGTCAGCCGATCAAGCGGCGCTGACTCTCGCTGACGAGTCCTCGCTGACGAAGACTCTGATTCGAGCCGAGCCTAGGACAAAGGCGGAGCGCCAACTCGACGTTGTCTTTGGCGCGAGCCGTCTCGTCGACGGCGTCGTGATCAGTGGTCAACGACCGTCTGAGTGGCTCGTGATCGGAGAGGCGAACGACGTCAGTACGTTCGTCGATCGGATCGACCGCGAGGGACACGTGAGCCTCGTCGACCACACCCACAGTCGAGCGATGATGAGGCTCACCGGACTCGATGCGTCACGAGTGCTCGAGAAGGTCTGCAGCCTCGATTGGTCAAGCGAGATGACCCCGAACGGCGCGGTCGTGTCGGCATCGGTCGCCAAGGTCGGCTGCGACATCGTGCGCAACGACACGTTTCGACACGGCTCCGCGTTGGCCAGCTCTGCTCCAACCGAGGTGATACCGCCGTCGTATTGGATTGCGTGCGACCGTTCCTTCGCCCAGTACTTGTTCGACGCCATCCTCGACGCCGGACAAGAGTTCGGCCTTCTGCCCGCCTAGGCGCCACCCCGAGGCGAACGAAAACTCGCGCCCTGGGGCGCGGTACATCTGCGTTCGTTCGAACGTCCGTCATCGCAATCGGCCGTACCAACAGCGGATCCTGCGAACCTGCCGCACCTCAGAGGAGCGGCAGGTCGCACGAACACAAATCTGGACCATACGGTTGGCCGGTTGGGCTTAGGCCAGCACTTGAGCGATGCGTTCTTGGACTGCCGGGAGGGTGTTGGTCTCGAACCACGGGTTCTTCGTGAGCCAGTGCTGATTACGAGGCGAGGGGTGGGGGAGAACCACCGTCTCGGGCAGGTAGTCGGCCCAGTTCGCAACGGTCTCGGTCAACGTCTTCTTCCGGTTCTCGACGTATCGCGTCTGCGCGTAGGTGCCGATGATGATGTCGAGACGATCGGTCGGCAGCATCGACAGAACCTCGTCGTGCCACAGCGGTGCACATTCAGGCCGAGGCGGTTTGTCGCCAGACTTGGCAGAGCCGGGGAAACAGAACCCCATCGGCACAAGGGCGACGATCTCAGGATCGTAGAACTGCTCGGATGTGAGACCGAGCCACCGACGAAGCGTGTCGCCGCTTGGATCGTTCCACGGAATGCCGGATTCGTGCACCCGGCGCCCCGGGGCCTGGCCGATGATGACGATCCTCGAACGTGTGCCGACCTGAACGACTGGTCGTGGCTCGTGGTCGAGGTGTTCTGCGCAGACCCTGCACGCCGCAACATCGGTCAGCAGAGCATCGAGCGAGCGCCGGCTCATGCGAAGTCCAGAACGCCGACCAAGACGGCGACGGGAATCGATGCGTAGCCCAGTCCGATTGCGATCGCCTCACACGCTGCGAGCCCTCGCATGCCTGGTTCTCCGAGCGTGTGTGACGTTATGCCGATCGACTGCGTGAGCGACCACAGTCCGAGGAACAGATGCAACGAGAGAGCGGCCACTCCGAGAAGTTAGACCCAGGACGCGCCGTGAGCATGAAGGCCCGAGCTCGATGGTTCGGCGATCTCCTTGTGACTTCCCTCCCGGGGGGGAGTCGGTGAACGAAGCTTGACAAACATTTGAGCGAATGCTCAAATAGTGGGCATTCGGTTCTGACACACGAACCCAAACGGCAACCACACGGCAGACGGAGCAACGATGCGGGCACTTCGAGGAATGGCAACGGGAGGGGTCACCGGCCTTTTGGCTGGGGTCAGCACCGCAATGCTCATTGCGCTGGTTGCTGCAGTCAGCGTTGGAATCTCATCCGATCTTGAGAGCGCCCTCGGCACGTTCTTCGTGATCGCGATGTTCGGCGTCTTCATCGGTGGTGCGATTGGGGCGATCGTTGGCCTCGTTGCTGGGCTGTTGTTCGGGGCGATCGGCGTGGAACAGTGGGCGCCGCAGATCACCGCGTTGTTGATGGCTGGGGTTCCCTTGGGCCTTGCTCCTTCAGCCGGCACGCTGGTTGCGTCGCTGCCCCTCGCAACCATCGGTGCGTTGGCCGGAATGTTCTTCCGTCGAACCTTGGACAAGCCGAACGGGCCATCAAGCCCCGTCCAGCCGGCGTTTCCTCAGCCGCGCACACTGCAGCCGAACGGCCTCCAGCCCAACACGTTGCAGCCGAACGCACTGCAGCCGAACGCACTCCAGCCTGCGTACATGCAGGCGGTTCCTCCCGCCTTCCCGCCGACGAGCCCGCCGACCTGCCCGCCGACTTGGAACCAGCCACCGATCTTCAGCGACGTTGTCACCGCTGGCCCGGCTCCGGTTCAGGCGGTGGTTCCGCCCCGACCCGCGAGGTCCGACGAGACGACCCGGTGAGGTTCAGCGTGCGCCGGGGAGCGCTTTGCTCGGGCGCGGAACCAAGGGCATGCTTCGAACTCGATGACGGTTTGGCCTAGCGTCCTCCACGGATGGCTTTGCAACGCGAACCTGAGACGCCGGGTTGGTACCGCGTGATGTCACTGCCGTCGCGCCCGCTTCGCTATTGGGACGGCGAGGAATGGTTCGATCTGGAGGAGCCCGATGAGTCGCTCCCGTCGTCGAGTGAGGTGTTCCGTCACGAGCGCAACACGGCGGCCGAGCGAGCGATCGGTCGCACGGGGGCTCGGGCCGGCGAGGGCATTCCGTTTCACGAGCTCTACCTCCGGCGAACGTCGAAGAAGAAGCACAACTGGTAGTGCGGCGGGCATGAAGTCCGCTGAGTGGTGCCCTAGGTTCTCGTGATGGCATCGGACGACGGGCAACTTCGACGGGTCTATGAGATCGACGATCCGGCGGAGATCCGTGACTACTACGACGAGTGGGCCGCGGGCTACGACGCGGAACTCATCGCCAACGGGTACGCCTCGCCGCAGCGGGTCGCTGAAGCCCTCGCATCACTGGTGAGCGATCGGTCGGCGCCGGTCCTCGACTATGGGTGTGGCACTGGTCTGTCTGGTGCGGCGCTCGTCGCCGCAGGTTTCGAAGTGGTCGATGGAGCTGACCCAGCGGCTGAAATGCTCTCGTCGGCGCGGTCCAAAGAGGTCTACCGAAACCTCGTCCAACTCGATCTCGACGCGTCGGCACCCCCGTTCGACGAGGCTGGTTATGCAGCTGTTGCTGCCGTTGGCCTCATCGGTCCCGGTGCCGGACCGCTTTCACTCTTCGACCAACTCATGACGTTGGTTGCACCGAACGGCTTGTTCGGATTCTCGTTCAACGACCACGCCATGGAGGACCCGGCCTATCCCGCAAAGATCGCTGAGCACGTGTCCGGCGGTCGGGCGGAGATCGCCTTCGAGGAGTGGGGTCCGCATCTTCCTGGACTCGACGTTTCGGCCACGGTGTTCGTGCTTCGGCGCTCGGTTTGAACGATGGCGATGGTGAGGCACGAGGTGGCGGTGTGGCACGTCCAATGGATGGGTGCGCTCGTTCGGCCGCTACGCGAATTATCCTCACGGCTCGTCCATCGATTGACAGAGGTGAATGATGGCTGGTGGCCTCGTCGGGTTGCTTGATGATGTTGCTGCGCTCGCAAAGCTTGCTGCCGCTTCGATCGATGATGTGGGAGCCGCAGCCGGCCGAGCCAGCGCGAAAGCTGCCGGTGTCGTCGTGGATGACACGGCGGTCACGCCCGCCTATGTGCAGGGCATTGCGGCTGAGCGCGAACTGCCGATCATCAAGAAGATCGCCACCGGTTCGCTCCGCAACAAGCTGTTCTTCATCCTGCCCGCAGCCCTCTTGTTGAGTGCAGTGGCCGAGACGCTCGTCGAGGTCATCTTGATGCTCGGTGGCACCTACCTGTGTTTTGAGGGCGTCGAGAAGATCTACCACAAGCTCTCCGGCGATGATCACGGTGGGCATGACGTCCCGGCCGCCATCAAGGGGCCAGAGGCCGAGAAAGAAACGATCGCTGGTGCGGTTCGCACCGACTTCATCCTGTCTGCCGAGATCATGGTGATCTCGCGGAAAGAGGTGATCGACGAACCGATCGTCTCTCGAGCGGTGATCTTGGTCGTCGTTGCGATCTTCATCACGCTGATCGTTTACGGAATCGTCGCCCTGATCGTGAAGATGGACGACATCGGTTTGTCGATGGCGAGCCGAGATTCCGAGTCCGCGCAAAAGACCGGTCGAGCACTGGTCAACGCAATGCCGGTTCTTCTGAAGTGGCTGTCTGTGATCGGAACCGCAGCGATGCTGTGGGTTGGCGGGCACATCATCGTCGTCGGCACGCACGAACTCGGGTGGGACGGTCTCTATGACATCGTCCACGGACTCGAAGAGTCGGTGAATGGCGTTTCCGGAATCGGCGGTCTGCTCTCGTGGCTCGTCAACACAGCGCTGTCGGCCGTCGTTGGCATCATTGTCGGCAGCATCGTGGTTGCCATCGTCACCAAGCTCCCGTTTGGTTCGCACGGTTCTGATGACTCCCACGGAGCACAAGCCGCTGTGCACTAACGAGCCAGCACAGGGCGAGTCAGGCCGCACAGGGCGAGTGAGACCGCACAGGGCGAGTGAGGTCGCGGTTGGCTCGCGAGACCGCTCAGGCGGTGGCGGCGAGAGCGACCTCGCCGAGCAGGCCAATTCGGTCCGGATTGTGGCCGTTGCCCGGCAGGTTGATCGTGAGCCCATCGACGCCGAGGTCCATGCAGGCCTTGAGTTGCTCGCCAACGGTGTCGGGGTCACCGAAGATCAAGATGCCCTTCACCATCTCGGCGATCTCATCGTTCCAGCCCTTGGCGCCGGCAACGGCTGCGAGGTCGGCTTCCGCCTCTTCCATCGTTGGTGCAACGAGCACCATCTGCAGCTTGGTCATCACAATTTCGGATCGATCTCGGCCAAGTCGTTCGCAGTGTTCGGCCAACACCTCCAGCTTGCGCGGAATCTCCGAGATCGGCCCGCCGGCCAGGTTCGACTCATCTGCGTATTGGGCGACCATTCGTAACGTCTTCTTCTCGCCGCCTCCGCCGATCATGATCGGGATACGGCTGATCGGGGCGGGGGAGTTGATGGCGTTGTCGACCTGGTAGTGCTTCCCATCGAGTGAGATGGGTTCGCCTCGCAACATCGGAATGATGATTTGAAGTGACTCTTCGAGTTTCTCGAATCGGTCGGTGAAGGTGCCGAACTCGTAGCCCAATGCGTTGTGCTCGAGTTCAAACCAGCCCGCTCCGATGCCAAGTGTTGCTCGCCCGCCCGATGCGTGGTCGAGCGCGGTGATCGTCTTGGCGAGCAGTGTGGGGTGCCGGTAGGTATTGCCGGTGACCAGGGCAGACAGGCGAACGGTCTCGGTGTGCTGGGCAAGCGCAGCAAGGACGGAGTAGCACTCGTACATCGGCTCGTCGGGGGTTCCGATCCCCGGCAGTTGATAGAAGTGGTCCATCACGAAGACTCGATCAAAGCCTGCGGCCTCAGCGGCTTTGGCCTGGGCGACGACGTTGCCGAAGATGTCGGCGTTGTCGACTCCTGGGTAGGTGAAGTTGGGGATCTGGTAGCCGAGGCGGGTCATGCGGTACTCCTTGGAACGGGTGGCGGAAGGCGGACCAACCTGGCTGACCCAAAGGTCGACGAGGTCTGCCAGCCTGCTGGTGCCTGACACTTTGAACGGAAAGTGTCAGCATGGGAAAGCTGACACAATCGTCTGATTGTGTCAAGCTGCTCGGATGGCCATTCCGACGACCGACGAACAGTCGTCGACCGATCCGGCGACTCTCGAACCAGGGGATCGCCGTGATCTCAAACGCTCGGCCATCCACGCCGCCGCGATCGAAGAATTCTCCAGCCGCGGCATCGCTGGCACCTCGATGGCGAACATTGCGGCCGCCGCTGGGATGTCCAGGCCGGCTCTCTACCAATACTTCACCAACAAAAACGACATCTTCGCGTCTGCGTTTGTTGCCCTCTTCGAAGACCGGGTCGACGTTGCGTTGCAGGCGTTGGCTGAACCTGGGTCGGTGGCGGAGCAGGTCGACGCGCTACTCCAGCGCTTCGACGGTGATCTCTGGGAGCTGCTGAACGCGACGGCACACGCGGACGAACTGATGTCGGCCAAGAGCGGCGACGTCGCCATCGCTGTCAAAGCCGTGGTTGATCGGCTGTGGACTGGATTGGCTGATCACCTGCGGGCGGCCGGAGTTGAGCAGGCGGCGGTCGATGCGCAGATCGACTTGTTGCGTCTCGCTCCTGCCGGTCTGAAGGTCGACCAGCCATCGGTGGCGGTGTTCCGGTCTCGCCTCACCGCACTCGCAGCGGCGGTCGGAGCCAACCCCTAGGTCCGCCTTGTCGCCCTGGCGCCTCGCTCCATCAGCTCGTCGGGCCAGCGTGTCCATCGGTGCTGAGCGCGGCAGCTCGTCCCGTTGCGGCAAGCCCCCACGAACGCATGCCGCTGGCGACGATGTGTCGCGCCAAGCTCAAATTCAAACCGTTGATCGATCCGATGGGGGAGACTGCCGACATGCAGAACCTCGACTCCGCAACGATGATCACGGCTTCTCGTGAGGGCGGGTACACCGCTGAGCTGTCACCAAGCTGGGAGATTTGGGGCCCGCAGGGCGGTTATCTCGCAGCGGTCGCGCTGCGGGCTGCCGGAAGTGAGATGGGCCGCGCCCGTCCGGCCTCGATGAATGCGCACTTCGTGGGAGCGGGGACGAGCGGGCCGGTCGAGGTTGCAGTCGAGACGAACCGCTCAACCCGGGTTGCTACATCGGTGACCGTGACCGTGGCGCAGGAATCTGATCGCGGCATGCGGACGCTGCTCGTTGCGACGGTCTGGGGAGTCGACGACGACCTGCCAGGTTTGGCGCATCAGCGAGCCGGTTTGCCGCTCGACCCAATGAGCCCCGACGGCGTCCCAAGTGCTGAGGAGCGCATGGCGGCCTCTGGTGCAACGTGGCCCCATCCGTTCTGGCGGAACCTCGAAAGCCGCCCGGTGCTGTGGATCGACGACTGGGACAATCGCAAAGACCAAGCTCCACGAGAGTTGAATTGGTACCGCTTTGTCGACGGCGAAACGTTCGACGATCCGTGGGTCGATGCTGGCCGAGTCCTCGTCGTGCTGGACGTCGATGCGTGGGGTTGTGCGGTGCGGGCCAACGAGGGTGAGCTCGAACACTTCGCACCGACGATCGAGCTGACTGTCCGCTTCATCGGCGATGCCCGGGGCCATCGCTGGCTGCTCGGAGACGCGGAATCGCCCGTATCGAGTGCGGGGCTCGTCGCTCACTCGGGGATCGTGTGGACACCAGATGGGGCGATCGTTGCGACGGGTGGGAGCACCCTGTTGTGTCGACCCGCGGCGCGCCGGCCCGATAGCGCTATTCAATGAGAGCGGCGATCACGCACACTTCGATCAGCAGTGTGTCTCGAGCCATCTTGGCTTCAACGCACGCCCGAGCGGGTGCGTGGCCTTCTGGGACCCAGGCGTTCCAGACTTCGTTCATCGGAGCAAAGTCTGTGCCAATGTCGCGCAGGTAGATCGTCGCCGACAGGATGTGCTCACGACTGGATCCCGCCTCGGTCAAGAGCGCGTCGACTCTCTCGAGCGTCGAGATTGTCTGCCCCGTGATGTCGGCATCGGGGTCGGCGCAGACCTGTCCCGCAAGGTAGGCAACACCACCGTGCTTCACGATCATGCTCGCCCGTGCGCTGGTCTTGATGCGTTCGATGCTCATCGCTCGAACACTAGCTCTGCGTAAAGCGGGTGGGGGTTGCTCGGACGGCTAGAGCATCGCCCGCCCTAGCCATCCAGAGCATGGTTCAGTATGACGCGAGTGAACCGTGCGACAAGCAGCTAGAAGCATCAAACCCCAACATTGGGATGCGATTCGTTGGCGTGCGAAATCAATCGCCGGTGAGCTTGGCAGCCGTGGCGTTGAAGAGTTCAGCCAACGCAGCGCGATCGACCTTCGTGTCTCGGAGATCGAGGTCGGTTTGTTCGAGCGAACCGGCGAGTTCGGCGCGGGTTGCCTCGAGTTGTGAGGCGGCATGCGCCTCGGCCTTGTCGAGGCTCTCGGTGAGCTTCTCCACGCTGGTGTCGAGATCCTTTCGAAGGGCCTTGGTTTCCGAGGCCGACCCCTTCGATGCCTCGTCGAGACGACTCGAGAGGTTGGTGACCGCTTTGGTGCGGGTTTCGGACTCACTGTTGATGCGATCGCTCAGTGCCGTCACTTCATCGGTGAGTTCCCGACGGAGATCGGCGATGACGCCAAGCAGCGCACTCTCGAGGGTGTCGATGCGCTCGCTGGTCTTTCGAGCGTGATCACCAAACAGCAGGCCCTGGATTCGTCCGAGGTCGTCGCTGCCAAATCCGACGTCGGGAGCTGTGGTGGCTTCTGCTTCCGGCTCAACCTTTTCGGGGGATTGGTTTTTTGTGCGATCAGCCATGGCGGGGCTCCAATAACTCGGCGGGAACTACACCTGTCGGCGGGACGAGGCAGGCGATGAGAACACCACGAATCGATCAGCGACTCGCAGCGGCATCAATTGTAGGATCGATCGGTGGTCTTTCTGGGCGATCTGGCCAAAGCAGGTACCGTTGGGTGCCGACCCCCTGGTTTTGGGGAGTCGACGAATCAGTGGCGACCGTTCAGTCTTTTCATGGCTTTCCGTCGTCCATTCCAGCCGGCGGAGATTTGGTGGCCATGGGGTTGACGAGAGATGCAACGACACTCCAGCTCTGCGTCGATCTCGCTTGCTCGCTCACCGGTGCGACGGGTGCGCGGCTTGTTGTCCTGGGCGATCCTGAGCTCCGGCTCTCGTCCGGCATGGAGGCGGTCGCCGGTCTGCACGAGTTCGGAGAGTCGGGCCCGCCAACGGCGTATGCCGGGTCAGCCGTGGCCTACTCGCCCTCGGTCGCTCAAGTGGGCTCGTTCGCAGTCGCGCCCATCACCGGCCCGTCCGGCGAACCGGGATGGATCGTGGCATCGTCAGACGATGCCGACGCGATCGCTGAATTGGCGACCGACTCCATCGAGCAGCTCGCTCTCCTCGTCGAAGATCGACTGGACCGAGCCGCCGAACAGATCCGACTCGATCAGCTCTCCGAGGTGCTTGTTCAGAACCAGACAAACCTGCAGGAAGCTCGGGATGCGCTTGAGATCTCCAACGCCGAACTCGAGCAGTTCGCCTATCTCGCTGCCCACGAGCTCGTCGCTCCGCTGCGAGCCGTCGGTGTCTACGCCGAAGTGCTCGACGCGGTTGCGTCCATGGACGGTGACGACGCAGCCGAACGCATCGTGCACTGCGCAACCGAGATCCGCTCGGGCGTTTCGTTGATGGACCAGCAGGTGCAATACCTGCTCGAACTCTCCCGAACACAGGTCAGCGCGGCGATCACCGAGCCCGTCGACGTCCGAGACGTTGTCGTGGCGGCGGTCGACACGCTGCAGATCGATCTTGATGCGATCGATGCTGATGTGCAGATCGGTCAGCTGCCGGTCGTCGATGCCAAGTTCGTTCCGTTGCAGAGTGTCATCGCCAACCTGTTGTCGAACGCCGTTCGTTATCGCGAACCCGCACGGACGCTGGCGGTCTCCATCCAGTCAGAGGCCACCCCTGACGGATGGCGGATCTCGGTGATCGACAATGGCGTCGGCCTCGAGAAATCAGATCGAGGCCGAGTCTTCAAGCTCTTCGAGCGGGCGTCGTCGAACGCAGCCGGTTCTGGAATCGGCCTTGCGTTGAGCCGCCGGATCGTTGAGGCGTTTGGCGGATCGATGGGCGTGGATCCAGGCGTTCCTCACGGTTCGCAGTTTTGGATCGAGATGCCTCGCTCGAGCAGGGCCTAGGACCGGACGAGCTCGTGGCCGATCGAGGTGAACATCGCCTCGACGCCATCGCCGCTCAGCGCTGATGTTCGCATTGGTTCGGGAAGGTTGAGCCGAGCGCACTCGGCGGCGACCACGTCCCAATCGATCTCGAGATCTGACTTGTTCGCGATCAAGCGCACGGTTGCCTTCGCCGACTCCGCAGCGAGGCGGTCCCGTAGATCGGCCGTGAGCGCAATGGTTTCGGGGCGAGAGGCGTCGAACACGAGCACACCAGCGCGCACTCCTCGCAAGTAACTGCGCGGAATGTCGAGGCCTTCGGTCTCGCCGTGCATGTCCCAGAGGATGAGTGTGACGGTCGAGTCGTCGATTGGCATGGTCTTGCGATCGACTTTCACGCCCAACGTCGAGTGGTACTCCTCGGAGAACGTGCTGTGGACGAACCGGCGAACAAGGCTCGTCTTGCCGACACTCGGTGACCCAAGCATCGCAACCTTCGCTCGGACGATGCCGCTCATCGAGCGAGCAACACGATGATGGCGACGATGATCACGACCGTGATGATGCCAAGGATCCACCAGATTGCCGATGAACCGTTCGAATCGTCTTGTGCTGTCGACTGGAGTGCCTCGAGTGAGACGGTGGTGTCGTCGAGTGCGTCGACGGATCCGTCGAAATCTTCCAGAGCGCCGTGATAGTCGACGTGGATCGCTTCGAGCGTGGCGCTCGCACGGGCTCGATAGTTCTCGTCAGGCACGCCGTGGACGACGGACGCCAAGACGGCTCGGGGGCCCCACTCGACCAGCACGGAGGTGTCGCCGACGCGAAGGTCTTGTAGTCCGTCGTGCTCCGGCGTGTCGAAGGCGTCCTGCACGAAGAGGCGGATCGCGTCGAGCATGCCGGAAACGACGTCGGCGTCCTGCAGGGCTGTTTCGTCCGTGGCGGTGGCGGCGAGCAAGATGCCGGATTCGCGTTCGATCAGCAGTACTTGATCAACCCGGAACGTCTTGGTCGAGCCATCCGGGCCAAACGTAAACATGTTGGCGATCATCTTGCGCATCGCCGGGCCCATCACCGGGTAGAGGGCATCGGCCAGGTTCGAGCTGTCGATCCTGGCAGAGGTGCGCACGGCGTGTTCCATCGACGGGACGAGGGCAACGCCAAGATCGTCGGGGGTTCCATCAACGTTTTCGACAGCACCGATCAGAACTTCGCTGACCGCCTGCGTGCGATTGGACGATTCGAGGACGATTTGTTCGAGGGAGTGAATGCGATCTTCGAGCGCTTCGATCCCGGCAACACGGGCTCGCAATTCAGCGAGTTCGGCGCGTTCGCTACCGAACAGAACACTTCGGACCTCTTCCAGATCGGAATTCGCCGCGTCGGTCATGGTGGTACGACGAGCCCGCTCTGAATGCCCTTGGCGACCGCCTCAACTTGAGAGGTGACGCCGAGCTTGCGATGAATGAACTTGATGCGTGCTCGGATGGTGTGGAGCGAGAGGTGAAGATCGGCCGCGATCTCAGCTGGGGTCTCACCCCGGGTCAAGCACTCGAGAACCTCGAGTTCGCCGGGCGACAAGATCGTGGCCTCGGGTGTTTGCTCGAGTACCTGCTCAGGGAGCGGGTCACCGGTGAGGAGCGCTCGCATGGTGGTGACGATCAGCGTGATCGGTGTGTCTTTCGACAGCGCCGTCACGTCGTCGAGGGCAGCGGACTCCCGCAGGACTTGCGGAGCGAGGAAACCCGTGAGGATCAGGATCGGTCCTCGAAAGCCAGACTCTCGCAGTTCGGTGGCGACCATGATCCCGGTTTCACCAGCAGGAAGGCGGTAATCGCACAGCACCAGATCTGGTCGAGAGTGCAGCACGCGCGAGACGGCGTCCTCCCGGTTGGTCGCTCGGCCGACAAGCTCGATGTCGGGCACGATTGATAGCGCGACGCTGAAGGCGTCGGCGTATGAGACTTGATCGTCGATCAGGACGACTCTCGAGGATCCTTCATCTGCCACGGTGAGTGACACTACAAGCCACGCCAGGTCTGGGCTGGTTCATGAAGGTGCCAATTGTGATGACCCCACAATTGATGCCTGCTTGTTGAAGAGTCCCGAATCGTTGTTTCATCAACGTTTCACGACGTCTCGGAATGGCTGATGACGGTCCGGCGCTGGCTCTTTTGGCAGTCCGAGGACATTCTCGCCGAGGATGTTGTGCTGAATCTCGTCGGTCCCGCCGGCGATCGACTGCGCCGGTGTGGAGACCAGCACTTCGGCGACGACAGCGTCGATTGGATCATCGGTCGCTGCGAGCATGCCAGTCGCTCCGCTGATCGTGGTGTGCACGCTGTTGGCGCGCCGGGCCACCTCGGAGAGCGCGAGTTTGCCGATCGAACCTTCCGAGCCCGGAGGGCGGCCAAGCGCCCTGGCCGCCTTCGCTCGGCCGGCGGTCAACTCAGCGGAGCGGTGAACACTGATCAGGCCGGTGATCGCTTGTCGTGCCAAAGGGTCGTCGTTGCGCCCGGCGGAATGCGCTCGCTCGATCACGAGATCGACTCGGCCCTGGCGCTGTGGGTACCACTCGTAGGTCTTGTTGTATTCCGCGGCCTCGATCTGCGCCTCGTCGATGGTGCGACCGCTCGCCTTCGCGGAGATGTTGGACGAGCGACTGGTGGCGTAGGCCCGCTCGTGGGCCAACGTTCCTCGGGCGACAGCCCAGCCCGACCCGATCTCGCCGACGACGTTTGTATTGGGAACCCGAGCGTCGGATAAGAACACCTCGTTGAACGACGAATGGTCGTTCATCTGGCGAATCGGTCGCACCTCAACGCCGGGTTGACGCAGGTCGATCACGAAATAGCTGAGACCTCGATGTTTGGGAGCGTCCCAATCGGTCCGGGCGACGAGAATGCCCATGTCCGCATGGTCGGCCGAGGTGTTCCACACCTTCTGACCGTTCACGATCCATTCGTCGCCATCTCGCACTGCCGTTGTCTGCAATCCGGCAAGGTCAGAGCCGGCGACCGGTTCGCTGAAGAGTTGGCACCAGGTGAGTTCGCCGGTCAGCGTCGGGCGCATGTAGGTCCGCTTCAACTCGTCCGAGCCGTGGTCGTACATCGTCGGCGCAGCGAGGCCGACACCGCCTCCGAGCGGTGTTGCAACGCCACCAGCCTGCCGGATGGTGCGATGGGCGACTCGGTCGGCCCAGGCGGGAAGGTTCTTGCCAAACCACTCGTCGCTCCACGACGGCACAGCCCATCCCGAGTCGACGAGGCGGTCGCGCCACTCGAGCAGCGGAAGGCTCGGATCCCACGCCTCGGCGAACCACGCGAGGACGTCCGCTTCGACCGTCGCTTGGTCGGTCAAGATGCCTCGCTCGAGGCAAAGGTGATGTGTGAGTACTCGTTGACCGACGGCGGTCCCCAACAAGCCCAGAAATCGCCGGTTGCCGGCCGCATGATGGCGCCGCCACTCGACTCGATGTGGAACGGTTCGGTCGCGATCTGGCAGATCGACGTTGGTTCGCGGGTCAACTCGAACAAGCGACCCTCGTCAACCTCGCCTTCGGCAAGGAATGCTCGGGCTGTTTCCAGACGAGTCTCCGAATTCTCGGTGAGCGCTGGATCTCGGTCGGCCTGAACCGCGGTCGTCTCCGGGTGAATGGTGTGGTTGGTGTGCACGAGCGGCTCGGCCTCGAGTGTGGTTGTCGTCCGGACCGATGGCATGGCCTCAACGTTGTGGCCAACACCATCGGCATCGAAGATCAAGAAGTTGTGGGCGCCGGCGAGGTCGGCATCCATCACAACCTGCAGGGCTTCGTCAGCCGATGACGTCTTCAGCATTCCTCGAACGACCGACGTCCAGGCGACGCCTCGTGTTCCGTCAACCGCCGTGAGGTTGTTGATACCAACGCACACACCCTCGCTGTTCATGCCGATCTGGCCGAGGCATCCGGTCGTCGTGAAAACGAGTGCTTCGGGTGCGTCGTCCGGCTGAATCCGTGCGAGAACAACATGGGCGGTCGCCGCATCGTGCATGTCCCACGTCTGGCCGAAGTAGCCGGTGCCGCTGGCTCGGTGATCGGGGATAATCGCCGCGGTGCAATCGTCCTCGATGAGCGTCGCCGGTGTGGGGCCGCCAACGACCGCTCGCACGGTGTCGACGAAGTCGGTGAACCCGCCAACGATCACGGCCTCTGCCGGTGACACACCAGCGGCCTCAGCCATGGCGCACAGTTCGATGTAGAGGTCGGCATCGAACGCTTCGTGCGCCGGGAGCATCGACTCGGCGATCTCGAGTAGCTCGGATCGGCTCAGAGCGCCGCCGCTCCACGCTCCGGACGCGACGAGATCGACGCGTGCGTTCATGTAGAAGCGAATCTCTTCGGCGTGTGCCGCTCCGTGCGCTGCGCCGATCTGTTCGGGTGAACCGGCGAGGTCGAGGATGCGGATCGGTGGCCGCTTGAGTGTGGCTGTATTCATGCTCCGGCCATCCATTCGATGAGAGCGGCGGCGATGTCTTCGCCTCGATCGTCCTGGGAAAAGTGGCCGCCCGGTGTGAACTCCTGGTGCGGCTGGCCAGCGGCACCAGGCACACGTTCGATGAACTCGCGGTGAAGCGACCCGAGCACCGGGTCGCCGGGGCACGCCAGCGTGAGGAAGGGCTTCTCCCACGATTCGAACACCGTCCATGCCGCCTTGTTCTCCGCAACGCCCGCGTGCTCGGGCGTGATCGGGACGAGCGGTGGGAACTCCCGAGCGCCGGCCATGTAGCTCTCGTCGGGGAACGGAGCGCGGTAGGCATCGACTTCGGCATCGGTCAGTTCGCGGGCGGCGGTTGCTCGCTGTAGCAGGGCGCCTGCGTCCATGAACTCCATCGTCTGTGATGCGTTGAGCCAGCCGTCGAAGCCGGGGCCGAGTGATTCGCCGACCGGCAATCCGGTGTTGCCCATTGCGATTCGGTCGAACCGATCCGGGTTCTCTGCGGCGACTCGTAGCCCGATCAAGCCGCCCCAATCCTGCACGAAGACGTTGATGTTGGTGAGGTCGAGCGTCTCGATGAACGAGGTCATCCAGGCGACGTGGCCGTCATAGGTGTAGGCCGCTCGATCGGTTGGTTTGTCCGATCGGCCAAAGCCAATGAGGTCCGGGGCGACACATCGAAAGCCCGCGTCGAGGAGCGGCGGGATCATTCGGCGGTAGAGATAGCTCCAGGTCGGCTCGCCGTGAAGCAGCAGAAACAGGGGAGCGTCGGCGGGCCCTTCGTCGATGTAGGCCATGTGTAGGCCGTCGATCTCAACACCCTTGGGTGCGTAGGGGAAGTCATCGATCGCGGCGAAGCGCTCGTCAGGTGTGCGGAGGACGGCGGGTGTGTCAGGGCTGGACATGGCTCTACTCAACACCCGGCGAGCGGCTTGGAAAAGTCAGCGGGTGAAGAACTCGTCTGCCCGAATCAAGACGTCGCCTGCGATCGTGCGAACGAATCGGATGCTGTGCCCGCTGAGTCGGTGTCCCGGTTGGTCGATACGAGTGTCGGTGAAGTCGATGCCCCGGTCGGTGAGGTAGTCCGCAAACGCATCGTGGTTCTCGTCGAGGCGAAGCTCGTCGTCGACGCCGGCCCACATGGCAAACTCCGCTTCGAACCCATCCGGATAGCTGGAGTCGTACTCGTCCGGACACAGCGTTCCGCACGGGCCAGCCATCGAGATCGGCATGCTCAGCCCGAATAGATCGGGTCGGTCATAGGCGAGACGAACGGCTCCGTTTCCTCCCATCGAGAACCCTCCGATCGCCATCGCTGGTGCATCGCCCGATCCGCTGGCTCCCCGAATCGGATGGCGCTCAGCGACGGCAGGAATGACCTCGTCCACGATGTGGCGGGCTCGGTTGCCGAGGTAGTTGCTCATCTCGGCACTTGGCATCACGATCGCAAAGGGTTCGATCGATCCGTCAGCGATGAGGTTGTCCATCATCGTGGCGATGCTCGCAGCCTCGACCCAATCGGTCGCAGGCTGTCCGAAACCGTGGAGAAGAACGAGCAGCGGCAGTTCGTCTGACGAGTCGTCTGCTGATGTGCCTGGAGGGAGGTACAAAACAGCGGGGATCGTTCGCCCCAGGATGTCGCTCTCGATCGTCAGTGTCTCGACGACTCCCTGTGGCGCGCCAAATTGTGGTGTTGCGAGCGGAAGTGCCTCGCCCACCAGCATCACCGAGTTGCCTTCCTCCATCTCGGCCCCGACCCTGGCCGGATTGGCGGGATCGGCAACCCAGGTGCCGTCGACCCGAAAGCGGTACAGCCACTGCTCGGGCCCGAGGTAGAGGGTGAGAGCGTGGGAGCTGATCTCGTCATCGACCCTGATGAGTTCAAGCGTTGAATCCGGGAACGCGTTCCAATAGTTGGCCGTCATCTCGAGTTGGACGACGCCGGCGTTTGGTGCGTCGAGACGAAACGTGACCGGTTCGCGGCCGTCGCCTGGCGTCATCAGCTCCACTTGGCTCGCGGAAGCTGACGCCGGAATGATCGACGCCGCCTCGACGGCGCCCATCGGGTTGAAGTTGGTGTCGCTCGTTTCGACCCCGTCTGAATCAACCTGCGAATCAGCGTCCGAATCAACACTGTTGCTGGATTCGTTTGGGGCTGGGTCGGATGACGCCTCAGCCGTTGCGGCTTCGCTGTCGGCCGGGACGGGATCTCCCGAACAGGCCGCCGCAACACACCCGATCGAGATCGCCACGGCGAGGGTGCGAACAAGCCGAGTTGCCGGTGTGCGACTCGCGAGTTTGTGTTGGGTGGCTTCTCGGCTCGTCACGGTTGGTCCCAGGCGGTTGCTGCGTAGGTCTCGCCGGTGATCAGTGTGACCGCAAACGGATCCGTGTTCGAGAAGCTGATGGCCACACCGGTGTAGGGGAAGTCAGCTGGTGACTCGACGACGATGAGATGCAGGTGCGGGTAGCCCGCCTTGCCGCTCGCCCCACTCAAACCCAGCACGTCGCCCTGAGCCACGACGTCTCCAACTTCGACCTCGACCTCGTCGGTGGTGAAGTGGAGATACACGGCGGTGGTTCCATCGCCGTGGTCGATGCTGACGATATTGCCGAGACCTCCGCCGAAGTCGGGCTTGTCTTCGTCGACGACAACCACGGTTCCGCCTCGCGAAGCCAGAATGGGGGTGCCGACCGGCATGTCGAAGTCGTAGGCGAATGAGTCGGGGCTGGTGCGAGCGTGGAACGAACTGCTGCAGTTGTTCAGTCCCATTGCATAGGCCTCACCAACGGCGTAGGGGAGGATGTAGGGCGAGTCGGCAGGGTCTGGGTACTCCACGTCACATCCGGAGAAGGCAACCTCGCTGGCACCGGCGTCTCTATTGCTGGGGGAACTGTTGCTGGGGGAGCTGGAGCAGGCGGACGCGAAGCCCAAGACGGCGACGAGGAGCGCGAAGCCGACCCGTCGTTTCAGTGCCGACATACTCTCAGTATTTGACATACTGAGAGTATGTCATACGCGCATCGGCTTCGCTCCAGCCGCGTAAACCCGTCTATTCTGTGCGGCGATGCCAACGCGAGCTGACTCCCAAGCCGAAACGAGACGACAGATCCTTCAAGCCGCGGTCGCCGAGTTTGCGTCTCGCGGTGTCGCCGCTGTTTCGCTCGATCACATCGCGGCGCAGGCTGGTTTCACGAAAGGTGCGATCTACTCGAATTTTGATTCGAAAACCGATCTCTTGTTCGCAGTGCTCGAGCAACGCAAGGTCGACGTTGGCAGTGAATATGTCATCGCAACCGAAATCGAGTCCGATGAAGACCTCGCCGAGTCCATCGGGATGCGAGCGGGTCGGTCACAGGCCGAGGGCGTCGTGCAACAGCGAGTGCTGGTCGCCCTTTGGGCGGAAGCCATGCGCGACGAAGCCGTGGCCGAACGCCTGGCATCGATTCGAGCCGCTCACCGAGAACGAGTCGCCGATTCGATTCGTGCTCGCGCCGAGTCGGCTGGCATCGAGTTACCGGTGAGCGCTGAACACCTCGCGCTGGGCCTCACCGGAATGAGCATGTCGATCATGTTCGACTCCGTCATCGCCTCTGATGTCGACGCGGGCGCGGCTCACGCTGCGATGATCGATGTTGTGTTGAACGGTGTGCTTGCGATGGCCGCCAATTCCGAGCCTGAGCAGTAGACACGGGCCTGAGCAAACGACACGGGCCTGAGGGCGAGACTGGCCGAAGCAAGCGAGAGCCAGTTAGCCCGCTCGCACCGCTCGGGCGATTTCCGACCACTTGTCCAGCTGTGCTGGATCGTTTCGAATCTCCTGCACCCCGAGATACATCACAACTCGTGACGCCTGATCGCGATAGCGATCGAGGAGACGATCCGCCATCTCATCCCACGGGGCGACAACTGCGAAGTGGTCGAGCATTTCGTCGGTGATGAGGTCGCCGATGGTGTCGAGCTCGCCGGCCTTCATCGCGGCGCGAATCTTGCCGGTTGTCCCCTCGAAGCCGAGATCGTCGAACTGGAAGTTGTAGTTGGGTGTGCTGCCGTAGAACGCGATCTGTCGCTTCGCCACTGCGAGATAGGGCGCTCGTTCTTCGGGCGTGTCGCCGGGACACGCAAACACCGGAATGATCAAGTCGATCTCCGACGCGTCGCGGCCAGCCTTTGCTGCCCCTTCAGCGAGTGTCGGCAACAACCGGTTCTCGATGTAGTGCATCGAGTGGAGTGGATGCACGTGCACGCCGTCGGCGACCTCGCCTGCGACCTTGGTCATCAGCGGACCAACCGCGGAGATGTCCACCTTCATCGGGTGGTCGTGTGCGGGTGGCGCCCAATCTCGCGGAAGCAGGCTCATTGGATAGAACTCGCCGTCGTGGGCGAGCCGTTCTTCTTTGCCAAAGGCTCGCCAGCAGGCCTTCACGGCCAGCACGTAATCGCGCAGCCTTGCGGCGGGGCGATCGAACTCGCTGCTGTAGCGGCGCTCCACATGCGCTCGCACCTGACTGCCGAGCCCGAGTCGGAATCGCCCGTTCGTGTTGTCGGCCAATTCGTAGGCGACGGCCGCCGACACCATTGGACTGCGCGGAAACGCAACCGCGATACCGGTCGTGAAGAACAGTTCGGGCGCAGCGGTTGCCGCCATCGCGATCTGCATCCAAGGGACCTGGCTGGTCTCGGTGAAGAGCAAACCGGAGAACCCGCCGTCTTGCGCTTTGCGAGCGAGGTCAGCAGCCTCGTCCCACGTCGAGCCGCCGGTCATGAGGTCGATGTCCATGTTCGGACAGTAGCGATCTCATGAACGGCGGTCGAAGTGAGCTGTGTTTGCGAAACCTGAACCCTTGACGATCGTGTCAGCTATCGGCGAACCGTCGTCGTCGAATCGGTCCGACGAGGACGAGGCCACCGCCGATGAGGCTGAGCGCAACCAAGAGCAGTCGCCCGGTGCCGGCGCCGGTGAAAGCGATGGTGCCGGTGCGTGGTGTTGCGGTAAGCACTGCGGTGTCCGCGTTGTCGGAAGGGTCGTCCTCGGGAACCAGCTGGGTGTCGCTGGCCACGGTGACCTCGTTGGTGAGTTGGCCGGGGGCCAGAACCTGCATCAGGTAGCGAATCGTGACCGTCTCGCCGGGAGCAAGGTCGTCGAGACGCCACACGACGGTTCCGCCTTCGATCACGCCACCGCCGAGCTGCTCAAGGACCGGCTTGAGCTGAGTTGGGGGAGTGTCGGTGACGACGAGGTCGGTGAGGGTGCGCATGCCGTCGTTGGTGACGACGAGCTCGAACTCGACGAGGTCGCCAACTCGGGCGGCCGACCCAGCAGACGATGCAAGGCGCTTGTCGATCGTGAATGAGCCCGGCGAGGTGACCGTTGCGGTGTCGCTGTCATCGACCTCGTCACCGGTTGGGTCGGTCGCTGTGACCGACGCCGTGTTCACAAACGCCTCGTCGAGCAGGCCGATGACCGGCTCGGAACACGAGTACACCGAGGATGCTCCAGCCGCGAGATCGCCGATGGTGCGAGCGCACGAGGGGACCAGCGGATCGGCAACGGTGACATCGCTGAGCTCGATGTTGCCAATGTTGTTGACCGAAATGCGCCACGTCGCAGCAGCACCGGTTGCCAATTCGCCCTCATCAGCCCAATGAGCGTCGTTCGCGATGTCACATGTGGTGCCATCCACACAGACCTGCTTGACGATTTCGATCGCCGGGCCGGTTCCGTAGTGGTTTGCTGGGTCATCTGCGCTTGGCGCAGTGATCGGATCGCCGCTGACCGGATCGGTCACGGGGATCGTGTGTGTTGGGTCGGTCGGGTCGAAGTCGACCGGATCGATCGCCGGGTTCGGAACCACGGGTGTGCCGGTGATCGTTCCGACGTTCGTGTACTGGCCAGCGATCGCGGCTTCGGGTCCGCCGGTGCAGATGATCGTGTCTCGACCGGTCGTGTCGCCCGCTGGGGCCAAGACCGACGACGGGCACGTCACCGTGACGCCCTGATCGTCCGACACCGTCACATCGGTCAGCCAGGTGCTGCCGGTGTTCGTCACGGTGTAGGTCCACGTCACGTCGTCGCCGATCGGGACGAGCGGGCCGGGAGTGGTGTTGGCGTCTTCGCCGTTCACCGCTTTGGTGATCTCGACACCGGTGGTCCAGCCAGTGTGGTTGGCCGGGTCATCACCCGTTACTTGAACGCCCGGGACGGTCGAGCCGTCAGAAGCGATCGTGTCTGGAGCGTTGGCGGTGACGTCGGCAATGTTCTCGTAGGGGCCGGTCGTCGCCGTTCCGGTCAGTTCGAACACCCACGTCTCGTCGAGATCGAGGAGTTCGTCGCCGTTCGTATCACCAGAGACGAGGTCGGTCGCGGTGAGCGTCGTGTCGTCGCTGGTGTCGGCTGGGGTGCCGGCGTCATCGATCAGCGCAAGATCGCTGAGAACGACCGTGCCGGGGTTGGTGACGGTGTAGGTCCAGACGATCGGGTCGCCATCGGCGATGAAGATGCCGGGGGCGGTGTTGGCGTCATCGCCGTTGACCGTCTTCACGATCTCGACTCCAGCATCGCTACCGAGGTGGTTGGCGACGTCGTCGTCGGTGACCTCAACACCTGGTGTGGTGCTGCCGTCGGGGTTCGTCGTTTCCGGTGCGGTTGCGGTTGCCTCGGCCTCGTTCACGTACGGGCCAGGCGTCGCGGTGCCAACGACCTCGAAGATCCAGGTTTCACCCGTATCGAGCAAGGTGTCGCCGTTCGTATCGCCGGAGACCAGGTCGAGGACCGTCAAGGTTACGTCATCGGTCACGTCGGCTGGTGTGCCCATGTCGTCGACCACGATGACATCACCGACTGCGATGTTGCCGGTGTTGGTCACGGTGTACTCCCACACAACAGCGGCACCGGACTGAACGTCGATGCCTGGGGCCGTGTTGGCGTCGTCGCCGTTGACGGTTTTGACGATGGCGATCGAAGGCTCGGTACCGAAGTGGTTCGATGGGTCATCGTCGGTGACGTCGACGCCGGGTGTGGTTGAGCCGTCGGTGTTGGAGGTTGGAACCGACGTTCCGGTCGCAACGGCATTGTTCGTGTACTGATCGACGGTGGCCGTGCCGGTCACCTCAAAGATCCAGGTCTCGTCGGTGTCGAGCGAGGTGTCGCCGTCGGTGTCGCCAGACACGAGATCGGTAATCGTCAGTGTGACGTCGTCGCTTGGGTCGGCTGGGGTGCCAGCATCGTCGACAACGGTCACGGGGTTCAGCGCGATGTTGCCGAGGTTTGTGACTTCGTAGGTCCAGGTGATTGGAGCACCGGTCGGCTGGTAGATGCCGGGGGCGGTGTCGGCGTCCACATCGTTCGTGAACTTCTCGATCGCAATCTCGGGATCGGTTCCATACGAAACGGCAGGGTTGCTGTCGGTCACGTCGACACCCGGGGTGGTGGTTCCGTCGGGGTTTGTCGTGTCGGGAGCGGTGCCAGTGGCTTCGGCGTTGTTCTCGAACAAGCCATCGACGTGGTTTCGGGTCAGCGTGAAGGTCCAGGTCTCGTCGATGTCGAGCAGGCCGTTGCCATTCGTATCGCCAGAGACGACGTCGGTGACGGTGAGGGTGACGTCGTCCGTTGCATCGGATGAGGTTCCGAGGTCGTCGACGACCGTCACGTCAGCCAGCGGGACACTGCCCGGGTTGGTGACGACAAACGTCCAGGTCGTCGGAGCATTCGCTGGCACAAACACGATCGTCGATGTGGTGTCCGCGTCCTCGCCGTTGACGAGCTTCTCGACAGCGATCTCCGGAGTTGAGCCGGTGTAGTTCGACGGGTCCTGAGCGTTGACGTCGACGCCGGGGGTGGTGGTGCCATCGGGGTTTGTGGTGTCGGGAGCGGTGCCTTGTGCGTCCGCTTCGTTGGTGTACGGGCCGACGGTTGCGGCGCCCGTGAGTTCGAAGACCCACGTCTCATTGAGATCGAGAAGGTCGTCGCCGTTCGTGTCGCCCGAGACGAGGTCGGTCACGGTGAGGGTGACATCGTCTGAGGGATCGGTTGTGGTTCCTGCGTCATCCACGACCTGGACGCCGGAGAGAGGAACGGTGCCGGTATTCGTCACCGTGTAGGTCCACGTGACGGGATCACCCGTTGGGATGTACACACCGGGAGTGGTGTCGGCATCGACCGTGTTGGTCGTCTTCTCGACAGCGAGAGAAGGTGTCGAGCCGACATGGTTGGCAGGATCGTCGTCGGTCACGGTCACGCCGGGTGTGGTGGTGCCGTCAGGGTTCGTCGTAGCGGGAGCGTCGCCGGAGGCCTCGCCCACGTTGCGGTACGGACCGTCGACAGCGATGCCCGCGATCGTGAAGACCCAGGTTTCGCCAACGTCGAGCAGGTCGTCGCCATTTGCATCACCGGATACGAGATCGGCGACCGTGAGGGTGACATCGTCGCCAGGGGCCGGAGTGCCGGAGTCGTCGACCACGTTCACGTTGGCGAGAGCGATGTTGCCGCTGTTCGTGACCGTGAAGGTCCACTCGACCAGTGAGCCGGTCGGGATGATCGGACCGGGGGCGGTGTTGGCGTCGTCGCCGTTGACGGTCTTGACGACCGTGATTCCAGGGTCGGTACCGAACGAGTTGGCCGGGTCGTCGTCGGTGACGTCTGCGCCGGGAGCTGTCGACCCATCAGGGTTGATCGTGGCCGGTGCGGTGCCGGTGACGTCGCCGAGGTTTCGATAACCCTCATCGGCCTGCGTCCCGGTGATTTCGAAGACCCAGGTTTCCCCGAGGTCGAGCAGGTCGTCGCCATTGTCGTCGCCAGACACGAGGTCGGCGACCGTCAGCGTGACGTCGTCGGTTGCGTCGACCGGAGTGCCGGAGTCATCGACGACGGTGATGTCCGCCAGCGCAATGTTGCCGGTGTTCGTCACCGTGAACGTCCAGGTCACCGGGTCGCCCGTCGGCTGGTAGATGCCCGGGGCGGTGTTGGCATCGTCGCCGTTGACCGTCTTGACGATGGCGACACCGGGGTCGATGCCGTACGAGTTTGCGGGGTCGTCGTCGGTGACATCGACGCCGGGTGTGGTCGTGCCGTCGGGAGCGATCGACGGGGGAGTTGTGCCGGTCGCGTCTGCGGTGTTGAGGTATGGCCCGGTCGCTGCGGTGCCCGCCGATTCGAAGATCCACGTTTCGAGCAAGTCGAGCTCGCCGTCGCCGTCGTCATCGCCAGACACGAGGTCGGCGAGCAGCAGCGTGACGTCGTCGGTCGCGTCGGCCGGGGTGCCGGCGTCATCGACGATCGAAACATCGGTCAAGGACACGTTGCCGGTATTGGTGACGGTGTAGGTCCAGGTGACGGGACCGCCGGCCTCGACGAGCGCACCGGGTGCGGTATTGGCGTCTTGACCGTTGACGGTCTTCACCACGTCGATCCCTCCGGTTACACCGAAGGAGTTGGCGGGGTCGTCGTCGGACACGTTCACGCCCGGTGTGGTCGTGCCGTCGGGGTTCGTGGTGTCAGGAGCGGTTCCGCTGACATCAGCGATGTTCGTGTAGAGATCGACCGGCTGAATGCCCGAAGCCGTGAAGGTCCAGGTTTCGCCTGGGTTGAGCAGGGAATCACCATTGGCATCGCCGCTCACAAAGGCTGCGCTGATGTCATCGGCTGGCACGCCAGGTGTTCCTGCATCATCGGTGACGGTCACGCCGGAAAGCGGAACCGAGCCTGGGTTGGTGACTTCATACGTCCAAACTTGAGCGTCGCCTGTTTGGATCAGCACACCGGGCGCAAGGTTGGCGTCTCGGTTGTTGACCCGCTTCACGATGACGATGGCCGGGTCCGAACCGAGGTAGTTCGATGCGTCGACGTCGGTGACTTCTTCGCCGGTCGTGGTCGATCCGTCGGCGTTCGTCGTCGGCGGAGCATCACCGGTGACGGTTGCAAGGTTTGTGTACGGGCCAGCGGTTGCGCTGTCGTTGACCTCGAATGTCCACGTCTCCGTGACGTCCAGCAAACCGTTTCCGTTCGTGTCGCCGGTTGCCGCTGCAGCCGTGAGGGTGACGTCATCGGCGAGGTTCGCCGGTGTGCCGGCGTCATCGACGACGGTCACATCGGCCAACGGAATGTCGCCGGTGTTGGTGACAACGTAGGTCCACGTGACGGTGTCGCCGACCGGGATGACCGGGCCGGTAGGAGTGTCGGCATCGATGGTGTTCGTCGACTTCTCGATGTCGATCCCAGGAGCGATACCAACGTGGTTTGCAGGGTTGTCTGCGGTGAACGGAGTGGCCACACCCGGCGCAGTGCCGGTCGCGGTGCCGATGTTGACGTAGGGACCGCTGGTGGCGGTGCCTGCGAGTTCGAACAACCACGTCTCGTTCGTGTCGAGTAGCCCGTCGTTGTTGTCATCGCCGCTCACGTAGCTGGCGGAGACGTCATCGCCGGTTGCGGCGGTGCCGTTGTCATCGCTGACAGCGACGTTGTCGAGCGCGATGTTGCCGGGGTTCGTGACTTCGTAGGTCCATCCGAGTGGATCGCCGACCGGAACGTAGATGCCCGGCGCTGTGTCCGCGTCGGCACCGTTGACGAACTTGATGATGGTGATGCCGCCGTCTGATCCGAACACGTTGGCTGGATCGGAGTCCGTCACTTCGGGTTCACCGTTGGTGGGGTCGCCGGTGGCGGTCGCCCAGTTGGTGAACTGGCCGGAGGGCACGGTCGAGGTAATGGGCCCGAACAGCCACGTTTCGTCTGGATCGAGGCGGTTGTCTCCGTCGGTGTCGCCGCTCACGAGGTCAGCGATCGTCATGGTGACGTCGTCCGATGGGTCGCCGGCCGTTCCAGAATCGTCGACGAGCTCGACGTTCTCCAGCGGGACCGTGCCGGGGTTAGTTACTGCGAAGGTGAAGTCGACCGATGCGCCGACCTCGACGAAGACGCCAGGGGTGGTGTCAGCATCGTCAGCTTCGACCTGCTTCTCGACGGCGATGTCCGGGTCGGAGAGCGGAGTCTCAACCTCGGCTGAGTCGCTCGCGGTGACCGGATCGCCAAGCAGGCCCTCGCCGTTGACGGTCGCGGTGTTGAGCAGGTCGTTGGTGATGTTCGACTGGGTACACGTCCAAGAAACGGACTGATTCGGGCTCAAAGCCGCCAAACCAGCTTCGGTGGCAGAGGTGCGGTCACAGTCGGAAACGGACGGATCGCTCACCTCGAGATCGACGAGGTTCTGCCAACCCGTGTTGGTGACCGTGATGCGATACGTGGCGTTGTCATTGAACGGGACTTCGGTCGTCTTGACCCAGCCGCCAGCGCCAACTGCTGCGGTCGGATCACAGGTCGATCCGGTCGAGCAGACCTCCTTGAGGATCTCGACGTCGGGAGGGCCGATCAAACCAAGGTCGAGCGTGAGGTTCGAGAATGCGTCCAGCGTCGGGTCGGGGAGACCGGCGACGTTTTCGCCGACGGGCTCCTCGCCGATCGGCACTTCGCCCGGACCCGGCGGAATGGCGCTGAGCGTCAATGTGCCGGTGGTGACACCATCGACAGGTTCGCTGCCGAGCGTGATGGCGTGCTGGTCGACGGACTCATTCTCGTCATCGATCTCGGCGCCGGCAATCGGGGTCACAACCCAACCCTCGAGAACGCCGCCAGCCTGAAAGGCCGATGCTGGGATGGTGATGATGTAGTCGCCGCTTCCGAGTTGATCGAAGAGGTAGCGACCGTTTGCGAGCACGGTCGTTGTGGTCGTGTCGATCAGCGTTCCATCAGGGCGTCGCAGCTCGACTGGAACCCCATCGGGAACCGGCACGTCGATCGTTGGGTCGTAGGCTCCGTCGCCATCGGCGTCGACGAAGATGAAGTCACCAATGGAGTAGCTGGCGACTCGCACCGTCACGTTGTTCGAGCGGAGGAACTGCGCTGCCGGAAGCGAGGCGGAGTCGAGGCCGAAGCGGTTGGTGTAGATATCGCCGGGCTCGTTGTTGAGCGCCTGCAGACCGGTGTCGATGAACATTCCCTGACGGGGATCGCCGTCGATCTCGAGGTCGTAGTTGGACACGAACTTGAAGGCTGTGACGTCGGCGAACGCGGCTGGGCAGGCACTCGATGCGGGACCAGAAACCTGCGTGAAGGTTCCCGAGACGGAGTCATAGGAGCACCACACGGTCGTGTTGGCCGCGGCGTCTGCATCGGGGTCGAGCGTGATCGTTTCGGGTGCGGTAATCGTGTAGGAGAACGTGCCAAGTTCGGGGTTGGGATCGGCTGCGGTGGGAACCGATCCGTCGAACCAGGTGACCGACGGCGGTCCAGTGAGCTCAAGGGTGCCGGCGAAGTCTGAAGCTGGGTCGCGGAAGTTCGGGTTCCCGAATGTTCCGTCGCCGTTGTAGGGGAGCACATCGATCAGCGTCGGCGCGCCGATCGTGAAGTTGGCCGAGTAGTTGCCAAAGCCCAGCGTGTATTGCTGATCGTCGTCGGTGTCGTCCAGCGTGAGGTCGACGGACTTCGAGACCTGGATTGACCCAACCTGCTCGAGCACGATCGTGTGATCATCCGAGCGCTGGCTCGGCGCACTCACCGTGTTGGTCGAGTTCATCACTGCAGCGTTCGTGACCGAGGTGCCGTTTGGTGCAAGCGGATCGGAGTCGGTGCAGTAGACGATCGGATCGATCGGCGTGCTCACGGGGATGTCGCCGAGGTTCCAGATGAGGGTCGTCTCGCCTGGGCCGGGTGTGTCGAACAGGACCTGTCCAGCGAGGGTGCCGCCTTGGGCGGTCGTGCAGTCTGGGTTGTACGTGAGTTCTGGAGGCAAGACGTCGGTGACGGTGACGCCGGTGACGACCGCGGTTGGAGTGGCAGCCGAAGCGGTTGGCAACAGCTCCCAAACGATCTGACTACCGGCGAGTGTCGACCCGGTTTCACCGACGTTCGTCGGCGGGTTGAGCGTGTGCTTCTCGAGACGAATCTGCGCTCGAGTCAAGGTCAGGCGGTCGCCGTCACCATTGGTGGTCTCCGGTGCCGGACGGTAGTTACGGACGGTCCAGCCGGCCTGCCACTGATCGGAGCGGACGGCGCCGAAGTTGGCGAGGACCGTCCCGGTCGGAATGAACTCGCCGTCATTTGGTCCACCGAAGAAGGTTTCGCGAGCTTCGAGCGGCACGACGGTGCGGACCTGTTCTCCTTCGAGAAGACCTCGCGCCGGATCGACGGCTCGAACACGAACGACGTTGACCGCGTCAATACCGCCGGGGACGTTGTTGGGGTCGAGCTGCCAATCACTGGCAGGAACGTCAGAACATCGAGCGGCTCGTTGAGTGTCCCAGCTGCCGTCGTAGCGACCGGACGTCGGGTTGTAGTCGGGGACGCCGTCGCCGGTGCCGTCGAGTGGGTTGTCCGGCGAGTAGTCGATCGACGCGTATTCGACGATCCAGTTTCCAGGCCACGTTGGATCGTTGCTGCTGACCAAGCTGTAGCCGCCGACATAGGCATATCCGCCGTCGAACGAGTTGTTGGCGAGCACCATCGTGGAGTTGTCGAACGTGTCGCAAACCTGCGGGTCGGTCTGCGGGGAGGTGCCGTTGTTCGTGTACGGAATGAGCGAGTGGAACTGCTGACCTGGCTCGATTTCCCCATCACCCGAGTGCGATGAGCTTTGACCAGATCCGAGTGGGTTGTTGATGCCGCGGGCGTCGTTGACGCCGCCGCGGATGTACTTCGCCCATGAGCCGGCAACTCGAAGTTCGAACGTGGAGGGCCCGATGATGTTGTTCGACCGTGTGCCGTCCTCCATCAGGGCGCCGTTGTAGCCAGGCTCAAATCCGTCGCCGTAGTTGGACGTACCGGACGGCGAGTCCGGATCGAAGTCCGAGAGTTCGTTGCTGAGCTGGATCGCACCAACGCCGTTGTTTGGGTCGCCGTCTGCCGGGTCGATGACTCGGAACGGAACGAACACCATGACTCGGTAGTAGGCAACGTAGAAGGGGCCGGCGGACAGATCGGTGCCACCAACGGTGGACGTTGGGTAGCGATCACCGGACATGTCGATGCCGTTCAGCGTCAACTCGTAGGGCGAGTCGAGATCGGCTGGATTGGCTCGGTTGTAGGCGCAGGTTCCGGAATCGATGACCTTCCGGCTGAGCGGCTGGCTTCCGCCCTGGTTCTCTCGCCCGTAGACGGTCTCGCCCCAACCGGTCGGGTTCGGGATGCACTGAATGAGATAGAACTCGAAGTTCGGAACCGGGGTGACTCCATCGGGGCCAACGGCAGTGATCAGGTCGTTGATCGTGATGGGTTGCTCGAGCTGCTCGACGCCGACGGCACGATCAGCGGAGATGCCGAAGGTGAAGTAGGTCTGATAGCCGGTGAGCTGCTCGCCGTTGATCGTGTAGGTCCGCACGTTCCGCTGCTTGAAGTTGTCCTTCTTCACGTCGAACGACGGGCGAGAGGACACGGTGAACTCGGGGAATGCCGAATCGAGTTCGTCGGGCACGGCGTTCTCCACACCGTTGTCGTCGAGTGAGTAGACGCGCTGGGTGACCTCGAAGGTCGATCCGTTTTCAGACTCGTTGCCCGGAATGATGGATGTCGTGAACGTGGTGGCCGCACCCTCGGCGATGTCGCCGAGGTTGCACAGGAGCGTGATCGATCCGTCGGAATTGTTCGTGATGCTCGAGAGCGGGTTCGAGCCGCCCGTCGGGAGCGAACAGATGGCCGGGATGCGCTCGAACTTCATCGACGCGCCGGGACCAGGAATGATCGTCTGCTCGTAGATCACGTTCTGTAGATCGGGTGCGCCTGGTTCGTAGTTGTCAGCGGTGACCGACACCGAGACGTTGAGTGGATCACTGCTTCGCACAACGCCGTTGTCAGAGCCACAGTCCTCGCCGTCGATCTGTGCGTCGGTGGGTGAGGTACAGCCGCCGAACACGTCGAAGGGATTCGATCCGTCTTCTGAGCCGACGGCGAAGAAGCCAACGCTCAGCTCGGGCCTTGGCCGGATGAGGCCATCGGCGACGAGGTCATCGGTTGGGCCGATCGTCAGGGTTGCGGTTTGGCCAGTCGTTTGATCGCCGATCGGAACGAAGGCGTTATCGGCGCCGGCGGCGCTCACGAGGTAGTTCTGGGGAGCGTCGGCTTCCACGCGGTAGTCGCCCGGTGGAAGCGCTTCGAACACGTATGAGCCATCGGCTGCCGTGACGACCGGGCCGGCGACGACCAAGCCGGTCGTGGTGTCACGGAGCTGCACGGTGACCCCATCGAGTGTCGGTTCGCCTGCGTCTCGGACGTCGTTTGCGTTCAGGTCTCGGTACATGACCCCTGAGACCGCTGGCGCAATGGCGGCCGCCACCGGCTCGTTCGGGATCGCGATCAACGACGCAATACCAAGAACCATGGCGATGAGGACTCGCATCGATGTGCGAGTTTCCGAAAGGCGACTCATCGTTATCTCGTCGGCCCCGACCCCCCAAAATTCACGGTGCTTTCGGTTTGTACCGATTGTGGTGACCGGCTGTTGCCCGCTCCTGCGTACGCGAGAGCCGGACTTGGGTGCTTGCGCGGGCCGAGGCCTAGTGTGCGCAGATGGCAGCTTCACACCGGTTTGGCGACGTCGAGATCACGGTCGGCGATGACTTCGTTGCGACGATGGAGATCCAACGCCCACCGAACAACTTTTTCGATCTGGCGTTGATCGAGGCCCTCGCAGCGGGAATCGGGGCGATGGATGACGATCCGGCCTGTCGTGCAATCGTGCTGTGTTCAGACGGGAAGCACTTCTGCGCGGGCGCCAATTTCGGCGGTGGTGGTGACGAGGTCGGCGCCTCGCTCGATCCTTCTGCGCCGCCACGACACATCTACGACGCGGCGTTTGATCTGTTCTCGACCCGCACGCCTGTGGTCGCCGCTGTCCAGGGTGCGGCGATCGGCGGAGGTTTGGGCGTGGCCTGCATGCCCGACTTCCGTTTCGCATCGCCAGAGGCTCGTTTCAGTGCCAACTTCGCTCGCTTGGGCTTTCATCACGGGTTCGGTCTCACGGTGACCTTGCCTCGTCTGGTCGGTGACCAGCGAGCATTGGACATGCTGTACACCGGCCGCCGGTTGAAGGGCGAGGAAGCCGTGGAGATCGGACTCGTCGATCGCCTCGTTCCGGCCGACCAGCTTCGGGACGAAGCGCATGCGTTTGCCCGCGAAATCGCAACCTCAGCGCCCCTTGCCGTTCGATCGATTCGAGACACGATGCGAGCCGGATTGGCCGATCAGATTCTTGTGGCGACCGATCGCGAGAAGGCCGAGCAGGATTGGCTTCGCAAGACCGAGGACTGGTCAGAAGGTGTCCGCTCGATGACCGAGCGCCGCCCTCCAGAATTCAAAGGCAAATAGCGACGCACGCTATGCCGTGCGTTTCTGCGAACCGGGTGTGCGAACGTCGGCAGGGTTATGTGGGCAGCGCCTTGAACGCAGCCGTGATCTCGGCTGACGAACGCCTCGCTCCGGTTTGCAAGTACTCCATTGCGGCGAGTGCGGCGTCGTGCGCCGGCAGGCTCGAACCGGCCACACAGTCCTCGACCACGCGGCAGAAGTAGTCGTGCTGATGGGCATCGACAAACGTGTAGTGAACACACACATCTGTATGGCCACCGATCAAGATGAGTGTGTCGGCCTTCAGGCCCTTCAGCAGGATCTCGAACTCGGTTCCAAAGAAGCATGAGTAGCGACGCTTACGGATGAAGTAGTCGTCCGGCCGCATGCCGACTGCTGATGAGACGGCCGTTCCAGGGTCACCTTCGAGTAAGTGAACACCCTCGGCTCCATCGAGTTCACGGCCGAAGTCGACCAGGTCGCGCCGGTGCGCTTCTTGGAAGAACACCACCGGAACGCTGGCTGATCGAGCTGCTTCGATCAAGGTTGGGGCGCCTTCCAGACGCTCGTCATAGTCATCCATAAACGGCATCGCCGGGGGAGCCGTATCGTCGGCGCTATGCCCCTCGCTTAATGGATCGTCGGGCGACGAGCCACCCTGGATGTCGATGACCACCAGCACCGGATTGCCCTCGATGATGGCTCGAGCGCTGCTCACTGCCGTGTCATCCGGCGAGTTTGAGCTACTCATTGAGCGCGAGCACAAACTTGACCTCGGGAACCTCGCCTGTCAGCACGATCTCTGAGTCAGCCACTGCTGACTTGAAGATGCCCTTCGCCATCAGCGAGGTCTCAGCCGATCGGCGTGCGGTGTAGATCTCGATCCGAGCTTCGTGCACGGCGTGCATGTCCGGCTCGGCGGCGAGCGCAAACTCGATCAGCTGGCAGGCCACCCGATGGTCGCCTCGCCCTGATGCCGCGGTGGCCGCATCGATCAGCGCCTGTGCTCCTCCTGCGAGCGTCGCGACTGCGGCGCCGATCGCCGAATCGGCCGGAGGCTTGAGGCGTGCCGGGTTGCCGTCGTACCAGCCGCCATACAAGCGCCAAAGGTTACGAATCACGAACTCGGGCTCGTCGTAGAGCGGACGGAGATATGGGAGGTCGAGGGCGGTCTGGGGAACCGACACCGAGTGCAAAATCTCGTCCAGAGTCGCACCGCTGTTCATCGCCTCGAGCACCTCGGCGATCAAGTGCTCGAGCGTCTCAGCCACGGTGATCAGGCAGGTCCGGATACGGGCGGCGCCGGCGATTGGGAGGCCGTGGGCGGGAACGAAGAGCTCGCAGTCCATCGATGCCATGGCTCGGAGTGATTCGGCCCACTCGACGGGGTAGCGCTGGACCTTCTGCGGGTTTCCACAATTGGGGAAACGCCAGATGAACTGATCGCCGGCGCTGATGAGCTTGTGTTCCGGAACCCACGTCCACGTGTGATCGTCCGTTTCGCCCATGCAGTGGTTGAACTCGAAATCGACGTCGCCAATTCGTTCGATCAGCGACGTTTCGTAGGTGACGTCCGGCCGGAGGGTCCCGGCAGGGATGAACGGCTTCTCATTCGCTTGGCCCGCCTCGCGTGCGGCGCCGCCGAACTGGCGAGCGTTGATGGTCTTGTTGTAGCCACTCGTCGTTTCGTAGCGATCGAATCGAGGGATCACTTTCTCGTGGCCCAGCACTCGGGGTGTTGGATGGCCATTCGTCTCGGCGTCTGCAGCGAACGAGCGTGAGCCGCCGACGTGGTCGAGGTGGCCGTGTGTGTAGACCATCGTGTGGACGGGCGCATCGCTCCACGAACGCATCGACTTCACAACAGCGTTGCCGGTCGTTGCGCTACTCGAGTCAAACGCGACCAGGCCACCGCCGGTGTCGATCAGCACCACGTGGCTGAACGACTCGACGATTGCGACACCGTCGGCGAGTTCGCTCAGCTCGTTGCTGAATCGATTCGGTTCGATGTCGGTGATGCCCTCGTCGATGATTCGGGCCGACAGGTCAAGCGGATGCTCACTCATGGTCAGAGCATCCCACACCAACCTCATGGGGTCAGGTCTCGATTTGCAGAGGCGTGAACCTCTGCAGATTGGGACCTGACCCCGCGAGGTTGGTTAGTGGTAGGGCAGATAGTGGGCGAGTTCGAAGTCGCTCAGCTCGTCGCTGTCGAGCGTTGCCCCCGATGCGGCGAAACGTTCGCTTTCGTGGCGCTTATTGGCAACGAAGTTGGCGACGATTTCGTGACCGAGCGCATCACAGAAAACGGCGTCGGCTTCGAGATGATCGAGCGCCTCATCCAGCGAGGTTGCACTGCGTGCGACGCCCTGACCACCGTCTTCGAAGCCGTCGGTGCTCAACGCGGGCGGACATTCGAGGTCGTTGATGACCCCGAGCCGGGCAGCGGTGAGGACGGCAGCAACACCGAGATGGATGTTCATCGAGCCGTCGCCGAGGCGGCTCTCGATTCGCATCGACGAACCACCCTCCGTCGGGAGCCGGTTGGTGACATTGCGATGATCGACACCCCAGTTTGCCCAGCAGCCGGCGAGTGTGCCGGGCTGGAGACGGCGGTAGGCGTTGGCCGTTGGAGCAGACGGCGCCGTCAGCGCCTGGTGATGCTCGACGAGGCCAGCGAGGCACTGCCGTCCGAGCGCAGAGATGCCGTGCTCGTCACCGGCATCGGCAAACGCTGGGTTGCCGTCGCCGTCGACCAGGCTGAAGTTGGTGTGTAGGCCTGATCCAGAGAGAGCTGGAAAGGGTTTGCCGAGAAAGGTGAAGTCGAGGCCGCGCTTGATGGCGAGCTCTCGGACGAGCACCCGGAAGACAAAGGCGTCATCGGCTGCTTTGAGCGCATCGTCGTATTCGAGCGTGAATTCGAATTGTGATTCGTCGAACTCGACGTTGGCCGACTCGATGCTGAACCCACAGCGTTCGGCGGTGAACATCACATCGTCGAAGAAGCCGCTCGGATCGCCCGTTGGGCCCGTGCCGTAGACCATGGAGCGAGGGTTCTCGTAGCGCTTCCAGCCACCGGATCCGTCGGGTTCGAGGAGGTAACCCTCGAGTTCGATACCAACCTTGACGGAGTAGCCGAGCTCACTCCACGCATCGAGCGATCGCTCGAGCGCGGTGCGGCTGGACACGGCGTAGGGCCCGCCCTCGATGCTGAGGTCAGCGACTGCAACACCGGTGGCGTCGTCTTCCCACGAGGGCCGAAGCGAATCGAGGTCGATCGACCCGTGCACATCCTTCAGGCCGTCCATGAGATAACCGCCGGGTGCCGGGATGAGGTCTCGGTCATACGCCATCGCAAACGTGGTGACGCAGAACGCCGAGCCTTTGTGGGCAAGGCAGCCGGGCACGTATTTGCCCCGAGCGAGGCCGAGATGGTCGGGCCATAGCATCCGAATTCGGGAAAAGTCCTCGAAGTTGGAAGAAGAAGCACGGGACGAAGAGGTCACGATAGGTCCGATCGGAGCACGCCAGAATCGACGACAATATCCCCGTCGAGGGCCACGGTGCAGTGACGCATCGGCAGGTCGAAATGGCCACGGCAAAAGCGCCCGGCGACCTCGTTCGCGCCGGTCGAGAACACGACGTTGCCCGCGAAGGCCCGAAGCTCGGTGCCGTTGATCTGCGCCTTGTCCCACATGGCGAGCGACTCCCATCGAGCAGCCGGGTTCATTCCCCACCCAATGTGGCTGATCGCATAGGCCTCGGGTTCGTCGAA
The DNA here is from genome assembly GCA_937925335.1 of uncultured Acidimicrobiales bacterium. Taxonomy (GTDB): domain Bacteria; phylum Actinomycetota; class Acidimicrobiia; order Acidimicrobiales; family SZUA-35; genus CALEWY01. Next base: position 44,675 of record CALEWY010000051.1, read on the forward strand.
CGCTGCGATGTAGGACGACATGAGGTCAGCATCGAGCCCTGCACCGGAGATGTCGACGACGTAGTCGTTCTCGACTCGAAGCGTGATCGGGTCGCGGATGTACTCGTTGAACGTGAGGTTGATGTCGCCGGGAGCGAGCACGACCGTGCCATTCACGGTGTTGGCCGCAGGGAAGGCGAGAACGAGGCCGCCCGGCCAGTGGGCGATCGATCCGGGCTCGGAGCACCAACCGTAGGAGCCGGCCTTGAACGCTCCATCGAGCTGGATGGTGAGATCCGTTCCGGCCTCGGAGGTGATGGTCATGGTTGACGCCGCCTCGAGCAGCGAGATGCCGTGCTCGACACGATCTTTGAGTGCCGGATCATGAGGCCAACGCTCCGCGTTCTCCGGATGTTCAGCGGAGATCATCAAGACCCGGGCTCCGCCGTCCAAGATCTGCCCGAGCTCTGGTGCGTGCAGCAAACCCTCGACCGTGCAGTCGACGACGAAGTCAGCCGTGGCACACGCGGCGATCGCGGAACGATTGCCAGCGAGCGCCTGAGAAGCACCGGTCGAGCGGATCGGCAGCGGGCCGGGGTTTGCTGGCGTCGGCATCTTCACGTCGACGACTGCAGCTCCGAGGCTCTCGAGAGCGAGTCTCGCGGAGTTGACGATGACGAGCTTGCTGTCCGCTTCGGAGAGCAGAACGGCCGTCTCATCCGCCTTCAGCGCACATGCCCGAAACTGCTCGGCGTAGCGTTCAACCCAACGCCATTGCGCGTCGTCAGCACTCATCCTTCACCTTCCATCGGATCGAAGATTCCGTACCGTCCGAGGCGTTCGAGGCAAACCTCGACACTCCACGGCAACATCGTGGCGCCACACCGGGCATCTCGATAGGCCTGCTCGATGTAACTCGGTCGAAGCATGGAGCGGCCACCACAAATGCGTACGGCGGTTGACGCCATCTCGGGAGCACCCTCCATGGTTGTGTAGAGCGACGCCCATCCACGTTTGACCTGCTCTGGAGTGGGGTCGACGCAGACATCTTCGAGTGCTCGGTAACACAGCGACTGGGCCTGTTCGTAGCGGATGTTCATCTGCGCCCAGCCCTGCTGCTTGATGGCGTGATCCCGACGGCCACCAGAGCGCAAATAGTTCTCGGTGTAATCCAAGATGCCGCGCATCATGCCGAGGTAGGAGAACGACAGCGTCATGTAGAACGCGGGGAAGCGGTCGGCCGCTGAGTTGAACACACCCGGCGGCAGCCACTCGTTTTCGGCTGGGACAAACACGTCCTCCATGACGAGATTGCGGGAGTCGGTGCCTCGCATGCCGAGCGGATCCCAATCGCCAACGATCGAAACACCGTCACCCTCGTGTGGCACACCGAGCAGGCGAAGGCGGTCGTCGCCCTCCACCTGGCAAAGAACGTTGTGGAAGTCGCAGGCGCCAGCGAGCGAAGCGAAGATCTTCTTGCCGGTCACGAGGTAGCCGCCGTCGACCGGTTTCGCCCTGGTGGCAAATCCAGCCGTCGCTCCAGCCTGAAGACCTTCGCTGAATGGCTGGCTGTGTATGTGATGGTCATCGACGACTCCCTTCCACAGCAGCTCTCGGCGGGTCGCGAGCAGAGCCTGATCCTCGGCGTTCAAACCAAGACGGTCGCCGATCTCGCCGACGAGCAGCGTGGTCGCAACGTGCATGTTGAACGTGAGGCCAGTCGTCGCGCAATGGCGACCGAGTTCTTCGGAGGTCAGCGCGTACGCGACGAAGTCGCCACCCATACCGCCGTGGCTCTCAGGTATCGCGATCGCAAGCAGCCCGGCACGTTTGAGGTCTTCCCAGTTTTCGTGGGGAAAGACGGCCTCACGGTCGACATCTTCGGCCCGCTTGGCAAACATTGGTCCGAGCTCGGCCATCGTTTCGACGATGCGCATGCGTTCGGGCGTTCGAATAGAGCTCATGGTGAGGGCTCCTTTGATGGGTCGAGAAAGTCGGCGACCAGTCGATTGAACTCGTCGGGTGCCTCAGAGGGTGTCAGATGGCCAACGCCCTGGATGACATGGAGGTGGGCGTTTGGGATTCCGTCGGCGAGGAGCTGTGAGTAGGCGAGCGGTGTTTCCTCGTCGAGTTCGCCAACGATCACCCGGGTCGGCTGGGTGATCGACGGCAGATCGGCTCGAACGTCGTTGTGGGGTAAGCACTCGATCGCAGCTCGAAACCCAACGACTGGAATGTCGGCGAATGCGGCGATCGTCTCGTCACGGATGATGCCAGTGAGCGGGGACGCCGTGATCGAATCGATGATGGCCTCAGCGGCATCGGCAGGTGTTGCCCCGGCGTCGAGTGGAGCGAGACGGGATCGAGTCCATTCCTCTTGCGACGTGCCGTCGATGCCGAATGCTGGGCTCGAGTCGGCAAGGACGAGTCGGTTCACACGTTCAGGATGGCGAAGTGTGGTGTGCAGGGCGTGCATCCCTCCGAACGAGAGACCCACGAGATCGGCCTTGTCGATCTCGATGCGGTCGAGCCATGCAACGAGGCGATCGGCGATTGCCCCGTAAGTCAGCGGCGTGACGAGGTCAGAATCGCCATAGCCGGGCATGTCCCAAGCGACGCAACGAAACCGACCGGACAGGCCGCGAAGTTGCGGCCCCCATGCCGAGCGAGTGCCGCCGAGCCCATGGAGGAACACGATCGGCTGCCCGTCACCTGCCTCGCGCCACGCAATCGGCCCGCCGACGTGATCGATGTGGCCGGACGAAGTCGTCAGTGCCATACGACGTGAGCCACGGTCAGAGTCGAACAGTAGAAGACGCCACCATCTCCGTCAGCGGTGAGGAACATGCCGTTGCCGATGCGAGACCCAGTCGAAACTCGGTCGAGCAATGTTCCGTTCGTGACGTCGACCACCACGAGATCGTCGGAACCTTCTTCGGTGAAGTCATTGATGACGAGTTCGCCTGACTCGGGAAAGACCACCGGCTGCATCGATGGCCGAACGTCGAGCTGCCACACGACGTCGAGGTCATCGCCGCTGCAATCGATGCCGGCGAGCCCGCCGTTCACCGAATCCCACGCAATCGCAATCCCGGCCTCTGGCACGACGACCGGGGGAGCGATGATGCCGCCGCCCGGGGTGCCGAATGGTTCGATTGCCTGCACGTTTGACGCATCATTGAGTGCAACCCGAAGCAAGCGTTGGGCGCCCTGCCATGGCGCATCGCGCCGCCACGAGAGTTGGCGCCCCGGCGGCTCGAGAAAGCGGCCGTTGGGTTCAACCGCATGGATGGCACGAATCGACGGCAGGTCGCCGCAATCCATCAGCCAGCATGCGCCATCGGCGATGCACGCATCCCACGCGAGCCCGTGGTCGGCGTGTGCGTCGCGGTAGCGAGGTTGCCAGTCGTCGATCGAGAGCGAGCCGTCGGTGTTCGCGATGAGCCGCCAAACGTGCTCGATGCCTGGCACGTAGACGTGCTCGCTCTCGCTCCCGTTGGCCGCCAAAGCGACGTCGGCCGCAATTCGCCCCATCGACCCCTCGGGAAGAATGAGCGGCTCCCCGATCACATCGAGCGAGTCGGGATCGAGACGGGTGATTGTCGTGCCGCCTGCGCCTTCAAGGCGAAGGTCCTTGGTGATCAGCGTGCCGTCGGCGAGTGCGAGCAGGCCGTTGTGGCTGCGATCGGCCGGAAGCTGCTTCTCGACTTGGATCGAAAGATCGTCGGGGTCAAGACGATGAAGATACGAGCCATTGACGGAGAGGATGGAACCGTTTGCGTGAGCGAGGATCGCTCCGCACCAAACGTGGTCGCCACACGGCAGTCTGGGGGAGGCTGCGATCGGCTCGAGTGTCGTTGGGTCGATCCGTTCGACCCAGCCATAGGGAGGTGGTCCGCTGAAGGCAGCCATCGTCCCGCCGAGATACCACTGGCCAGGATCTCGGCGAACGACCATGACGGTCCAGGTGTCGGTTCGGCGTGTGGTGACCTTGGCAGTTTTGTCCGCCGCATCGAGCCGGCCAACCGAAGCCTTCTGTCGCCGGTTGCCGCCGCATTCGACCGGCCACGGCGACGGCCAGTAGCCAGGATGTGTTTCGCTGCGATCGACCCCCGTCACAAGCGATGACGGTAGGCCTGAGAGCGGTCGTGGGCCAATACCGTCGATGCATGACCGAACCGCTCGATCGATTCGCCCGTTTCGACGAACTGACGTCGTGGCTGCAACAGCTGGCGGCTGACCATCCCGACCTCGTTCAACTCGAGTCGTACGGCACCAGCCACGAGGGCCGTGATCTCTGGCTTGTGACCGTCACGGACTCGTCGACTGGCTCCCATGACACGAAGCCGGCCCACTGGGTCGACGCGAGCATTCATGCTGTTGAGCTGACGGCGACGGTCGCTGCGTGTTCGCTGCTCCGCCGGCTCGTGGAAGGGTTCGATTCCGACGACCTCGTTACCGCCGCGCTGAAGGCTCGGACGTTCTACGTCGTGCCTCGCGTGAACCCCGATGGAGCCGAAGCCGTTTTGGCTGATGAACCGCGGTGGCCTCGATCGTCGATGCGTGAGTGGCCATGGACCGACGGCCACCGCTGGCCTGGCCTCGATCGTCACGACATCGACGGCGACGGGCGCATTCTGCAGATGAGGATCGCTGATGAAACCGGTGGATGGGTCGCTCACCCGGACGATCCGCGGTTGATGGTTCCGCTTGCGGCCGATGGGCGCGCTCCGGCCGGTCCTCGCTACCGGTTGCTCACCGAAGGCACGATTCACGACTACGACGGCTTCACCGTCCCAACTCCGCGACCGGCTCAAGGGCTCGATCTCAATCGCAACTTTCCTGCAGGCTGGGGCACTGAGGTGGCCGGCGCCGGTGATCACCCACTCAGCGAGCCGGAGACCGATGCGCTCGTTCGGGCGATCGTGGCCCGGCCAAACATCTGTGGAGCGAACGCTTTCCATACGAGCGGCGGCGTGCTGTTGCGGCCATCGTCGACCCAGTCAGACGCCAAGCTGCCGCCTCTCGACGTGTGGACGTGGAATCAGTTGGCCGACGTTGGCACCGAGCTGACGGGCTATCCGGCACATTCGGTGTTCGAAGACTTCACATGGGATCAGTCCGAGACGATGAGCGGTGCCGCTGATGATTGGGCGTATGAACACCTCGGAGTGTTTGCCTGGACCACCGAGTTTTGGGACATCGTCCATGCCGCAACCGGTGAGAAGCAATCGACGCATTTCTGGTACACGGGGCCGACCGATGCCGAAGCGCTCGCCGTCCTTCGGTGGTGTGATGAGCATCACCCGGATGGCTACGTCGATTGGTTCGCATTCGATCATCCTCAGCTCGGTCCGATCGAACTCGGCGGTTGGGACGACCTGAC
>CALEWY010000052.1 GCA_937925335.1 uncultured Acidimicrobiales bacterium
TCGCTCGAAACGATGAGCGCTGGTTAGTCCTTCGGGTCGGCCAAGGCCGCCTCGACGAGTGTTTGTTTGAGTTCGAAGAGTTCGGGGCTCAAGGAGACGTGATAGCGGTGCGGGTTCACGAGGCGACGGACGCCAGGGTCGAGCCGTTCGATGTCGCTGACCCTGCGATCACGCATCTCATCCAACGGCGCCGGATCGCGAACACGGCGCCCATCGACCACCACATCGACGAGCAACGGCTCGATCTCTGAGATCAGCTCCGGCTCAAGGCGACGGCGCGTGTTCGGCTGCGTTGGATGGCGGAGCTCGATCGCCTCATCACTCGACGGGTCGGGTGTCCCGGCGATCGTGAGCAAGTCAGCCGTCGATCGGCCGCGTTCGTCATACACACGGAAGAGTGATTTGAGCCCGGGGTTCGGCGTCTTCGCCGGCGTGTCGGACACCTTGATCGCCGGCTTCCACTCCCCCTCCTTCTCGATCGACACCAGCTTGTAGACACCGTCCAAGTAGGGGTGGCCCTCCGACGCCGTGAGCTTCGACCCGACACCCATCGAAAGCCTGGCAACGAGTTTTGCGGGGTCGAGGCCATAACGAGGGGCCTCCGAGTCGATCTGAGCGAGGATCTGGAAGATCAGCAGCTCATCGAGGCTCGATGACAACACGATGCCGACGTCGGGGAAACCGGCCTCATCGAGTTGCAGTGCGGACTGGATCGCGAGGTAGGCGAGGTCGCCGGAGTCGAGGCGGATACCGATCGGTTCGTGGCCCTTTGCGCGGAGTTCGGAGAAGACGGTGATCGCATTCGGCACGCCCGAGTTGAGCGTGTCGATCGTGTCGACCAACAGCAAGCACTCGTCGGGATAGGAATCGGCGTAGGCCCGGAATGCTCCGAGCTCACCTTCGCCAAGTGCCATGAACGCCTGCACCATCGAGTGGGCGTGCGTGCCCCGCGGGGTGACACCGAGCAGGTGCGACGCGCCGACGTTTGATGAGGCTTGTGCCCCACCGATCAACGCGGCCCGAGTCGCAGCGTTTGCTCCGAACTCAGCCGATCGTCGCAAACCGAATTCGAGCACCGGTCGGCTGCGGCTCGCCTCGGCCACTCGTGATGCTTTGGTTGCGATCAGAGTCTGAAAGTTGAGGTGGTTGAGCAGGGCAGTCTCGAGCAGCTGGGCCATCGCAAGCGGCCCACGAACGACGGTCAGCGGCGCTCCAGGGTGAACCACTCGTCCCTCGGGAACGGCCTGCAACGAGACGGACTCGAACGAACCCATCTCACCCAACCAGTCGCAGAAGGCGTCGCTGAAGACTCGGGCGCCGGTGGCGTCGGTTTGTGCTCGTAGTGGTGCAAGCGCGGCCTCGGTGAACCGAGCCTCGTCCATCCAGTCGAGCAGCCACTCCAAACCGGCGGCGATGCAAAACCCGGCTTGATGGCTCCCGTAGTTCGGATTCGTCCGGAAGAAGTGGTCGAACTGTGAAGGGCGCTCGTGCAGATCACGCTCGAAGTAGAGCTGCGCCATGGTCAGTTGATACTGATCGGTGAACAGCGCACCTTCAGCGAGTTCGTGACGGAGAGTCCGCTTGCTTCGAGCGTTGGTTGGTTCGACTGGATTCGACATGCCCCGTCAGTCTGGCAGGCGGTGTGCACCGACCCCCTGTTTGTTTCGGGCGACACCTATCTCGGGCGGCCTTCGCTTCGGACAGCGTCTTTTCGGACGAGATCGCCGCAATACGTCTCGAGGAGCAAACGGTGCACCCGTAAGCTGGTTCGGTGACTACAGAACTGTCGACCTCAGCTGCGCTCATCGTCGTCGACGTGCAGAACGACTTCGCTGACCCAAACGGATCGCTGTTCGTGGAGGGCGGCGAGGCAGTCGTAGCCGCAAGCAACGCGGCGATCACCGCTGCGACCGAACGCGGCGAACTCATCGTCTACACCCAGGATTGGCATCCGCCAGAAACGCCGCACTTCGTCGACTACGGCGGCGTCTGGCCAACCCACTGCGTGCGCGACACGTGGGGCGCAGAACTTCACCCCGATCTCACCGTCAGCGGGCCTGTGGTTCGCAAAGGGACCGGCGGCGAAGACGGTTATTCCGGCTTCTCGATGCGCAACGTCGATACGGGCGAGGAATCACCAACCGAACTCGGAGCGATCCTCGAAGCGCACGGCGTCGACACCGTCACCGTGGTTGGTTTGGCGTTCGATGTGTGCGTGAAGGCAACCGCCATCGATGGCATTGCGCGCGGACTGCATGTCTTGGTCGATCTCAACGCGTCGGCATCGGTCAACCTTGATCCGAATGATCACGACAAAGCTGCGACCGAGCTCGAAGCCGCCGGAGTCACACTCCTCAGCTGACGCGATGAACGGCGCCAACGCGCACGGTCGTCAGGAACAGACAACTCCAAAGAGATGGTGGCTACAGGCGGGAGCGGTGCGCAGCGAACGGCGCCAACGCAAGGAACGCTGAGGCGACCCACAGGCTGGCGCCGATCTGAGGATGGATGGTCATCCCGATGATGAAACCAGCGACGAAAGCGGCAAAGGAGGCGACCCACGACGCGGTTCGCCACCATCGCGCAGCCCGAGATTGGGCAAAGCCGTGCCTCACGCCCCGTCGCTAACAATCACATGGCACCCACCCACATGGCAACCATCAACATGGCAACCCTCAAGGGCGAGGCGGCGACGAAGCGCTCGATCGATCACGTCGGCATCATTGCTCGGTTCTCGACCGAACCGTTGGTCTTAGGAGGACGAATCGCCGTTCGACAAGAACCGCTGCGTCACGGCGTCGGCGAAGGAGGTGTTCGCTCGAAGCGCTTGCCAATCGCGAATCTCTTCGTCGGTGGGCATCCGGTCTTCGAACAGTGACGACAGTGCGACGAGCTCAGAACGGGCGCCCGCAACTTCCTTCGCCTCGATGCCATCACTGAAGAAGCTGAGAACGGTGCCGGGTGTGACGGAGTCGTTCGGATCCGCAAGGCGATCGAGCCAGTACTGCATGCCTTCTTCATCAGCGGCCCGGCTGAACATGTCGCGGTAGATCTGCGTCAACAGAGCGGAGTAGTCCTTGTCGCCAAAGCGAGCTTCGAACTCCTCGGACGTTGCGAAGAACTGCGAGATCTCGGCGAGGCTTGAATCGCCAGCTTCTTCGGCGATCCAGAACTCGTAGCCCTCAGCGTCGGGGAGCCGGAGGAAGGTTGCGTAATAGAGACGGTCGATCGTTGCGGCAACCGAGTCTGGACCCACAAGTGGTTCGAGCGCAGCGGGCACTCCGTCTTGGGCGACGGCGTCGGTGAATGCGTCGATCTCGCTCTGGCTCGGCGACTCACCCGTGAGCGTGGTCAGTGTGTCGACAGCAAAGGCGCTCATCGACGGATACGGGAGACCGAGGTCGGGGTCGATCGGATCTTCGCCGATTCGAGCGGCGGCAAGATCGACGCTTGGCGTCGGATTGATCGGACGGCCATCGGGACGCTCGATCTCGAAGTGCAGGTGCGGGCAGGTGCCTTCCGCGTTTCCTGAGTCGCCGAGGAAGGCGACGACTTGGCCGGCTTCGACCGTCGCACCGCGTTCGATCCCAGGAGCGAACGCATGCTCGAAGGCATTGGCGCCGTCATCGGTGCCGGGTGTGTCGTTGTTGATGTGGATGTAGTGGTACTTCCAACCATCGGCATCGGTGATGACCAAGTTGTTGCCAGACGCGCCGTGGCGCATCCAGGTGATCGTTCCGTCGTTCGCGGCGACGAGCGGGGTCATCTTCGGGCCGCAGATGTCGACGCCGAGGTGGGTTCGACCGCCGCCTCGCGGTGCGCCGTAGGTGTCGCTCCACGGGTCGACCTTGTCGAGATGATCCGGTGCGATGGGCCAGGTGATGGTCCGAATTTCGGCGGCGTCGGCACGGTCAGCAAGTGAGCTCATGCCGAGCACGAGGGCGAGGACAAGCATCGCACCAGCATGCAAAATCATGAAGCCACGACCGAGACGCTTCAATACTTCGCGCGCCTTGACGTCGCGCGCAGTCGTCTCGCGTGGTTGAAGGGAGAACACGAATTAACTCCGGAGGGAAGAGAACAGCACTCAACAACTCGGCATACCGAGGGCGCTCACCACAGTCCGTGACGGGCGTCGTTACGTTATCGACATCTGTTCGCAACACTCAAGTGAGTCAAAAGACCCATCTCAGGAGTCCGCTTCGTAGGAGCGCGATTGGGCCGCAGGCCGATACCCTTTGCTGGCTCAGTAGCCGCGCGGCGACGCGCCCTGCTGAACTTGTTCGATTCGCTCTGACGTTTACGAGGTTCCAATCATGTCGATGGTCTGCCAGGTCACCGGCCGCAAACCCAGCTTTGGTAACTCCGTGTCGCACTCACATCGCGTGACCAAGCGACGCTGGAACCCCAACATCCAGAACCAGCGCTTTTGGCTTCCCAGCGAGAAGCGTTGGATCAAGCTGACCGTGAGTGCCAAGGGCATCAAGACGATCAACAAGAACGGCATCGAGAGTGTCGTCGCTGATATGCGACGCAGAGGAGTGAAGGTCTGATGGCTAAGGCAGGCGAAAAGCGTCCGATCATCAAGCTCCGCTCCACTGCGGGCACCGGGTACACCTACGTGACCCGCAAGAACAAGACCAACACGCGTGAGCGCGTTGAGCTCTCGAAGTACGACCCCGTCGTACGCAAGCACGTCATTTTCAAAGAAGAGCGCTAGTCAGTCGAAACCGCTGCGTCGTTGCGACCCAGCTCAGTTTCACAGCTAGATTCCACAGCCGTGCTCGCTGCAACGGTCGATGACACCTGCGGGGCAACGCCTCGTTTCGTCTGTCGGCTCGTCTTTGAGCGCACCGAGAATGCGGTGTTGAGCCAATTCTCCGAGTCCCTCGTCTGGGTCTTGGCGATTCTCGCGCTCGCCTGGCTTCTCTCACGAGCGATCCGGCGCCAAATTCCAAGGGCGGTCGCATCACTCGTGGCGCGCCGGGAGGCTGACGAGCGCAAGGAAGAACACGACCGCGAGCTCACGCCCGAACAACTCGTCGATCGGAACCTGCACCGCGAACGAGCACGGCAACGGACCGAGACACTCGGCCACGTCCTCAAGTCGGTCCTCGTCGGTGTGGTGTGGTTCATCGCCATTCTGCTGATCCTCAGCCGACTCGGTGTCAACCTTGCTCCACTCCTCGCCGGTGCGGGTGTTGCGGGTATCGCACTCGGCTTTGGCGCCCAGCAGATGGTGCGTGACTTCTTGGCCGGCATCTTCATCGTGATGGAGGACCAATTCGGCGTTGGTGACGTCGTCGATCTTGGACAAGCCACCGGATCGGTCGAACGAGTCAACCTGCGCGTTACCCGCCTTCGAGACGTCGACGGTGTTGTTTGGTACGTGCCAAACGGCGAGATTCGCCGAGTCGGCAACATGTCGAAGCTCTGGTCACGCGCCGTGCTCGACATCGACGTGGCCTATCACACCGACGTTGATGTTGCCGGTGCTGCCCTACTCGACGAAGCAACCAAACTCTGGCGAGAGCCGCTCGATGACTGCACGATCATCGCTGAACCTGAGTACTGGGGTGTCGAACGCTTCAATGCAGACAGCGTCAGTTTGCGCCTGGTTGTGCGAACCGAACCAACCGAGCAGTGGTCGACCGCTCGCGAACTCCGAGCCCGCATCAAAACGCGCTTCGACGCCGAAGGCATCGAGTTTCCCTTCCCTCAGCGCACCGTGTGGCTCCGCAACCACGACGAGCCGACCGCCTGAGTCGTCTCGAGTCCTCGCCTCAACTCGCTGCGCTCAGCCCCCGGCGTTGTCGATGCGGGCCTGCAGCTTGCGCATGCCGGTGAGCCACTTCTCGGAGTCGTTCGTCTTGAACTCCATCCAGCTCTGGGCGATCTCATCGGTGAGCACGAGGAAGCGCTCGTTCGCGAACGCGTCGGTGACCTGTTGGGCGACCTCTTCGGGTTCGCGAAGCGGACCGGCCGCGTTGCGGGCCCACTCGCTGTCGGCGTCTGGGAGCATCGGCGTCTTCACACCCAACGGCGCCAGCAGATACGTCCGAATTCCCTTGTCGTGATAGGTGATCGACATCCACTCGGCAAGACCGACCACGGCGTGTTTGCTCGTCGCGTACGGCGCGTTGCCGTGGCTCGTGAGAATCCCTGCCATCGACGCGGTGTGTTGAATATGGCCCTCGCCACGGGCAAGCATGCCGGGCAGCACAGCCCGGATGGCGTAGACGTGGCTCATCACGTTGATGTCCCACTGGCGTTGCCATTCGTCGATCGGTGTCGTCAGCGGGTCGCCACCCGAGGCAATGCCGGCGTTGTTGCAGAGCAGATCGATCGGCCCGTGATCGTTCTCAACGCGCTGCAGCATTTCGGTGATCTCGGCCTCGTTGCCAACGTCGACCACCTCCGCCTGCCCGCCAATTGAGTCGGCGACCGCGGCCGCGTTGTCGGCAGCTCGATCGACCACGACGACGTGACGAGCACCATCGGCCGCAAAACGTTCACACAACGCCTTACCGATACCGCTGCCGCCGCCGGTGACCACACACACCCGATCACGAACCTGCATCGATCAGCCTTCGACCGACTGGGCGAGTCCGGCGAGGGTTGCTTCCATGCCGAGCCGGTTGTGCTCGACACGATCGGTCACACCCGAGATAGCCGAGCTTGCCTTCGATGCCTCCGGGCGCAGGTCTTGCCAGTGTTCGGTCACCGTGCAACCACCGTCGGATGCTTCGATGTCGAACCCCCAGTTGGCAAAGTGAAAGTCGTTGAAGTCCGGCGCGATGCACTCGAAGTAGAAGCGCTCGTTCGGCACCAGCTGTGACACGCGAGCTTCGGTCGACCATTCCTTGTCGCCGTTGCGGTTGTGGCCGACCCAGCGAGCACCCATCTCCGCTTGGCTGAAGCCGTCCTTCCATTCGTTGGTGTGGTTCTCGGGCGACCACTCACCCATTCGGGTGACATCGGTGAGCGCCGCATACACGGCCTCCGGTGACGCAGCGATCGAGCGAGAGACAGAGAGTTCAGGTTCCATCTCGGCGACGCTAGCGAGGATCGACCGTTCGATCGAAATGGCGTTCGTTCGAAGTGGCTCGCTTGGTTACGCCGCCGGGCGGACGGCCTCGGCAGGATCGAGGCGACTCGCACGCCACGCCGGATACAGACCAGCGATTGCCCCGAGCACGAAGGCAGCGGCCACGCCGACCGAGAGCCAGAACCACGGAATGATCGCTTCGAAGTCTTTGAACCGGGCGTAGCCGAACACGATGGCCACCCCGATCCCGACGCCGAGGAATCCGCCCAACAACGACAACACGGTTGACTCGATGATGAATTGTGAGGCGATGTGTTTTCGGGTTGCACCGAGCGATCGACGAAGGCCGATCTCGCCCCGTCGTTCGATCACCGAGATCACCATGATGTTGGCGATGCCGATTCCGCCGACGGCGAGAACGATCAAGGCCAGCGCCTGCAGAATGCGAGCGAACGTCTCGTCGATCACTTCCCGAATTTCGAGGGCCTCGGTCGGCCGGGAGACGGCGACTTCACCAGGCGCGGCCGGGTTGGCTTGAGCCGGGATGAGATCGCGCGCTTCATCGAGTTGCTCGGGCGGCACCTGGGCATAGATGGCACCGGGGTTGTCCGGCGCTTCGAACAGTTCGATGGCGACGTTGAGCCCGACAATCGCCGTTCGGTTCAGATCGGTGTTGAGCGTTTCGAACTCGTCGAGCACGCCGATCACCGCAAATTCGGAGCCGGAGATGTTGATCGTCGGGTGGCCAACAAGATGGCGAATGCCCAGCCGTTCGGCGGCCAGTGAGCCAAGCACAACCGCAGGGATCTCCACCGAGGTGGCGTCGTGGAACCGACCGAACGCGACCGAGCCGTTCACCGGCTCCAACAAATCCAGATCTGCCGCGGTCAGCGCACTGACGGTGACACCGCCGGTCTCGACCTCGGGAATCAGCTCGTTCTTCCGAGCCCGGGCATCGTCGACGGGATACAGCGCAGCGACGAACTCGAGGGCTGGAAGGTGTGCCTCGAGCATCGCCGGTGCATACGAGAGGAGCTCGGCTTCCTCGGTCACACCCGTGCCCGGCGTGATGAACAAGAAGTCCGAGCCGAGCGCATCGATCTCGGCGCGAGCATCAGCCTGGTTCGCCTCGGTGATGCCCTGAATGCTGATGAGCGAGGCGATACCGATGGAGATGCCGAGCGCGGTGAGGGCGGTGCGAAGCTTGCGACTCGTGAGGCCAAGCAACGCCTGTCGCACAACATCGACGAGGCGAAGTCGGCTCCGCAACTTCTTCGGGCTGGTACCGCGAACAGCACCGTTGCGGCTCACGATGAAACCTGGTCGTCGTCGTGATCTGCATCGAGCTCACGATTGCGAATTTCACCGTCGAGGATCTCGACCACCCGTGGCATCGACTCGGCGAGTTCGCGGTCGTGGGTGATCATCACGATCGTCGAGCCTTGATCGTTGAGATCGAGAAACAGCTCGACGATCTCTTCGGTGGTTTGAGAGTCGAGGTTGCCCGTCGGCTCATCGGCCAACACGATGGCCGGATCCCCAAGGAGTGCCCGGGCGATGGCCACCCGCTGGCGCTCACCTCCCGAGAGCTTGCCGGGCTTTTGATCGAGCCGGTGTCCTAACCCAACGCGGGTCAGCGCTTCTCTCGCCGCCTCTTTGCGCTTTCGTCCGCTGGTGCCGTGATACAGCAAGCCGGTCGCGACGTTCTCGGTTGCGCTGAGTCCAGGCAGCAGATGGAACTGTTGGAAGACGAATCCCAGCCGACGGCCGCGAACACCAGACAGCGATGGATCACGGAGTTCGTTCACGACGGTTCCATCGATGAGCACGTCGCCGGTCGATGGCCGATCGAGTGCTCCCATCATGTTGAGCAGCGTGCTCTTGCCTGATCCGGACGGGCCGACAATCGCGACCAAGTCACCTTCTTCGATGACCAAGTCGATCCCCTTGAGGACCTCGATCGGCGGTGAGCCCGCATAGGACTTGGTGACCTGGCGGAGTTCGAGAACTGGCGTTGGCATCGTGGTCAGCCCGCCGTCGCCATGACGACTCGGTCGCCCTCGCGGACATCACC
>CALEWY010000053.1 GCA_937925335.1 uncultured Acidimicrobiales bacterium
TCCGCTGCCCGGCAGCTCAGATCGCCCGGTCGTGCAGGGAGCCCCCCTGCTCGGTATCCACGACCTGGTCAATCAACGGACCGGGAGCGGCGCTGCGTTCAACACCCACGAAGCCATCACCGCAGCCGAAGCGCTCCACGCTTACACGCTGGGTTCGGCATACGCGGCCTTCGATGAGACAAGGAAGGGTTCGGTCTCGGTCGGCAAGCTTGCCGACCTGACCGTGCTCGACCGTGACATCACAACGATCGAGCCGGACACGATCGCCGACACCGAAGTTGTGGCAACGATGGTGGGTGGCTCGTTCGAGTTTGGCGCAGAGGCCGTTGCATGACGACAGGTGGGGTCGGCAACGAGTCGCTGTCAGCTCCAACGCCGTCGCGCGCGCTCATCGCGATCGCCGGTGTGGTGGCCGCGATTGTGCTGCTGTTCGTCGCCGGTTCGATCGGCCTCTTCCTGGCCTTTGGATGTGGCGGCGACGGCGGTGTTCCTTACGCCGCGTTCGATTCTCGACGTGGTCGCTTCTGTGACTCAGGCGAGGTCTACAACACCTACCTGGCCGTCACGATTCTCGGACCTGCGACCATCGCGATCGTGGGTGCAGTCCTCGGCGCTCGACGACAGAATTGGCGACCGTTGCTGAGTGCCATGGCAGCTGGTGCGGTGCTGATAGCAGCCAGCACCACATTGTTCTTGGGACTCAGCAGTGAGTGCACCGAGGACCAGGTCGCTGCTGGCGGTCAGTGCGATACCTACTGATCGATCAACGTTGCGACGGCTCGGTCCTATCGCTGGATTGATTGGCGCGTGCCATAGGTGATCGAGCGGAGCAGCCACTCGCACGGCCCGAATCGGAAGCGAGTCATCCAAAGTCGGGCTGCCAGTGCAAGTCCCAACCAGATGGCAAATGCCAGTGCGACGCCGGCGCCCGGGCCGACCTTGCCAATCCAACCGAATCCGTAGCCGTAGCTCAAGAACGCCGTGACGACCGACTCTCCGAGGTAGACGGTGAGCGACATCGAGCCGGCCATCTGGAGAACCAACGCGACGAGGTTGCGCCGGCCGCCGATCGCAAGCCCGAGTAGCCCGATGTAGCAAGCCGAGAGCAGGGGAGCGATGGCAAAGCCCAGCGCAAACCCGAAGGTCTCCGTTCGAATGCTGTCGAGCGACGCCCAGCCAGCGACTCCCGCAACTCCAAACGCAACCGGCGCCCACTGACGGAGGAGCTGTCGCGTTCGTTCGGCGTTTTTGGTCGGGTTGGCGAGCAGGTCGCCTCGGCCCAGAACGATTCCGACCGCGAAGCTCGCAACGACGGCGGGCCCTTGAATCACCATGAGGAAGAGCACCGTTTCGATCCACGCAGGGAAGAGGACACCGACGGAGTCGAGGAACGATCCGTTGGTGAGGGCCTCGACGTTGGCCGGGTCTGGAGTCGTCGTGATACTCGATCCGCCGCCGAGCGAATCGAGAACGCCGAGCATGAGCCAGGCGGCTGACGCAAGGCCGTACACCCAGGCGGCCAGTTTGAGCAGCTTGGTGGTGGGCCATGGGAGGAGTCGGAAGCAGGCTGCGCCGACGATGGCGTAGATGGTGAGGATGTCGCCGGGGAAGAAGGCGATCCCGTGGATGATGCCGGCGACGAACAGCGCGATGTTCCGTCGCCTCGTTCGGCGGGCGAGTTCGGCGACGGCGGTTTGCCCAGCGATCGGGTCTGCGTTCTTTGCCCGTTCGAACTGCAGCGACAACCCGTATCCGAAGAGGGCGGCGAAGATTGGGTACACCTTCGTCTGACCGAAGCTGATGACGAACCATCGAGCGATCTGTTCGCCCGTCGAGTCGTATTCGGACCATCCGAGCGATGCCGGCTGGACGATGTATTCGATGTTGACGATGAGGATGCCGAGCAGTGCGAAACCTCGGAGGGCATCGACGAAGTGATGACGCTGGTTCGTCGTGAGCGAGGTCGGAGCGGCCATGGATCGCAACGTAGGACCGACCGCTGGTCCCGTCATCCACCGACGGGTTGATCCCCGTCGTCCTCAAGGATGGTCCTCCGCGCTGGGCAAGTCATCCGAAGCGCTGGTCGCCTGTTGCGGAGGGATTTGCCGCAAGTTGTTGCGGGGATCTCCTCCGCTTGTTGTGGGTTGGTTGTTGCGGAGGGATTTGCCGCGCTCTGTTCATCAGGGGGTGTTGCGGGGATTTCCTCCGCTTGTTGTGATTGACGGGTGTCGAACGACACGCGTTGCTGGTGTCACTTTTGCTTCACTTGTGATGCAAATCGTCCGTAGCTTGAAGGGAAGAAAGAGGAGAGCACCAATGCTTGGATTCCTGAATCGCAAACCTGCCATTTCGAACACGGTCGCAGAGGCCCTGAACGGCTCCTACAGCGACCACGAGATGCGTGAAATCGACCGCATCGGCACGCACGTCCGTCTCGACGAGGGTTCGTACCTGACCACCGAGGGTGCACCCGGCGCCGAGGTCATCGTGTTGCTCAGCGGAACGGCCGACGTCGTCCGTGACAGTGCCGTCATCGCAACCGTCACCACCGGTGATGTAGTCGGCGAGACCGCCGTCCTGACCGGCGAGCCCCGCAACGCAACACTCGTCGCAACCAGCGAGGTCGACGTTGCGGTGTTCAATCGCCGCGAGTTCGATCAGCTGCTCGCGAGCTGCCCCCGCCTGAACGTTCAGGTCAAGCAGCTCGTCGAAGCTCGTAGCTGACGATCGTCTCTCGTTGATCGTCTCTCGTTGATCGGTACTCGTTGATCGGTACTCGTTAATCGGTACTGCTTGGTCAACGACGCCGCTCAGCACTTGTTTATCGATACTGCTTGATCAGTACTTGTTGATCAGCACCGTTTGATCGAAGCCCTTCCGGTCCCGGGTTCAAAAGCCTCGGAGCGGGAGGGCTTTGTCGCGCTGGAGCCAGTTGTCATCGGGATACTCAGCGGAGCCTTCGATGATGTGAAGCGTGTAGGCGTGACGGCTCTTCGACGAGGTGTTCGGCGCGGACCAGTGTGGCAACAACCCGTTGATCACCACGAGCGAGCCGGCTTCGCACTCGAGTGGAACACCCTCGGCGGTCGGGAACGGCGAGTCGTCAAGTGTCTCGAGATAGGTGCCGCCCTGCCCGTCTCGACGGAAGCGTTCCTTCGGTGCGAGATTCTGCCTGCCCGGTAGGCACCACAGGCAGCCGTTGTCCTTGGTTGCGTCTTCGAGGGCGACCCAAAAGCCCGTCACAGAGCGAGGTTCGGTCCACAGGAACGGATGGTCGGTGTGCCACACCACCTCGCCTCCGATTCGTGGCTGCTTGAAGATGTACATCGACTGCAGCAGTCGGGGATCGGAGAAGCCAACCTCGGTTGCCAGCTCAGCCAACTTGGGCTTTCGAGAGAAGTCGGAGAAGATCGGATCGAGGTCATGCATGGCATGACCAACCTTGTTGAGCGCCTCGTCCATCGGCACGACAACATTGCCGTGGGCATCGACGGCGTCTTCCTCGAAGAAGAAGCGAATCTTGTCGCCAGAGTTGAGGAAGTACTCGTCGCGAGACTGTTCGTCGGTCGTTGAGAACGTGGTTGTCGCCTCCGCCGGATCGAACTCGGCGACCAGCTCGGTCATTCGAGTCCGCAACTTCGCGATCTCGTCGAGCGAGTAGAAGTTGGGCAACACGAGCACACCGTCGGCCTCATAAGACCGACGCTGCTCGGGCGACAGGATGGTCATCAGGCTTCGCCGCGTCGGAACGGCATACCAGCCGTTGCCGGAGCCTTGAGGCTCTGGCTCGCAAACACCAACACGATCAGAACGAGCGCGTAGGGCATGGTGTTTGGCACCCATTCTGCGGCCCGTTCGGTTCTCAGATACCAGAGCAGAATTCCGGCGGCCAATGTGCCGGCAAGCACGATGTTTGACGTGATCTTCTTGTCTTGGATGAAGGTGTAGACGGCGTAGGCGGTCAGTCCGATCACAACGACAAGGAGCAGGGCTCGTGTTGCGACACCGCTGCCGGTTGCGTCGAAGTCGTTCAAGGAGATGGCGAACGGGTACCCGAAGAGCAGGGCGCCGGTGAGCACTCCCCGTGCTCGCCAGTTTCCGAAGATCAGCGCAGCGAGAGCGATGAAGCCTCGACCGTTGGTCTGTCCGCCTCGATAGAGGCCGGTGAGTTCGATCACGATGAACGCACCGGCGAGGCCAGCGAACGCACCGCTGATGATGACGCCGATGTACTTGTGGCGGTAGATACCGACTCCAAGTGACTCGCCAGCCTTTGGGTTCTCTCCGCAGATTCGCAGACGGAGCCCGAGGCGGGTCTTGAACATCACGAATGAGGCGATGGGAACGAGCAGCAAACCAATCAGCGTGAACCAACGAAGGTTCGTGACGAAGCCCTGCAGGATGCTGGCGATGTCGGACAGGAAGAAGATGTTCTGATCGGCGATCGACCCGAACGTGTCAGCGACCACGGGGACGGTGAAGTCGCCGATGCCGTCGACTCGTGGCGACTGCGAGATCGAGCCGCCGCGCTGAGGGAAGAGTCGGTCAGACAAGAACCGGGTGAGTCCGGGCGCCAAGATGTTGATGGCAACACCGCTGATGATGTGGTCGACGCCGAACTGGACGGTGGCGACAGCGTGCAACAGCCCGCCGAGTGCTCCGCCGATCAAGCCGGCGAGCAGCCCGCCCCACGGTCCGAACTCGAACGCACCGATGGCGCCACACCAGGTGCCGAGGATCATCATTCCCTCGAGGCCGATGTTGACCACACCGACGCGCTCAGAGAACAGGCCGCCGAGGCCGGCCAGGAGAATAGGCATCGCCCAGCGCAACATGCCGCCAGATGCGTTTGCACTCGTGAGTAGTTCGGTGCCGCTCAACTCTTGGACGACGGTCAGGACGAACACGCCGATTGCGGCGGTGAGCGACCAGCGAGCCCACGCGGGGAGGCTCTTGAACACGGCGATTGCACCGCTTGTGCCCGAACCGTTCGTGTTGTCGCCGCTGAGATCAGAACTGGTGATGCTCGTCATGACCCGACCTCCGCCGTCGCTGCACCATCGGCTGGGATCGACTCCGTCGCGAGCGCAGCCCGTTTGACTTCATCGGCCTGTCGCACCCGATTGACCACTTCGTAGGCGATCACTGCCGTCAACAAGATGGTGGCCTGCATGATCACAACGATCTCCGGGCTGGCCGTGCCGGTCACCTGCAGCGGAGCGGAGCTGGTGTCGAGAAAGGCGAAAAGGAGTGCGGCAACGGCCATTCCGGGCGCTGAGTTCCGGCCGAGGAGAGCGACGGCGATTCCTGCGAAGCCAAGCCCACGGACGAATCCCTGGTCGTAGCTGTGGTTGACCGAGAGGATTTCCGGCATACCGATCAAACCGGCGATCGCGCCAGAAGCGAGCATGGCGTAGATGATCATCTTCTTCGGCGGCACACCACCCGCTCGGGCCGCGAACGGGTTCATGCCGCTGGCTCGAAGGTCGAATCCGAACCGGCTGCGGTTGACGACGTAGTGATAGCCAATGCCGAGGATGATGGCGATCGCGAACATCCCGGTGAGTTTGCGGCCCTTCAAGATCTCTCGAGTGAAAATCTCGAGGACACCGTTGAGATCGGGCATCCGTGACGACTCATCGAGCACGGCGGTGCCCTGGTTGGGATCGGTTGGATCATCGATCGCTCGTGGGAGAAGTGCCGCGATGATGCCGCCGGTTGCGATGAAGTTGAGCATGATCGTCGAGATCACCTCGTTGACACCACGGGTGACCTTGAGGAGGCCGGAGATACCGGCCCAGATTCCGCCGACCGCCATCGAACACAGAATGATCAAGCCGATGTTGAGCGGGCCCCACAAGTTGAGATAGGTCCCGAACCAGGCGGCGGCGAACGAAGCCAGGATGTACTGACCCTCAACGCCGATGTTGAACAGGTTCATCTTGAACCCGATCGCGACGGCCACGCCAGCGATGAACAGCGGCGTCGCACGATTCAAGATGTCGACCATCGATTCGAGCTTCGAGGCCGTCGAGATCATCTCGGTGTAGGTGTCGATCCAGCTGCTGCCCGAGAGCCAGAGCACGATCGATGAGACGACCAGGGCAAAGACGGCGGCGAGCGCTGGTGCGGCGAGCGAGAGCCCGAGGCGCCGGAAGAGCGGAGTCGTCATGATGCGTCTCCGCTGGTGGAGTCAGACTCGACGGCGGCGCCGGTCATGTAACTGCCGAGAATTCGAGGGGTGATGTCGGCCGGGTCGAGCGTGGCGACGAGCTTGCCGTGATACATGACGACGATCGTGTCGCTGAGGCCGATGAGTTCGTCGAGGTCCGCAGAGATCAACAGGGTGGCGAGGCCATCTCCGCGTGCTCGGCGAACGTCGTTCCACACGTCGGCTTGAGCGCCGACGTCGATGCCACGCGTTGGATGAGCGGCGATGAGAACATCGGGGTTGGCGGTCATCTCGCGGCCGATGATCAGCTTCTGTTGATTGCCGCCCGACAGCGCTCTGGCTGAGACGTCGACGCTGGGTGTCCGAACGTCGAACTCTTCACGAATCGTCTCGGTCTGTTGGCGAGATCCGTTTCGGTCGATCCAGAACCCTTTGACATACGGCGCGCTGGTTTGGTGGCCGAGCACAGCGTTTTCCCACAGGGGAGCATCGAGGAGCAGGCCTTCGCGGTGACGGTCCTGCGGCACGTATCCGAGGCCGAGTTCACGGCGATGGCGGACGGAGAAGTTCGTGATGTCGTTGCCGAGCAACTCGACGACGCCATCATGCACGTCCGCGGTGCCGACGATGGCGTCGACGAGTTCGGTTTGACCGTTGCCTTCGATGCCGGCGATGCCGACGATCTCGCCCATGTGCACTTTGACCGACACGTCGTCCACGACGGGTCGGCCTTCGGCGAGCACGGTGAGCCCACGAAGCTCGAGCGCAACCTTGTCCGTCACGGTTGAGTCCGACGTCTCCGGGCTCGGAAGCTCTGAACCCACCATGAGCTCGGCGAGGTCGGCGGCGCTGACGTCGGCTGCATTGACGGTGTCGATGGTCTTGCCGCGTCGGATCACGGTGATGCGATCGGCGATCTCCAGCACCTCTTGCAGTTTGTGGTCGATGAAGATGATCGTTGCGCCGCCGGCCTTGAGCTCTCGGAGGTTGTTGAACAACTCCTCGACCTCTTGGGGCACGAGCACGGCGGTCGGTTCATCGAGGATCAAGATCTTGGCGCCTCGGTAGAGCACCTTGATGATCTCGACTCGTTGTTGCTCGCCGACTTCGAGTGTCTCAACGAGATCGTTGGGGTCGATGTCGAGTCCGTATGCCTTCCCGACTTCGACGATATGGCTGGTGGCCGTCGAGAAGTCGAGCATGCCACCGCCCTTCACGGGCTCGGATCCGAGGATGATGTTCTCGAGAACGGAGAGGTTGTCTGCCAGCATGAAGTGCTGATGCACCATGCCGATGCCGTGATCGATGGCGTCGGTGGGTGAACCGAAGTCGACGACGTCACCGTTCACCCGCATTTCACCCTCATCGGCCTTCTGCATGCCGTAGAGGATTTTCATCAGCGTTGACTTACCAGCGCCGTTCTCGCCGCAGATGGCGTGGATCTCGCCCTGCTCGACGGTGAGGTTGATGTTGTCGTTGGCGATGACGCCCGGGAACCGCTTCGTGATCCCGATCAATTCAATGGCGGACGCCACGCAATCTCTCCCCATGACTCGAGCAACAGTGCGAACGAGGCCAGAATCAACAGGCCAGAACGAACCCGTCCAAAACAGACGAACGGGACCGGACAGTAGTCCGATCCCGTTCAAACACTCAACGAGTGATTCTGTTCGTCACACCGCCGTTACCGGCGCGTGACCAACGATCGTGTCACCGGTGCGGTGACACGTGGTGACCGAAAGGCTTACGGCTCGGTCGGGACAACGATGTCGCCCGAGATGATGCCGGCCTTGAATTCCTCGAGCTGAGGAACGATGTCGTCGATGTAGCCACCGGTGGTGGAGTAGCCAACGCCGTCGACCGAGAGGTCATAGACGGTGTTGCCGGCCGAGAAGGCTCCACCAGCCTGTGCGTTGGTGATCTCGAACACGGCGGTGTCGACACGCTTGAGCATCGAGGTGAGGATGTAGGGCTGGAAGTCAGCGCCGGCAGTGTTGTACTGATCGGAGTCGACACCGATTGCCCACACCTGTGAGCCGGAGCTCTCGGATTCGCTCTTGGCAGCCTCGAAGAGGCCAGCACCGGAGCCACCAGCAGCGTGGTAGATGACGTCGGCGCCCTGGCCGTACATGGTGAGGGCGATCTCCTGGGCACGGTCGGCGGCGAAGAAGCCGTCGAAGTCAGGAGCCTGGGTGATGTACTGCGGGATGATCTCGATGTCCGGGTTCACCGCACGAGCGCCAGCGGCATAGCCGGCTTCGAACTTCTCGATGAGACCAAAGCCGCCGACGCCACCGATGAATCCGATGGTTCCGGTTTCGCTCTTGAGCGCAGCTGCAGCTCCGACGAGGAACGAGCCCTGCTCTTCAGCGAAGGTCAGACCAGCGATGTTGTCGCCCCATGGGACGGCGCCGTTGTCGAAGTCGAGCATGGCATCGTCGATGACGGCGAAGTTGGTGTCAGGGTTCTCGGCCGCAACGGTGACGACGTCACCAGCGAACAAGAAGCCAACGGCAACGACGAGCTCGGAATTGTCAGCCTGGAGCTGAAGCAGCTGTGCACGGTCTGAACCGTCAGCGTTTGGCTCGGCTTCAGAACCGGTGACACCGATCTCTTCCTTGGCACGGTCAAGGCCGGCAGCAGCGGAGTCGTTGAAGGACTGGTCGCCACGGCCACCAATGTCGTAGGTCAGGCCGACGTTGAAGTCACCCGAGTTTGTTTCCTCCATGGCGTCTTCTTCCATGGCATCTTCTTCCATGGCGTCGCCGTCTTCTTCTTCCATGGCGTCGCCATCTTCTTCCTCCATGGCATCACCATCGGAGGATTCTTCGGTCGACTCAGAACCGGCATCGGTTTCTGTTTCGTCGGTCGCGGCGTCGCTACCGCATGCAGCAATCGCAAGAACGAAAGCGGCAAGCAGCGCCAACAGGCGGTATTTCTTCAGCATGTGGTTCTCCCCATGTTTGGCCCCAACGGCCGAAAACTGAATAAGCCGGAAAGCGTAGGCACATCTGACTGGCTTTGCCTCCGCGACCGAGTCTTGTGTGACGGAGAGGTTGCGCGTTGATGACGCACGATCAGCCCGGCGGCCCTGAATCAGCTGGGCTCCTGAGGAACTGGCGCGGCCCTGGAAGCCAGCGGCCATACCTACTCGGCGAGCGCTTGTCCTCGAGTGCGGGTTTGAGCCATCGCCGCCTCGATGTCGACCGTGAGACATTCGCGATCAGCGACGACCTGCTCACCGGCGACCCAGACATCGGTGACGAAGCGAGACGACCCTGCGAAGACGAGGTTGGCGAGCTGATCGGCTCGAACCCCGGGCGTGAAGGCCGGTTGGTCGAGGTCGATACGAATGACATCGGCCCACCACCCCGCTTCGAGCCGTCCGACGTGATCGAGATCGATCGCTCGAGCTGCTCCGACGGTTCCGAGATCGATGGCGGTCGAGGCATCCATGGCCTGGGCATCGAGATCTCGACCCCGAGCCAGCATCGGCGCCAGCTTGAGTTCCTCCCACAGATCGAGGTCGTCGTTTGACGCAACACCGTCGGTGCCGATGCCGACCTCGATGCCGTTGCGAAGCATGGACGCAACGGGTGCAATGCCCGACCCCAGCTTGAGGTTCGACACCGGGCAGTGGGCGACTCCTGCTCCCGCTTCGCCGAGAAGCTTCTGGTCGGAGTCGCTGAGCCAGACCCCGTGGGCCCCGAGCAACTTGCCATCCAGCAAACCGGTGTCGGCGAGGAGTTCGGTTGCCGTTCGCCCCGTCCATTTCTCGATGACGTCGGTTCGCTCAACCTGGGTCTCCTCGAGATGAATGTGAACGAGGGCATCGAGGCTCTTTGCGACCTCGCCCAGCTCGCCAACCTGCTCGGGTGAGAGGTCGTAGAGCGAGTGCGGCCCAAAGCCGACGGTCACTCGTTCGTCGGGCTGATGGTTGGCGGCGTGGAAGTCGACAATCTCGCCGATCCGGCCGTCGAGGTTCCCTCCCGGTGCGAGGGCGGCGATGATCCCAGGGGTGACGACGAGGCGTTGACCACTCGTGCGAACCGCCTCGACGACGGCGTCTTCGAAGAGATACATCTCACACGTGCTGGTCACACCGGCAAGCAGCATCTCGGCCGAGCCGAGGAGCATTCCCCACCGCGCGTCGTCGGTGTCCATCTTTCCTTCGCGCGGCCACACGCCATCGGTGAGCCATTGCTGAAGTGGGAGGCCATCACCGGCGGATCGAACGAGGGTCATCGGCGTATGTGCATGGCTGTTCACGAGGCCGGGCATCAAGAGCCCACCAACCTGGCGAACATCGATCGCGTCGTCATCCGGGAGTGCCGAGGTTGGACCGACGGCAATGATGCGGCCATCTGGCCCAATGTCGATCCCGGCATCACGAACGAACTCGTGCCCGATCAGCACCTCGTCGGCCAGCAACCGGACGGAGGTCGACCCACTCGTCACAATGTCTCTCCATCGGCCACTCGAACGATTCGCTTATCGGTGACGATGGCGGTGATCAGCGATGCAGGTGTGACATCGAATGCTGGGTTGATCGCGTTCGTTCCAACCGGGGCGATCGGGGTGTCACGGACGCTCGCCACCTCGTGCGGCCCTCGATCTTCGATCTCGATGGCATCGCCGTCGTCGGTTTTCATGTCGATCGTCGATTCGGGGGCGACCACGATGAACGGAACCCCAGCGTGTTTCGCAGCGAGTGCGAGGCTGAAGCTGCCGATCTTGTTCGCTGTGTCGCCGTTGGCTGCGATCCGGTCGGCGCCGATCAACACGACATCAGCCGCACCGCGGGCGAGAAGGAATGGGCCGGCTGAGTCGACGATGAGCCGAAACGGCGCCCCCATTCGCTCGAGCTCCCATGTGGTGAGACGCCCGCCCTGAAGGAGGGGCCGGGTCTCAAGCGGAATCGCCTCGGTCAGCACTCCGCGTTCGTGCAGGGTCTGGATCACTGCAAGCGCTGTTCCGCGAGCGACCGTTGCCAACCCGCCGGTGTTGCAGATCGTCATCGTTCGCACCTGCGCCTTCTGCGCGAGCTCGAGAACCAGGTCGGCACCGAGCTCACCCATTGCGATCGACGCGTGCAGCTCTTCATCACGGATGGCGTGCGCTTCCGCGAGTGCAGCCGCCGGATCGGTGCGGGCAATCGGGGCAACCCGATCGACGGTATGGGCCAGGTTGACCGCCGTCGGCCGAGCCTCGCGAATGTCATGCACCGCGGCTTCGAACGCTTCGGAGTCCGTCGACGGGTCATGGAGCAGTGCGGCCATGGCGATTCCGTAGGCCCCGGCGACACCGATGGCTGGCGCGCCTCGAACGGAGAGCCGCTTGATCGCTCCGACGAGGTCGGCGACGTTGTCGATCTCGAGCCAGATCTCCTGTTGGGGGAGCGCCGTTTGATCGATCATCGTGATCACGCCGTCGGCGTAGCTCAGCGTTTGCATGTCAGGAACTCCCGTAACCCTGGCCGGCGTTCATCTTCGCCAACACGTCGTCCATCTGCTTCTTCGTCAACTTCTTTGGCTCGCCGATCGCCAAGGCTGCGAGGTACTGGCTGGCGAGAACCTCAACCTCGATCGCAACGCCGAGGGCGTTCGCAAGATCGGAGCCGAGGGTGAGCATCCCGTGGTTCGCCATCAGACACGCCTTGCGATCGGCGATGGCCTGGACGACGTTGGCCGAGAGCTCCGGTGTTCCGAAGGTGGCATAGGTTGCGCATCGAATGTCGTGGCCGCCGGCGATGCCAACCATGTAGTGGAAACGGTCGATTCCGCGGCGGTGGCACGACAATGCGGTGGCTGAGATCGGATGTGCGTGGACGATGGCCTCGGCGTCGCTGCGAGCGGCATAGAGATCGAGATGGAATCGCCACTCCGATGACGGCCGGCGATCGTTGGCGACGGTCCATGATTCGTCGGCGTTGACGAGGACGATGTCGGCAGGCGTCATGTCGGAGTAGGCCACCGAGGACGGCGTGATCAACATGCCTTCGTCAACTCGTGCCGACACGTTGCCCGACATGCCGCTGTTGATGCCGCGTTCTTCCATGGCGATAGCCGTGTCGATGACGGACTGTGCGAGCCGCTTGCGGGCGGCGGCGCTGGTCATGAGGTTCCAGATTCGTTCGCGAGAGTTCCAGATTCGGTAGCGAGGGAGATCGTGCGGTCGATGATGCGGTGCAAAGGGTCGGTGACATCGTCGAGCATCTCGAAGACGTCATTGGCCGTGAGGGCTGCGTTACCGACCGCCGCGGCCGGGTTCGACACGATGCCGATGGAGGCGTATCGCATTCCGGCTTCGACAGCGAGGACAACTTCGGGGTAACCGGTCATCCCAACGAGATCGCCGCCGAGTGTTCGCATCATGTTGATCTCGGCGGGTGTCTCAAAGCGTGGTCCGTCGGCAGTGCAGTAGACACCGCCATCGATGACGTCGACGTTCTCGAGCCGCGCTGCTTCGAGCACGTGGCCCCGAAGCTCGGGCGAGTAGGGATGGGTCATATCGACATGATGGGCCGACGAGTCGAACGGTTCGTGGCTTCCATCGAAGAACGTGTCAGCTCGTCCGGACGTGAAGTTCAAGACGTCCGAGATGACGACGAGTGCTCCCAATCCCATGTCTGGATTGATGCCTCCACTGACGGCTGTGGCGAGGACGGAATCGACACCCTGTTGTTTGAGTGCCCAGATGTTGGCGCGGTAGTTGATCGCCGATGGCGGCACCGAGTGGCCCGAGCCGTGACGGGCGACGAAAGCGATCGGTCTGCCACGCCAGTGACCGGAGGTGACATCAGCCGACCCGAAGGGTGTTTCGACGGCTTCGACTCGCCGATCGTCGAGATCTGGGATGTCGTAGAAGCCGCTACCGGTAATGAGTCCGAACACGGCAGAAAACTAGTCGGCTCGGCACCGAGATCCAAGCGCTTGGATTCGCTCGAACCGTTGCGATCGTTGACCCCGGCTGAGACCGCCACATCGGTAGGCTTTCCGCTGTGGCTCCGCACGAACCAGCTCGGCGGCCGACCTTGTCGACGGTGGCAGAGTTGGCAGGCACCTCGCCAACGGTCGTGAGTTACGTCGTCAACGAAGGGCCGCGAAACGTGGCCCCCGCAACGCGTGCTCGTGTGCTCGCCGCGATCGAAGAGGTTGGTTACCGGCCGAACCGAACAGCGCAGGCTCTTGCGTCGAGGCGATCGAACACGCTGGGCCTGGTTGTTCCCGACACGACAAACGCGTTTTTCCGGGAGCTGTGTGAAGAGGTGCAGCGAGCCGCGTTTGCGCTCGACCGTCTCGCACTCGTCGCCAGTTCGACCTTCGACGATGAGCTCGAGCGTTCCTACATCCAGACGTTTCTCGACGCGAACGTCGACGGGTTGATCGTCGTCGACGAGCTCGTGCCGGAATCGCTACCGGACGGCACCCAGATCGTCAGCCTTCACAAAGGCACGTCGTCTGGAGGCTCACTCGCCGTTCAGACCGCCGATGAAGACAGCGCCGCCGAGCTCACCAATCACCTGCTCGATCACGGGCACACCAACGTGTGGTGCTTTGCCGGCATGGAAGATGTCGGAGCGATCGCCGATCGGGTGAGCGGATGGCGCTCGGCTCTGGCTGGCAGGGGAATCTCGCCAGCCGATCACACGATCATTCGCTCGATCCCTCGATCAACCGACGCCTCGAGCGTGTTCGCTGAAGTGCTGAGCGGTACTGATCGCCCAACAGCGATCTTCGTCGTGACCGACGAGCAGGCGATCGGGGTGCTTCACGCCGCGCACGTTGCCGGGCTGAACGTTCCGAACGATCTGGCGGTCGCCTCGTTCGATGGAACGAGTGCGAGTGCGGTCACGGTGCCGCCGCTCACGACGGCGGTTGTTCCGATCAAGGCGATGGCCGATGCCGCGGTCCGGCTCGCGGCTCGCCTCGTTCCTGAGCCTGCCTCGCTGACGTTCACCCCCGAGCTGTGCATTCGTCAGTCGTGTGGATGTTCGTGAGGTTGCGTCAGGCGTCGACGGCACCGGCCATCAAGAGGCCGACCTGCTCGACGGTTGCGTCGGCCGCTGGCATATCGCCGACGACCCTCCCTCGATAGAGCACGACGATTCGATCGGCGAGCGAGAAGATCTCGTCGAGTTCTGCTGACACCAACAACACGCCGGCGCCCTGATCGCGAGCCGACACGAGCTGCTCGTGGATGAACTCGATCGAGCCGACGTCGACGCCGCGAGTCGGCTGTGATGCCACCACCAACGACGTGGTTTCGCTGAGCTCGCGGGCGACGATCACCTTTTGTTTGTTGCCGCCGGAGAGCGTGCCGACTCCGGTTGTGATCGCCGGCGTGGCGACGCCGTAGTCGGCGACGAGCTTCTCTGCGTTGCGGGCGATCGCGGCGAAATCCCTGAGGCCACTCTTCGAGAACGGCTTCTTGAAGTAGCGATTGAGCACGAGGTTGTCGGCCACCGAGTAGCTCGAGACGAGCCCGTCCTTCTCGCGATCCTCGGGAACGTGCCCAACGCCGAGTCGGTGAATGTCTCGAGGTGATGCTCTCGTGACGTCTTCGCCATCGATTGTGATCGTGCCGCTGGTGATACGTCGGAGGCCGGTCAGTGTTTCGACCAGCTCTCGCTGACCATTGCCTTCAACCCCGGCCACGCCAACGATCTCGCCGGAACGAACCTGGAGCGAAATGTTGTCGAGCGCCCGCTGATCTCGATCGTCTCGAGCGACGAGGCCTTGGACATACAGCACGGTTGGTCCCGGCACGGCTTGGTCTTTCTCAACCCGGAAGATGACGGGCCGCCCGACCATGAGCTCGGCAAGCCCCTCTTGGGTCGACCCGGCGGTGTCGGCCGCGCCAACGACGGCACCGCCACGCATGACCACGACTCGATCGGTGACGGCGAGAATCTCGCGCAGCTTGTGCGTGATGAAGATGATGCCGACACCCGTCGCTGCGAGCCCTCGCATCACCTCAAGGAGTTCGTCGGTCTCTTGTGGGGTCAGCACGGCGGACGGTTCGTCGAGAATCAGAATGTCCGCGCCTCGATACAGCGCTTTCAGAATCTCGACTCGTTGCTGCACGCCAACGGGCAGATCTTCAACGACGGCACCGGGGTCGACATCGAGGCCGAACTTCTCGCTGAGTTCGCGAACCGACTCGACGGCTGCCTTCTCGTCGATGAACAGGCCGGATCGTGGCTCGGCCCCGAGCACGACGTTGTCGGCGACGGTGAGGGGTCCAACGAGCTGGAAGTGCTGATGGACCATGCCCATGCCCTTGGCGATGGCATCGGCCGGGCCGCTGATGTCGGCAGGTTCTCCGCCGATCTCCATCGTGCCTTCGTCTGGTTCGTAGACGCCGAAGAGCATCTTGACCAAGGTTGATTTGCCGGCGCCGTTCTCGCCGAGGAGACCGACGATCTCGCCGCGATTGAGATCGAGATCGACCGAGTCGTTGGCGAGCACACCCGGGAATCGTTTGGTCAGACCGCGAGCTCGGAGGACAGAGGTTGTCATCGTGTCGTCCTATTCCTTCTCGTACGGCACGCCGGCCGCTGCTGGTGGCCGGGCTGATACGCCAGCGAAGGCGAGGACGGCGATCGTGAACACGAACGGGATCATCCCGAAGAACTGAGGTGGGATGTCGAACGCCTGGCGGAACTGGAGCTGGGCTTGGAGGCCGTTGAAGAAGCCGAGGACGAGCCCGCCGAGGAGCACACCAAACGGGCGGTACCGGCCGAACAGCATCACGGCGAGTGCGATGAACCCAATGCCGTTGGTCATGCCTCGGTTGAACACCGATGCCGACTGGAGCAAGAGCATGCCTGCGATGCCTGCGAGCGATCCGGCGATGGTCATGTTGACGTAGCGCAAGCGGAGCACGTCGATTCCGACCGTGTCGGCTGCACTCGGATGCTCGCCGACGGCTCGGGTTCGGAGCCCCCAACGAGATCGGAACAGTGCGAACTGCACGATGATGACAACGACGAACGCAACGTAGGTCAGCGGCCCTTGGCTGAAGACCTTGCCGACGATCGGCAGGTCGGCCAAGACTGGCACCGACCACTGGGGGTAGGTGGGCTGGGTGCGGCCCTGAATGAAGGCGTAGCTGGTGAAACCCGCGGCGAAAATGTTGACGACCGTGCCCGCGATGATCTGATCCATCTTGAGACTGATCGCGCACCAGCCCATGAAGGTGCCGGTGAGCGCGGCGGCGATCATGCCCGCCAGGATTCCGATCACGAGCGACGCGAGCGTGCCCATTCCGGCGGTGTAGGACGATGCCATGAACCCGGCAAACGCCGAGATCAGCATCTGTCCTTCGATGCCGATGTTGACGATGCCGGAGCGCTCACCGATCAACCCGCACAGTCCGCCCAGGATCAGCGGTGCGGCAGCGCGAACGGTTCGTCCGAGGACGGCCTCGGTGTCGCCGCTCTTCCACGACCACGCAGCAACGATTGCGGCGAGAACCAGAGCGGCGGCGAACCACGGGATGAGCCGCTTTGTGTTGGTTGGAGACGCCATCAGGCACCCCATCCACTGCTGAGACGCATGTCGTCATCGGTGGCAGCGTCAGAGCGCATCCGGACGATGAAGCGAACCACGCTCGGTGCGGCGATGAAGAAGAGGATCGAGGCTTGGATCACGCTGATGATCTCGGGCGCAACATCGGCCTCGGCTTGCATGAGGGTCGAGCCGGCATCCATCGCTCCGATGAGCAGAGCGGCAGGCACCACTGCGAGCGGATTCGTTCGAGCGAGAAGGGCGATCGTGATGCCATCGAACCCGAGCCCGGTGTTGAAGCCCGGCTGAAAACGACCGGCGACACCTTGGGTCTCGATCGCTCCGCCAACACCGGCGAGGAATGCGCTCATCACCATCGTGGTCACGATGATGCGCTGGGTCTTGATGCCGGCGTACCGGGCGGCCTTTGGGTTCAGGCCAGTGGTCCGAACTTCGAATCCGAAGTTTGTCTTCTCGAACACCCACCAGCAGATTCCGGCGGCGAGCACGGCGACGAGGAACCCTGTCGGAAGCCCGCCGAGCCTCGGGATCTCCGCCGATTCGTTCACAAGCGGAGTGCGGGCGATCGCTCCGCTTTCAGGATCTTTCCACGGACCATCTCGACTCGTCAGCCAGTCGGTCAGGTTGGCGGCGACGAAGTTGAGCATGATCGTTGTGATCACCTCGTGTGTGCCGCGAGTTGCCTTCAACACCCCGACCAGCCAACCGAGAAGGCCAGCGGCGAGTCCGCCCATCGCCATGGCGAGTGGAAGGTGGATCACGGTTGGCATCGAGAAGCGGAATCCGAAGTAGGCGGCGACGGCGGCTCCGAGCAGGAGCTGGCCTTGGCCACCGATGTTGAAGAGGCCGGCTTTGAAGGCAACGGCCACGGCCAGGCCACCCATCACCAGCGGCGTTGCCTTGTCGAGGGTTCGGCCGAGTTCGGTCACTCCGGAGAGCGAACCTTTCACCAACGCCCAGTAGGCGGTCGCTGGGTTGTTACCCGCCAACACGATGAGAATGCAGCCGACCAGAAGGCCGAGCGCAACAGCGATGAGCGGCAAGCGCAGCGCATCCCACTGACGTTGTTTCACGAACGAACTCCCCCTGGGGTTCTACGATTCCCGCTGCGGCCACCGAAGCAGCCGCAGCGGGAAGGCAGTGAACTTAGCTTCCGTCGGTTGCGACCTCGCCGCTCAACACCAATGGTGTCAGGGCAGCGATTTCGTCCTGGACTTCCTGGGGAATGACGGAGGAGAAGTCGTGGTAGTCAGCAAGGCCGACCGCACCGACGACGTTGCCACCGGTGAAGTCACCGGACTGCGCACCAGCGATGAGATCTTGCACGCCGGGCGTGATGAGCTTCATCGCAGAGGTGATCAAGCAGGGACGCGCCTCGGGCACGGTCTCCCACTGGTCGGAGTCAACGCCGATGCAGAACGCAGCGCCGTCTTCCTTGGCGATTTCGCCAAGTGCACCGTTACCGGTAAGGCCACCGGCACCGAAGATGACGTCGGCGCCGGAGTCGATCGCCTGACGTGCGGTGTCAGCTCCCCATGCGGGGTCGGTGAAGGCAACGTCGAGCCCACCGGGGTGGAAGGTTGAGATGACGTCGACGTCAGGGTTCGTGTAGCGGGCGCCGTTCTCGTAGCCCTGCTGGAACGCAACGACCGGCGGAACGAGGTCGGTGCCGAGCACGGCAGCGATCGTGTTGCTTTCGGTCATGAGGCCGGCGAGTGCACCGGCGAGGAAGCCAGCTTGATCCTCGGGGAAGATCAGGCCAGCGAGGTTTGCAATCTCTGCACCCTGGAACTGGTCGACACCGATGAAGAGCACATCGGGGTTGGCGTTTGCGGCTTCGACGGTGGCTTCACCGATGGCGAATCCAACCGTGACAATGACGTCATAGTCCTGGTCGATGAAGGTCTGAATGTTGGTGCCGTAGTCGTTCGAATCCTGAGTCTCGATGAAGTCGAACTGGTCGGCGACCGAACCCTGCACACCTTCCCAGGCGGACTGGTTGAAGGACTTGTCGTCGATCTTGCCGACGTCGCTCACGAGGCCGACGCACAAGAAGTCATCGGCCGAGCAGTCACCCTCAGCAGAGACGGGGGCTTCCTCTTCGGTCTCAGCTTCTGCGGTTTCTTCGCTGGTCTCCTCAGTGTCACCCGACCCGGTCTCGGTGGTGGTGTCGGAGCCGCCGCAGGCGGCCGCGAACAGCATCAACGCTCCAAGCAACGCCAAAAGGCGTCTGTTCTTCAGCATGTGTCTCTCCATTCACAAGGCGATCGACGATGCGTAAGCCGTCGGTCGAGCGGTTTCGGCGAGATCTTAGCGCTTAGATAGCGAGCGATCTCATTCGATGAAAGGAGGCTTTGGAGGTGGTGATCAGGCCGGCAGATCGTCGGGAAGAAACGCCCCGGGAAGGAGGCTGCCAGCCGTTTCGACTTCGTTGATCGGCAGATCCGGCCCGCCCATTTCGATGAGAATCTGTCGGCATCGTCCGCAGGGGGTGAGGGCCGTGCCCGCTCCGTCGGTGACCATCAGGGCAACCGGTCTACCGAGCCCCTGGCTCACCATCGAGCCGATCAGGGAGACCTCCGCGCAGAACGTCAGCCCAAAGCTTGCGTTCTCCACGTTGACACCGGTGACGATCGTTCCGTCGGTTGCCAGCGCCGCCGCTCCAACATGGAGCTTGGAATAGGGGGCGTAGGCATTGGCTGCCACGGCATCCGCAGCAACCCGAAGCGCCGCCCAGTCGATCGTGTCCGAAATTTCAACCACCGCCGAAGGGTAGAGCCCCGTGGCTTGCGAGCCAGGTAGGCCAGGCGGTGTTTCCCTCTGGGGGCCGTTCATGGCCACGGAGGCCGGGCGGTGATTCCCT
>CALEWY010000054.1 GCA_937925335.1 uncultured Acidimicrobiales bacterium
ACACGTCGGCGAACTCCAACACGTTCCCGAAGCAGCCGCCAACGCCGTCAGCCTCGCTGGCCTCGAATTCGATCGCTCGGCCACCGACATCACCATCGCCGACCAATGCGGCCTCGGCGCCTACGACGCCGCAATCGCAGCCCTCGCCCTCGAACGCTTGATCTAGCTGGTGAGGCCTAACCGGTCGATGAGTCACACGAGATCGACAGCGCAGCGAGTGCCTGGAGCGTTTGCGAGGCGCTTGTCGGCAGTCAGCAGCGGGCAGTCCAGAGCTTCGGCAAGCGCGACGTAGCAGGAGTCGTACACCGTGACGTTGTCCCTCAGTTCCCAACCTCGACGGAGCAACGGAGCGGTGGGGAACACAAGAAGCGGCAGGCTAAGCAGGTCGTCCAGCGCATTCGTAGCTTGCTCCAAGGTCAGCAAGCCGTTCGCCAGCTGTCGTCGCAAAACCGACGTGACCTCAACGCCAAGGAGGTCAGGCGCTGCAATCGCCTGACCCTTGATCCGGGACCGGCAGGTTGCGCCCGACGGACCGCCGTCGGCGATGGCCGGGGCGACTGCGGAGGCATCAACGACGAGCACGGTCGCTTTCGAGCGCGGTGACCGCGTCGGCGGTCGATAGATGGCCTTTCGACCGGCTTTCAATCCTGTCGATCACTTCGTCGAGCGTCGGCGTCGCAGCGATCGAGGCCAGCTGTGCCGACAAAAACTGCTGCAAAGACTGACCGGCGCTCTCAGCGCGCCGAACCAGTGCCGCGTGGACGTCCTCTGGGACTTCTCGAATCTGCACGTTTGGCATGCATGCATTATACATGCAAAAGGTTCAACCGATCGACGGGTCGGGGTTTCGGTCCGAGGCGATCTGGATGACGCCCTTCACGTGAGCCTGTGACATGGAGAGAAGCGACCCGATGCGCTCGACCTCATTACGGTCACGCTCGTCGACAACACCGTCTGACGCCATGATCGTGGCTGCGGCGGTCAGCAACTTCTCCTTGCCCTGCTCGTTCAATGCACCGGCGAGATACATGAGGCGGGAATCAAGCGGCGCTTCTGTCGAACGAGCAACGTCGTCTTGGAAGGTTGCCGAGTCGTAGCCCTGCACCTGCTGGCCAACGATGCCAACGGCGAGTTCTTCCTCGGCGGCCGTGATCTGGCCGTCAGCCGCAGCCACCGCAGCGACCACTTCGCGCAAGCCCGAACTCAGTTGATCCGTGAAATCGGCATTGGTGGGGTTGTTGAGAATCTTCGGGTCATACGTGGCCTTGGTGGCCTGGCACTCGACGAACGTGCCGAGCACCTTCAACGGAATCATCGGGATGAAGAAGAACGTGAACCAACGCTTGGCCTCGACCAGCTTGTAGGGCGCATCACCACCGAGTGCCGGCGAGTAGAACGTCCCCTCGCTCAGCGTTTTCATCCGAGCCTTGAATCCCCAAATCAACAACATGCGCCACTCCCCTTTATCCCTGACCTTCGATTCACGCCGACATTAGTCATGTCGGCACCTGCACTTCTCGACTCTCACCGGCGATCGCAAGAAGACCTCGCCCGGCTCGTGGGTTTGCTCGCTGTTCCTCGCTCAGCCGCCCAGACAACCCAACGGCCCCACCGTCCGAGAACCCAGTCGGCCCCAACAACAGACCCGAACGAGGCGTCGGAAACGCGCGGAACGTGTCATCCCGCCCGGTGAGGAAGTCTGGCGATGCTGCGATGAGTGCAGCGAGCGGCCGGCCGCTCTCGAAAGCGCCCGTGAGATCCAAGTCTGATGAGTCGATGCGATGGAGGTCATCGACGAGCAGCAATG
The DNA here is from genome assembly GCA_937925335.1 of uncultured Acidimicrobiales bacterium. Classification (GTDB taxonomy): domain Bacteria; phylum Actinomycetota; class Acidimicrobiia; order Acidimicrobiales; family SZUA-35; genus CALEWY01. The sequence goes on from CALEWY010000054.1 coordinate 1,808, forward strand.
TTGGCTTGGTTGCGGAGGTCGAGCCCAGCGCTGATTGCAAGCCGGCGGGCCCCGACACGACATCGAACGGGTTCTGTGCGAAGTCGGCTCGTGCCAGCGGCGAGCGGCGCGATCCGACGATTGCCACGGTCTGCCAGCCAACTGCCTTGGCCATCCGAGCGACCGCAATCAGCGTCGAGCTGCGTCCCATCTTCGGTCCACCAGCGATGGCGAAGACAGGCCCATCCTCTTCGCCATCGGCCCACGCGACCTCGCCGGTATTGGTATCGACGCCCATCGGAATTGGCAAGACGAAATCGGCAGGGCGAGTGAGCGCCGGGAGGTCAATATTGGCCATTGGGTAGGGCCACGTCACGCTGACGAACGTCTTCGGTCGGTTCGCCACCTCTCCGGCCGCCTGCGTCAACCTGTCTCCGACCTCGGCGACATCATCGACCATGGCGAACTGCGTCAGGCGTTTTGTGTTCACGTCGACGCATCGGCCCGCCGCATCGAGGTCGGCAGCCAGCTCGCGGGGCGCACCGTAGGACGTTGGCTTGATGTCGCCTGGCATCCGGAACACGAAGCGGCGTTCGACGTTCTGACCGAGCCGCGAGTCTGCGATCGACGGCATGCCGCTGAGCACGACGCGCACGCCAGTGCCAACGGACTCGGTCATCAGCCCCTGCAGCGGCCCGAGGAGCTGGCTTCGCTGATCCTCTCCCCGCCGGACGAGTCGGTCAGCTGCCGAAACGAACAGTGTGATCGCTGGACGACAAGCGACTGGGTCTGCGACATCGAGCTCGTCGAACGACGAGACGCCGGCGGTCACAATCGCCGCTCTGCGTTGCGCAACCTCGGTGGTCAGGTACTTGAGGAGCTGCAGCGAGAGCCCCTCGTTGCGGGTTGCGACCGTCCCACAGTGTGGGAGCGATTGCAGCCTCGCCAGGCCCGCACCTTCGAGGTCGATGGCGTGGATGTGCATCTCCTCGGGTGTGTGCAAAATCGCGAGTGATGTCGCGATCGTGATCTGAGCGTCGCCGAGTGCAGCGTTCGGCCCGCCAAGCAGGAGCAACTGCTCATCGGCCGGGGTAAGAGCGAGCACGGTCTGGCTCTGTTCGTCAGGTCGGTCCTGCCACCCGATCGGTGCACAGCCGGGGCTCGCGACCCAGTCAGCGAGCACGTCTCGCAGCGGAGGTTCGATCGTTAGGTCATCTGGCCACGGAACGGCGGACCGTTCCCAACCGGTCGCCTCAGCCGCATCCCACATCGTTCCAATGAGAGCGTGCATGTCGGTCTCTTCGGTCGGTGGCTTCCCGTCGCGACGCTGCGTCGCTGATCGACAAAGCGAGTCCACTGGGCTTCGCACCACGTTGACCGGTGGCGGCCCAGCCGAAAGGTCCCTCCGCCGGCCAGCCACTCGGGCGGTCTGAAACTCGACGAGCTCTCGGCCATTGAGGCGCGCATACGCTCGGCCAATCTTGGTGTCGGGGATCGTCGACGCAAGACCTGAGTCGAGAACGACCTTCGAGTGACTCGGCTTCATCACTCGAAGACACACACGCAATCCAGCGTTCGCTTCCACCTGCGGTGGAAGCTGCCCTTCGAAGTTCTGTGTCACGAGAAGGAGGTGCACTCCGAGCGCTCGGCCAATCCGAGTCACTCGTACAAGTTCTTGCAATCGTTCCTTGCCCTCATCGCTGGCAAGCAGCTCGCTGAACTCGTCAACGATGACCAACAGCCGCGGCAGTGGCGGCAACTCCGGCCGGGTGAGGCGCGCGGTGCGGTACGCATCAAGGTCGCCGCCGACTCCAGCCAACAGGGTCTGGCGGCGCCGCTGCTCAGCGTCAAGCAGATCGATCGTGCGCTTGAACTGTTCGATGTGAAGGTTGGTGCTCAGGCCGACAACATGCGGGAGCTGCGACGTCAACGCATGGTCGACGCCTCCCTTGAAGTCAACGATGACAACCGATAGATCATCCGGATGGTTGTTGAGGCACAGCGACGTCAACAGGGTCATCAAGAACTCGGTCTTGCCCGATCCCGACATGCCACCGACCAGACCGTGCGGACCGTGTTCGGCGATGTCGATCATCATCGGGGTTTCCGATGCCATGCCGATCGTTGCCGCGGTTTGCGGTGACATTTGATCCCACCGCTCTGTCAGTTCGTTCGGCTTCAACTCATCGAGCCCCAGCATCTCGGTGAGGTGAACAACGCCGTTCATGCCAGCGCTACCAGCGTCCTCAGTCGTCGGCCGGAGTCCTGCGAGGTAGCGAGCGGAGCGTTCAGCCCATGCGACGCTCATCTCCGCGGTTCGAATTCCCTCCGTTCGCGGTTGCTCGCGGGACTCGAAGAACGCATCGTCGGCTGTTTGGCCGAGCGTCAACGTTCCCGAGGTTCCTTCGGGCGTCACCATCGAATCGGCGACGATGGCGACGATTCCAACAGCACGTCCTCGAAGCAACAGATCGGCAAGATCCGCTTCCGCCACCAGATCCGCTCGATCCAGTACAGCGACGTGAAGCGGCATCGGAATAACGCCGTCCTTCTTCGCTGCGATGGCCTCGAGCCGAGTGTCCAATTCTTGCTTGAGCATGTTGAGCAGCGCGGCTCGATCGTTCGGGTGGAAGGCAAGTGCGGACGTTCGAGTCCCGGTAAATGTGTGAGGCAACCATCGGGCGAACGCCCACTCATCGACGTTCGTGTCGTCGGAGAACAGCCAAAGGCGAACCTCCGCTGGCGAGTGGGCGACAACCAGCCCCGTAACCATCGAACGCAATACCGCTCGGGTCCGCGCTGGCGCGCCGAGCACACCGATCGACCCAGTCTGGGTCAACGACGTCTCAAGCGGCGTGCCCCAGCTTCGCGGGCGGCCTTCGATCTCGTGAATGTCCCCGGCGTCGATATCGCTCGGCAGGGCAGCAAGCCCGACGGTGACGTTTCCGAAGTCGTCGTCGGAACCGAGTCGTTCCCACAGCCGGCGATGCCGAACCACGCTCAACAAGGCGCCAGACCCGCCGCCGATGGCAGCCGCGCGTCGACGACGTCGTTCTTCGCTCCGTTGTGTCGCCACCGACTCCGTGAACTCGGCGAACTCACGCTCGTATCGCCGCCGGTCGGCCGCTGCTGCAACCTTCTTGCGCTTCTTCCTGCGAACGATGTCGAACGTGAAGAGGATCGGAGCCAACGCCATGATCAGCAAGAACTGCCAGCGGCCGGTCACAATTGCGAAACCGGCCCCGGTGGCGAGCGGCATGAGCGAACGCCACCATGCCGTCTGTGATTCGCCACCGTCCTTTGGTTCGATCGGCGGGGTCATGCGCCGGGGAAGCTCTTCTTCGGCCTGACGGAAGCGTCGGTGCAGCGCAACATCCGCTCCGGGAGCATCGCTGACGACCGCAAGGTCGGTCGGCAAGACGTCAACCACCGCCACGACTGAACTTCCGAGCTGGACGTAGCTCTCGAGTGGAATCGTGGCTGGTTCGGCGTCCGAGTCGATGTCAGAGTCGATGTCAGAGTCGATGTCGGTGCCCTCGAGCGCCGTGCCGTTGGTTGAATCCAGGTCGATCAGCTCGATTCCGTCGTCGCCGACGGTGAGCATGGCGTGACGGCTCGACATCAACGGATCACCAACGGTGAGATCGGCATTGACCGATCGGCCGATGGTGTAACTCCCGTGCGAGATCGGGAAGATGCGGCCGGCGTCGGGCCCGAACAGAACGACGAGATGAAGCCCAGTCGTTCGGTCTTCATTCATGCCCCGGTCGGCACCCGCTTCGATCGTTGCGCCGTTGCGAAGCGGAAGTTCTCCGACGGTTTCCACCGAATCAAGGGCGACACCTCCAACGCTCAGCTGGGTGTCGTCCACGCCGAGCCGTTGGAGTTCGGAGACTAGGTCCTTTGTTGAGGACTCAAGCGCTGCGTCGACCATCAGGTCCAAAGCCCCAACACTTGTTCGAACCTCGAGTCGCCAGATCATTGGTGAGGCCGAATCAGGCGAGGTTGCCAGCGATGGACGAGTCTGTCTCTTCGATCGTGTTCGCGGCTGAGGTCAGAAACTTGCCGAGGCTGTCGAGCGCCTCGAGAAGCTCCTTCGCCGAGGTTTCCCACTCGGTGTACTTGTTGTCGAAGGCGTCGGCCGAGCGGCCCTGGAAGCTGTCGGCGAGACCACCCAGTCGGCTCTTGAGACTGTCAAAGTCACCCTGGACTTGTGTTGCCGACGCAGTCACGTCGTCTGCCGCCGTACGGGCTTCGTCTGCTTGAAGAAGGATCTGGCTCATGTGTTCTCTCCTGTGAGGTTGTTACGCCCTCAACGTAGGAAAGCTCACACCTGTGCGGAATGGGGACCGGTCCCCTCCAAGAGCTCCAGATCAGCTGGGGTGACCAAACCGCTCTGCACGGCATGGTTGACGAGTGTCGACCGACGATCGGTTGCCAAGACACCGGCTCCGCCGCGCAACCCGCTCACGCCCGCCTTGGAAAGACGGTCACAGACGTTGTCAAGCTTTCGATTGAAGCGAGTGATCGTCCATCCGAGGCGATAAGCCGAGGCCTTGTTGGTCGGCACATCAATGTCGACAGAACCGTTCCGAAGGGCCGATTCCGCAAGCACAACGATGAGCCGCTTTTGATCATCGGTCAGGGGGAGGTCGCCAATGCTGATCGTCGCATTGTCAATTGCACTGTCAGCTGCGTCGGCGAGGTCGTCGCTCACGACCTCTCGCGGCTCTTCTTCGATTCCGACCGATACTTCAATCTCGTAGTTCTGACGCCCCGCTTGGAACTGCACCGCAGCATTCGGAAACGACATCGCCATGTCGCGCCCGGGAGCAAGCGTCACCTGGGATCGAGACGTGAGGTCTTGCACGACGAGTGGGATCTGCGAACCCGTGTTGACAAGCCACCACACCCCGTTTCGATGCTCGAACCGCCCGAGGAGCCGGTGGAGATACTGATTGTCGTCATCGACCGACAGATCACCGTGGCGTCCAAAGGTGAACGTCGTTCCGGCTTCCAGTTCGTGAAGCTCGCCGATGAAGTCGATCTCAAGTGTGGAACCACGACTCATCGCACGGCCTCTTCGAGCGCTGCTCCGTGACCAGGAGGTCGGAGTGTGAACGATCGAGTCCCGAAGTACACAACTGCTCCCGGTTCGATGAGCTGTGGTGTCGAAGGATCGATCTTGACGGGTGGAGCGCCGTCGGCTGGCACCACGACCGTGCCGTTGCGCGAGCCACGATCGCTCACCATGACGTCCCACTCAACGATCGAGACTTCAAGATGGGTCCGAGAGATCCGATCGCTGTCCATCGGCAACAGGGTCTTCCCCTGTCCATCTGCCTGGTCGCTCGCATCAACCGACGGAGCACGACCGATCACGAGTGGGTTCGCCAACTCGTGCTTGACTCCGTCGTCGAACACCAACGTTGCAACCGCCGGCCGCTGAACGAGCGTGACACCGTCATCACCGGGCGGCAGGAAGCTGTCGCACACCGAACACGTCACCCGGCTCGGTCGATTGGGGTGCCCACTCGGACACGCACGAGCCATGACGCTCGGCCCCGCCGCTTCAACAACAGCCGCCGGCACCAGCGTCTGCTCTTCGTCCAGCTCAACCGCTGGCTCAACGACCGGCGATGGTCCAAGTGCGTCCAAGGCCATGGTTACTCGGTCGGAGGCGACAGCAGGTCCGGCAATGTGGAGAACGAAGCCGCCGGCAAGCGCTGTGCCTGCCTGAAGATCTGTCGCCTCAAACGTCGACTCCCCAAGCGGTTCTCCGCTCGAGAGTTGGGCCGTGATCGCTCCGCCAGATCCGGGTGCCGAGTGCTCAACCCAGGTGCCTGATCCAGCCCCTGAAAGCATCGGGACCGACGGGAGGTCGGTGCGAATGTCGACGTCTCCGAAGACTCTGATCTGAATCACCGAGGCAAACGAGACACAAACGAACGGGTCGACATCGAACGAGGCTTCGACCACTGCGTCACCCACGACTTCGAAGATCGACGCTTCGTGGGCAACCTCGCCGAATGCGGTGATCACTGCCGAGCTTCGCTCAGACGGATTTGGGATAAAGACCAGCGAATGTTCCCGCCGAATCAACACGCCATGCCCAGGGGCCATGGCAAGCCTCGTGGTTCTTTCGGTACTCATCAGACTCGTCTCCTCATCGTTCCAAACTCAATAACCGTGGCCGTTGCGTTGTCACGGCCGCCTGCCTCATCGGCCAACTCCACAAGCGCTTGTGCCGCAGCTGCACAGGTCGGGGCACAGAGGGCATCGACCATGACGTCTTCGCCAAGCTGTCCATGGACCCCGTCGGTACACAGCAACACGCGATCCCCTGCCAGCGGCGCCAACGAGGCGACGTCGGCCATCGCATGTTCGCCTTCGCCACCGATGTGGCGAGTCAGGGCGTGGAGAGCCATCCCGCGATCAGCCAAGGATGCGACATCGATTCCCGACGACAGCAGATCTTGTCGAACGGAGTGGTCCTTCGTCAGCTTTTGAAGCTCAAAGCCCCGGCACCGGTAGGCCCGGGAGTCACCAACGTGTGCGATCGTGAGCAGTCCTGCATCCATCACGGCCATCACGAGCGCTGTGCCCGCCCGGTTGAACCCTCTCGCCCTCGACGCAATCCGAACCTGTTCGTTCAATCGTCGAAACGCGTCCGCCCAATCGTCGATCGGGCCGTCGACCGACGACAGGAGCGCATGAACGGCGGTGCGCGATGCGACCTCTCCTCCGGGATGGCCTCCCATGCCGTCGGCGACCACGTAGACCGACCGAGGGTGCTCTCCATATGCGTCTTCGTTCTGTGCGCGAACGTGACCAGTGGATGTCGCCGAGCCGGCATCAACCACGGTCGTGAGCGGCGCATTCGCCTCAGCTCGGAGCATCTCGAGCAGCTCGTCGTCTGCGGTTTCGATCGTCTCGTCGTTCATGACACGATCCCGTAGATCAACCAACCACCGATCGCGAGAGCGACGAGCGCGACGACGCCGATCACTGCAATCTGGATTGGCGCGGGCCCGCCAGCTCGAACCGTGGCGAGCGCTTCGACCGGCGGCAGCTCGGGAACGGGCTTCCACTTCTCGGCCTCGCTCCGAATCTCGGCGAGCAGTTCCCTGCCATCCACACTCAACTCATCGTCAGCGACCTCCGCTGCCTTGCGAGCGTGTTCGGCTTGGAGCTCCGCTAGGAGATCCGCACCATCGATCGTCAGGTCCTCGGTGATGTCGTCGGTGATCTCATCATCGATCATGCGGTTGGCTCCAGTTCTTTCGGTCGACGGCGACCCGTCGGGTCGCTCTCGAGCAACGGTCGAGGGTCCGTTCGCATCCAGAGGCGTTCTCGTCGGCTGCGTGTCGCGATCAACTCAGCGACCGCGTGATCGCAGTCGGCCCATGCCTGATCGACGTCTTCCTCGCCCGGTGGCCGCGGATGAAAGGCTGCCCGATCAACTCGTTCGGCGAGGGCGAGTAGTGCTGGGCGAGCTGACTCTGCAGCTGGTTCGTCTCGCAGGTACGCGTGTGCTGACTCGACCGGTGTTGATGCATCGAGGCTTTGCACCCCGGCCTCGGCAAATCGATCGACCAGTTCCAACCAAGCGCCGGCAACTCGTTCGGCGACATCACCGCTCCGTCGACGGCGCTTGGCCCGTCGTCGCTTCCAGGCAACGATCAATCCGCCGAGGGCGCTGAGCAGGAGGAGCGGGATCAGAATCGATCCACCGGCGACGGTGGCGACGCCGCTCCAGGTCGCGCCACCCAGTGCCGAATCTGAATCGTCATCCTCTTCGTCGATCTCCTCTTCCTCCTCTTCCGCCTCAGGTGTTGCGGGCGGACGAAGGTCTGGAGGTGGAGGAGGCGGTGGCGGCGGGTTCGGAATGGCGACGTCTTTGATGGTGATACCGAGCGCCTCTGGCGTCGGCTCACGTCCGCGATCAGGAGTCACGTCGAATGGGATCCAACCAAACTCTTCGGTTTCGATCTCGATCCAGGCATCGATGAACTCCGACGTGACAGCCACCTGACCGTCGCTCCATGCATCGGCGGGGATCGTGTAGCCGACCACGACTCGACTCGGGAGGCCTCCGATCCGAGCGAGGACGGCAGCCGTTGCCGCATATTGCTCCTCATACCCAACGAGGAGATCCGTATCGGCGGTGAACTCTTCGAGCCGAGCGAGCGAATGCCCGGGTCGGGCAGCATCCGATTCGTCGTAAAACCCGGTGGTGACGAATCGGTTCGACAACTCGATGGCACGAGGAGTTCCAGCATCGATGCCCTCGAAGACATCACCGGCGAGGTTGCGCAGTTGCGGCGGAACCAAGTCGAGGTCCGCATCGGCATCGTTCGAAAGCGCCGTGAGCTCGCGACGATCCGAGTTCGAAAGAACCGGGCGTTCAACCGAGACCAGTTCATACACGCTTCCAGGCTGAACCCCAGCCGGGTCCGCCAATGTCCCGGTTGTCTGATTCAGTCGAAACGACGAGGCCGATCCCTCGAGAGGCGTCCCCGCCACAGGTATCCACGGACCATCGAGACCCACGATCTCGATCGAGTACTGAATCCCATCCTCAGGATCGACACCATCCGGGACCGGAAAGACCTGGTCGACCGGTACGAATTCTGCCGGCGCGTCTTCCTGAGCATCGGCGACCGTCCAGACCGTTCCGTTGTAGGAACCGAGCACAGCCGTGGCGAGCCGTTCGATCGGCTCGTCGCTACGGACGACAAACATCACTTCTTGAAGCTGTTCTTCCTTGAGCGACGCCTTGATCGTCACGAGGGGGCTCGGTAGGTCGAGAGGGTCCCACGGCCGGTCCTGGAACTGGCGGAGGTCGAAGCGGTCGTTTGCCTCGGCGAAGGGCAGGCGCGGCCCGACCAGTGGTGCAGCGATTGCGACAACAGACAAGAGCCCGACGCTCCACGCCAGCGAGCGAGAGCGACTTCGTCCGAGCGTTGAGTCGTGGCCAGCGACCGCGAGCACGATCGCACCAACACCAAGCGCAACACCAACGAAGGCGGCGATCGGTCGATTCTCGACGGTGATGAGCAGCGTCAGGACCAGTCCGAGCGCCGGACCCACAATCGGCAGCACCGGTGCATTGTCTCGGCGCACGAGTTCGGCACCGATCAGACCGCTCAACCAAGCGATGGCATACGGCAGAACGCGAAGCTCCGCAGTCGTTCGAGCGGGCGGAACACTCGAGAGCAGGTCTGACCATCCATTGACGAGCCCGTCGATGAACGAGACCGCAGCGCTGGGTGTTGGCAGCCCACCAGCGGCGATGGGGCCAAGTAGAGCAAAGGCAACGATCGATAGAGCGACCGACTCACCCAACAACAACCGGTGGCGACGGGCCCCAACGACGACGGCAGTCGACCCAAGCGCGCCGAGCGCGCCGGCGGAAAGAAAGCTCCATCCGATCAGCGATCCGTTGAATCCCAGGATCGAGCAAAGAGACAGAACGGCGACAACGACAAGCGGGATCAGGAAACGAAGCGGCAAGTTCGTCACTGCATCACCCGATTCCAGGCGATTTGGAACCGATCGAGACTGTCGATATCGAAGGCTTCCGCTCCTGGCAAAGCGGTCGCCTCGACCTGCCCTTCGGGCCAGCAGCGAGCGATGAGCACGTTCGCTGTACGTCCAATCTGGCCAACAACTGCCAAGAGCTCGTCCGCTTCGAGTGATCCGGTCACAATGACGATCGCTGACGTTCCTCGCTCCCCCTGCAACGCCATCTGACATTTGTTGAGCAGCGACTGGTTGAGCAGCGATTGGTCGAGGCCGCCCTCGGGTTGGACGAGCGTGAGTTGATCGAGCACGTCATCAGCGCTGGCGCCAACGGCCTGCCCAATGATGGGATTCGACCCGAACCGCAACGCGATCGGCTGTTGCTGCAGCTGCGAATTCACGGTGATCGATCCAGCGACCTCTACTGCGAGTTCGAAGCTCTCGCCCCGATAGCTCTCGGCCCGATCGTCAAGCACGACGGTGAGATGCGGACGTCGGTTGTCGACATAGTGGCGGACCATCAGCGAACCGGCGCGCGCCGATGACAACCAGTGAACGTGGCGATGGTCGTCGCCGACTTGGTACTCACGAAGCGTGTGGAACGCCACGTCACCCGCTGGGGAGGTATCCGACGTTGGCCCCTCGAGGTCTTTGGCGATGCCGACCGGCACGGGGTTCACGGCAACCACTCGGGGATGCACCCACAACGTGTCGGGTTCTGCCTGTCGGACTTCGCGACGCATCAAACCGAGCGGGTCGGCCTTTGCGACAATCGCAGGGCCAACCGAGATCACACCTCGCTGAGAAGTCGGTAGCCGATGCATCGCCTCACGCGTCTCGCCGGCCGCAAGGCCCGAAATTTCGATCGTCACTGTCTCACCAGGCGATGCAACACGATCCTCGATGGACCGCCAACCAACCGGCGCCTTCGAAGGATTCGTCACCGTGAGGATCGCAACCGCTGGCTCGCCGACCGTCACACGTTGTGGATCGAGCTCTCGTTGCACGTCGAGTCGAAGCCGACCGACGACGAACGGGACAGCGATGAGCAGCGCCAACAGGCACGCAGCGGTCAACACCATCAGTTCGATCCATCCGAAACGCCAGCCGGCCGCGTACGCAATCAGGGCGAAGACGCCAAGCGTCGCACCACCTCGAGTGAGCGGAAGGCGTTCGAGCACGCTCAGCTGGCCCGAACCGCAGACGGGGTTTCGACCGAGTCGAGAACTTGGCGAGCGAGATCGAGTGGGTCGACTCTTTTGAGTTCGGAGTCGGGAGTGAGGAGCATCCGGTGAGCCATGACCGCCGGCGCCACCATCTTCACGTCATCGGCGTTCACATATTCGCGACCCTGCGAGGCTGCAAGGGACCGTGCTGCGCGCATCAAGGCGATCGCGCCGCGCGTTGAGACACCGAGGCGGAGCTCCGGCATGTTCCTGGTCGCGGTCACAAGACGGACGATGTAGGCCTGAATCTGATCATCGAGGTAAAGGCGCGACGCCACATCGATCATCTTGTGGACACCGTCGGTCTGAATCACGGCCGAGAGTGATTCGGCGCTCGCACCTGATGCAGAGGACTTCAGCACGGCGATCTCGCTTGCTTCGTCCGGGTAACCCAGCGATGTACGCATCAGGAAGCGATCGAGCTGCGCTTCGGGTAGGCGGTAGGTGCCCGCTTGTTCGACCGGGTTCTGAGTTGCGATCACCACGAACGGCCGAGGCACGTCGTGGGTAGCAGTTCCGATCGTCACGTGGCGCTCCTCCATCACCTCGAGAAGGGCGGCCTGCGTTTTCGGTGACGCACGGTTGATCTCATCGGCGAGCACAACGTTCGAGAACACGGGCCCCTTGTGCAGCTCGAAGGCTCCGTCGTTCTGGTTGAACACGAGCCCACCGGTGACATCGGATGGCAGAAGGTCGGGGGTGAACTGCACGCGACTCCATGTGCCCTCGATCGAGTTCGCGATCGACTTTGCGAGCACGGTCTTGCCCGTACCGGGCACGTCCTCGAGCAACAGATGCCCCTCGGCGAAGACGCATACCAATGCCATGGCGACTTCATCTCGCTTGCCTTTGATCACCGACTCGACGTTGGCCAACAGCGAGTTGAACCAGCCGGCGAACACTTCGACATCTTCAGAGGTTGAGGGAGTCACGGGTCGAATATCGGATGCTTCTGAGGGCCCCTTGATCAACCAGCAGTCAGCATGAGGCGGATGACCTAACGGCCCATCACCAGATGATCGTGTTCGACTGGGTCACCGGTCTGGTTGCACTGGAAACCGTTGCCCAAACGGAATCGCCCGGGAATCCGTAGAAGCACTGTTCTCCCTGACTCCGACCGTTTCCATCTGCGGTGCGGGTGTAGGTCAAGAACGGCGTGCCCTGGATGGACGAGTAACAAGCGATCGTGACCGTCTCGTTCGGTCCGAAGTTCTGCGCATCGACAAAGACGCGATTGCACGTGCCGGCGCAACCTGGGCCGGTGTACACCGATCCTCGGCTGACCGTGACGACGGGCGGGGGCGGAACCGGCGTCAGGTTGATCGTGGCCGCCGGGCCACAACCAACGGCGTTGCACGCAGAGACGCTGACGGTGTGCGTCACATTGTTCGCCAACCCAGTCCACGATGCCGAGTTACCACCGATCGTGCCAGACGCATTGGGACTGATCGTGGTGTTGTAGTTCGAGATGGTCGAGCCACCGTTGTTTCCAGGAGCTGACCAATTCACCGAGATCGAACCGTTACCGGCAGACCCACTCAATGCAGGAGCGCCAGGTCGACCCCACGTGGTGGCGTTCGCGGTTCCGCTCCAGGGCGAGCAACCAACCACGTTGCAGGCGCGGACTCGGAACCCGTAGTTCGTGCTCTCGGCCAAGCCCGTTGCGTTGTGGGTCAACCCGGCTCCGATCGGTACTGCCCCGCCGCTGTTCGTCGAGAGTTCGTAGCTAGTGATGGGCGATCCGTTCGGCGTGGCTCCGCTAAACGCCAAGGCGATTCGGCCAACGCCATCAGGGTTTGCAGCGTTGATCGACGGAGCCGTCGGCGGGCCTGCCGGTGTCACCGACGCCGACGCAGACGAGACGACCGAGTCGCCGATCTCATTCGTGGCGACGATTGTGAAGGTGTACGGCGTTCCGTTGGTCAACCCTGTGAACGTGTGACTGGTTGCTCCAGCGCCGGCCGTTTGTGTGATCGAACCGTTCGCCACGATCGTGTACCCGGTGATCGCACACCCTTGTGCGTTCGGTGCCGTCCAAGTCAAAGCGACGTCGGTATCGCCGCGAGTCGCACTCGGCACTCCGACTTGATCTGGGATCGCGCATGGCTTCGCGGCCACCGACCAGGTGCTCCAGGTCCCAGGGTTGGGATCTCGGTTCAATGCACGAACCCGGAACTGTTGGTCGACGCCGTTCTGCAGGTCCGCCCAGCGATAGCTCGTGGTGCCGCCGCCCGTGACCGTCACGGTTGCCCCGCCTTGGATCTCGAGCTCATAGGAGAGGATGGCATCGCCGTTGTTGTCCGGTGCCGACCACGTCACGTCGAGGAATCGGTCGCCCGTCTCAGCGACTGGCATGGCTGGCCCGAGGGGCGGACCCAGTGGGTGCTCGGGCGCCGACCACCCTGACCAATCCGAATCGCCGGCCGCGTTCACAGCAGCGACGCGGAACTGATACTCAACACCGTTCGTGAGGCTGGTCCAGTCGTAGGTGGTCCCTGCACCGAGGGTGACCACTTGACTGGCTCCGCTTCCTATCTCGAGCTTGTAGCCGGTAATCGCACTGCCCTGGTTGTTCGGCGCAGTCCACGTCACCCCGAGTTGACCGTCGGCGAATGCCACCGTCGGAGCCGCTGGTGCGTCCGCAATCGTGTCGGGGCGGACCGCGGCCGACCAGCCGCTCCATTCACTCCAACCGGCAACGTTTCGAGCTTGAACTCGGAATCGGTACTCGTTGCCGTTGGTCAGCCCAGTCCACGTGTGGCTGTTCTGGATGCCAAGCGTCACCGTTTGGGTGCCGCCACCGGTGATGTCCTCGTATTCGAGCTGGTACTCCTCGACCGGAGCACCGTTCGCTGTTGGTGTTGTCCACGTGATCGTGGCAACCGCATTGTCAGCGTTTGCCGATGGCGGGGCCGGAATCGCAGGACGGCCGATGACGTCAACGGTGACTTGGCCGACCGTCTCGCGATCGACCGAATCCGCGGCGTCGCGAATCGTGTACGTGAACGATGCCGTCCCGAAGAAGTCGTTGTTCGGCGTGAAGACAACCGACCCGTTCGCAGCCCCAGCCGCAGTCGTTCCTTCTGTGGTCGCACCGATTTGGAAGATGGTGAGGCCCTGCCCCAACGGGTCGATGTCATTGCCAAGAACGTCGATCTCGATCGACGTGCCCTGATTGGTCGTTCCACTGTCAGCCACGGTCTGAGGCGGCGGGTCCGAAATCGGAGTCACCGTCACCGTGAGCGTTCCCGAGGCGCTGGCGCCGAACGAGTCGGTGACCGTGTAGCTGATCGAACCACTTTCACCGGCGGCTGTCGCCGGTGCAGCAATGGTGAGCTGGCCGCCCGTCGTCGCGACATCGAGCGAGCCAGGGGCGTCGCCCGTCGTGAAGGTAAACGTGTCGTCGATATCTGGGTCATCCACGAGCCCAGCAAGATCGAACGGAACACCAATCCCCTTCTCAAGACTGCCGGCTTCGACGCTGATCGTTCCGTCCGCTGCCGTTGGTGGCCGATTGTCCGGCGGCAGAACGTTGATCGAGACAGCACCCGACACGAGGTGGCCCTCTTGATCATCAACTGAGAACGAGAAACCGGCAGGCCCGGAGAATCCTGGGCTTGGCTCGAACGTGACGTTCAGCGTGCCTTCACCGGAGGCCGTGATGGTCGTGATCCCTCCCCGTGTGTTGTCGCAACACACAAAGAACAGCGGATCTTCGTCAACGTCAGACGCAAGCGAGGCCAGTTCAAGAGAAATCGACGTCTCGTACGGCGTCTCCTCCTCGAGTGGCGCAACCGTGGGCGCCTCGTTGTCCACGACGAACACCGTGACCGTCCCCGTCGAACTCAACCCATCGGGATCCGTCACCGTGTACGAGTGTTGCGAGCTTTCCGTACCCGCGACGATGACGAGCTGACTCCCAATCACAGAAAGACCCGGATCGGTCGATGTCACGACAAGGTCGAGGGGATCGCCGTCCGCGTCGAGGTCATTCGCTCGAACATCCACGGTGACTTCGCTTCGGGCCCGCACCGGCCCTGCTTGGTCGTTGACGGCCACCGGCGCAACCGGTTCGGGAGCCAATTCGATGGTGATGGTGACCGTCGCCTCTGACTCGTTGCCGGCATCGTCGGCAATGCTGTAGCTGAACGAGGTCTCAACAGATTCGCCGACGATCTCGCTTGGCGGGTCATAGACCACGGACCCGTCCTCGGCGACCCGAACGCTGCCTCGCCCGGTCGGTGTGACAGACAGAACGGTCAAGCGGTCGTTGTCGGGATCGAAGTCGTTTGCAAGAACGTCCAGCACCAGCGTTTCGCTACCTGCGATTGCACCGAAGACGTCCGGATTGGCCGACGGCTGCCGGTTCTCGACGGCCAGGGCCGTGACGCCCACTTGCACAACGCCGATCGAACGCTCGCCCTCAGTGTCCAGCAGGACGTAGCCGAAACTGTCGGTGCCGGTGAATCCAGTGATCGGCTCGTATCGAATCGTTCCGTCCGGGTTGATCGTGGCCTCGCCGTTCGCTGGCTGGCTGGCGATGCTCTCAACGCGAATCGCGTCGCCGTCTGGGTCAGAGTCGTTGACCAAGACATCGACGGCAATCGAAGTGTCTTCGATCGTCCGGCCGACGTCTGGCCGAGCGACCGGTGCACGGTTCGGCTCTCCCGGAGCAATGATCCGGACATCCACGATGGATGCTGAGGTCGCCCCATCGGGATCGGCGACGTCGTAGCCAAACGTGAAGCCGCTCGTCACGCCAGGGCCAACGGTGACATCGATTGTCTGGCCGCCCGGGCCGATTTCAAATTGTGCGTCGACACCCAAGAGCTCCGGGACGCGAATGACCTCGAGCGCACCGCCCTCCGGGTCGTAGTCGTTGATGAGCACGGGAACGGTCGTTGTGCGTCCAGCCCTGACTTCGATGGAATCGGCTTGCACGATCGGCGGCTGGTTGATCGGCTCCACGTCAACGACGGCAACAACGACGACGGTGCCGACCGGCTCGTTGACACCGTCGGAGATGGCGTAGCGGAACGTCGCCCGGTCGGGCGCTCCCGGTTCGACCGTGACGCGAAAGCCAATGCCGGGGATCTCCTCGACGACAAGGCCTTGTGTTCCAGACCACTCGACGATTCCAACGACATCGCCGTTCGGATCACCATCGTTGTCGAGTGCGTAGACGAGCCTCGTGCCGCCGATCGGAATCGTGACGTCGTCACGAACGGCAACGGGCGGCTCGTTGACGTCAGCTGGAGCAACGTCGATGCGAATCTGCGCCTTGTCGCTGTTCTGGCCGTCCGAAACGAGATATTCGAAGATGTAGGTTCCTGGCTCGGTTGGAATGAAGAAGAACTCGCCGTCGGTAGTGATCTGAGCAGTGGTGATCTGAGCGTCGACGGTTTCTTCAGATCCTTCGGGTCGGATGAGAATCGGCTGCCTCGCAACGATCAGCGCGTCGTCATCCGGATCATTGTCGTTGTCGAGCACGTTGAGTCGGGCCGGGTTCCCAACACTGGTTACGGCCGAGTCGTTCCTGGCGTCCGGGCTTGAGTTGGCCTCTTCAAGTCGAACGTTGACAATGATCCGCCCGTCTGCGACTGCTCCGAAATCGTCGGCGACGGTGTATGTCAGATCGATCCGCGCCTCGGTTCCGGTGGTGTCTGGGGTGAACGAGACCTGGCCGCTCGGATCGAAGATGAGTGTGCCGCCCTCCCCCGTCACGTCGAGGAGAACAAGGGCATCGCCGTCTGGATCGGTGTCGTTGGCGAGTACGTCGAACGACACCGCGGAGCCAGCTCGGGCCGCCGCAACGTCGGTTACAGCCTCCGGTGGCCTGTTCTCTTCGATCGACCCGGACGTGACCTCGACCGTGACGGTTGCATCACCCTCGCCGCCTCGACCATCGGTTGCGACGTAGGTGAACGTGATCGTGCCCGTATAACCAGCGGGCGGCGACAGCTGGACCGAGTCTCGCGATGGAGTGATCGATGCGAGCGCTCCGGGAGGTCCATCGATCGCCACCTCGGTGATCAAGAGAACGTCACCGTCGGCGTCTTCGTCGTTCGCCAAGACGGGGATCACGACCGGTCGGTCGATCCGTGTCTGGGCCTCATCGGGTCGGATGACCGGCGGGTCGTTTTCGTTGTCGTCATCGAGTTCGTCGGCTTCCACCAGTTCGGCGTCAGCAGCATCTGGATTGACTCGAACCTCTTCGATACCACCGCCATCCTCGGTGGTCGCTTCGGACTCGTCGAGATTGTCCTCAGCCAGAGCGGCGCCCCAGTCGTCGATTCGACTGAGTTCGCTGTCCGGACTTGTGATCCACGCACCCCCGGTCTCGATGTCGTTGATCCAAACCCAATTGTTGACGAGGCGCAGGCGCAACTCGGCACCAGCACCATCGAGGGTCGCTTGCTCGACAATCTCCCCGCCACAAACCTTGACGAACGTCGCCTCTGCTTCCGCTGCCACAGCGCCGGTCGTGACGACGAACGAGCAACCGCCATGCACGATGAACGGCAATGGTCGAACTCCGTCGAGCGTCACGATCTCGGTCGTTTCGCCGGTCACCAGATCGATCTCGAGAAGACGTCGTTCGTCATCGATCGCCGAGACCACCGCGCGTTGCGGCCCCGCTTGCTGGAGCGTGACGATCGATTCCGAGCGACTGAGCGATCTCGATTCTCCCGATCGTGGCGCGACAATCAACTCGCCCTCGTCGGACAGAACAACAACGTCGCCAACGACCGTCGTCAACGCGCTTTCGAAGTCCGCGTCGAAGGCGTCCAGAGCGACAACGTCGCTGATGCTCGCGTCGTCACCGTTCGCGGACGCATCGATCCAGTAGAGCGATTCGGCATCGGCATCGAGAGCGATTGCGGCTCCATCGAACGCGAGAGCGACGGCACCGTTCGACTGAGAGGCGAACGTCGGAGACTCGGTTCGAATCTCCACAAGGTCGAGCAAGCGGTCAAGCGAAACACGCCACACTCGGAGCCCGGGATCCGAGACGCTGATCACCGCGCCGTCTGGTGTGGCCTTGACGGTCGCTCCGCTGGGAACGACAAACTCGCCCTGACTGCGGTTGGTTCGTCCGTCGATGAGAATGACTCGATCGGTTGACCGGTCGTGCGTGAGAATCACGTCTCCGGCTTGATCGACATCGAAATCGGCGCCGCCATCAGCGACTCGGACGCCAGCGGTGATCTCGAGCACCTCGCGATTCATGTGGCCGATCGCTCCGGCGTCACGGTTCAGCAGCCAGGCGCCACCATCGTTGGTCGTTGCTTGTGTCCCTGGCCGGCCGTCCGAACGCGTTGCGGCCCAGGCAACACCCAGCACCGCCATAATCGCGAGCGCGAAAACGACCGAGCTCCGCCAAAGGCGGCCGTTTGAGGATTCCTGAGCCACAACGACGTATCGACGTGTTTCTCCCTGCGTTGAACGAGCCTTTGTACCCAATCGTCCCTGTTTGATGACGCCGTTGTTCAGCGTCCCCGTTTGAGCACCGATAACTCAACCGTGCGTTCACCATTCGGGTCGAAGGCTCGACGTTCGTCGGGCGGCGAGAGCGATGGTGTCGCGCCCGACATCCACCTCGAGGGGTTCGACTCGCTCGAGTTGATCGGTTCCGGCGGCTTCAGTCGTGTCTACAAGGCACGGCAGAGCGGGTTCGAGCGCGATGTCGCCCTGAAGGTGCTGAGTGTCGGGCTGGATTCACCGACCAAACAACGGGCGTTCGAGCGAGAGTGTCGGGCGATGGGCGTGCTCAGCCAACACCCGAACATTGTCACGGTTTTCAATGCAGCGTTCACTGACGACCGACGGCCGTGCATTGTGATGCAGTACTACGCCGGCGGAACGCTGGGAGACCGGGTCAAGGGTGATGGCCCGCTCTCCGTCGAGGCTGGGCTGTCACTTGGCATTCAGATGGCCGGAGCTCTCGAGACTGCCCACCGCAACGGCGTCATTCATCGCGACATCAAGCCGACGAACCTGTTCGTCAGTGACTACGGCCAGCCTGCCCTCGGTGATTTCGGTATCTCGAGCTTCGATGACGACCGCACCATCACTGGAGGCGGTGGCGGGCTGACGGTTCACTATGCGCCGCCTGAACTCATCGAAGGCGATTCGGCAACGCCGATGTCAGACGTCTACTCGCTCGCTGCAACCCTCTTCACCCTTTGGGTGGGCCGGCGACCGTTCCCTCGACCAACGGGACAATCGGTCGGAGAGCTTGCTCGGCGCATCTTGATCGAAGCAGCCCCCCGACTTGAGGTCGACGGAGCTCCTCCGGCTCTCGCCGATCTGGTTCGGCGGGCGATGGCGAAAGACCCAACTGATCGACCTCCGACCGCCGCAGCGTTTGGGCGTGAGCTCCAGGCAATTCAAGCCTCCCTTGGCCTTTCGGCGACGGCCATGTCCCTCCCCGGTGAAACCGGAGCCGGCTCTGAACCGATCATTCGAGAACCGGCAGCAACCCCAAAGACAGAGACACCAAAGACAGAGCCGACGTCAGGTGAGAGCAGCGTGGCGACGACGACGACCGCCCGTGCACGTCCGAGGTCAAACGAGTCCCCTGAGGCAGACCTCGGCGAAGAGAACATCGCTCAGCCGAAAGTCGTCGTCTCGCGACGAACTCGGGGATACGCGCTGGCTGCAGTGGCAGCCATCACGATCGGCGGCGGCGCCTTCGCCCTCGCACGATCGAGCACTGATACCGCATCGCCAGCATCAGTCACATCAACGATCGATCTCGACGATGAGACCTTCTTCTCCACTCCCCCAGTTCCGGCGAGCATCAGCATCGACGAGACTGACGATCCTCTTGTCGTCGAAGTGACGTGGGCCATCCCCGAAGAAGACGCCGACGGTTTCGCGTTCCAGGTCGAACGACTGGACAGTGGTGAGGTCATTGACGTCGAAACGTCGCCCGCACCGCTCATGCTCGAGAGGGCGAACGACTCGGTCTGTGTCGTCGTCCGATCGGTTGGCGAGGGTGGGCGTCTTTCGCCAGACAGCGAAATCGTCTGCCGCTAAGTTCGTTTGATGGCAGTCGACACCAGTCACCACGATCACATCTTCGCCGAGATGACCTTCGCCTCGGTCTACCCGCACTACGTGACCAAGATCGAGAAGAAGGACCGCACGGTCGACGAGCTGCATCAAGTCATCAAGTGGCTCACCGGCTTCACTCCGAAGCGGATCGAGAAGATGATCGCTGACGAGGCAACCTTCGAGACGTTCTTCAAGAAGGCCAAGCTCAACGAAAATGCATCGCTCATCACCGGCAGCATCTGCGGCTACCGGGTTGAAGAGATCACCAACGAACTCACTCAGCAGGTTCGTTACCTCGACAAGCTCGTGGATGAGCTTGCCAAGGGTCGCAAGATGGAGAAGATCCTGCGAACCCCTTAGCGGGCATGCTTCTTAGAGAATGCCGAGTGCTTCGAGCCGGGTTTTGTATCGGTGGCAGGGTTTGCACAGCGCCTGCCCGTTGGTCGGGGTGGTCGGTCCGCCTCTTGCGTGAGGCTGGATGTGGTCGATCACACATTCCGATGCGTGGGTGGAGCACCCAGGCCCTCGGCAGTGTCTGTCCCGCATCTTGATCCCGAGCCGCTGGTTC
>CALEWY010000055.1 GCA_937925335.1 uncultured Acidimicrobiales bacterium
GGCTGGCTCAGCGGATGGGGTTCTTGTACGTGTCGAGGTAGGTGATCTCCTCGACGGGAGCTCGCTTGGCGGCTTTGAAATCGGTGCCGACGGTGTAGGCAACCGGCAACAGACCGGCCTGGCTCATGTGATCAGGAATGCCGAGCAGCTCGGCAGCCTCGGCTTCGGCCCCAAGGTGCAGGGTTGTGTAACAGCTCCCGAGACCGCGGCTTCGCAACGCAAGCTGGAAGCTCCACATGGCAGGGATGATCGAGCCGAAGAGTGCTGCCGCTGAGTTGGTGTTGGCGTCGTCAACTCGGCCGATGATCAGCGGAATGACCATGACCGGCACCTTGCTCAGGTTTTGAGCAAGATAGTTCGCCGAATCCATCACTCGTTCGGTCTGCGTCCCGGCTTCAGCTGTCTTCGCCGCTTCGGCGAGGTAGTCGCCTCCGACGCGCCGGTACATGTCGGCGAGCGCTTCCTTCTTCTCGGCGTCTCGGACCACCATCCATCGCCAGCCCTGACGGTTGGAACCAGTCGGCGCCTGCACCGCGAGCTGCAAGCACTCGAGCAGCACCTCGTCGGGAACCTCACGCTCGAGATCGAGGCGCTTGCGAACCGCCCTCGTCGTTGAGAGCAGCGCGTCGGTCTGAGCGAGATCGAATTCCATCGCCAGAGCCTTTCAAGGGTGGCCGAGAAACGCCAGTTGAGATCGCTGGTTCAGAACTCTTCGACCCAAACGTCGCCCTCATCGCCCTGAAACTGGGGGAGTGGCTCGTCGTCACGAGGCGGCTCGGGTGTGGACGGCCCTCGAGATGACTCGTCCGACGATGCCGATCGAGCAGCATTGCGGGCCGGTCGCGCAGCACCCGGTTCGCTCTCGTCATCCGGCGCATAGCCGTAACACATTGACACACCGTCAACATCGAACGGGCGCCCGAGTGATGCAACGGTGAACGTTGAGGTTCCACCCGCCTTCTTGTGGACCTCGACCACGCCGCCCGAGTCTTTCAACGCAGCTTCGAGGGTCTCGATGGGAGCCATCACGGCCCACTTGTCGGTCTTCGTCTTTCGGAATCGCGGAGGCGGAAGCTCACTCATCCGATCAGTATGACCGGTTCCTCCGGCGATTCGCTGAACAAAGTGTCCCCCAGCTGTTGTGCAGAAAGTTCTTGGGATCCGCTGAATACAGCCGATAAGTCAATCGATGGGCGAGACGCGAGTCGACCGAAGTACAACCCTCCAGCCAACGATCGAGCGCTTGATTGATGAGCTCGTTCCCCTCGTGACGCTCGACGACGTCATTGAACGTTCGTCGGCCGTCCTCGCTGCGATTCCCGGTGTTGAAGCCGTGTCGATGTCGGTTCGAGACGGTGACCACTTCTCGACGTATCGAATGTCGCCAACCGACGGCCCGGTACGAGTGCTCTTCGGTTCATCCGGGGACCCGATCGTCCATCGAATTCTCAACTACGACGCACACACGATCGACGTCGACAATCCTGAACCGAGCCCTCCGGGGTTCGTCGAGTCGGATTGGCTTTCTCCCTATGCAGACTCGGCACGCCGAGGTGTTCGCGAGGTTCGGTTTACCCCGATGACTTCGGCAGGTGAAAAGCTGGGCGGGCTGTGGTTCAACTCCCTGTCGCACGGAGTCTTCGACGACCCGGATGTGCAGGCCCAGATCGACGTGGTCGCGGCGATTGTCTCGATGGCATTGACCAAGGTGAAGACCATCCATCGGTTGGACCACCAGCTCGAGGACATTGCAACGACCCGCTTGGAACTCGAGTCGTCGAATCGCCAGCTCCAAGAGTTTGCCCAGATGGCATCGAGCGGACTGAGCGAACCCTTGCGCAAGATTGTGACGTTCGGTCATCGGCTCGAGACATCAGCGTTTGATGACTTGACCGAACGCGAGCTCGACTATCTCGCCCGCATCGGTAGCGCGAGTGCTCGCATGCAGCGACTCATCGATGACCTCTTGACGTTCTCGAGCGTTCACACGCCGGACGCGTCGATGACGACGGTCGATCTCGACGTCGTGCTCGATGGTGTGCTGGCAGATCTTGAGGTTGCGATCGCTGAATCTGGCGCCGTGATCGAGCGAGAGCCGCTCCCAAGCGTGTTCGGTGTTGAGACTCAGCTTCGGCAACTCCTCCAGAATCTCATCGGCAATGCGATCAAGTTCCGAGCAGCTGATGCATCACCTCACATCAGCATCGCTGCCCTCGCCGGTGATCCGGTCCGACTCCAGGTCAAAGACGACGGCATCGGCTTCGATCCTCGATTCCTGGACCGCATCTTTAAGCCCTTCCAACGGCTGCATGCAAAGACCGACTTTGAGGGTTCGGGTATCGGCCTTTCGGTTTGTCGACGGATCGTGGAACGCCACGGCGGCGAGTTGACGGCGAGCAGCTGCCCAGGAGAGGGAGCGCTCTTCGAAGCAACGCTCGTCGCTGGGGAGCCGACATGACCAACGATTCAGCCATCGCCGACCCGCACGCCCGACTCGTCGAGATCATCCAGCTCGGCAACGAATATGTCGAGGAAGCTGCTCTCGTCCAAGCGGTGGTCGAACGCTTGAAGCTGTTTGGTTTCGCCGCGCACGTCATGGTTCGCATGTTCGACGAGTCTCGAACATTACTGGTCCCCGTCGCATGCCAGAGCGAGTACGACAGCGAGCTCGAGGCTGAGGTCTCGAAGCTGATCGTTCCGGCCATTGGGTCGCTCGAAGGCCATGCAACTGCGACGAACACGCTGGTCGTGTCGACAACGGAGCAAACGCCGGATCTCGACTACGACCCCGACTACGTGCAAGACGCCCTTCATCTCATCACCCTCGGCATGCGGTCCGCATTCATCATTCCGCTGACGGCTCAGGAGACGATCGGGGCGATCTCGTTCTACGGGTTCGACGACAAGGCGTTCGACGAGCGCGGGCTTGAACTTGCACATCGTGCTGGCCGGGTTCTGGCCTCAGGAATCGAGAAGTGTCGGCTGCTCGCACAAGCTGACGCACAACGCCTCGAGCTAATCCGAGCCAACGATCAGCTCGAATCGAGCAACCGAGATCTTCAAGACTTCGCCTATGTCGCGTCGCACGATCTTCAAGAGCCGCTTCGAAAGATCCAGACGTTCGGCGACCGACTCGAGACGAAGGCGTTCGAGCGTCTCAGCGACTCTCAACGCGCCGACCTCGCCCGCATGAGTGATGCGTCCAAGCGCATGCAAGAACTAATCAACGACCTCCTGCGCTTCTCACGAGCGACAACTCGTGGCGGCAACGCTGCACCCGTGAACGTGGGTGAGGTCGTCGTGAGTGCGGTCGAACAAGGCGCTGGCGCGATCGCCGCAAGCAATGCGGACATTCAGGTCGCCGATCTCCCAACGGCGTGGTGCGATCACGCACAACTGACCGAGGTGTTCTCCACGCTGATCAGCAACTCGATCAAGTACCGCCAGCCGGATTCGGATCCCGTTATTGAGATCGGTGTCGACCGGCGGTCGAAGGCGGCCGCGCCCAGTAGCGACGACACGATCTCGATCATCTACCGCGACAACGCCATAGGGTTCGACCCCAAGTTCAACGAGCGGGTCTTCCAGCCATTCTTCCGGCTGCACTCCCATGCTGAGTTCGAAGGTTCTGGTATCGGCCTCGCCGTGTGCCAACGAATCCTGCAGCGCTACGACGGATCCATCAGCGCCAGTAGTCAAGAGGGCCACGGCACGGTGTTTACGATCAACCTCCAGCGACCGCCTGAGCCGCTCGATGAGTCGGTCGACGAGCCGAACGCCACATCTGCTTGATCAGACCTCGGCAGAACCGCCCAAACCGGCGAGTCGACTGAACCGGATGCCGAACGACTCGGAGTGGGTTGGTCATTCCTCGCAGCGGATGAGCGAGCTGGGGGAGTAACCCTTCCGGGATGTACTCATCGACCCCGTAGGTTTCCGGACGTCGGTCCGACGGCATGAAGTACGTACCGAAGACGAGATCCCACAACGGGAGGAACACCGAGTAGTTCGCATGATGGGCTTCGCTCTCGTTCGTGTGATGCCAGTGATGGAACTCGGGTGTGATGACGATTCGGTGCAGCCAGCGCAGGCGCCACCGAACGTTTGCGTGCAGGAACAGCCCGGTCACGACCTGGACGACGGCCAATGCGCCGGAGAACTCGGGACTGAACCCAGCGGTGACGAGCAGGACGAAGGCTGGGGCGAGTAATGCCCCGTCGAGTGGATGGTTTCGGAAACCGCTAATCCAGTCGAGATGCTCGGTGGAGTGGTGAATCGCGTGGAACCGCCAGAGGAACGGAACCTCATGCGCAAAGCGATGTGTCCAATAGAACGCCACGTCGAACAACACGATTCCAACGATCGGGAGAACCGAGCTTGGGATC
>CALEWY010000056.1 GCA_937925335.1 uncultured Acidimicrobiales bacterium
TCGTCCGGACCGCGAAGTTCGGCGCCGATCGCGTTGGCGACATCAGAGAGTGAGTGCTGCACGCCGCCAGTGTTGCGCGAAGTCCTCCGCAGACGGCGGAACACCCGCAACTCGCCCTGCGCCAGCCGGGCCTCCGTGGCCGCCGTTCACTCCGCTCATTCACCAAGTTGCTCGCTGACGCTCACAACTCGACCCACGCCAGCCAGGCCTCCGTGGCCATGAACGGCCCCCGGAGGGAGAAACCGCCGGGCCTCCGTGGCCATGAACGGCCCCCGGAGGGAGAATCCGCCGGGCCTCCGTGGCCATGAACGTCCCCCGGAGGGAGAATCCGCTCAACTGGATTCGCCCGTTTCGTCTACCCTGCGTGGCCGTGACCTCACCGACCGACGACCAGCCCCAGCCAGACGGCCCGATTCGTCTCGTCGTGGTCTTCGGAGGGCAGTCAGCTGAGCACGATGTGTCGTGCACGACGGCCACTCACGTTCTGGCTGCGGCCAATCCGGATCGCTACGACATCGTGCCGATCGGCATCAGCCGCGACGGCCAGTGGGCCATCGCCGATGACGCTGCTGCGATCCTGGCCGACGGCACTCGAACGCTTCCACCGCAGCTTTCTCCAACCGGCACACCAACCGAGCTGATGCCGGCATTCACCGCTCCGTTCCCCGGCCAGCAACTCGTGGTTTTGCCGCTCCTTCACGGCCCCCTCGGCGAAGACGGAACCGTGCAGGGCATGCTCGAACTCGCCAACGTGCCCTACGTCGGCGCCGGTGTTCTCGGCTCATCACTCACGATGGACAAGGCCAAGGCGAAAGAACTACTCGACGCGGCCGGCATCCCGCAGACGCGTTGGCTCGCCTTCAACGAATACGACTGGGACAAGTCGACTGAACCTGATCGCCTCAACGAGATCGCCGACAAGCTCGGCTTCCCGTGCTTCGTTAAGCCCGCCAACATGGGTTCATCGGTTGGCGTGAGCAAGGTCGACGACATCAGCGAACTCGCCGAAGCCATCAAACTGGCGCTTCGTTACGACGAGTGGATCGTGGTCGAGGAGGGTGTTGACGCCCGAGAGGTTGAGCTCGCCGTGCTCGGTAATCACGACCTGCGAGTGTCGGTCGCCGGTGAGATTCTCCCGGCTGACGATTTCTACAGCTACGAAGACAAGTATCTCGATGGCCTGTCGAGCAATGCCATCCCTGCTGAACTGCCGGCCGGTGCGGAGGCTGAGATGCAAGCGCTGGCGAAGCAGGCCTACAAGCTGCTTCGAGTTGAAGGAATGGCGCGAGCCGACTTTTTGTATGAAGAGGGTGGCCGCGGACCGCTCCTCAATGAGCTCAACACGATTCCCGGGTTCACACCCATCTCGATGTATCCGAAGCTCTGGGAAGCCTCGGGCCTCAACTACTCAGATCTCATCGACGAGCTCGTCGACCTTGCGATCGAACGCCACGAGCGTCGCCAATCCAAACGAGACACGAAGCGGTAGACCTCTCGAGGTCAGTCCCCAACGCTGGTCACACGCTCGGTTTCATGAACCTCTCGGGTCAGACCCCAACGCTGGTCACACGCTCGGTTTCGTAGGGGTCAGACCCCAGAGGTTCGCCGCTCAGCGACACCAAGCCACGCTGCGAACGCCTCGCGAACAGCCCGCGTAGCGAACAGCCCGCGTAGCGAACAGCCCGCGTAGCGAACAGCCCGCGTAGCGAACAGCGCTCGGTTTCATGAACCTCTCGGGTCAGACCCCAACGCTGGTCACACGCTCGGTTTTGTAGGGGTCAGACCCCAGAGGTTCGCCGCTCAGCAACACCAAGCCACGTTGCTGGCGTCGTGAGCGAAGCGACGGTAGGGGTTACCAGCTGCCGCCGGCTGAGCCTCCGCCGAAGCCACCACCACCGCCGCCGAATCCTCCGAAGGATCCGCCGCCACCGCTGAAGCCGCCGCCACCACCGCCAAATCCACCGCCGCTAAAGCCGCCGAAACCACCGCCGCTCCTACGACCACCGCCGCTTCCACCGATCACAATCCAGGTGTTGTTGTTGCGGCGGCGACGAATGATTCGGGTCCGCACGGCGATCGCATCGTCTGCGATGTCCTCTGCCATCCGGATGCGATTGCCGAGTTCGTCAGGTCGCAAGGACTGCGAGCCGTGGCTCACACTCGCGAGCTTCGTTTGAAGCGCATTCACGCTCTTGGAATCCTTCGACTCGAAGAACTCCCAACCGATAGCCGACTCAGCTCGATCGATCGATCGCTGAGCGCGCTGAACCTGGCGAGACAACTCTCGGCGCAAGGCGTCGACCTGGCGCTTCTCTTCCTGCGCCTCGAACAACAGAGCGTCGAGACGATGAGCAAGCCGGGTTGAGGTTTGGGCGACGAGCAGGAAGTTTGGCCGGCGCTGGGTCAGCTCCCGACGAAGGCCTTCGATGGCGCCGGTTCCCTCGCTTACCGCACCACGAAATTCGGGTCCGAGATCTCGCTTGTGCGCGCTCACAAACTGGGTCAGTTCGTTCAGCTCACCAGCGGCTTCTTCGACGACGTTGGCCGCACTCGACCGGGCCGACTCGAGATCGAGGAGAAGCACGTCGAGCTGATCGAGGAGTTCGTCGGCCGCCATCTGTTCGAGGCCGGATGTTTCAAGACCCGCACCAACGGCATCCCACGCCTGGTCAGCAAGCGTTTGATCCATGGCGTTGACCCGGAAGTGTTCGGCGCGTTCCAGGCGACTCATGGCGTGCGACGTGTGATCGGCTGCCCACTGCCACGACTCCGCGGCGTGCATCGCCGTCACCTTTGAGAAGGTGGCCGCCGTTTGTTTCGTGCGAGCCCGCTCGGCACCTTCGGCCTCGGAGAGACGCTGCGCCCATTCGCGCAATCCGACCAGGCGATCGGGCAGCGTCTGCAAGTCATGCCGTGACGCGAACAGATCAGCCTCGACACTCTCGATCTCATCGGAGAGGTGCAGCAGATCGAGCGCGAACTCCGCGAGGTCGAGCCCCTCAAGGCGACCGAGCGCACTCGTCAACCGGGCTCGCGGTTCATCGACCTTCCAGCCTGCGGCTTCTCGCTCATCGGCGAAGGTCAACGCTTCCGGCAGTTCGATCGACAGATCTTCTGCCTTCACCGGCAATGACACGCGGAGCCGGTCGATGGTGTCGCCAAGCGTGGTCAATCGATCGAGACCGACGCCGTGCTGGTCGAGGCTGGCGGTGAGTTCATCGAGCCGAGCGGACGCTGCGGTGAGTTCTTCGCGAGACGCCTCACCGATCCCTTCGGGCGCAGCCTGGTTGAACAGCGTGGAGGAGCGCTCGAGATCGATCGAGCCGGACCGAACCTCGTGGCGACGCTGTCGAACCTCATCGAGGGTGCGGCCGGCGAGCACCTTCTCCCACAGTTCTGACTGCTGCATCAGCAGGCTGGTTCGTTCGCGAGCCACACCAACGTCAGTACGAGGACCGGCCGACCGAGATTCGAGTTCGTTGCGCAGCGCATTCAGGTTGCGACGACGATTGATCGCAACACCACCGCCACCGATCGCCGCGGCGCCAACCAAGCCACCGAGCAAGATGCCGGGGGCAAGCCCGCCGTCGTCGCTGCCGTTGTCGGTCGAGGTGGTGGCACCGCCGCCAGATCCTTCGGACTCTTCATCCTCGGGAAGCGTGTCGCTCAGCGCTGCGCCATCAGAGGCTTCGACGACATCGTTGAACGCCTCGAGACCAACGACCATGCCCTCGGTGAAGTCGCCATCACGGAACTCGTCCGACATCGGACCGCTCGAACCGACGACCGATTGAGCGATCGCGCCAACCTCTTCATTCCAGATCGTGCCCCAGACCACCTGGGTCTCACGACCGTCGATCGACAGACCCAACACCACAACGTCGGCCTGGCGACCCTGCGGACCGTCGTTGAAGCACGCATCGATCACGTCGAGCAGCTCTGCTTCGAGTTCACCACTCGGGACCGAATCGTCAAACACGCGGACGACCCATTCCGCTTCGGGCGACAGCTCGGCGATGGTTTCGAGGATCTCGAGCTCGGAGACCTGATCACCTTCGATGACGACCGTGTCGCACGATTGCGCACCGACCGCGACCGGGCTTGCGAGGGTTACCCCAACCACCACTCCAAGGCTGCCCACCCCACGAGCGATGACCTTGGCCAGACTTTTCTTCGAGTTGCTCACTGCGACAGAGCGTAGGCCCCGGTTGGACTCAGCGCTGCACGTAGGAAGTCGAGCACCACTCGTCTCAGCTGCGCGGCAACTCGTAGATCGAGCTCGAGGCCCACGGCGCTGAGCGCCCCGGCATCGGTGACCACACCCGTCACGGCGGCATAGGCGGAGACCAGCAGAATCCGAGCGTCTGAGCGTCGAAACACGCCTTCAGCCATTCCTTCGGTGAGGGTGTTGACCGCAGCGCTCACCAGCGGAGCGAGCAGCTCAAGAACAACATCGCTCCTCGGCGAACCAAGCCGGCTCACCTCTCGCAAGAGGCCGAGGAGATGCGGCTCGCTGATGGCCAGCGCAAACGCTGCGCGCACGACCGATTCGACCCGAGGCCAGCCAACGTCAACATCGGTCACGGCTTGGGTCAGCTGCTCGATCAGCTGATCGACGGCGTCGACGACCACGGCTTCCAGCAGGCCATCCTTCGAGCCGAAGTGATAGAGGATTGTCTGCTTCGTGAACCCGAGTTCTCTGGCGAGTTCATCGAGCGAGGTTCCGGCAAAACCACGGCTGGCGAAGGCATTGGAAGCGGCTTCGATCGCTCTAGACTTCGTGGTCACTTACCAAATGGTAGAGGATCTCTTTCGATGAGTGCCACAGGCATCGCTGAACAACTGGCCGGCAAACGAATCGGCATCACTGGCTCGACAGGTTTTCTCGGCACCGCGCTCGTCGAGCGCCTGATGCGAAGTGTGCCCGACTGTGAGCTCGTGCTGCTGGTGCGACCAGGCCGCCGCTCCACGCCAACCGAACGAGCCCGCCGCGAAATCTTCCGCAACGATGCGTTCCATCGCATGATCGAGGAACGAGGCGAAACCCCTCGCTCGGCCGACACGTTCTGGGCTGAAGTCGAGCGACGCGTCACCGTGATCGCTGGCGACGTCGGCACCGACGGACTCGGCCTTGATGATGAAGGTCGGGCCGCGATCTCGAGCTGCGACATCGTGATCCACTCGGCTGCGACCGTGAGCTTCGACGCCCCGCTCGACGGTGCCGTCGAAGTCAACCTTCTCGGGCCAACCCGCATCGTCGAGACCCTCCAAGACCTGAAGGTCACGCCGCACTTCGTCGGCGTGAGCACCTGCTACGTCGCTGGCAACCGCCGAGGTTCAGCTCCCGAACAGCTCCTCATGGATTCGCCGTTTCACATCGACGTCGACTGGCGATCCGAAGTCAGCGCTGCTCGTCGTACCCGAGCCGATTTCGATGCCGAGAGCCGCTCGGCCGGTCGCCTCCAAGAGTTCCGCAACCGAGCGAGCAACGAGCTCGGTGCCGCTGGCACTCCGCTCCTCGCAGCGAAGACCGAGCAGTACCGCCAGCGTTGGGTGAGCGAACAGCTCGTCGAAGCTGGGCGTGCTCGAGCCGCCTCACTCGGCTGGCCCGATTCCTATGCCTACACCAAGGCCCTCGGTGAACGAGCGCTCGTCGAATCGAAGGGCAACGTTCCCGTTTCGATCGTGCGCCCATCGATCATCGAGTCGGCGTGGATGGAGCCTCGGCCAGGCTGGATCAAGGGCTTCCGCATGGCCGAACCGATCTTGATCAGCTATGCCCAGGGTCTGCTCAAAGAGTTCCCGGGTGTTCCAGAAGGCGTCGTCGATGTCATCCCGGTCGACCTCGTCGTCGCCTCGATCATCAACGTCGCCGCCGGCCGACCCGCCGACGGTGGCGGCGTCCACATCACCCAGGTCGCTTCCGGAACCCGGAACCCACTGCTCTATCGCACGCTCGTCGAACTCGTCAGCGGATGGTTCACCGAGAAGCCGCTGTATGACCGAAAAGGTCAACCCATCGGCGTCGCGCAGTTCTCGTTCCCGGGCCGAGGTGCGGTCGAACGCCAACTCGATCGAGCGCACAAGAGCCTCGACCGGGCCGACAAGGCCCTCAAGCTCCTCCCCCTGCGAGGCAAACAGGCGCTCATCAACGCCGACCTCGAGGAGAAGAAGGAACAGGTCGAGCGAGCCCGCGATTACGTCAAGATCTACGGCGCCTACGCCGAGTGTGAGGCGCTCTACGGCGTCGACAACCTCATCGATCTGCACGACTCACTCAACGAAGACGACCAGACCACATTTGGCTGTGACCCGGCCATCGTCGACTGGGAGCACTACGTCAGCGAGATTCATCTGCCGTCGGTGGTCGAGCACGCTCGGGTGAAGACCACCAGCGAACGCAGCGATCCCGATGCTCGAACCAAGCGGTTGCGTGGCCGCGTGCTCGCTCCCGAACGCCACATCGCAGCGTTCGATCTCGAAAACACGATCATTGCCAGCAACGTGGTGTTCTCCTACGCCTGGTTGGCGACCCGCAATCTCGGCCCGGCCGACCGCATGAAGTTCACGCTGAAGACCCTGCAGGAGGGGCCGTCACTTCTCGCGCTCGACCGACGAGACCGCACCGACTTTCTTCGCCACTTCTATCGTCGCTACGACGGTGCGTCGGTGGCCGAGATGGACCGCCTCGGCCAGGAACTGCTCGCCGATCACATCCTGACGAAGGCGTTCCCGGCCGCGGTCCGGCGAGTGCGTGAACACCGAGCGCTCGGTCATCGAACGGTGCTCATCACCGGTGCGCTCAACATCGTGGTCGACCCGCTCAAGCCGCTCTTCGACGATGTGATCTGCGCTGAGATGTCGGTGAAGAACGACAGGTACACCGGCGAGTTGCTCGCCGTCCCACCAACCGGCGAGGTCCGAGCCCAGGCGCTTCGTGACTACGCCGAGCAACACGGTCTCGACCTTGCCGAATCGGTGGCCTACGCCGACTCGTCGTCAGACCTTCCACTTCTCGACGCCGTTGGATTCCCCGTGGCCGTCAACCCTGAAACCCGCCTCGCATCGCTCGCGATCAAACGAGGTTGGCTGATCGAATACTGGTCGAAGGCAAACGGCGGCACCGACCGCGTGCTTCCCCTCGGCCCCATGCCCTCACTGCGAAAGAGCCGCCGATAATGGCACCAGCCAACCGACCCTCCCCTCGTCCCGGCTTTGTTCTCGACGTCGACCGTCAGACACCGCCGATCGTGTTCCACCACGGCGAGGGCTTCCGAGTGGAGAAGCTGCCCGTTGGCCGCAGCCGGGTGATCTATCCGAGTGAGCCGCTCAACGGCATGAAGGATCCCGACGGCGCCATCGTCGACGCCCTCCTCAATCCAATCGAAGACGATCCGTTGCCGACGCTGCTCAAGCCCGGCATGAAGCTCACGATCGCCTTCGACGATCTGTCGCTACCGCTGCCACCCATGCGCCGTCCCGACGTTCGCCAGCGCATCATCGAAGCCGTGCTCGACATGGCCGCCGCTGCCGGTGTCGACGACGTCCACATCGTGGCCGCCCTGGCGCTGCACCGTCGGATGACCGAATCCGAGCTCCGCCATGCCGTCGGCGATCGTGTCTACGAAGCGTTCGCTCCGCACGGCCTGCTCTACAACCTCGACGCTGAAGATCCAGACGAGATGGTGATCCTCGGGGTCACCGAGCACGAGAAGGGCGGTCATCGAGAGACCGTCCAGATGCAAAAGCGGGCGGCCGAGAGCGATCTCGTCGTTTACGTCAACATCAACCTCGTCAGCATGGACGGCGGTTGGAAGAGCACGGCGACTGGCCTGTCCGGCTACGCCGGCGTCAGTAGCCATCACAATCCCGAGACCATGAAGAAGTCCACCAGCTTCATGGACCAGGAGAAGTCCGAGCTCCATCGCTCGAACTGGCGCCAGGGTGAGGTCATCAAGAACCACGGCCCCCGCATCTTCCAGGTCGAAACCACGCTCAACACGAACACCTTTGGCTACGACGGTCCGCTCGCCATGCTGCAAAAGCGTGAGTGGGAGTGGAACGTCAAAGACCGTGCGATGTTCACCGGCATGCAGGCCGGGCTGAAGCGGATGAGCGGGTCACAAAAGCGCAAGGCGTTCCACTCGTGGAAGGCGCCCTATGAGCTCACCTCGGTGCAGGCCGGCGAGGTCGAGGCCGTGCACAAGAAAACCACCGAGATGGTCTACAAGCAGCACATGGTGCCGGTTGAAGGCCAGACCGACATCGTCACGATGGGTCTCCCATACCTCAGCCCCTACAACGTGAACTCGATCATGAATCCGGTGCTCGTCGCCGTGCAGGGTCTTGGCTACTTCTTCAACCTCTACCGAAACAAGCCGGTGGTCCGCAAGGGTGGCGTGCTCATCATGAGCCACCCAACGCCGTGGGAGTTCCATCCGGTTCATCACCCGAGCTACATCGACTTCTTCGAGCAGGTGCTGGCCGAAACGACCGACCCGGTCGTGATGGCGGAGAAGTACGAGAAGCAGTTCGCCGAGGACGAGTGGTATCGCCATCTCTACCGGACGAGCTACGCCTACCACGGCGTCCATCCGTTCTACATGTGGTACTGGTGTGCGCACGCGCTCGACCATCTCGGCGGTGTCGTCGTGGTCGGTGGTGATCCTCGCTCGGTGCGCCGTCTCGGATTCAAACCAGCATCAACGTTGAGCGATGCGCTGGAGATGGCGGAAGACGTCGTCGGCCCTCGACCGTCGATCACCCACCTCCACAACCCACCAATCCTCATGGCAGACGTGACATGAGTGGCCCGACCCACGCCAGCCGCCGTTCGCTTCGCTCACTTACAGAGTTGTTCGCCGACGCTCACAACTCCCCGTGCCAAGCACGACCGAGCGCGGGCCCACGCCAGCCCGGCCTCCGTGGCCCGAACGGCCCCCGGAGGGAAATACTGTGAAGTGGCTGCGGTTCATTGCGGATCCGCCGACGACGCCTCGGTCGGTTGAGAAGCGCACGCCGACACCGAAGACCGGCGTGCACTACGACGTTGAGTGGGCTCGCTCACCGGCAGCCAAGCGCGTTCGTTCCGCAGCAGTGTGGGGTTTCTTCAAGCCGGCGATCAACCTCTATGGATCGCCTCGAGTGATCGGCGCCGATCGGCTGATCGATGTCGAGGGCCCCGTCGTGTTCGCAGCGAATCACCACAGCCATGCCGACACGACGCTGTTGCTCGCAACGATCCCGGCGCACCTTCGCAAAGATCTCGCTCCACTCGGTGGCGCCGACTATTTCTTCCGCGGCCGCATCTCCGGAGCCATCTCGGCGCTGTTCGTCGGCGCGATTCCGATCGAGCGGACAAAGCTCTCGAAGCTGTCGATCAAGAACGCGTTCAAGGCGATCGAGCGTGGCGACAACCTCTTGATCTTCCCCGAGGGTGGACGCAGCCCAGATGGATGGGGACGTCCGCATCGGCCGGGTGCTGCGTTCGTCGCATCGCGAGCCGCGGTTCCCGTGATCCCGACCTACATCAGCGGAACGGGCAAGATCTTGCCAAAGGGTCAGAACTGGCCCACCCGCTCTCGCTGTGCAGTCGTGTTCGGACAACCGCTCCTCGCCGAGGAAGGCGAAGACGCACGAGCATTCGCCGAGCGCATCGAGACAACGATCAGCGTGCTCGCCGATGAGTTCGCCTCGGGCTGGTGGGAGGCTCGCAAGAAGGCTCATGCCGGCGAGACCGCCGACCTGCAGGGCCCTGACTCAGGAGCCTGGCGACGCCGTTGGGCACTCGGCCCCGGACCCGGCCAAGCCCGCCGCTCCCCCAACTCCACCCGCTGGCCCAAGCTCTAAACCGCAACCTGCGTAAGCCGTGGGGTCAGACCTCGATTTACGCAGGTGCTTCGTCTGGATAGTGGAACCAGCGGAGGTGCTCGAAGTCAGCGGTGACGTCGGGGAGGCCGATTGGCTCGGGGCGCTTCATGACGAGGTCGGCGAGGAGCACTCGGGCCTTTTCCATGTAGGCGGGCAAGCCGCCCTCTGGCAGGTTGTCGGGGCGACGAAGGAAGTTCATGTCGCCGGAGCCGTAGTTGATGTCGTGAAGCGAGAGCGGCGGAGCCGACAGCTTGTCGCGGTGCTTCCACAAGCCGGTGTCCGGCTCGAAGCGGTAGTAGGGCAACAGACATCGACCGTTGTCGGCGATCAGCGACACGGCATCCACGATGTAGCGGAAGACGTCGTCATCGATGA
Source organism: uncultured Acidimicrobiales bacterium (assembly GCA_937925335.1). GTDB lineage: Bacteria > Actinomycetota > Acidimicrobiia > Acidimicrobiales > SZUA-35 > CALEWY01. Next base: position 10,246 of record CALEWY010000056.1, read on the forward strand.
AGTAGTTGAAGTTGACGCGCACCCAGCCCGGCTTGATGCCCTCACATCCTCGGGTGATCTCCCGCTCGAACTCGTGCGATTGATCGAGGTCGATACCGAGAAGACGATGGCCGTACGGCCCAGCACACGAGCAGCCGCCGCGCGACTGGATCCCGAACAGGTCGTTCAAGATGCCGACGACAAAGTTGTGGTGCAGGAACCGTTCGTGGTCCTTGATGACAAAGCTCACGATCGAGAGCCGCTCGGCGTCCTTGCTTCCCAGGATCTGAATGTTCGGGTGGTTGCTCCACTCCTCGATTGCCCGCTCGACGAAGCGCTCTTCCCGGGCCTGGATCTCCGGCACACCGACGGCGTCTTTCAGCTGGAAGACCAGGCCGGTTCTGATCGCGCCGATGATGTCCGGCGTGCCGCCTTCCTCTCGATGTTCGATGTCGTCGAGAAATGCGTGCTCGGTCGGGTTGACGTACGCAACGGTGCCGCCGCCGGGCACGTCAGGAACGCGATTGTCGAACAGCTCGTTACGGGCAACCAACAACCCTGGGGTTCCGGGGCCGCCGATGAACTTGTGCGGCGAAATGAAGACGGCGTCGAGGTAGTCGTCGCCGGCAACGGTCGGGCCCATATCGATGCCCACGTAGGGGGCTGCTGCTGCGTAGTCCCAGAGGGCAAGTGCGCCGTGTTTGTGCAACAGCGATGACACCGCTCGCACATCGGTCACGATGCCCGTCACGTTGGATGCAGCCGAGAACGACCCGATCAGGCGGCTCCGGCCAGCGTGAGCGATGAGCTCAGCTTCGAGTGCGACGAGATCGATGTGACCGTCAGCGTCCTCATCGATCGTGACGACTTCGGCGATCGACTCTCGCCACGGAATCTCGTTGGAGTGATGCTCGTACGGCCCGATGAAAACCACCGGTCGATCGGCGGCGTCGATGTGGTCGGACAGCGAGTGTGCGTCGTCGAGTGCGGAGGGGATGCGCAGCCCCATCACACCGATGAGTTTCGCGATCGCTCCCGTCGAGCCACTGCCGCAGAAGAGAGCAGCGTGTTCATCGCCCGCTCCCAAACACCGCTTCACGATGCTTCGAGCATCCTCCCGAAAACGAGTCGTCTGCAGGCCGGTTCCCGACGACTCAGTGTGTGTGTTCGCATAAAGCGGCAGCACGACGTCTCGGATGTAGTTCTCGATGAAGCTGAGCGAACGACCGGACGCGGTGTAATCGGCGTAGACGACGGGACGAGCACCAAAGGGCCCGTCGACCATCTCCGTCCGGCCAATCACGGATTCTCTGATGTTCGTGACGAGCGCTTCAGCTTCGGGGGACGTCATCACCGAATCCTAGGACGTCGGCGATCAAAGCTCTGGCCCGGGATCAAAGCTCTGGCCCGGACACTCCAAGCGAGCTCAGCATCGACGCCGTGTCCGGTTCCGGTTCCATTTCAGCCTCGGTCAGCTGAGTCACGAGCAGCGCGGCTGCATGGCGGGCCGCGTTTCGATCCTCCTGCGCAAGCAGGGCTCGAATACGTCCGCGATGGGCTCGTTCCAGCAGCGGTTCACGCTCGAGCGCCCACGTTGCCAGACGGATGGCTCGTTCCGGCTCGCCACGAGCGAGAAGGAGCTCGCCGACGCGAGACGCCGCCAACGCTGCGGCCGATCGCAATCGAATCCGTTCGAACTCAGCCCACGGATCTTGGAAGCTCTCTTCGAGGAAGTCGCCGCGATACAGATCGATCGCCGACTCGTAGCACGCAAGCGCCTCACTCGGGACGCCTCGCTCATCGGCTCGACGTCCGCGATCGACGAGTTCATCGAATTCGACAACGTCGACTCGGACTCGATCGAGACGCAACTCGATGGTGCGCCCATCGGTATTGATGAACCACGAATCAGCACCCGTTGGCCGGTCCGGTTCGAGCACTCGTAGGAGAAAGCGCAGGTTGGCTCGAACGTTGGCAAGTGCTTTGTCGATCTCTTGATCGGGCCACAGCGCAGAGGCCAGATCTCGCCGGGCGACGCTCGGATGCTGGAGGAGGTAGGCGAACAGCAGCCGGACCTTTTCGCGGCGCAGCCAATCGGAATCATCGACGACATCGCCGTCTCGCTCGATCCGCATCTCACCAAGCGCCCGAATCCGCAGCTCGAAACCAGGGCCCTCTGGTAGGTCGTTCAGCGCGTCGATCGCCGCTTCTTTGACCTTGCCGTCAGCGGCGACGAGTTGCTCCAGAATCGTTCGCTGATCGGGCAGAACGTTCAGCACCTCTTTGGCGCCTGTCTGGCCACCTTGGCGGCCGGCCAAGGCCAGCTCAGCCAAGAACGGAGGACACAGACTCGACCGCAAGAAGTCGATGTTCGACCAATCGGTGGCGGCCGCGAGATCGGTGTTGCCGGTCTCTCGGTATTCGACGAGCGCGATGGCCGCCTCGATCGCAGCCTGCAGAGCTGGACCAAGAGAGAGGCTCTCCAAGAGCGGGCGAGCGGCGGGATGCAGGATGTAGAGCGGCGCGATGGAGTGCAGGAAGAGTCGAGGTGGTGACCCATCGAATGGGACGGCCTCAGCCAAGCGATCAAAAATCGCCGCTGCCTCGTCTTCGTCACCTTCGGCGATCGCAACCCAGGCGGACGCAACATCGAGATAGCCCAGCACTCTCGGGCCGAAGTCCGCCGACGCCAACAGTCGCGCCTGTTCGATGTTGAGGCGGGCTGTCTCGATTTCACCAGCCGCACACGCAACCACGGCCACCATGCCGCGCAGCAATACCGACTGATGCGAGATCTTCTGAGCAGCGACGAGGCCAACCATGTTCTCGGCGATGCTCACCCCGAGTTCGGGTGACACGCTGCCGCGAACCCACAGCGCCAGGCTTGCCGCCATGTCGAGGTCGGGCACGTCGCCCGTCTCCGGTATCGCCCTCGGACCGTAATCGTCCATCCGCTCGGGCCAACCAGCATCGACGGCGAATTGATCGATCAGCATTCGTCCTCGAACGGGCCCAAACGCCTGCATCTCCTCGACGAGCGCAAAGCCTTCGTCGAGCCGTCCGGCGACGAGATGGCTGTACATCTCAAATCGAGCAGCCATCGCTCGACCAAGTCTGGCAACCGCAGCATCGTCGGATTCGGCCAGCTCGCGAGCCCGCGGGACGAGGTGCGGCGCTGGGGGCAGGCCATCGATCAGCCCGGAGAGCTGAGACGCCATGAACAGAACTCGAATCTCGAGCAGATGTTCGCCGGCGTCACGCAGTCGCTTCGCCGCCTCTTCGAGCGTTGCCTGCGCCCCGGTTTCGTTGCCGCCGAGCTGAATCACGCCGCGCAGCACCATCGCAAGGCCTTCGATGCGATCATCGTCATCGTTCAGGCCTTCGACCAACCGCAAGATTCGGTGGGCGCCGCCCACACGCTGTGTCGTGATCGGCGCGGCGCACAGCTCCGAGGCCGTTTCGTAGAGCCCCGCCGAGTCGCCTGCAGCCGCAAACGCCTCGGCGGCGGCCACGAACTCACCGCGGTCGAGCAGGTTCTGCGCACCTCGACGAGCCGCTTCGTCTCGGGCTTCTTGCGGCAACTTCGACTCAAGAATCGGGCGCCACAGAGCATGCAAGCGGAACCGGTGGTCTCGACTCTGGGCAATCAGCGGCAGCCCGGCGACGAGATCGACCGCCGGACCACGCCAGTCGGACACGGCGTGGACGAGCTCATCATCGATGAAGGCGAACGGAGAAATACGCAACAGGGCATCTCGACGGGCTGGCTCCAGCTCCGTAAGAACCTCTTCCCATACAAATTCAGCGGCAGCATCTCGACCGGACTGAACACTGAGGCGGGCGAGCGCAGGCCAGCGCAACTCTGATGACTCAGGGTCGAGCGATGCGTCGAACCGTTCGCCGAACTCGCTGATCTCCGAGGCGTCGAACGCCAACAGCGACTGGTCGACTTCCAAGAGATCACCAGCGGCGCGAACCCGACTCAGCGGCAGTGGAACCGAATCACGCGACGACAACAACAAGTGCGCATTGTTTGGCATCTGTTTGATCAGCGCTGAAAGGAAGTCGAAACACGCCGGGTCGTCATAGAGCTCATGGGCGTCGTCGAGCATGATGCACACGTCGGTCGGAGCGAGTGCCCACACGGCGTCAGCCACCTGAGCTGCGGCGCTTTCATCGGTTGTCCCAGGCTCTGCGCCTAGGCCGACGAGCATCGACTCGGCGAGGGACACGGGTCGGTCATCGGCCGTGCAGCCCACCCACACGTCGAGACCCCGCGCACTCAGCCGGTTTTGCTCAACCGCCTGTGCGAGCAGCGTGGTCTTTCCAAAGCCCGCTGCGCCGATGACGGTCGTGACGCGCGCGTCGAAGCGTGCCGCCAGCAAGATGAGCAGACGCGAGCGAAGAACGTGATCGTCGCCCTTGAGATCAGGCGGGTCTTGACGAAACGGGCCCGACACGGCCTAAAGACTGGGGGCCGCGGCTCGCTGATGCAAAGCGGGCGCCCGATTTTTCCTACTCATCAGTCTCGTCGGCAGTGCCGTCGGGCGTGTCGGCACGCTCATCACCAGCGGCTTCGTCAGTGCTGGCCTCAACTTCGTCAGTGCTGGCCTCAACAGCGTTGGGGTCGACGATGAGTTCGTCCGCACAGTTCAAGATCTCGAAGCGGTCACCACACGTCACGCCGAACTGCTCGTACACGCTGCCAACCGGCGCCTGTTCCCAGAGATCGTCGCATGCCTGTCCGTCGCCTGCTTCACACCCATCCCAGAGCTTGTCGAGCGCTCGATCGTCACCGTAGATCTGTGGTTCGTTGGAGAATGCGAGCTCTTGAGGCTCGTCGTTCCCCTCGGCCAGCAGCTCGTTCGCTGAGCCACATGCTGCGAATGTCTCACTGATCGCCAGCTCATCGATCGGGCTTGGATCGGCATCGGGGCGCAGCATCTCGGGGTCGACATCATCGACCAGGATCGAGATCGCGCAGAGTGCAATGTCGTCATTCACGCCGTCGCTCACGTGCAGTTCGACCAACTCTTGTGCGGAGATCGGTTCCGGTTCAGCCGGCGAAGAACAGCTCGCCACGATGACGGCGGCGATACATCCAAGCGCGGGAACAAACGAGCGTCTCACCGTGTCCCATCGGTCACGTTCCCTCTCTATCAAGCGGTTTCCACCGATTGGAGCCCTCGCCCATGGTGAACGAGCGGCGTAGGCCAAACGGATCAGTCGCGAATATTTGTCCCCTTTTCGCATCCGATCTTCGATGCCCAGCGAATCCTCTCAGCAACCCCCCTTACCCAATACCCCCTCTCAGGAGGACCCCCCAAATGTCGAACAAGACGAACAGCATGACCAAGCTCGGTGCAATCGCACTCGCTTTCTCCCTCGGAGCCGTGGCTTGCGCCTCGGACGAGGCAGAGCCGGCAGCACCGGTTGAGACCACCGTCGCCGAAGAAACCGACGCTCCCGAAGAAGCGATGGAAGAGGCCGGCACGATCGTCGACGTCGCTTCCGAAGCTGGCAGCTTCACCACGTTGCTCGCAGCCGCCGAGGCCGCTGGCCTCGTCGACACCCTCAATGGCGACGGACCACTCACCGTGTTCGCCCCCACCGATGATGCGTTCGCCGCTGCGCTCGACGCTCTCGGAATCACCGCTGAGGACCTCCTCGGCGACACCGAAACCCTCACCTCGATCCTCACCTACCACGTCATCGCTGGCGAGGTTCGGAGCACCGATCTCACCGACGGCATGATGGCCGCCACCGTGAACGGCGCAGAGATCACCGTCGATCTGAGCGACGGAGTGAAGATCGACGGCGCAAACGTCGTCACCGCTGACATCGAAGCCAGCAACGGCATCATCCACGTGATCGACGCAGTCCTCCTGCCCGACGCTGGTGACGCCATGGAAGACGGCGACGCAATGGAAGACGACGCCATGGAAGAGGATGCTCTTCCGGCGACCGTCGTCGACATCGCTGCTGAGGCCGGAAACTTCACCACGCTGCTCGCAGCCGCTGAAGCCGCTGGCCTCGTCGACGCACTCACCGCCGAGGGCCCCATCACGGTCTTCGCACCCACCGATGACGCATTCGCTGCGGCACTTGAGACCCTCGGCCTTTCCGCCGAAGAGCTCCTCGCCGACACCGAGACCCTCACCGCTGTCCTCACCTACCACGTCGTGCCGGGCCGAGTGCTCAGCACCGACCTCGCTGACGGAAACGTCGCCACCCTCAACGGTGCAGAGATCACGGTTGATCTCAGCGATGGTGTGAAGATCAACGATGCAAACGTTGTCACCGCCGACCTCGAAGCCGAGAACGGCGTCGTCCACGTCATCGATTCAGTGCTCCTCCCCTCCTGAGCCCCGCTCAGTTGAAGCACTCGGTCTGACGGGATTCCCTCTCTCCCCTCCACGGGAATCCTGACAAAACCGGACTGGCCCCAGTTGTCGCTCAAACGAGCGGCAACCGGGGCCAGTTCAAGTTTTGGGCTCAGGTTTTCACCGAGACCAGAGGTTCCTCTGACGAGCAACCGGTCAGTGGATCACCCGTCGGCGGGCAAACCAATGAACGAGTTCGTCGAGTAGTCCGTCGGACGGTTCAGGACGGGGAGCCCATCGTCACCGGCCGGCTGAGCTTCAACGAAATCGATGAACGACTTGGCGTAGTCGAGGAACGTGTCGGTGAAGTTTCCGGCATCGAAGATCTCGCCCATCGTGTCGTAGCCGTCACCACCCGAGGCCATGAAGCTGTTGGTCACGACCGTGTAGGTCGCAGCCACGTCGAGAGCAACCCACTCGGTCGAGCCCTTTGCCTGGTATTCGATGTTGGTGACTCGCTCGCCCTGAGGCTGCGTGAGATCAACATCGAAACGCAAGCCCGAGGCGTACGGGTAGGCGCCGGTTGAACCGTCCGGTCGGACGGCGTTCTGAATGCCCTCTTCCAGAGAATCATCGATCTGCTGACCGGTCATCTCAAGGTTGACGAGGGTGTTCGCAAACGGCAACAGCGTGTAGGCATCGGCGATGCTGATCGAACCCTCGGGGATGTCGACTCGGACACCACCGGCGTTCTGCAACGCAATGTCAGCCTCGAAGCTCTGCGCACGGAACGCATCGGTCACGAGCTGCTGGATCATGCCGCCGGTTGTTGCGGTGAGCTCGTCACAGCCGGGGATCGTGCTTCGACCCTGGCCCGGAATTCGCTCGAGGCACAGATCCTCTGCTGCGGTTCCGATCGCCACCGCTGCGAGAGCGTCGGCTTCCTCGGAGAAGGTCTCGAGCACAGCAGCTGCGTCGGCGTCCGGCGTGACAACCGAAAGCGATGGGTTCGCTTCGATGTCGGCCAAGACGGCGGCGAGAGCATCACCTTCGAGTTCGACACGATCACCGCCGCCCTCAGGGCGACGCTGGAAGGTGTCCGACAACAGCATGTGAGGTGTTCCCTCACAGGAGGCAACGTGGCCGAACTCGTCCCACGAGATGGAGAGTTCGCCGACCACGGCTGAGTACTGCCATGCCTGCACGATGCAGACCGGCACACCGTTCGCATCGGTGGTTGCCGTTGGGTAGGCGCCACCGCTGCTGAGGCCGACCGAGTCGAAATCACCGAGCAGTGTGTGGGAGTCGCCGCCGACGATGACGTCGACACCGGTCACCATCGAGGCGAGCTCGAGATCGTTGTCGTACTGGTAGTGCGACACGAGCACGATCTTGTCGATGCCAGCTGCGGTGAGCTCGTCGACGTAACGCTGGGTGGTCTCCACCTCGTCGAGGAACTGTGTGGTGTCGAGCGGGCTCGACGAGTTCTGGGTCTTATCGGCGATGTCGATGCCAATGAAGGCGACCTGACCGTCCGGGAAGTCCATGATGTGGAACGGCTTGATGTAGTCCGTTGCCGAGTTCTCAGCAAGTGGCGTTCCGATTGCGGGAACGACATTTGCGGCGAGCACCTCGGTGGTGCAGTCGTCGGTGTCGTCATCCAAGAAGTCGAGGAAGGTCTTCAGACCTGCATCGCCAGAATCGAACTCGTGGTTGCCGAGAGCGAACACGTCGAAGCACGCCTGGTTCATCATCGCCGCGTCCGCTTCGCCGTCAAAGAGGCTGAAGAAGATCGTGCCGGTGATGGCATCACCTGCGTGAACACGAGCGACGTTGGTGCCAGCGTCGTAGGACGACTCGAGCTCATCCATCTTCGCCACCACGCTGGGGAAACCGCCGACGCGCACTCGGGTGCTGTCGCCACCGAGGTCGAGATCGGCAGAGTCGCTCTGCAGATGTGAGTGATGGTCGTTGATGTGCAGCACGTTCATCGAGAACGCAGCCGATGGCTCAGTCCTCGTGCGCTGCTCGGGTGAATCAGCGAAGAGAGTCACGATCGCAACACGAGGCAGCCCCTCTTCGAGACGCCCGAGCCAGTAGGCCTTGCCATCTTCATCAGCCGGTCGCTCGAACGCATCGAGGTAGAGCTGATCGAGGAAATCAGCATCGCTTTGGCCATCGGGATAACGAGCATCTCGCTCGGGTGATGCGAGGAAGAAGTTCAACATCTCCTCATAGGGCATGCCGTCGGCGAGGCGACCGAGCCAGTAGTCGAGACCACCGGGCTCAGGACTGCGACCAAGCACTGTCAAGTAGGCCCGTTCGACAAGGCCAACGGCGTCATTGACTGCCGCCGCGCCTCCGGGATCAGCCTGGGTGGCTGCTGTCGCCGGCGCTGGTGCTGCCCCGGCGACGGGTGCTGTGGCGGTTGCCATCAACACCCCAACGATCGCTGCAAGTAGTGCAGCTCGAATACGACTCATCTTTACTCCTGCCATGAAGTCCGCGTGTACGACCGCAATGGGTAGCACGCGCGATCCAAAAGCGCCCGTGGAACGCGAAGGTCTTTCGCCAGCGTTCGCACAGGATTCATGTCCGCGTTCGCGAAGCGCAGCTCAGAGCCCGCTCGTGCAGTGGCGAGCGCTCGAATGCGCCTGAGCAACCACCGGCAAACGTGACCGGGTGCACGACATCGCTCGGTCCTCGGTGGCCAGTCTGTTCGGAGAGGCCTACTCCACTAAGCGAAGACCGGTTGGCGAGACCTCGTCGTCGGCCGGGCCGAGCTCGGCGACGAACTCGGTGAGATGCCCCGGGAAGACGTGTTCGGAAACGAGGACGGGCGACCCGTCGGTTGCGAGGGTGGTGCGGTGCACGACGAGCACGGCCGATTCGGCCGGGAGGCCGAGGAGGTCTGCGTCGGTCGGGCTCACCACGGCGGCGCCGATTCGCTGAGTGGCACCGCCGACGTCGACGGGCAACAGTGCGTAGAAGCTCTTTCGTTCCACTTCGGCCCGCGAGAGGTTTGCGCCGAGATCATCTCGACACCACACGGTGACTCGAGCGAAGGGTTCACCGTCGGCGAGGTTGACTCGACGCACTTCGAGCACCCGGTCGCCAAGAAGTCCGGCGGCTTCCGCCGGCGCATCGACGAATTGGAAATCGATGATGCGGCGCTCGGACGTGCGACCCGAGTTGGCGAGCTGGTCCTCGATTGTGGCGAGGCCGGTGAGCGGTTGAGCGACCGGTTCGGCAGCGGCGAACCAGCCGAGGCCCTGGCGTGAATCGACCAGGCCTTCATCCCGAAGCACTTCGAGTGCTTTTCGGATCGTGACGCGGCTCGCGTCGTAGGAACCGCCTAACGTCGCCTCGCTTGGCAGAAGTTGTCCGGCGGCGAATTCTCCGCTCCCCAAGCGGGATCGGAGATCGTCAGCAATTTGGTGATAGCGAATTGTTCTCACTTGTATTACAGTTGTATCAGACGAGCCGCCGCTTGTCACCTAGTTGAACCTCCGGAGGAGCCTCATGGCCGTTGGACCAGAAACCCCGATCGAACTGATCAATGGCGTGTACGCCACGCTCGATGAGCGGGTGGCCGCCTTCCGAGCCAAGACCGGCAAGGCGCTGACCCTCACCGAGAAGATCCTCGCGAACCACCTCGACGATCCGAACGCCGAATACGAGCGCGGCAAGACCTACGTCGACTTCCGCCCCGACCGTGTGGCCATGCAAGACGCCACCGCCCAGATGGCATGGCTGCAGTTCGACACCGCTGGCCTCACCGAGGTGCAGGTGCCGACCACGACCCACTGCGATCACCTCATTCAGGCAAAGGTCGAAGCAAAGCAGGACCTGCTGCGCGCCGTCGACACCAACGAAGAGGTCTACGAGTTCCTCCGTTCGATCTCGGCGAAGTACGGCGGCGGCTTCTGGAAGCCCGGCAGCGGCATCATCCACCAGGTCGTGCTCGAGAACTACGCCTTCCCCGGCGGCATGATGATCGGCACCGACAGCCACACGCCGAACGGCGGTGGGCTCGGCATGATCGCGATCGGTGTTGGTGGCGCCGACGCCGTCGACGTCATGACCGGCTTCCCGTGGAACGTTCGTGCCCCGAAGCTCATCGGCGTGAAGCTCACGGGATCACTCAACGGTTGGTCTTCACCCAAGGATGTCATCTTGAAGGTGGCCGACATCCTCACCGTGAAGGGTGGCACCGGTGCGATCGTCGAGTACTTCGGCGAGGGCGCCAACAGCATCAGCGCAACCGGCAAAGCAACCATCTGCAACATGGGCGCTGAGATCGGTGCGACCACCTCGGTCTTCGCATACGACGACGCCATCGCTCGTTACCTCAAGAGCACCGGCCGTGAAGCAACCGCCGATGCCGCAAACGCCGTCGCCCATCACCTCCGGGCCGACGACGAGGTTCTCGCCAACCCTGAGGACTACTTCGACCAGGTCATCGAGATCGACCTCGACACGTTGCAACCCCACATCAACGGCCCGCACACACCGGACCTCGCTCGTGAAGTGAAGGATCTCGGCGCCGAAGCCAAGGCTGAAGGTTGGCCCTCAGAGATCTCCGCCGCCCTCATCGGCAGCTGCACCAACTCCTCCTACGAGGACATCACCCGTGCTGCATCGATCGCCCGCGAGGCAAAGGCCAAGGGAATCTCGCTCAAAACCAAGCTCCTCATCACCCCCGGATCCGAGCAGGTTCGAGCAACCATCGAACGCGATGGTTTGCTCGCCGACTTCGAAGCGCTCGGCGCCACGGTGCTCGCCAACGCTTGTGGCCCATGCATCGGCCAGTGGGATCGCTCCGACGAGCGTGAGCCGGGCGAAGCCAACGTGATCGTCACGTCCTACAACCGCAACTTCCCGAAGCGCAACGACGGCGACGCAGCAACGCTTGCGTTCGTCACCTCGCCGGAAACGGTCATGGCGCTCGCCCTCGCCGGCAACGTCGACTTTGACCCGATCAACGGCACGCTCACCAACGATGCGGGCGAAGAGGTCAGCCTCTCTGTCCCCGTCGGGATCGAGTTGCCAGAAGCTGGATTCGACGAGGGTGAAGAGACCTTCATCGCTCCGCCGGCCGACGGCTCGGGTGTTGACGTTGTGGTCTCCCCCACCTCCGACCGCCTCCAGCTTCTCACCCCGTTCGAGCCCCGCCCGGCCACCGACTACGAAAACCTGCCCATCCTCGTGAAGGCTCACGGCAAGTTCACGACCGACCACATCTCGATGGCCGGACCGTGGCTCAAGTACCGCGGCCACCTCGAGAACATCTCGGGCAACCTCTACCTCGGAGCGGTCAGCGCCTACAACGAGAACATCGTTGGCCTCGGCAAGAACCAGCTCACCGGTGAGCGCCAGAGCTTCCCCGATATGGCGAAGGCTTACCACGAGGCTGGCCAGCCGTGGGTTGTCATCGGCGACGAGAACATGGGTGAAGGCTCGAGCCGTGAGCATGCGGCGATGGAGCCTCGCTTCCGACTCGGTCTTGTTGCGATCGCTCGTTCGTTCGCTCGTATTCACGAGACCAACCTGAAGAAGCAGGGCATGGTGCCGCTGACCTTCGCTGACCCGGCCGACTATGACCGCATTGGTGAGGACGACCGCCTCACCATCGTGGGCCTCGACGATCTCGCGCCCGGCGCACAAGTCACCGTGCAGGTCGTTCCAGCTGAGGGCGACTCATGGACCTTCCTCACGAACCACACCTTCTCGGATGATCAGATCGAGTGGTTCCGTGCCGGTTCAGCGCTCAACGTGATCCGCCAGAACCTGGCCTAAGCCATTCGGGCATCACCGCACTGGCGCAACGCCGTGCTGCCGTAAAGCCACAAAAGGGGTCTGGGCGGAGCTTCGGCTCCGACCCAGACCCTTTTGTGTTGTTGGGTCGCTTTCGCTCGGCTCAGCTCAATCTCGGTCGGGCCGATAGTTTCTGACCATGGCGAACTCGGCAGCGTTCTTCGATCTGGACCGCACGCTCCTTCAAGGTGCAAGCGGTCCGATCATCTCTCAGGCGATGCGCGATCAGGGCGTGCTCGGATCAAAGCCGGTTCCTGGTGAGAAGCTCCTCTTCGGCTTGTTCAACCTGATCGGCGAAACACTCCCGTCGATGGCGCTGACGCGTCAGGGCGCACGAGCGGCGAAGGGTTGGTCACAAGAAGCCGTGCAACGCGCCGGCGAGCAGGCGGCGCCGCTCCTCGCCGAAGCTGTCGAACCGTTCGCTCGGGAGATCATCGCTGAACATCGGGCCGAAGGGCGCAAGATCGTTCTGGCGACGACCACTCCATACGACGTCGTGAAACCGTTCGCCGATCTCATGGGTTTCGACGGAGCGCTCGCCACCCACTATCGGGTGGCCGACGATGGCACCTACGACGGCACGATCGATGGTGAGTTCGTGTGGAATCGCGGCAAGGCGCGATGTGTCAAGGAATGGGCGCGAGCCAACCTCGTCGAACTCGCCGACAGCTACGCCTACACCGACTCGATCTTCGACATTCCGATGCTGCATTCGGTCGGCAATCCAACGGCGGTCAATCCCGACCCGAGGATGCTCGGCTACGCCACCCTTCGAGGGTGGCCGATCCTGTGGTTCAACGCTCCGCCCGGTGTTCCGAAACCGGTTGGTATTGAGCCCCAGCAAATGATGTCGGCGATCGCCCGGCCAGAGTTCTTGCCGTGGGTCGACATCGACGTCACCGGTGCCTCGAAGGTCCCCACCGAAGGCGGCACGATCTTGGCAATGAACCACCGCAGCTACCTCGACCCGTTGGTCATGGGTTTTGCTGCTGGACAAATCGGACGGCCCGCTCGATTCCTCGCAAAGAAGGAAGTCACCGACGCACCGATCGCCGGCCAAGTCACCAAAGCACTCGGAGCGATTCGAGTCGATCGAGAAGGTGGCGGCGAAGCGCCGATGGAAGAAGCCGCTCGTGCACTTCGAGCTGGCGAACTGATCGCCGTGTTCCCTCAGGGCACAATCCCACGCGGGCCGGAGTTCTTCGACCCGGTTTTGAAGGGCCGATACGGCGCCGTTCGTTTGGCGATCGAGACCGGCGCACAGATCGTGCCCGTCGGCATCTGGGGAACCGAGAGGGCCTGGCCTCGCAATCGCAAGCTGCCGTACCTTCTGAATCTTGCGAACCCGCCGACCGTTTCGATCACGATCGGCGAGCCATACGAACCCGCCAGCGGTGATCTCGACGAGGCGATCGCAGAACTGATGGGCAAGATCGTCGAACTGCTCCCTCCCGAGGCGAAGCACCACGTCACCCCCACCGAATCCCAACTCGCCGCGACGTACCCACCCGAGTAAGCGATCACTCCCTCCGGGAGCCGTTGCACGGAGCCGGGCGTTCACTCCCTCCGGGAGCCGTTGCACGGAGCCGGGCGTTCACTCCCTCCGGGAGCCGTTGCACGGAGCCGGGCGTTCACTCCCTCCGGGAGCCGTTGCACGGAGCCGGGCGGCCGGCTCGTAGCCTCTCTGCATGGATAGGGCGAGCTTCGACTGGCGCAACTACGACGGCATCTTGTTCGATCTCGACGGTGTGATCACCCCCACCGCAGAGATTCACGAACACGCCTGGGGCGAGCTCTTCGCGAACTACGACTACACCGAGGATGACTACCTCGCGTCGATCGACGGCAAGCCCCGCTACGACGGCGTTCGCTCGTTCCTGGCGACGAGAGGCATCACCCTCCCGGACGGGTCGCCAGCCGATGCTCCCGGTGTCGACACGGTGTGCGCACTCGGGAACCAGAAGAACGCGTTGTTCAACTACATTCTCGAGCGCGATGGCATCGCCCCCTATCCGGGTTCGCAGGCCACGCTCGACCTCGTCGCTGATTTGGGAATCGCGTCGGCGATCGTGTCGTCGTCGAAGAACGCCCTCCCCGTGCTCGCCGCCGCCGGCCTCGCCGAACGCTTCGATGTTGTGATCGACGGCATCGTGTCCGCCGACCTTGGCCTTGCCGGCAAGCCAGCACCCGACGGCTACCTGCTCGGCGCCGAACGAATCGGCACCGACCCGAGCCGGACGGTTGTGGTCGAAGATGCCGTGTCCGGTGTCGCTGCCGGAGCCAACGGCAACTTCGTCGTCACGATCGGCGTCGACCGTGGCGCAGGCGAAGCCGCCCTCATGGAGCACGGCGCAACGTTTGTCGTGTCCGACCTCGCCGACCTTCTGAACGGAGCGTCCAGCTGATGGCAACCAATCACCAAGCGCCGCCCACCGGACTCAACTCCCATCGGTTCCCGGTCGATCCGTGGCGGCTCGTCGAGTCCGAATACTCAGCCGACGACCTTGGCCACACCGAAACCCTGTTCGGGATCGGCAATGGCTACATGGGTATGCGCGCCAACCCCGAAGAGGGTCGCGACGCCCACGCGCACGGCACCTACATCAACGGCTTCCATGAGACGTGGGAGATTCAGCACGCTGAGAACGCGTACGGGTTCGCCACGGTTGGCCAGACCATCGTCAACGTTCCCGACGCCAAGCTGATGAAGCTCTACGTCGATGACGAACCACTGCTGCTTTCGAACGCCGACCTCGAGTCCTACGAGCGATCGATCGACTTTCGAACCGGCGTGCTCAACCGCTCGCTGATCTGGCGAACGCCGAGCGGCAAACGAGTGCAGGTCGACTCGACCCGGATGACCTCGATGACCGAGCGCCATCTCGCCGTGTTCACGCTGACGGTGACCGTGCTCGACGGCACCGCGCCGGTCGTCGTCTCATCACAGTTGCTCAACCGTCAAGACGGAGAAGACGAGTACCACGTTCCCGACGCCGCACTCGGCGAGGGCGACGAGGTGAAGGACCCCCGCCAGGCCCGAAGCTTCGCCCATCGAGTGCTCCGCAATTCGTACTCGTTCAACTCGGTCGACGACCAGGGTGAGGGTGATGTCATCCTCGGCTACACGTGTTCGAACAGCGCAATGACCCTCGCCTGCGGGTATCGCCACGACATCGAAACGGCGAACGACTTCTCGGTGAAGACATCGATGGGGAACGACCTCGCCAAGTCCGTGATCGAGGTGCAGGCCGAGCCCGGCGTTCCGATCAGCGTCACCAAGTACGTGTCATATCACTCGTCGACCGGCGTCCCGTGCCAGGAACTCGCTGATCGTTGTGGCCGTTCGCTGCAACGGGCCGCCGAGTGCGGCGCGGCTGTTTTGGCCGACGAACACGTCGCTCGACTCGCTGAGTTCTGGGTGGCGAGCGACATCGAGATCGACGGTGATCCTGTCGCTCAACAGGCGATGCGATGGAATCTGTTCCAGCTCGCCCAGGCATCGATCGGTACGCAGGAGCAGGGCATCGCTGCGAAGGGTGTCACCGCCGGCGGCTACGACGGCCACTACTTCTGGGATACCGAGGTCTACGTCATCCCGTTCCTCGCCTACACGAATCCGGAGGCGGCACGGAAGCTGCTTCGGTTCCGTTGGAAGATGCTCGACTCAGCTCGCAAGCGCGCTCGTGAGCTCGACCAGCTGGGCGGTCTGTTTCCGTGGCGCACGATCAACGGTGAAGAGGCGTCGGCCTACTACGCCGCTGGCACCGCTCAGTACCACATCAACGCCGATGTGGTCTTTGCCCTCGCTCGGTATCTCGACGCAACCGGCGATGTCGATTTCCTGGCGAACGAAGCAGCCGAGATCTTGGTCGAGACGGCACGGCTTTGGGCCGACCTCGGCTTCTACGCCAACGACAACAGCGGCTCGTTCCACATCCACCGGGTGACCGGACCGGATGAGTACACGACCGTCGTCAACGACAACTGCTACACGAACGTGATGGCGCGTTTCAACCTGCGCTATGCCGCACGATCGGTTCGATTCTTGGCCGAATGGAATCCCGAGGCGTTCGCCGCACTCACACGCCGAACCAACCTCGGACTCGACGAGCTCGATGCATGGGATCGAGCGGCTGACGCCATGCACATCCCGTTCGACGACGAGCGGGAGATTCACCCCCAAGACACGGCGTTCCTCGATCTCGAGCCGTGGGATTGGGAAGGCACGCCAGCCGACAAGTATCCGTTGCTGCTCAACTTCCATCCGCTCGTGATCTATCGACACCAGGTACTCAAGCAGGCAGACGTGGTGTTGGCGATGCATCTGCGATCGCAGCAGTTCAGCGAAGATCAGAAGCGCCGGAACTTCGATTTCTACGATCCGATCACGACGGGCGACTCGTCGCTGTCGGCGTGTGTGCAGGGGATCGTCGCCGCGAATGTCGGGCATGACGAGTTGGCGTTCGAGTACTTCCGCCGGGCGCTGTATTTGGATCTGTGCGACGTTCACGAGAACACCGCTGACGGCGTTCACATCGCAAGCTGCGGCGGAACGTGGGCCGGTGTGGTCCACGGGTTTGCCGGCATGGTCGAATGCGGCGACTACCTCACCTTCGCTCCACGACTCCCCGCCGACTGGGACGCCGTGCGATTCCGCATCACCCGCCACGGTTCAACCATGGCGGTCGAACTCGACGCCGAGGGAGCAACCCTCACCCACCTCGACGGCCCCGGTGTCCCCGTCAAACGAGGCGAAGAGCGTTCCGTCGTCACCGACGGCATCACCCTCCACATCCCCCGCCCCTAACGCGCCCGCCACCCACCCTGGGGGTCGCGTCTCAATCTCAACACCCGCCCCAGGGTGCGCCTTGGGGTCGCGTCTCAATCTCAACAATCCGCTCAGGTCGCGCTCGCCGCCACGCCTTGGGGTCGCGTCTCAATCTCAACATTCGGGAGCAGAAGTCACGCGGCCCGAAGCCCGTTGTCGGTTTCAAACCGGCTGATGATGGCCCCAGCCGACCGGCCATGGGCGTAGCCGAAGTGCGCCGCGATTTCGTCGAGTGAGATCCCGGCGCTTCGTGCATCGAACATCGCAATCAGGCGGAGTCTTCGCTCCGCGGTGACCAGACCAACATCGACCCCGGCGCGTTGAGCAACTCGACGCTCGACCTCCTCGATCGAAGCGGCGGCGAGTCTTCGGACGTCGGGTTGGACCTCCAACGGCGATTCCGCCGAGGCGTCGAACGATGCTCGAAATTCCGGATCGCCAAGAACGGGAGGATTGCGACGAGACGAGAAGTGAGCGGCGGTTGCGTCGTCAACACCGCGATCGACGAACGACACGTATCCGGACCGCCCGTTCAATCGATTGAGCATCGTGTCCGTTCGCAGCCAGCCGGGTGTCCCCTCGAATCCGAGGTACGCGCGATGGCTGGACCATGCATAGTCACTGGGCTCGGCGACCATTCCGGCCTCGACTGGATTCTGGTCGATGTATCGCACGACGCATTGCAGGTGCTCGTCCGACTGCACGAGCGTCCCGTGAAACCTGCCGCCGAACAACGGCCCATCAGTCGAGTGATTGACGTTGAACCGCTGGGCGTACCGGCCGTTGAGATAGTGCATGCCGCGACTGAGACCAGCGGTCGGCGTGTGAATGAGCAGGTGGTAGTGGTTACCCATCAGACAGTAAGCGTGTAGTTCGAGCCTGTGGCGCTTGACCGCCTCGGCGAGCAGCGCAAGAAAGAGCCGTCGGTCGTCATCATCGAGGTAGATGAGGCGCCGTTGTGCGCCTCGATTCGTCACGTGGTGCCATGCGCCGTCGAAGTCGAGTCGTAGTGGTCGCGCCATGTGGCGACGCTACGAATCGCCAGATATCCGACCGAGCTGCTGCTCGCCTCGACCAACGGGTGGCGAAGAGCGCAACGCCAACGCCTGACTGCGATTGTTGAGATTGAGACGCGACCCCAAGGCTGTGGCGGCGGGCGCGACCTGAGCGGATTGTTGAGATTGAGACGCGACCCCAAGGATCTGGAAAAGAGATCGTGCGTATCATCACAAACTGCTCGACAGATGACCGGCGGGTGTCTATATTGTCCCCTAGAACGAAAAGCGCCTCTTGGTCCCCCTTCGAGGCGCTTCTCATCGGCTGACAGCGATCCCCCTCAATGTCAGCCGAACGGCGAACTGGTCGGTCCCCCTCGTACCGGTCGCCCGCTGAGACCGACTGCATCGCAGTCGGTCTCGCTCGTTTTCTGGCCAATGTGGCAAGATCTCTCCCTCATGGATCTGCGCCAACTGCAAGCGTTTCTCGCTGTCATCGAACACGGCGGGTTCACCGCTGCAGCCCGCGCCACCCACACCGTGCAGTCCAACATTTCCACCCACGTCGCACGCCTCGAGCGCGAACTCGACGTCATACTGATCGACCGTGCGACGGGCCAGCCCACTCAAGAAGGCGACGCCGTCGCCACTCGAGCACGTCGAATCCAAAACGAACTCGCCGCGCTCGAAGCCGATGTCTCGTCACTCCAGGGTTCACCCCGTGGCACGGTCCGGATCGGCGTTATCGGCACGACCGCGCGCTGGATCACCCCACTGCTCGTCCATCGCCTCGCTCAGACCGCACCCGACGTCGATCTCGTCGTGATCGACGCGACCACAACCACCCAGGTGCTCCGCCTGCTCGATGGAGAGCTTGACCTCGGCATCGTGGCGCTGCCCGTCGACGACACCGACATCAACTCGATCCCGCTTTTCACCGAAGAGCACGTGTTGATCGCACCGACCGACCATCCGCTCGCAAGCGCCGACCAGCCGATCGCGCTCACAGACCTCACCTCCTACCCACTCCTTCTGGCCGCACCAGGGACCACCTTCCGCAGCGAGATCGACGAGGCCTTCCGCCAAGCGGGCGCTCGGCCCAAAGCAAAGGTGGAGGTGGACGGCTTACGGCTGCTCGCCTCGTTGTCATTCAGCGGCTTCGGACTTGCGATCGTCCCCGCTACCGCCGCGCCGGGCTGGGTCGGCGGAGACTGGGTCCGTCTATCAACCCAGGGACTCGGCCGACGCACCGTCGGCCTTGCGACTCGCCGCAAGGGCATGTTGTCCGTCGCAACCGAAGCGGTTGCGACCGCAGTGCGACACTGCGTCAACGCTGATGCCGTACACCACGACGGTGTCGATCCCTTCAACGCCTGACACAACCACCCTGCAACCGCAACACAGCGCTCGAGCAAACCCGAGCCACCGAGCCCCTCGATGACACCCGCACGCAGACTGGCAGCCCGCGCTCCACGGTGTAAGGCAGTGGAACCGTCGCCCACCCGGTAGAAACGACCACATGCTCTCCGTGCCAATTCGAGGCTCGTCAAGTGAGACGGCCTCCGCCAAGGTCACCGACCTCGATGGCCGACGCGTGGTTCTTGCGGAGATCGGGTCGCCGGGTGACGACGTCACCCCACTCACGCCAGACGACGCGTCCATCCTCGCAAGCGCCGTGGTCGCTGCGCTCGACAAACGCATTCCACTCGTCGTCGTCATCTCCTCCAACGGTGTTTCCACCGATCACGGCATCGCGTCCATCGCTGGATGGGGCGAAGCCGCAAACGAGATGGTGAGGGCGAGCGGTCAGATCCCGATCATCTTCCTTGCGGCGGGCCCGGTGGTGTCCGGCCCTTCGCTCCTGCTCGGCCTCGCCGACATCACCCTGTTCACCGCCGACGCCTACGCGTTCGTGTCCGGACCACACATGGTGCAGTCCTTCACCGGTGTGCCGATCACGGCAGAAGCACTCGGTGGCGCTGGCTCGCACGGCCGATCGAGCGGTGTTGCATCGATGATCGTCGAGGACATCGAAGAGGGGCTCGCCACGGCGGGAGCAATCCTTGCCTACCTGCCAGACAGCGTCGACTCGCTCCCCCCGCAGATCGACTCCGACGACCCCGTCGATCGTCCATCCGACGTCTCGGCCACGGCGATTCCGCCGCACCCCACAGGCAGCTACGACGTTCGCACGATCATTCGAGACATCGCCGACGACGAGGAGTTCCTCGAACTTCGAGCATCGTGGGCACCCAACCTCGTCACCGGCTTCGTGTCGATTGGCGGCCAGTCGGTCGGCGTCGTTGCCAACCAAACCCAAGCCCTGGCCGGCAGCATCGACATCCCCGCTTCCCAAAAAGGCGGACGATTCGTCGCAATGTGTGATGCGTTCAACGTCCCGCTCCTCACGCTCGTCGATACCTCCGGATTCCTCCCAGGAAAAGACCTGGAGTGGCGCGGCATGATTCGCCACGGCGCACAACTTGCCTTCGCCTACGCGCGAGCCACGGTGCCCCGCGTCGGCCTCATCCTTCGCAAGTCCTACGGCGGCGCCTACATCGTGATGGACAGTCGCTACATGGGGAACGACTTGATGTTCGCCTGGCCCTCAGCCGAGGTCGCCGTGATGGGCGCAAAGGGTGCGGTTGAGATCCTTCACCGCAAAGCCACCCCGGAGGAACGAGTCGCACTCGAAGCCGACTACGAGGACCGCTACCTCACTCCCTACCCCACGGCCGAACGGGGCTCGATCTCGTCGGTCATCGCTCCGGTCACCACCAGATCCGAACTCGCGTCGGCGTTTGAAATCCTGGCCTCGAAGCGCGAACGGTTGCGCTCACGCCGCCACGACAACTCCCCGCTCTGACGCTGCGACGTCACCGTTTCACAGAGACTGAGCCGTTCGGTTCCACTGTCGAACGATCACGGGCTACATTCATCGACGGCGAATGGTTCTGCGCACAGAACCGCCTCCGGCACACAACGGCGTGAGCCCACGATCGCCCCGCCACGAAATGTGGCAATGATTGCCGCCCACGCGTGTCACCACGCGACCTCTTCTCTCAGGAGTTTCATCAACGTGGCTGACCCCACCGAATCCGTCACCATCACCGACAACCGGACCGGCGAAAGTGTCGAAGTCCCCCTTGTCGACGGCGGCGTTGACGCCAAGGCCTGGGCCAAGCTCATGCCCGGCGTGTGGTTCACCGACCCCGGCTTCAGCGTCACCGCTTCGACGACGAGTGCCATCACCGATCTCGATGGTGCCAACGGCATCCTCCGCTATCGCGGGTACCCGATCGAGCAGTTGGCCGAGAGCTCAACGTTCCTTGAGGTCTGCTACCTCCTGCTGTTCGGCGAACTCCCCGACCAGCAGCAGATGGACGCATGGGTGCACGACATCACCTATCACACGTTCATCCACGAGAACATGCGCAAGCGCTTCATGGAGGGCTTCCACTACGACGCTCACCCCATGGGCATGCTCATGTCCGCCATCGCTGCGTTGAGCACGTTCTACCCCGAGGCGAAGGACATCTTCGACCCGGACAACCGCTACAAGCAGATCAACCGCCTGATCTCCAAGGGCCCGACGCTTGCCGCCATGGCGTATCGAGCCAGCCTCGGCATGCCGTTCGTCTACCCGGACAACGAACTCAACTACTCCGAGAACTTCCTCTCGATGATGTGGCGTGTCGCCGAGCCGCAGTTCAAGCCGGACCCGGTCTTGGCCAAGGCGCTCGACGTCCTCCTCATCCTCCATGCCGATCACGAGCAGAACTGTTCGACGACAACCATGCGCGTCGTTGGCTCGAGCCACGCCGATCCGTACTCCGCTGCTGCGGCTGCGACCGGTGCCCTCTACGGCCCCCGCCACGGCGGAGCCAACGAGGCCGTGATCCACATGCTCGAAGACATCGGCTCCTACGACAACATCGAGCCGTTCGTCGAGTCGGTCAAGGCTGGCGAATCTCGCCTCATGGGCTTCGGCCACCGCGTCTACAAGGCGTATGACCCTCGTGCCCGCATCGTGAAGGAGCAGGCCGACAAGGTCTTCGAAGTCACCGGCAAGAGCCCGCTGCTCGACATGGCACTCAAGCTCGAAGAGATCGCCCTCAACGACGACTACTTCAAGAGCCGCAACCTCTACCCGAACGTCGACTTCTACACAGGTTTGATCTACCAGTCGATGGGCTTCCCGCTCGACATGTTCACCGTGTTGTTCACGATCGGCCGCATGCCCGGCTGGCTCGCCCACTGGCAAGAGCTTCTCGAGCAGGAACAGCGGATTGCGCGTCCTCGCCAGCTTTACACCGGCGTCGGTGAGCGGGCGTACACGCCCATCGCAGACCGCTGATCATCGGCTGACCCAAACGGGTCACCAACTCAAAACTCCCGCCTAGGTCCATGGGCTTCGAACGCAGTAGCGTCGAAGCTCATGGACTTCAGCATTTCTCCGGAGCTTCAAGCCCTTTCCGACCAGGCCTACGCAGTCGGCGCAGAGGCCGCAGCAGCTCGAGAGATCCAAGAAGACTCATGGCTGATCGGCAGCGATCGAGCGTTCTCAAAGCAGCTCGCATCGCTCGGCTGGATCGGCATGACGTGGCCTACCGAACACGGCGGAGGCGGCTACTCGGCCATCGAGCGATTCATGGTCGTCGAAGGCCTGATCGCCACGGGAGCACCGCTTGCTGCCTCGTGGATGGCCGACCGACAGATCGGCCCAACACTCCTTGAGTACGGCACGCCAGAACAACAGCAACGGTGGATCCCCGGCATCCTCGACGGCTCCGCCATGTGGTCGATCGGCATGTCTGAGCCTGATGCCGGCAGCGATGTCAGCGCGATCAGCACGAAGGCCGTTCGTGATGGCGACGACTGGGTCGTCAGCGGCCAGAAGGTTTGGACCAGCGGAGCAGCCGAGGCCGATTGGATCTACCTCGTCGCCCGAACCGACCCTGATGCGCCGCCTCACAAGGGTTTGTCAGAGTTCATCGTCGACATGCACTCGCCCGGTATCGAGGTGCGAACGATCACCGACATGACGGGCAACCAGCACTTCACCGAGGTGCACTTCGAAGAGGTTCGCGTGCCACATGCCCACCTCGTCGGCGGCTTGAACCAGAGCTTCGGCCAGATCATGCGCCAGATGGAGCACGAGCGAGGCGGCATCGATCGCCTCGTCTCGAACCGTGCGCTCTACGAAGATGCCAAGCGGGCGTTCATCGAAGCGGGCGGATCCGATCCGCTGCTACGCCAGCGCTTCGCCAAGGCTGAGACGATCTACACGATCGCTCGTCACATGGTGATGCGAGAGGTGCTCGGCCAGGCGCCCCGAGGTTGGTCAGCGGTGACCAAGACGCTGGCAACCGAGTTCGAGATCGACGTCGCTGATTTGGCCGCCAAGGTGGCCGGGGCCGATGCGCTCGTATGGAGTCGAGTCAGCCGCAACGTTTGTTACGCCCCCGCCTACACAATCATGGGCGGCACAACGCTGATCTTGCGCAACATCGTCGGCGAACGAATGCTCGGCCTCCCGCGCGAACCGCGCCCGACCTAACCCTGCAGTGTGAACTCGCTCAGCTCATTGAATGACGGGCCAATTGAAATGACGGGCTAGCTGAGGTGACGGACCTCGCTCAAAGGGCCCTCGTCGATTCGCCGGATCGTGAGGCTGGCGTCGACCAGCGCAACGCCAGCGTCTGAAACGAGCAACGGGTTCACGTGAAGTACAGCGACCGCAGGAACACCATCGGCGATCGCGGCGAGGCGGCCGAGCAGCTCGGCAAGGCCCTGCCTGCCCGTCTGCGTCCCGACGGTTCGAGCGAGCCACGTCGTTTCGATCATGTGGTCGATCGCAGCCGGCGACAGCGGCAGTGATATCGACAGCGTGTTGTCGATCAACGCGCTGATCACACCACCGACGCCGAGCAGGATCCGACTACCGAACTGGTCTTGCACCAGTTCGGCACGGAGATGCCATCCGGTTTGCGCCTGGCGTTGAATGATCGCCGGATACAGCGCGTCGCCGTGGAGCTCTGCCATTCGCTGCATCGCCGCCTCGACGCTCGATCGATCGTGCAAATCGAGTGCAACGCCGCCAGTTTCGCCAGCCGAACGCATCGCAACACTGCTCGCCTTCACCACCACGGGATAACCGAGCTCGTCAGCAGCATCTCCAGCGGCAGCTGCTGCGGCAATTGGATCGGCCGAGTGAGCGATCACCCGATAACTCGAGATGGGCAGGTCGAGCAGATTGGTCAATCCACCAAACTCCGGCATCGTCAGGTCGAGCCGGCGCCGATCCTCGCTCCCGAGGGCAAGCGATACGGCGGCCCGAGCTCGCTCCGCCCAGTCGTCGTCGGCCTCGATCCAGGCGTCGTTCGGCAGCTCACGCCACTCCACATAATCAGCAACTCGTCCGAGAGCCTTGGCCGCATCCTCGGGGAAGGGGAAGAACGGCGGCCCCTCCTCCTCGAAGTCCACGATGTCGGCCAGCCCGGTGGCAACCAGCGGCTTTTCAACGGCCCGATCGATCCGAACGAGTAGCTCGGTGATCCGCTCCAGTGAGATCGATGGCGTGGGCACCAGCGCAGCCAAAACCATGTCGACCTCAGAACTCACCGACGCCCCGACGAGTGCTTCTTCATAGATCGAGAAGTCGGCCGAACGGCTGAGGTCGAGCGTGTCTGCATCACCCACGAGCACGGCGTCGGTCCCTGTGGAGGCGACGGCACCTGGGACAACAACCTCGAGCCCTTCACGGCGCAACGCCTGAGCGGCCAACCGACCCACCGAGGCGGCGTTCGACACGATGGCGACCCGGTTGCCAGCGGGGAGCGGCTGGTTGACGAACACACCCGACTGCGTCACCAAGTCGGCCACTTGATCGACCAGCACCACGCCGCTCTGGCGCAGCAACATCGCCACCGTCTCGTCGGCGGGTGAGACGGCCACGATCGGCTTGAGGCGCGACAGGCCTCGTGCGATACGAGCGAACTTTCGCATGTTGCCGTAGTTCTCGAGGTACAGCGCCACAACTTGCGTCTGCTCATCTTCGGTCCAGTAAGAGAGCATGTCGTTGACGGAAACGTCTGCTCGATTGCCAACGGCAACCATGCTCGAGAGTCCGACGTGGCGATGTTTCATCGTCTGAAGAACACCGGCCCCCAACGGGCCCGACTGCGACAGCAGTCCGACTGCGCCTGGTTCCACCTCGGTGGGAACGAAGATCGCGTGGAGGCTGACATCGGGGTGTGAGTTGATGAGGCCGAACGAGTTCGGACCGATCAATCGAAGGCCATTCCCGCGTGCGAGGGCGACGATGCGCTGCTCCCGCTTGCGGCCTTCTTCGCCTGCGTCGCTGAACCCAACCGACACCACAACAACACCAGCCACACCCGCATCGATGCACTCCTGCACCGCTGCCTCGACGCCTGCCGCAGGGATCGCGATGACGGCAAGATCGACCGAACCCTCGATGTCGGCGAGTGATGCGACGGCTCGAACTCCGGCGATCTCTTCGCCGGCCGCTGCAGAGTTGACGGCGTGCAGTGTTCCGGTGAATCCGTTCGCGCTGATCGAGCGAACGAGCTCGTGACCAACAGCCCCGAGCTCTCGACTCGCCCCGATTACGGCGACCGACGCTGGGGTGACGAGGCGCGCGATCGATCGTGCTTGCGCTACTCGTTCGCGGTTCTCGATCGCCGCCGTCGCCTCATCGGTGATGTCGATACCCAGATCGACCTCGATCACCCCGTCGGCAAAGCCGGTCGACACGTCGAATCCGCCACGACGAAACACGCGGAGCATGCCGACGTTCTCGGGTAACACGGTGGCCGTGAACCCATCGAAGTTCTGTCGGCGTCCGGCGGCTGCGAGGAACTCGAGCATGATCGTGGCGATGCCCTTGCCGTGGTGCTCGTCATCGACGAAGAAGGCAACCTCGGCCCGTTTCTCGCCCGGGTGGTTCGGCGAGTCCCAGCCTTCGTAGCGAGCGACTGCAACGATCTGCCCTCCGAGGATGGCGACGAACGCCATGCGCTTCTCGTAGTCAATGCGCGTGAAGTAGTCGAGTTCTCGGTCGCTCAGCTCGGGGCGATACCGGAAGAATCGAAAGTAGATGCTCTCCTGAGACTGCCGCTTGTGGAACGCATCGAGCAGGTCCCGGTCTTCCGGTCGGATCGGGCGGATACTCGCCGTCGACCCGTCGCCGAGGACCACGTCGGTCTCCCACTCGACTGGATAGTCAGGCGTCAGCTCTGCATCGTCGGAGTCCACTCCGCCATCGTAGGTTCGCCACACCAACCCGCCCGCCATCACCACGCCAAACCACGCGCTCGCTAGGCCGACAGCTACTCACCAACCTGCCGCACCTCTGAGGCAACACCCACCAGCGGAACCTGCCGCACCTCAGAGGTGTGGCAGGCGCGCCCGATACGCGCCCGAGGGAATGTTGCGTAGATAGTGGGTTTCCGCGAAATCCGCGCCGTTCCTGGCCAAAAACGCAACCTGCCGCACCTCAGAGGTGCGGCAGGTCGCACGATCGCATGCGCCGGTGTTTAGGTTGAGCGAGCGCTGGGAGCTAATCGGCTGCGACGTAGCGGCGTCCGACGAGGCTCAACAGCGACAGGCCAGCGATGGCCAGGCTGAGCCCGATCATCACCAGAAGACCCGAGGTTGAACCCGTGACCGGCAACGCACCTTGTCCGGGCGTCTGCTGGTTCACGGCCCCTGGAATCGGCTCGTTCGACTGCTCGACGAACGGAATCTCGACTGACGAGACCGGCGACCCGCTCTCCACGGCCGGTTCGATCGACGGACCAGCGGGTGCGGTGTCGACCGGAGGGCTGGTTGGCGGCGCGGTCGGTGACGGAGTCGGATCCGCCTCGGCCGGCGGATCGGCGACCGGAGCCTGGGTGACTGGAGGATCAGTCGCCGGCGGATCGGTTGCCGGTGGTTCGGAAACCGGAACATCCGACTGAGGCAGTTCGGCCGGAGGCTCTTCGGTGACGTCCTCTTCGATCACAAGATCGATCGGCTCTTCGGTGACCGGCTCGTCCTTCTCGCACTCGGCGGGAAGCTCTTCGCCATCGGCAACACGCTCGTCGCCATTCTCGAGGGTGCACGGATCGACCTCATCGGCCGCCTCACCGTCGATGCACTCGATCGGGATGTCGGCATCGTCGCTGGCCTGGTTGCACGGATCGTCGACGACCGGCACCTCGTTGCATTCATCCGCAACGGCATCGTCTGCGAGGCCATCGTTGGTGTCGCCGTCGGCTGCGTCACACGGATCGACGACTGGGGCTTCACCACAATCAGCGGCATCGCCTTCTGAGACATCGCCCTCGGCGGCGTCGCCTTCGGTGAGATCATCGTCGGTTGCCTCACACGGATGGGCCACCGGAGCTTCGCCACACTCGGCGCCAGCAGCATCAGCCGCTTCGCCATCGACGGCATCGGCCTCAACGTCACCATCGTCAGCAGCACACGGTGCTTCGCCACACTCGGCGGCTTCGTCACTCGCAGCGCCGTCATCAGCTGTTACGTCGGAGTCGTCGCCTTCAAGAACACCATCAACGGCACCAT
The DNA here is from genome assembly GCA_937925335.1 of uncultured Acidimicrobiales bacterium. Lineage (GTDB taxonomy): Bacteria > Actinomycetota > Acidimicrobiia > Acidimicrobiales > SZUA-35 > CALEWY01. The sequence continues at coordinate 37,779 of CALEWY010000056.1, forward strand.
CAACCGCATCATCGGCGCATGGATCAATCGCTGGCTCGTCGCCACACTCGGCCGCTTCGTCATTCGTTGCGCCGTCACTCGTTGCGCCGTCGTCGGCCGCAGCGTCGGCGTCAGCACCGTCGGCGGCTCCTTCAGCGCTGGCATCGGTGGCACACGGCGCCTCGTCGCACTCGATCGATTCGTCTGCGACAACGTCTTCATCGGCAACATCATCAGCTGCGGATTCATCAGCAGGCTCGACAGCGCCGTCGTCGGAAGCGTCGTCACAGACTGCATCGTCGACGTCGTCAGCCGGCTCTTCTTCAGCAGCCTCACCAGCGATGCACAGCGCGATCACCTTGAGCGAGTTGGGCCCAGCGACGGCGTTGTTTGCGCCGAAGTGCTCGATCGTGACACCGTCAGCCGGTGCGTCGAGGGTGAACGAACCGAGTTCGGAAACGGCCCACGCCGTGTGGGCTCCATCAGCGAGGTCAGATGTGTAAGCCGTGGCCGACACCGCTTCGCCGCCGGCGGTGATGACCAGACGAACCTGTTCGTTGGCCTGTGCGTTCACCTCTGCGCGGTAGGAGTAGCTGTCGTGGGTCGATGCCTGCACCGAGTACGTGCCAGCGGGGAGATCGACCGACAGCGAATGACTGAGCATCATGTCGGGCGCTTGGCCAAAGCGCATGGGTGCAAACGACTCGGCATCAGTTGGGCCAGTCGAGGCCACAACGATGGGATCCGAGCAGTCCAGTGACGCGGGAGCGACGTAGACGTCGCTTGCACCAGATCGGGCCTCGCCTCCAACGATGGATGCGCCAACACTCACTGCTGCGATCGCAATGAGGCTGGAAAGAACAGCGCTCAACCGACGATTCATGGGTTTTGCCTTTTCATTTCGGGGGACTTCGTCCTCCGCCATTGCCCTCACTACTGCCGAGAGAAAAACTATGCGACCCCACGTCATCGATCGCGGATGCTCACAACGACCAACCAAAATCGGGGTCGAGCGACAACCAGCAATACCGCCCAACCCAATCGAGGGCACTGAGCGGCGTTGATCCACCCGCTCTGATCGAAACGACAGCCCTGACGACCAGCCCGAGTCAAACGACCGCTCTGGTCGTCATGGCGGCTCTCGCGCTCTCGCCGCCGAACGACCCAACCCCCGAACGATCCCACGCCATCGAAAGACGCACGCCGCCGAGGGCACCACCCGCTGATCGAACGTGGCATAAAACCAACAAGACCCCGCCGAGGCGGGGTCTTGGTTGAGTGGGCCGTACAGGACTTGAACCTGTGACCCCTACCGTGTCGAGGTAGTGCTCTAGCCAACTGAGCTAACGGCCCGTGAACCTGATCACTTTCGCAACCAGGAATTGCGGTCCGCCGAGACTACCGGAAGGCAAGCTCGGCGACACGCCTGTTTCCAGACGAGATATGGATGGAGCGCAGGGCGGGATTTGAACCCGCGAATCACGGCTTTGCAGGCCGCTCCCTTAGGCCACTCGGGCACCTGCGCAGGGACATGCGATGGTAGCAGCGATCAGCGCGTCTCGATCAGTACGGGTGGCCCACCAAAGAAAACGTCTTGAATGACCGTGCGCTCCGACGTTTCGAGGTCCAAGACGATGGCCTGGCCACTTGCCGCGAAGGCCACGTAGCGCCCGTTCGGGCCGACGCTCACCGGCGTGCCTTCGCCGCCCTCGATGTTCTCCGCTATGACTTGCATTGTCTCGAGGTCGATCAATGTGAACTGCCAGCGCACATCGCGCGAGACCAGCAGCCGGTCGTTCGCCATCACGACTCCGTCTGCAACATCATCGGGAACCGGGCGCCGCAGGATTTCGAAGGTCTCGGCGTCAAGCCATCGAAGTGTGCAGCGAAGTTGATCGTCGCATTCTTCGGTGAGAAGAATCGTCTCGCCCTCAGCGACAAGCCGTCCCTCAGCCACCTTCTGGAGACGCTCACCATCGCGTTCATAGACACCGCCCGAACGGGGCGAGGTGAACCGGCCGCTCGACATGCCGTAGGAGAACCACGGCAGATCCGTCTCGCTTTCGCTGAGAATCCCCGCTGTCGCAAGATCCACGACAACCTCACGAACCACCGACTCTTCTCCGTCGAATCGATCGATCATCATCGCGATCGAACCGTCGACCGGCCCGGGGCTGATCTGGAACGCGTACGAGTCACCGCTGTGCAGCGGCACTCGATCCGCTTCGAGATCATTGAGAGGAAGCGCGGCGAGCGTGCCACTTCCTGTGTTCGGGCGAATGACGAGGAAGTCGCCAATGGCGATCACTGGCGTCAAACTCCTATTGATCTGCGTCTCGATACCCGTGTCGAGATCGACCAGCCGCAGGGGGTTTGCGAGAACAACGCTCAGACCGGAGCTTTCGAGCGGTGCAAACGTCGCTTCCTCAGAGCGAGCCGGGCCCGACGAACCATCATCTCGTTCGAACGCTGCGCCGATCCCCGTCGTGGTGACCGGCGAATCCTCATCATCGAGTTGATCGTCGTCGTCATCGCTGCGGGTCGAGGATGTCGACTCTCCGTCGTCGCTGTCGCCTTCCCCATCTGCGTCGCCGCCATCTGCCTCCGCTCCGTCGTTTGCAGAACTCGCCGCTTCCTGATCGGTCGCCTCGCCGGCAACGTCCGAACCGCCCGACGTGATGAGCGACCAACCAACAACAGCGGCGAGAAGCAGTCCGAGCCCGGCGAGCCAGCGGCCAGATGAACCGTTGCTCGTCGACACCGACGTCGTGGTCGTCGTTGGGCCGCCAACGTTCAGAAGAACAGGGCCGTCGGCCGCATCTCCACAGCTCGAACAGAACCGCTGCCCATCACTCAGGGCGGCATCGCAGTTGATGCACTGGTTCTGCTTGGTCATCAACGTCGAGAGTAGAGGTTGGCCGCACCACCTTCACGTCGGGCGCTCGGCATCGCGAGGGAGAGAAATCTGCGCGATCGCCCGTCAGGGATCGGGCGTCGATCGGTCTACGGTTTACGTAGTGAGCGGCGATGCAACCAGCCACCCCGAGAGTCACGACTCCAACCCCACTGACCCCGGTGGCGCCCGGATCGGCCTCGTGCTCGGCGCTGGAGGGTCCGCAGGTGGCGCATTCACCAGAGGATGTTTCACCGCTCTGGAAGACACGACCGGTTTCCAGCCATCGATGGCGACCCAACTTCTCGGAACGTCGATCGGTGCTTACATCTCCGCCCGGATCCCCGACGGAGCACCAGCCACACCGACCGTTCTGGCAGCGCTGCTCGATAGGGCGGCGATCCCCGCTCCCCCATCCAGTCGGGACCGAGTGCTCACGACCATCCGCTCGCTCATCGGCCGCTCCATCTGCTTTGCGAAACCTCCCGGCCGGGAGGATCCACGCCAATGGGTAGAAGCGGTCGACCCAACGTCGATGACCCGAGTTGTCTCCGCTCGCTGCCGAGCCGGCACTCGTCGAGTCGTGCCGATCAAAGATTCGCCGACCGCAGAGCTGGACATCGCTGCGTCCGGAGCCGTGCCAATCGGAGCCAAGCCCGTGATTCTCGACGGCGCTGGTCACATCGACGGCGCCGTCTTGTCCGTCACCAACGCCGACCTGATCGACCTCGATTCGATCGACCTGTTGATCGTGATCGCGCCACTCGTCTCAACGGGCGATGGCGGCAGCCTGCTCAGCCGAGCTGGTCGCCGACAGCTCCATTGCGAACTCGCCGGCGCCGCCAAGCACGGTGTTCCGACGATCGTGCTGGCACCTCCCGGTTCTGAGTACGAGCACCGCCAGAACAAGGAACGCCACCAAGCCTTCGCAGAATCGATGGTTCGTTCCGGCGACTTCAGCTGGTAGCGACGCACCCTCCGAGGCGCACGATCGCTGCGTCAGCGCACGGCCACCGCGTCAAATAGCAGCCACGGCGTCAGCTCGAGATCAGCGCTCCGATCAACTCGTCATCCCACGCTTCGGCGCCATCGTCGAACGCACCAAAGTCGACCGTCGCCCAATCCCAGTATCCCCACGAGAAGTCGTTCGATTCGGCCACCGTTCGAACGAATCGAAGCCACTCGAGGCGGTCTTCCCGGCTCGCTTCGGACAACACGCCGAACTCACCGAGGAACATCGGCCGATCCTGCTCGTTCGCCCACGCTGCGGCTCCGGCGAACTGATCGGCGATCACGGCACGGTCCTCATCGGTCCCCCACGGTGTGCCAAGCCAGGCCTCGGCGCCCTCGATGAAGCCGGCTCCCTGATGGGTGAACACAAACGGCTCGTAGTAGTGAAACGACGCGATGAGATTGTCGTCATCAGGGAGGGTGAGTTCTGGAAGATCGAGCACTCGATACCAGAGCGCCGGGCCGACGATGATCGTTCGACCAGGGTTCGCCACTCGGATCACCCGAACAGCATCGGCTACCAGCCGGGTCCAATCGTCGCCAACAAGCTCACCGTTCGGCTCGTTCAAGATCTCGAAGATCACCGACGCTGGCTGATCGACATAGTGCGCCGAGATCTGCCGCCAGATCGCCAGGAACCGAAGGCGGTTCGCCGCCGGATCATCGTTCAACGCATCGAAGTGATGCACGTCGACCACGACGGCAAGATCGAGCTCCACAGCACGATCGATCACTGGGTCGAGCCGATCGAAGAACTCATCCTCGATCGCATAGGGAGCAGTAGCCCCTGACCAATCCGACCACCGAGCAGGGATTCGAATCGCGGTGAAACCCGCCGCGGCGATCGAATCCACGTCGTCAAGCTGGAAGTCCGGTCCCCACTGCTCGCCCCGGCCAACTTCGAACACACCGCCGAGATTGATCGTCCGCGCCAGCGCGGCGTTGGCCTCCCATGGATCCGATGAAACCTCGGAGACGTCGAGCGTTCGATCGACCTCGGAGCACGCCGCAGAGAACAGCACCACCGCAATCACGAGAAACGCGAGGGACGCAGCGAGCGCTCCCCGAACAACAGGCATCAGTCCTGCAGTCGGGACTTCACCATGTCGGCAACCATTCGGCCGTCGGCTCGGCCTGCGACTTCGGCGTTGACGGCCTTCATCGCCTTGCCCATGTCGGCCTTGCTCTCGAAGCCGTTGTCGCTCAACACCGAGTCGACCAACGCGGCCAACTCGTCGTCGCTCAAACCCTCAGGAAGATAGGACTCGAGCACGGCCAACTCGGCCCGTTCATCGGCCGCCTTCTCCGGCCGGTCGCCCGCATCGAACGCCTCGGCGGCTTCGATCCGCCGCTTTGCCTGCGCCGCGATGACCTTCTCAACACCGGCGTCATCGAGTACCTCGGACGCTTTGCCGGACACTTCGGCCTCTTGCACGGCGGCGATGATCGCTCGAAGTGTCCGCATCGACACGGCATCACGCGCCTTCATCGCCGTGGTCAGATCCGCTCGAATGGTGTCGATCAACATGGACGAATCATGGCTTGCTCAGACCATCAATGCGACAACCTTTCGAACCTTCGGTCAGAGATGTGTCAGAAACGGTCGGAAAATTTGAAGAAACCCCTCCACTTCCTAGGAATCGTGCCGATTCTGGAAAGGTGAGCCCAAGCCCGAGCATTGAGATCTTCGACTGGACCATCCCCACACAGCGTGGACTTTGGTACCAGGCCGTCGTTTTCGTGGAACGGGCCATTTTCGTGACCGCTGAAGTCGACGTGACGACGATCAAATCGATCAAGGGTGTTGTCCCAGGCGGTTCGCGAGCCGTGATGGAGATGATGATGCAGCACGGCCGATTCAAGCGGCCAACCATCATCAAGGTCGACGAACTCACCGATCTCCGACGAGACGCCGGCAAAGGCAACCTCGACTTCCACACCGCTGAAGGTTCCGTGGTCAAAGTCCGCGTTCCTGACCGGGAACGCCTGGATTCGCTGGCCAAAGAGGTCGCTCGCAGCTGGAAGTTGCGCACGGCGGCGCTCGCTGCTGACCAGTCCAGCTGAACTATCCCAGTCGCGTCGCTCAAGGCGACCGCTTTTTCGGCCGTTTTAGTGCTGTGGATAGGAATCGGACGTTTGCTGCGGAAATGTGGGCCATCGCGGTCCACTCCATTGACGCACCGGCGGTTCTGCGCGCATCCGACGGTTCGGTCATCGAAGCAAACGATGCGGCCATCCACGAGCTTCCCGCTCTCGCCGATCTTCAGAAGCATCCGTTCGTCACGCTCGATGAGACGACCGGATGGCGAGTCAGCCCTCTCGGTCACGACGGCGAGTTCACGCTTGCAGTCTGCTCCTTGCTACGAAGCGCGAGCGACCACGGCGACATTCGCGATCATCTGCTTCGCCAGTTCTTCGGCACCGACGGAATCATGTTCGTCGTGTGCCAGGCCGATGGCACGATCATCGAGACCAACGAAGAATGGGTCGCCATCCTCGGCCACACACGAGCCGAGGGCCTCAACTTCTGGGATCTCATCCAGGTTGAGGGATCGGATTCAGCGGTCGAGATCGGCAAGGAACTGGCCACCCGCAATCGATGTCGGCCAACGCTGCGAATGGTCAGCGCAACGAACGACGCTCACGACACCGAATGGTCGCTCTCGCGAGACACGGCCAACGGCCTGCTGTTCGGCGTCGGGCGTGATATCACGGCGGAGCGCCGGCTCACCAACGAACTCGAGGTCATGGCCTACACCGACGGCCTCACCGGACTCGCCAACCGGGCGCAGCTGATCTCCGTGATCGACCGGCACATCGAGGAAGGCGAGCGTCCAGCCGTGTTGTTCTGTGACCTCGACCGATTCAAGATCGTGAACGATTCACTCGGCCACCGAGCGGGTGACCGGGTGCTCGAACTTCTCGGTAACCGCTTTATGGAAATTGGCGAAGCCGCCTCTCGCACGAACGATGATCTTCTCGTCGGCCGCCTCGGTGGCGACGAGTTCGTGATCGTTCTCGGCAACGCCACGATGGACTACGCAACCCGCGTCGCGGAGCAGATGATCGATGCGGTCGCCACGCCGTTCAACATCTTTGGCCGCAACGTTCGGATCGGCATGAGTGTTGGTGTCGCCTTCGCTCGCGAAGGACTCGAGCACGGAGCGGAGACCTTGCTCGGCGAAGCCGACACGGCTGCGTACTACGCGAAGGACAATCGTCGAGGCGGCTACGTCATGCACGACGAGGCCCTCCAAGGTCAGCTCGATCGCCGCTTCAACGTCGAAGCCGGCCTCATCCGAGCCCTCGAATCAAAGTCGTTCGAGGTGCATTACCAGCCGCTGATCTCATTGCCGGACGAAGAGGTCGTTGGTATCGAAGCGCTCGTTCGCTGGCGAGACGACGATGGCTACCTGCACCCTCCCGCCGACTTCATCGAAATCGCCGAGGATGCCGGACTGATCGGCGACATTGGCGACCACGTCTTGTGTGTTGCTGCCGAAGCAACACAGCGGCTGCGCGAAGGCGGGTCGAACATCCGCATCTCCGTCAACGCCACGGCCAGCCAGATCTCCACGCCGAACTTCGTTCACACCATCGAACGAGTTCTGGCCGAATCAGGACTCGCTCCACAGGCCCTCACCATCGAGTTGACCGAGTCAGCCATGCTCAGCGACATGTCCAGCACCGTCCCCGTGATCGAGGCGGTTCGTGAGCTCGGCGTCCGCATCGCAATCGACGACTTCGGCACCGGCTACTCGAGCCTCTCCTATCTCCAAGAGCTACCGATCGACATCGTGAAGATCGACCGGTCGTTCGTGAACCGGATGGCGACCGATCACGTCGCATACAGCGTGGTCTCAGCCGTCGTCGCCCTGGCACAAGCCCTCGAACTCGAGGTGGTCGTCGAAGGCATCGAGACCACCGAACAAGCGACGATCGCTGCCGAACTCGGCTGTGACGTGATGCAGGGCTTCCTCTACAACGAGCCGCTCACGATCGATCAGCTATCCGTCGCCCTCACGAAACCACACGTCCGGGTCCTGTAGCTCACCCGCACGAGCAGGGTTCGTCCACGAACGCTTGCTCGCCCTCCCTTCAACCGCTGCCCCAGACGCGACAAAGGCCAGGGCATGCACCGATCGACGTTCGTCACGTCGACGGGTGGGGCCCTGGCCTTTGTCCCGGAGGTTGTGCTTGGTGAGGGTGCCCGATCAGCCGGGCTGGCCTGCCTCAGCGAGCATCTTGTTCATGATCACTTCGAAGAGTGAGATCAAGCTGGTCTTGACCGACTCCCGATCTCGAGCGTCACACGTGACGAGGAGGACATCTTCTCCAACCTGCAAGGCGGATCGAACATCTTCGAGTGAGTGCGAGGACGACCCGTCGAACTCATTGACAGCGACGATGAAAGGGATGCCCTTCGACTCGAAGTAGTCAACGGCGTAGAAGCAGTCGGCGAGTCGGCGAGAGTCGACCAACACGACGGCACCGAGGGCGCCGGCGATGAGGTCGTCCCACATGAAGCCGAACCGATCCTGGCCGGGTGTGCCGAACAGGTAGAGAACGAGTTCGTTATCGATCGTGATTCGACCGAAGTCCATGGCGACCGTGGTGGTCGTCTTGGTCGACACCTTGGAGATGTCGTCGATGCCGATCGAGGCGCTCGTCATCGAGGCCTCGGTCCGCAGTGGGTCGATTTCCGAGACCGAGCCAACGAACGTCGTCTTACCGACGCCGAAGCCGCCTGCGACGACGAACTTGGCTGATACGGGATTCTTAGATGACATGGCTCAAAGCCTCCGGACACCGGCGATGAGCCGGGAAATAAGTTGAACGTCGTCCGAGGAGTGACCCTCGATCGTTCGGTGGGCACGGAGGTGCCCGCTTTCGATGAGGTCCCCAACAACAACTTTCACGACACCTGAGGGGATGGACAGGTGGGCAGAGATCTCAGCGATCGAAATCGGTGACTGGCAGAGATCGTGTACACGAGCGGCCTCGAAACGAAGCTGCTTGCCGAGGGCTGTCATCGAAGACTGTACGAGAGTCTCGAGTTTCAGACCGTCGACGGACGTCGTGGTGCGTCCTGCGGTCACGAGGAATGGACGAATGAAGTCGTCCTCCTCGATCACGATGTCGTCGTCGTCATAAGACATAGGTCATACCTGTGGGAACGCCCCGCCGGATTGCCCGGCGAAACCAGCGGATCAGATGCTCAGCGTGTTTTTGAGTTCGCTGATGAGGTCAGGAGAGAGAACTCGTCCAGCGCGCTCAGCGAACACGGTCATCTCATAAGCGACGAATCCGATATCGGAGTCCTTACGAGCGACCACACCAAGCACCGAACCGTGTGCGATGTTGGCGATGAGGAGATAGCTGCGATCCATTTCGATCACGACACGCTGCACCGAGTCTTCGGCGAAGCAGCGAGCGGCACCCAAGGTCAAGCTTGCGAGGCCCGAGGTGATTGCGCCGAACTGATCGGCGGTCGCAGTCGGCAACCCATCAGAGGCCGCCAACTTGATGCCATCAGCCGAAACGGCGATCGCATCGTCGACGCCTGCCGTCTGCGACACGAAGTTGCTCAGCAGGAAGGAGAACTGTTCGGTATCGGTGCGGCTCATGAGTCGCCCTTTCCATTGTCATCGGTATCTGTATCGGCGACCGCCAGGCCACGGCTGACGCCGCTGCTGAAGGCCGACATGAGTGAAGAGAACTGACCAGCATCGTCGCCGGACTTCTCGTCGGTATTCGTCTCGTCGGTGCTGGTGTCTTGCACCTGCGCTGCCGCCTGAGATTCGGTGTCATCCTTGCGACGAGCCGGGCTGGGCGGAAGCTGGCCAAGGGACGCACCCTTTTGGCGAGAAGGAAGTCCACCGGTATCAGCGGCAGCCGGAGCTTCGACCTTGGGCTGACGGGTGGGGAGACCGGCCGGAGCTGCTGGAGCCGTAGTTTCCTCGGCGACCGGAGTCGGCGGTGTCGGCGGTGTTGGTGCCGACATCGGCGGAGCCGGGGGCTCAGGTGTTGCGTCCTCGAACGCTTCAGAGATGGCATCGCCGACGACGTCGAGCTCAGGCTCAGCGTCCATGTCGGCGATGGCGTCAGTCGAGTCGAGATCAGCGATCTCAGAGTCAACGTCGACGCCGATCTCGGCAACATCCGAACTATCGAGACTGCTTTCGAGGTTGCCGTCGGCGGCAAGCTCATCGAGCTCGCTGCTGTCAACATCGTCTGCTGCGTCGTGAGCGACCTCGTCGTGAGATGACCCGCCACGGACAGGCAGTTCAAGGCTCGACTCGAGCGCAAGCGCTTCGAGTTCGGAATCGGGATCGTGCTCGACCTCGAGGGGGCTGGTTGCCTCTTCGAGTTCGGCGATCGGGCTGAGAGCGGCGTCCGGGGTAGGAGCAACCTCGTCGTCAGCGTGGAGCAGAGTCGAAGGAATCTCGACACGGGCCATGATGCCTCGGCCGGGGGCCTCGACGAGACGCACGCTGATGTCATGTCGCTCGGCCAAACGACCAACCACGAACAGGCCAAGGAACTTGGTCGGAGCCTGATCGAGTGAAGGCGGGTCGGTGATACGACGGTTGTTCTCCTCAAGGTCGGCAGGCGACATGCCCACGCCCTGGTCGAACACGGTGATGAGGTAGCGACCCTTGTCGAACTGGCCACTCACGAGGACCGGAGTGCTCGGATCCGAGAAGCGCACGGCGTTCTCGAGAAGCTCGGCCAAGAGGTGGGCGAGGTCGGCCACAACCGAACCACGAACTCGGGCGTCAGCCAGAGCGGCGATTTCGATTCGCTCGTAACCCTCGACCTCACCGAAGGCCGCACGGACGGCGTCTTCGATAGCCACTGGACGAGTCCACTGACGAGGAGTCTGGGCACCAGCAAGAACGAGGAGCGACTCAGCGTTACGACGCATACGAGTCACGATGTTGTCGAGTTCGAAGAGCTGACGGAGCGTGTCCGGATCCTCTTCGTCGTTCTCCAGCTTGGTCAGCTGACCAAGGATTCGCTGCAAGAGCTGCTGGTTACGACGACCAAGGTTGACGAACATGTCGGCAACGTGGCGGCGGCCAAGAGCCTGCTCGGTAGCGAGTTCATAAGCGGTGAGCTGCACTTCGTTGAAGGCGTGCACCAAGTCGCCGATCTCGTCGGACGAGTCGGTTTCGATCGGCGTCGCCGTCGGGAGCACGTCGTCTCGGTCTGCGTTACGCAGCACCTCGATGAGGTCCGGCAGTTCCTTCGTTGCCACGCTGTCGGCTCGGTCGAGGAGCGAGCTCAGCGGGTTGGCAATCGAGCGGTACATCACGAAGACGATGCCGCCGAGGAGCAAGAGGCCGACGAGTCCGAGGAGGGCGAACAGCGAACGCACGCCGTCAGCTGCTTCACCCTGGCTGTTCACGTTGTCGACCAGGTCGGTGGCTGCTGCGTCGATCACCGGCACCCACTCGTTGCGGAGTTCGAGCAGTGGAGGAGTGACCTGCTCACGGGTGACGTCGAGACGGTTCGCAAGAAGGCCGTTCGCTGCGATGATTCGCAGATCCTGCAGCTGGTCCTGGTTCGCCGAGCTGAGTGTGGCGTCGAGCGGCTGGAAGTCCTGGTTGGCGACTGATTCTGTCGTCACGTCACGGAGAGCCTGGACCTCACCGAACGCTGCTGCAGCACGAGTCATCGAAGCCGGGTCATCGGCGCTGGCGGCGAAGTAGGCAAGCCATGCTTCGTCCTGCGCCTGGAAGAAAGCGAAGAGGTCGAGCAGAGCGTTCGCTCGTGCGGTGTCCTCAGGCTCGAGGAACGTACCGTCGATCCGTCGGCCGAAGTCTTCAAGACCGATGATGGCCTGTCGGTAGACGTTCGAGCCCTGGATGTCGGGAAGCGTTCGGGCGGTGTCGACGAGGCTGCGGGCCTCGGCGAACTGATCCCAAAGATCGCTGGAGCCGATTGCGTTCTCGTCCGGGGTCAGGATCTCGATGGTGGCGATGTGGATCTCATCATCGATGGCCGCGTCCGGATTGAACACGTGGTTGATGCGTTCGTGTTCGATTGCAAACACGGCCCGATCGACCAGGTTCCGTTCCAAAGCAAAGGACTCGACGTCCTCGGCTCGTTCAGATCGCACTGATTGCTGACCGAAACCCACCGCAGCAACGCCGGCGACGGCGAGCAGTGGGACCAGGATCAACACCAGGAGTTTCGTTTTGATTCTCACGTTGGGGACTCCTCCAGGAGTTCGCTTCAACAGTGGAGATCGACATTTCGGACGCCGAGTTGAGATCTTTCCCAAACTTCGACATGAAGAATTTCGGCGCCTGAGCTGGTCGTTTGCGCCAGGAACGACAGGCTGCCCGCCGAAATCAGCCGATTTCTGCCTGCTGAGGAGCGAGAGCGTCGCCATTCATTCGAGAGAGGAGGAACGACCAGCTCACTGCTCGACGGGGCGAGAAGTCACCGAGATAGCCCGCTAGCAGCGACAAGCATCGACCCGCTCCGCTCACACCTCGATTGGGGTTTGACCGACCGTGAACAATTCCTTACGCGAACGGGCCTCAATCGAGGGGATAACGCGCCGATGGATAGGTATCGGCACCAACCGCTCGAATCCTCGACTCGAAACTGGCCAAAGATGAACAGTCATCGCATTGATCCCATCCGTCCGTCCGGAGGCCTTCGCCGCCTCCGAGCCGGACTTCCGATCGACACCGTCAAGGAACAGTCGGTCAACAACTCACCGCGCACGCTCGATCAGTTCGAGTCAGCGATGACGAGTGCGATCGAAGAGGGCCTGCGCGATGAGCGGACCGTGCTTGTGATGCGAATCAGCATCCGACCTCTCCCCCGCGGCTCCGGCACCAACGATCGCAGCGGATTGGCCCCTGAACTCAAGCAGCGTCTGACGCAGGCCGACACCTCGGTCGTCGCCTACCAGACCGGCACCGAGCAGATCCTCGCCTTCGTCCCGGCACTTCGTCGCCGCTCCGACGGTGATGAGATGGTGCAACTCGTCGTCGATGCTCTTCGACCGGCGCTCGTGTTGAATGGCCTGCCTCACTATCTCTCTCCCCGAGTCGGCGCCGCCTTGCTCGATCGCGAGAACCCGTCAACCGCTTTGCTCCTCGAGGGAACCGAGCTTGCGCTGGCCGAAACCGACTCCGCCCATCCCGGGATGATGTTCCATCCGTATCAGCGGGTGCGCCACCAGCGTCACGCCGAGATGGAGAACGATCTCCGATCAGCTGTCTTGAATGCTGAAACCTCGGTGGCCTTCCAGCCTTCGGTCAGCCTGGAGACAGGCAAGATCGTTGCGCTCGAGGCATTCGCCCGCTGGTCTCGCGATGGCAAGGGCGAAGTCCCAACCATCGACTTCATCCGAAGCGCAGAAGAGCTCGGTGTCATTCACCAGCTCGGTCGCCAAGTGCTCGAGAAGGCGCTGTTTACGACGTCTGACTGGGTCGACGCTGGGCTTCTCGATGAAGTCACCCTGTGGCTCAACGTGTCGCCGAGCGAAGTGAAACACCCTGACTTCCCCAAGATGGTGAGCGACGCCATCGAGATCAACCCGAAGGTTCGAGTCGGCATCGAGCTCACGCCGATGCCGCCGAACGACGATCGCCACATCCCCGACGTGATCCGTGCGCTCGTTTCTCGAGGTGCTCGCGCTTCGATCGGCGACTTCGGCACCGGCTACATCGATGTGGCACAGCTTCATCAGCTGCCCTTCGACATGGTCACGCTCGATCGTTCGCTCACCCGCCAGATCGGGTCGAGCGACCAAGCGGCTGACCTGCTCCAGATCCTGATCGAACTCGCCAACCGTCTCGGTCTTCAGACCACGGCACAGGGCATCGAGAATCCGGATCAAATCTCCAAGCTTGCGCTCATGGGCTGCAAGAACGCGCAGGGTTACCTGCTCGCTCGACCGCTCATGACCGAAGAGATGACCGCGCTGCTCAACGAGCAAAAGGCCTCCGGCCTCAGCCTGTTGCAAAACAGCTGACCAACCCGGACTCAACGGCTCGGCGGGCGTCAGCCGGCGCCCCAATCGACGAGCGTTGGCGGCTGGGAAAGTTCAGGCGGTTCGAGACGTGACGCCTGAAGTCGGGAACACTGAGCCGATGTCGACCGCTGCAACGTCCGCGACCATCGAGTGGATCCGGGCTCTACCCAAGGTTGAGCTACACGTTCACCTCGAAGGATCGATGTCGGTCCAAACCGTGGCTTCGTTGATCGATCGCCACCAGCTCGACTCATCGTCCATCTGGCCGGACGGCCTCCCCGACCGCTTCTCGTTCGACGGGTTTCCCGACTTCGCCAAGCAGTTCTTTTTCGGCCTTTCGTTGCTGCGCACCGGCGACGATCTCGCCACGATCACGGCCGACCTCGCGGCGACACTCGCCAGCCAGAATGTTCGCTACGCCGAGATCACGACCACTGCGTTCACGCACTTCTTAGCCAAGGGCGATCGGCAGGGCATGGCTGCAGAGGAGTACCGAGACGGGCTGAACGAGGGGCGCCGACGAGCGGCGGAGCTCGGGGTCGATATCGGTTGGGTGATCGACATCCCGCGAGACATCGAGATGCCAGAGAGCGCTGTCACGATCGACTACCTCGAAAGCAACGCAACGCCAGACGGACTCGTTGCGATCGGTCTCGGCGGCTACGAGGTCGGCTTTCCGGCAGCGCCCTACGCCGAACACTTTGCACGGGCGCGAGCGATCGGACTCCACTCGGTTCCTCACGCAGGGGAGACCGAGGGAGCTGAGAGTGTGCGATCAGCAATCGACGATCTCGACGCCGAGCGGATCGGGCACGGTGTTCGATGCCTCGAAGATCCTGAACTCGTCGCCGAGTTGGTCGATCGAGCGATCATGCTCGAGGTGTGTCCGACATCGAACGATCTGCTGCAGGTCATCGACACGATCGACGACCATCCGCTTCCTCGATTGCGCAAAGCCGGGCTGCGCGTGTGCCTCAACACCGACGACCCCGGATGGTTTGCAACCGATCTCGTCAACGAGCTCACCGTGGCGACCGAACGACTGGGCGTCGGCCTCGGTGACCACCTATCGATGCAACGCGATGCCGTGGCCGCGTCGTTCGCGTCCCCCGCAACGAAGCGGCAGACACTTCTCGCCCTCGATGCGATCAGCGATTCGGACCAAGGCCCTCACGCCTGAACGCGAAACTCCCCGCTCCTTTGGAGAGCGGGGAGTGTCGAGAGGCTGACGCCTCGAGGTTCTGTTTGACCGGACGGACCCGGGCTAGATCCGATCGAGGATCTGGAGCCGCTTGCGGTCGTACTCGGACTTCGAAATGAGTCCGTCCTTGTACAACTCGTTCAGCCGCTCGAGCACAGCCTTGAGATCCGGCGCTGCCTTCTTGCGTTCGGTCGACGCACCGCGGAACTGGCCCGCTTGCCCACCACCACCGCCGCCGGCGCCGGGTGTGCCGGAGCCGCCGCCTCGAATCGGCTTGCCTCGATACATCCGGACCTCACCACCACCATCGTTCGATGGTGCTGAGTTGGCTCGTCGATCTTCTTGAGGCGCAGCGGGTGCTTCGCCTCGCTCGCGACGTTCCTGTTCATCTTGCAGCGCCTGTTGTGAGCGGCGCAAGAGTTCGAGATCACGTTGTCGTCGATCGCTCATTGGTGTGGCCTTTGTCCGAAGGTTTCAGCGAAGTAGCAGGGTGGATGGAAGACGATCAGACCGTCTCGTCGATCCAAGAAAGATCGTCGAGGAGGTCGTCGATCGAGGCGATGTCGGCGACGCCGGCATCCTCGTACTCGACGTAGTCGTCGTTGTAAGCAGGAGTGGAGTGCTCGGCAAGGTCGAGGCCGGCCATCTCGTCTTCGACCGAGACTCGGAGCTGTCCGAGGCTCTTGAGGACGGAGAAGAGCACGCCGGTACCGATGGCCGAGAAGGTCATGACGGTCACCACACCAGCGATCTGGGAGAGCATGAGGCTCATGCCACCGCCGTAGAGCAGACCAGCAGGTCCGTCGCCATTTGCCTGAACGTCAGGGTCGGCGAGGATGCCGATGGCCAGGGTGCCGAAGACACCGCAGAAGAGGTGGACGGGCACCGCGCCGACGGGATCGTCGATGCGAAGACGGTCGAGGAGGAGCACACCGTTGGTGGCGATCATGCCGGCGAAGAGGCCGACGACCATTGCTCCAAAGATGGAGAGCGTGGTTGCGCCGGCGGTAATACCCACCAGGCCGCCGAGCACGCCGTTACCGATGAGGGTGACGTCCGGAGTCTTCAAGGTGAGCCATGAAGCCATGGTTGCGCCAATACCGCCAGCAGCGGCACCGAGTGCGGTCACGGCCACAACCTGGCCGATGAGGAGGTCGGCTGCGAGGAGCGAGCCGCCGTTGAAGCCGAACCAGCCGACGAGGAGAATGAAGACTCCGAGGATGGCGAGGGGCAGGTTATGGCCCGGGATCGGGGTTGAGTTGCCGTCGGCGTCGTAGCGGCCGATACGTGGGCCGAGGATGAGGGCACCAACGAGGGCAGCCATGCCGCCGGTTGTGTGGACCACGGTGCCACCGGCGAAGTCGACGAACGGGGTATCGAGCTTGGAGAGCCAACCGCCACCCCAGACCCAGGACACGACCACGGGGTACAAGAACGCCGAGATGCCGATCGAGTAGGCGAAGTAAGCGCTGAACTTCACTCGCTCAGCCACCGCACCAGACAAGATGGTCGAGGCCGCAGCGGCGAAGCCCATCATGTAGAAGAAGTGGACCGGCGTGGTCAGGTTCTCGGCGAGAGGAGCCGGCGTGGTGGGGGAAGCCCACTGCCAGGCCCAGCCGATGTAGTCAGCGCCGTTGAAGGCAATGTGGTAGCCGACGAGGGCGAAGCCCGTTGCACCGACGATGAAGTCCATAAGGTTCTTCAACATCATGTGGGCGGCGTTCTTGGCACGGGTCAAACCGGCCTCAACCATGGCGAAGCCAGCCTGCATGAACACCACGAGGGCGCCACAAACCAGCACAAAGGCGTTGTCGAGGAGCACCAGCGTGCTGCCTGACGTTTCTGCGCCCTGTGCAGCGGCTGGTGCGGCGGTTACCGCAACGAGCGCTGCGGCAAGGGCCGCCATTCGAGTGAGCTTCTTCTTCATGTCATTCGGTCCTTATCAGCAATGAAGATTGGGCCGATCCAAAGCCGGCCTACCCCTGATGCATCGGACGCTCACGGCGAATCCTGAGTTGTTTCGTCGATTCGATGCTGCGAATAGGCCAAACGTCTGGGCGCGTTCGAGCGTTGGGACGCGCCGCTTCAGCGAATCTGCACGACTTCTCCGGCGAACGAACCCAAGAGCTCGCACATCTCTTGCCGTGCACGGCACTGGGCGCTGGATCTGCCCGACTCGGGGGTTAGCCGATCTCCCAGATTGTGGTGTCACCCTTCAACAGTGTTGGTGGAACCATGGTGGTGGTTGGTGCTTCTCCGCCTGCCAACTGCGACACCAACACGTCCACCACCGTCTCAGCCAGCACATCGAATGGCTGAATGATCGACGTGATCGTGAATCCGAGGTGTTGGTGCATAGACGAGCCATCGAAGCCGACGACGGCGATGTCGCCGGGAATGTCGACGCTGCGCTCACGGGCTCGGTCGATAAATCCGATCGCCATTTCGTCGTTCGCCGCGAACACCGCGTCGGGCGCTGCGCCGAGCACGTCATCAGCGATGTCGTACCCAACGCCGCGACGGAAGTTGCCGACGAACACCAGCGATTCGTCGACGGTGAGGCCTCGTTGTTCATGAGCGGTCCGGTAGCCCGCAAGCCGGAGCGAGGCATCGACGCGGCCAAGCGTGCCCGTGATGGTGGCGATGCGAGAACATCCGGAGTCGAGCAAGTGGCCGACAAGCGCCGCCGCCGACTCGAGGTTCTCGACATCGACGCTGTAGATCTCGGGTCGTTCCGGATGGGCACCAACGAGCACGGATGGAACGTTCGATGCCAAGAGATCCTCGATCCATGGCTCACCGACCACCACCGAACTGATGATGACGCCATCGACCAGCCCGTCGCGCACCATGTTGCGAGTCGACGTTGTTTGGTTTGGCTCTTTCATCAAGAGCATCAGCCCGTGATCGCGCGAGGCCGCAGCTCGGGCGACCGACTCGACGAGTGAGGTTGCGTAGGGGTCGTCGTGCAGACGGTCGGTGCCGAGTACCAACCCGATCACCGATGCGCTGCCACCGGCAAGGTTCGCCGCCGCGCGGTTCCGTCGATAGTCGAGCGACTTGGCCGCTTGGGCCACCCGTTCGCGCACATCGTCACGAACGCCGGGCCGGCCATTGAGAGCACGGGAGGCGGCAGCTCTCGAAACACCCGCAGCGCGAGCGACATCATCAAGCGTGACCACGTCGGCCATTCGATCTCCCAGTGCACGAGTGAGCGTTGCCGCTCACAGGACTCTCGAAGAATGTACGACATTCGAACCGCTCAGAGCCCCGATGGGTAAACGAGCACCTCGGAGTTGTGGTGGAAGCGCTTCCATGAAAGACTGTCACTTCCCTTCGAAGAGTCAAAGCTGCAGACGTGAACGATCTCGACGCCACTTCCCCCGCGCCCCAAGGCGCTCCTTCAGTACGAAAGAACTTCCCTGACGGGTTCATCTGGGGATCCGCCACCAGTTCATTCCAGATCGAAGGGGCGACAGGAGAAGACGGCCGAGCGCCGAGCATCTGGGACACGTTCTGCGCCGAACCCGGACGAATCCTCGACGGATCGAACGGCGACATGGCGTGTGATCATTACAACCGCTTCAAAGAAGACGTCGCGCTGATCAAGTCGCTCGGTTTTGACGCCTACCGCTTCTCAATCGCATGGCCACGGGTGATCCCGACCGGCACGGGAGCCGTCAACGAAGCGGGCCTCAATTTCTACGAACAGCTCGTCGATGAGCTGCTTGCAAACGACATCACTCCCCTTCCAACGCTCTATCACTGGGATCTCCCCCAGGTGCTCGAAGACGCCGGCGGCTGGGTCAACCGTGACACCGCACTGGCTTTTGCCGACTACGCAGCCGTGGTCGTCGAACGCCTCGGTGATCGAGTGCAAACCTGGACCACACTCAACGAGCCGTTCGTGTCAGCGAACCATGGCTACGTCACCGGCGAGCACGCCCCCGGCCACACATCGATGGCCGAAGGCTTTGCCGCATCACACCACCTGCTTCTCGCTCACGGCCTCGCTGGTCGACGCATTCGCGAGCTCGCGCCCGATGCTCGTTTGGCCATCGTGATCAACTTCACGCCGATCGAACCCGCCACGACGAGCAACGCCGATGTTGTGGCTGCCTACCACCAGAACAATCTGGAGAACCGGTGGTACGCCGACCCGATCGCCGGGCTCGGCTATCCAATCGACACCGCTCGCTACCACCGCTGGGAGCAGGACGAAGTGCGTCCTGGCGACATGGAGACCATCGCGATTCCGATCGACCTCCTCGGCATCAACTTCTACACACGAAGCATCGTGCAGGCCGAGGGTGACTACGAACTTCCCGAAGGCACACCTCAAAACACGATGGGTTGGGAGATTCATCCGCCGAGCCTTGGCGAACTCTTGCGCGGGCTCCACGAGCGATACGACTTCCCGAGCATGCTGATCACCGAGAACGGCGCCCCGATGCCGGACCGAATTCGCAAGGACGGACGCATCGAAGATGACGATCGCCTCGACTACATCCGCCAGCACTTGGCCCAGGTCCACGGAGCGATCGAAGCCGGGTGCCCGATCGAGGGCTACCTCGTCTGGTCGCTCTTCGACAACTTCGAATGGGCCTGGGGGTATGGCCCACGATTTGGCATCGTCGAGGTCGATTTTGAGACCCAGGAACGGACGCCGAAAAAGAGTGCCGAATGGTTCTCCGCAACCGCCGACGCCAACGGATTCGACCTTCCGGATCCCACTCGGTGGGCGCCAACAGAGGATTGAGTGACAAACGTCACGCGTCATGGTCTGAACGCTGCGTGAACAGCTATTTCATCAAGACCACTTACGATGTATGGTCAGTCCGTTACATTCGTGGCCGCCGGGAGTGTTGCCGCCGCTCCTCCCGGCGGCCTCGAATGTCACCGGGCAATACCTTTGAGACCAGGTCTCAATCCTGTCGGTGTTTCTCGTCGGGACAAGCGTTCCAGACGGACGTCGTTTGACGGCGTGCTCGGCTGCCACCAGCTGGCTCATGGCGCCATCCGGCTTACGACGGCGAGACGATGAGCTCGCTGAGCCGTTGGAAGCGAATCAGGACTGCTCGTAGCGAGCGGGTGTCGAACATGCCTCGCCACTGACCGGCTGCGTACGCTGCGTCGTCGGCGCCGCGGATGAAGAACCATTCGACCAGGTTCATCTCAGGCCGCTCATCGAACCACTCCAACAGTGGCGGCAGCACCGCGACAAGGGCGGCGAAACGACGCGCCCGCTGCGACACGACAGCACCGACGATCACCCCCGGGAGCCACGATCGCCGGCTTGTCATTGCGAGCTCGTTGCCCGCAACAAGGGTGCCAACACCAGCGAGCCTGGCCGACTCTTTGGCGGGGTCCGCAACGATCGGCCAGAGCAGCGCGGCGAGGCCGCCGACCGAAACGAGAACCGATGCCACGCCAAGCGCCGGGCGAGCTCTACCTCCCGAACAGATCAAGAACCACGCCGCAATACTCCACGGGCTGGTCTCGATCGCGACGACATGGTCAGGGTGCATCGTTGCCAGCTCGGCGTTGCTGCGTCCGTAGCTGAACCGCTGCTCAATCCATCGGCGCATTGTTGGCCGGGGTGGATGATGCACGACCGTGGTCGGTTCGTAGCGAACGGATTGTGAGCTGGCATCCAATCGCCAGGCAAGGTCAACATCCTCGCCGCGGGTCAACCCGTCGACAAAGCCGCCGACCGACTCAAGCGACTTGCGGCGAACGCCGAGCAGTGCCGTCGGGACAAAGGGCACGCGGCTTCTCGGCCGAACCGCAGCTCGAGCGGATCCGCGGTCGAGTGACGGTCGCGCGGCTTCGTACCGCTGGATGAGCGTTGCTTGAGCGGCGGGCAGTGAGGACCGAACTCGAGGAGCAACAGCGGCAACGGTTGGATGGTGGGCCAAGAAGCTACCGAGCTGTTCGAAGACGAGCGACGAGCTCGCCTCAGAGGCGTTCACGTCGACATCAGCGTCGAGAAACACAACAAGCTCCGCTGCGCCCCGACGCCATCCAACGTTGCGAGCGGTCGCTGCTCCGCTCGTCGACTGTTGCCGGACAAGGTCGACGCCACTTGGCAACGACGCCAGATCGATCGCCGGCACCGATCCATCGTCGACCACGGTGACCGACGCGAACCGCTCGATCGCCAGGCCGGCAAGCGTGGACGCCAACGACGTTCGCTCCGGCGAGTCCGCAGTCGAGGCGAAGATGGGAATCACCATGTCGATCGAGCCGAGTCGGTCGATCCTCTTGGTTCGGTCGCGCTCACCCGGCGCGGTCTGGCCGAGTCGCGGGTGCACGAAACCGGCATTGAGCAACCACGCGAGAAAGCTGGGATCGCCTGAACCAGCTTCGCTGACATCCGAGTCTCCAAGGGTCGCTCGACCGAGAGCGGAGTCAAGCTGACCGGTTTGGTCAGCGGTGAGCACCACGACTCGCAGCGGTGAACCGCCGAGCAGGGTCGACCCGCTTCTTCCCGGCGGCTCGACGCGACGTACGCCGGGGTCCAGCTCGAGCTCCATCGCGCTCATCGTAGAGAACACCATCGACGCTCCTTGCTCGTCAACCGACTCACCATCAGCCAGGCGGCTTCGGCTGACTGATCCTTGACCGAGCATTCACGTTTGTGAAACGGTTCACAAAGCCCACGGGACGGCAACTCTCGGCCCAGCAATGCGCTGGGTCGACAAAACAAGGAGCGCGGCAATGCCGAAAGCACTGCGCAAGGAACAGGTTCTGATTCCTCTCGTACGAGCGGTGGCCCACCGACCTCGTCTTGCCGAGTTCGTCTTCAGCCGAGACCGATGGGGCAACCCGCTGGCCGACGATGTGATGGCCAACCCCTACCCGATGGCAGAGTTGATGCGGGCCGACGGACCCGTCGCCTACCACGCGCTCTATCAGCAGTATTTCATCACCGGATACGACGAAGCGAAACAAGCGTTGTCGGCCGACACGGTTTCGACGAGCGGCCAGATCGATGTGCTGATGACCGTTCGCCCCTACAACAAGTTGTCTCGTGAGGCTGAGTTCTTCATGCGGAACTTCCTCGTCGTTGTCGACCCTCCCGATCACGGCCGACTTCGCCGCCTCGTGAGCAAAGCCTTCACCCCGCGCCGAATCGCCGAGCTCGAACCGCGCGTGCAGGAACTCGCCGATGGCCTCGTCAACGACCTCGTTGCGTCGGGCGACGCGAACCCTGATGTCGTCACCGGCCTCACGCTGCCGCTGCCGATCAACGTGATCGCCGACATGTTGGGCATCCCCGAGGAACGATGGGCATGGACCCGATCGACAACCGAGATGGCGGCAGCGATGTTCGATGCGCTCGACGGCTTCGATGCGGACGCCGTCAACGCGCAGTTCGTGGACATGTTCGAGTACTACGGCGAGTTGGCCGAGGAGCGCCGTCAACATCCGAAGGACGACTTGATCACCGCGTTGGTGCAGGCCGAGGACGACGGCGATCAGCTCACGAACGACGAGCTGATCACGATGGTCATTCTCCTGATGGGTGCCGGCCACGAAACGACCGCTGGGATCCTCGGCAACTCGATCGTTGCGCTCGCTGATCATCCCGAGGAGCGAGCGAAGTTGCTCGCCAATCCCGAGCTGTGGCCGAACGCTGTGGAGGAACTCATCCGATTCGACACGTCGGTGAAGATCAGTCCCCGCCAAGCGGCGGTCGACATGATGGTTGGCGACACCGAGATCAAGGCCGGGTCCAACATGTTGATCTCGCTGCTCGGCGCGAACCGAGACCCGCGCCGATTCGATCGGCCAAACGAGCTCATCGTGGATCGAGACGATCCACGTCCGCTGTCGTTCAGCCACGGCATCCATCACTGCTTGGGCGCAGCGTTGGCCCGCATGGAGGTGCGTGTTGGACTCCAAGCATTCCTCAACGTCTATGGCGAGTACACGATCGATCGAGACTCGCTGGCTTGGAAGCATTCGGGCACATTCCGAGCCCCGACTAACCTCCGGGTGCATGCTGGCTGACGCTGACGAAATCCAACAAGAGGTGTTGCGTTGAACGAGCCAGCGAGCAACTCGAGTAGTGAGCGGAGCGAACGGCCGCCGTCATACCAAACCAATCCAGAGGTGCGGAGTTGAGAGCGCCAGCGAGCAACTCGAGTAGTGAGCGGAGCGAACGGCTGTGGCCAGCCGACAACCAACCCAGCTCGGCCTGGCCGATCTACACCCGGGGCAACGTCGGCGAGGTGTATCCCGATGTGGTTCTGCCTCTCGAATGGGAGATCGGCGGACCAGCGAGTGAGCAGGGTTGGCGCACCGGAGCGCAAACGATTGGGTTCCTCTCCCCCAACGATCTCGGATCGGACGATCCGCTCGTCGGCGTCTTTGGCGGGTACGCCTACTTCAACGCCAGCGTGATGCGCCTGCTCGGCGTTCGCACACCCGGCTTGGCCGTCGATGTGATCGACACTCAGTTCCTTGGCGACTCAGACGTGCCCGACTACGAACGGCGGCCCGGCGATCGCAATCTTCGAGCCAGCGCGACGATGGTGAAGACCGCACTCCAGACGCTCACGGCAAAACGTGTTCCGCTCGTGCACGAGATGCGCCGCCGAGCCAACGCTGTTCGAGCGACGGCGCCTGCGATCGATGCTCCTACCGACGAGTTGTGGCGGTTCATGAGCGATGGATTCGCCGATTCATGGGGGTGGTTCATCGAGAGCCACGTGATCACCACAATGCAGGCGACCATCGCCGCGGGAGCACTCACCGATCTGTGCGAGAAGAAGCTCGGTGATCCGAACCTTGCCGTCGCCCTCACCACCGGCATCGGTGATGTCGTGTCAGCCGAACCCGCTCGCGAGATGTGGGTGCTTGCCAACGAAACAGCGGATGCTGACTACGACGAAGCGTTCGCATCGTTCCTGGAACGTCATGGTCATCGCGGCCCGAACGAGTTCTCGATCGCCGGCAGAGACTGGGCTGCCTTCCCCGATCTTGCGACGGTGGCGATCGACGCGATGCGCGGCGTCGACCCCACTCGATCACCCGTGGCTCAAGCCGAACGAATGGTCGCTGCACGCGCTGTGGCGACGAAGGCTGTCAGAACGAAACTCGGCCGCTCCGCCGGCCGCCTCGACAAAGCGATCGCCAACACTGCGCTGTGGTCGCAGGCTCGCGAGGAGTCGAAGAACCAAGTCATTCGCTCGAATCAGCCCGTTCGCCACCGCTTCCTCGAGCTGGTCCGACGAACCGCCCAGGCCGGCGGTGTCGGCGACCCAGAAGGACCGCTGCTGCTCACCGCTGCAGAGTTCAAGCAATACCTCGACGACCCACCATCCCTCGTTCCACTCATCGAGGAGCGCCGCGTTCACCTCCACGAGCTCCGTTCGTTGGAACCGCCGTTTGCGTTCGACTCATCTGCGTACCCACGGACGCCAACGGGCGGAGGTTTTCCGCCCGTGTCGACGTGGAAGCCGCGTCAATCTGCATCGGCTGCCACGGCGGCTTCGGTCGGCGAAACCCTCATCGGAGCGGCTGGTGCTCCAGGCAAAGCAACCGGCATCGCACGCATCGTCACCGACCCGAGCGACCCAACCGCACTCGGCCCGGGTGATGTTTTGATCGCACCGGTGACCGACCCCGCGTGGACCCCCTTGTTCGTTCCGGCGGCAGCCGTCGTGGTCGAAATCGGAGCGGCGATGAGCCACTCGATGATCGTGTCTCGCGAGCTCGGCATCCCCTGTGTCGTCGGAGTTGCTGGAGCGACGATCATGATCCCGGACGGTGCCGAAGTGGCGGTCGACGGCCAAGCGGGCACGGTCGAAATTCTGTCCCTTCCTGGTTGAGCTTCTAATGTCGGCCCATGACCGACGCACTCATCATCGACGCCTGCCGCACGCCACGAGGGGTTGGCAAGATCGGAAAGGGTGCACTCGCTGATCTGCACCCCCAGCACGTTGCCTCGACCGTGCTGAAAGCACTCGCCGAGCGCAACAACCTCAACACCGCCGATGTTGACGACATCGTGTGGGGCACCAGCTCGCAGGTGCAGACCCAGTCGGGCGATCTTGGCCGCATGGCCGCGCTCGATGCTGGCTACGACGTGCGAGCCAGCGGTGTCACCCTCGACCGCTTCTGTGGTTCAGGAATCACCAGCGCCAACTTCGCGGCGGCGATGGTGGCGAGCGGCATGGAGGATCTTGTGATCGCCGGTGGCACCGAGATGATGTCGTTGCCGAAGAAGGGTGCGCTGCGCATCGGCGCCATGAACGAACACCTCGACGCGATCCATCCACAACCTCACCAGGGTGTGGCCGCCGACGCCATCGCAACACTCGAAGGCATCACTCGAACCGCACTCGATGAGCACGCCGCCGAGTCGCAGGCCCGAGCCGAAGTCGCCATCAAAGAGGGTCGCTTCGATAAGAGCCTCATCCCCGTTTACAACCGCGATGGATCGCTCGCTCTCGATCACGAGGAGTTCCCTCGTCCGGGGACCACGGTCGAGAAGCTCGCAAAGCTTCCCGCCGTGTTCGGTGCGGTCGCCGACCAGCCACTCAGCGATGGCCTCACCTTCCGAGATCTCATCAAGCGCAAGTATCCCGACCTCGATATCGAGCACGTGCACCACGCCGGCAACTCATCCGGCGTGGTCGACGGAGCCGCCGCCATCTTGATGGCGAGTGAGGACTACGCCAAGAAGAACGGCCTCAAGGCTCGAGCCCGAGTCGTTGCGGTCGCCAACATGGGCGACGACCCGACCCTCATGCTGAACGCTCCCGTTCCTGCGGCTCGCAAGGTGCTCGACAAGGCCGGTCTCACGGTCGACGACATCGACCTCTTCGAGATCAACGAAGCGTTCGCCGTCGTGTCCGAGAAGTTCATGCGTGATCTCGAACTCGATCGCGACAAGGTCAACGTCAACGGCGGCGCAATGGCGCTTGGCCACCCGATCGGGGCAACCGGTTCGGTG
This sequence comes from uncultured Acidimicrobiales bacterium, assembly GCA_937925335.1. Lineage (GTDB taxonomy): Bacteria > Actinomycetota > Acidimicrobiia > Acidimicrobiales > SZUA-35 > CALEWY01. Next base: position 63,829 of record CALEWY010000056.1, read on the forward strand.
CTCATCGGCACCGTGCTCGACGAGCTCGAACGACGCGATCTTCAGCGTGGACTCATCACGATGTGTGCTGCTGGCGGCATGGCTCCGGCCATCATCATCGAGCGGGTCTAAGTCTCATGGGTGCTGCGATCGAGGTCACTCCTTCCGGACAAGCGTGCGGCGCTTCCGTGCGCGGCGTCGATCTTTCAGCGCCGCTCGACGCCGACACCGTTGCCGCGATCCGCGCCGCCTGGCTCGAACACCACGTGTTGTCGTTCCCCGATCAACCAATGTCGGACGACGATCTCGAACGTTTCACGATTGCCTTTGGCGGGTTCGGCAACGACCCCTACATCGCTCCCATCGCCGGCCGAGATCATGTGATCGCGGTCGAGCGGCGGGCCGAGGAGACCTCGCCGCTGTTCGCCGAGAATTGGCACAGCGACTGGAGCTTTCAAGAGCACCCGCCCGCTGGCACGTGTCTTCGGTCGGTCACCGTTCCGCCGCGGGGTGGCGACACGCTCTATGCCAACCAGCACGCAGCGCTCGATGCGATGCCCGATGAGTTGCGAGCTCGGATCGAGGGGAAGAACGCCATCCACTCGGCTCGTGGCGGTTATGCACCAGACGGTTTCTATGGAGACGACGATGCCGCCGGTGATCGCTCGATGGACATTCGCCCGTCCGCCGAGGCCAACGACACCCACATCCATCCGATCATTCGAGCTCACCCCGAGACCGGCCGGCTCGGGCTCTTCAGCACGTTTGGCTACATCATCGGGATCGAGGGAATGAGTGATGAGGAGGCTGCCCCGCTTTTGGGCGAGCTCTATCACTACCAATCGAGCGAGCCGTTCCAGTATCGCCATGTGTGGGAGCCGGACATGCTGGTGATGTGGGACAACCGCTCGGTGCTTCACCGCGCGACCGGCGGGTATGACGGCCACGATCGTCTGTTGCACCGGACGACAATCGCCGCTTGGCGGCCGTAAGCCCTTCTTCTTCGCCGCCTGCTCGCCCCTGACGCACCCCAACCGAATCTGAGCGTTGTCGACGGAGTCGTGATCGTTCGGCTCCCCGATTTCGGCGCGCCTCTTCTATCGTGTCGCCGTGGAATCGTCTGAGTCACCCGAACCAGAATCTGGTCGTGGCTCGTGGATGGAGTCTGGCGTTGGGCCAAATGGCGAGCGCCCGGTTGAAGATGTCGAGCTGCTCGGTGTTGCTCGGCCTGGAGGCCTCATCGCGCCTGGCCAACGCTCGTCGACCGCCGAACAGGTCAGCACGGTGCGGGCCGGACGAGGCACGACCGTTGCCGCCGGTGGCGACCCGAAACGCTGGCTCGGACCGCTCGTTGCTTTGTTGGCGGTGGCCGGAATTGCGTTCGCCATCACACGAGGCGGCTCGACAAACGAAGCGGATCAAGCCGCGTCAGAGGTCGACGGCGAGTCGGCGGACGCGAGCAACGATGACGGTGAAGACGACAGCTCCGATGGCGCTGATGACCGCGCCGGCGAGGCGGACGAGGGCGCCGACGCGGTTGATGGAGTGCTGACCGACGACGAAGTTGACGCTGGCTCGATCGGGTCTGGCACTGCAGCGGACCAGCCATCCGCTGGTGTCCTGTCGCTCGAAATCGTCGACGCCGTCGGCGAGTGGCGCCCCTTCGCTCTCCCGCCAAACACCGAACTCGTTTTGGTCGACACCAACGTGCTCGTCGCCCAGAACCGCGTCGATCCCGAGCGCGGAGCCACCCGCCGCCAGCTTTGGACCTCGACGAACGGCAGCGCGTGGACGAACGTTGGCCAAACGCCCGAGGGCGTCGGCGAGGCTTTTGCGACTGGTCCGATGTTGTGGGGCAACGACGGTGCTGGCGGCTTGCTCGTGTCGATCGATGCCGGCTTGTCCTGGGTCTCGGTGCCCGACGATGGCCAGGTCGAGACGAGCGAACTCCTCGCCCGAGATCGATCGATCGCGATCGCGTCGATGGACGAGACGACGGGTGTGGTCACGTTCCGCACCTCGGCGAGCTGGTTCCTGAACCTCCTGTCCTATGCAGCCGATCTTCCGCCGGGTTCGCTCCAATGCACCGCTCGAACCTCAGACGGCGTCGCCATCCACGACAACGCCGATTGCAGCGGGCAGCCGGTGCAGACCATCACCTACGACGAGCTCAACCTCACGGCGCGCGAACGCACAATTCTGCGAGACCCACAACGAAGCGCCATCAGCTCGTTCTGGCAGGTCGATGGAGACGGCGAACTTCGATCGCTGCGATCCTTGGATGATTCACTCGCCGGTCGGCCGATCGTGCAGCTCAACACCGCCGATGGCGCGGTCGACGTTCGTGAGGCGGACGGCATCGAACATCGGCTCTCCAACGGAATCATCTCGCTCGAGATGACCCGTCAGGGTTTCGATGGCCCGATCGGTCAGGCCGGAACGACCCAATTCGGCATCCTGAGCAGCGACGCGCCAACCGTGATCGCTCGTTCGACAGAGAGTGATCTGCCGGGGCGCTTGGGTCGGTGGAATGACACCGGGATCCGAGCGGACTTCTTGGCGGCTGCGCCGAACGTCATCGCGGCGGCGAACAATCCGGGACTCGGCGCCTCACCGCCGATCATTCTACCGTTGGAGGTTGGCCTGGTCGTTGTGGTGTTCGACCCGTCGCCATCGGGTGATCGGTTCGAGTTGCTCGAGTCCGACGCAACCGTGCTGCGATCGTCCACCCCTCGCCAGGTCGACTTTCTCGAACGCGATGGTGACGGCAACTGGAACGTCGTCATCGAGGACCAGGTCTTTGCGACGTTCACGGATGCACAGTGGGAAGCCGCTGCTGGAAACGCTGGCTACAACACCTACAGCGGCCTGGCGACCGGCCCCGACGGCCCGAGCCTCGTCCACGCAAAGGTTGACGACCAACCGTGGGTGCGCACCGCCATCGCCGAGATCGCCGGTCGCCCAGCCTTCATCGAGCACCTGCTCGTGACCGATTCCGCGATCGTCGTTGGCCTCACCGATGCCAGCATCGACCTCGAACAGCTGCTGTCGACCTCCGGCCAGCGTCGAGACACCCTCGAGTGGTTCATCCTCGACCTCCCCACCGAGTAGTTCGCCACACGCGCCCGGCGACCACAAACGCGCCCGACAACACGCCCTGGGGTCGCGTCTCAATCTCAACAACCTCCCCCCAAACGCGCCCGACAACACGCCCTGGGGTCGCGTCTCAATCTCAACACGAAGCTCGCCGAACCCACTCATACAGGAGTTCTCGACGTGGCATTGCTCAAAATGTTGAGATTGAGACCCGACCCCTCAGGCGAGCTCGACGGCGCGTTCGCTGCCGAGTGTTGAGATTGAGACGCGACCCCTAGGCACGCTCTCGGGCGCGTGGGGAGCTGAGTCAGTCGGGGTGCGAGATCACACTCGAGATCACGCACCGTCCGCCGCGACCGCTGCTCCACCAGGAACAATGACGCCGTGATCCGCCTCGTCGTCATCGCGCTCGTCATGGCGCTCGTGCCTACGGCATCCGTCGTGAGTGAGGGCAACGGCGAGATCCTTGGCACCGATGGCCGACTGATCCAGGTTTCGATCGAAGTCGAGCCGGGCCTCGAACTCGTCGAACCAGCGCCCGACGTTGCGGTCTTCAACATCTTGAGCGACTACCGCAGCTGGATCGGCGGAGGTGACGTGCGCTTCCAGATCGTCGATACCGCAGACGCCGACGTCCGCATTCGCATCGCTCCCCCGGCCGTCGTCGACGCTCGCTGTCGGCCGCTCCGAACCGGCGGCCGCCTCTCGTGTCGCAACGGGCGATCACTCAACATCAACGCCGACCGCTGGAACGGCGCAACCGAGTTCTGGACCGCCGGCCTCGACGTTTACCGCGCCTACCTCATCAACCACGAACTCGGTCACTTCCTCGGCTACGGCCACGTCGGTTGCCCCGGAGCCGGACAGCGTGCGCCGGTGATGCAACAGCAGACCAAGTCGCTCCAGGGCTGCGTTGAGAATGGCTGGCCCTACCCAGACAATCCGCCCGTGCTCCCTCCCGTTCCCGAGCTGAATCTCGGCGAGGGATCTCGAGCTTCTCGAGTCGCTACCGAAGTCGGGCAACTCGTCCGGCGAGTCATCAAGATTGGACGCTCTCCACGATGATCGAAGCCTTCACTGACGACACGGCTCTCTTGCTGATCGATGTGCAGAAGGGTGTCGACAATCTCGAGCACTGGGGCGGACCAACCGGCCTGCGCAACAACCTCGACGCCGAGGCAAACCTCGGCGCGCTCCTCGCTGGATGGCGAGCGCATAACCGGCCGGTGGTCTTCACCCGGCATGACTCAGCCGAGGCCAACTCCCCGCTCAAACTCAGCTTGGCGACCGGCGAATTCAAGGATGGCTTCGAGCCCAGCGACGGCGAGATCGTCATCACCAAATCAACCAACGGCGCGTTCTTCGGGACCGACCTCGAACTGCAGCTTCGCCGGCTCGGCGCGCACCGTCTGATGGTGGCTGGCTTCTTCACCAACATGTGCGTGGAGACAACCGTGCGAACCGCCGGCAACCTCGCATACGACACCTACCTCTGCCCCGAGGCATGTGCAACGACGAACCGAGTCGGCCCGGACGGTGTCGACCACGATGCCGAGCTCGTTCATCAACTGAGCGTCGCATCACTCCACGGCGAATTCTGCACAGCACTCACCGTCTCCGAGGCCATGAGCCTCCTCAACGGCCCAAGCCAAACGCTCAGCCGCGCCCAAGGCAACGAGTAACCCGAGTCGGAGTACTCAGCCGCCAATTCGTCGCGAATTGGCGGCCCTCTACTCCGACTTCAGGAGCGGCGACCGGCGTCGTGCCAGCACGAATGCTGCGAGCAATGCGCCGGCTGCGGCAACGCCGATCGCCCCAATAGCACCAGCGCCGATCCCTCCGCCTGCAGAGTCCCGCCCAACAACCAAGGGAGAGGTGGCAACCTCGGGCGGGGCGGCAACCGATTCCACCTCCGCCCCATCACCGGCACGAACTGCCAACGACTCACTCGACGTCGACGATGCTGCGGTGGCGGCTTCGGTCTCTGCTGCCGAGGTTGGGGATGCTGTCGAGGTTGGCGCTGCCGATGTTGACGGAGCTGGCGAGGTGGGTGTCGTCTGGGAGGTCGAGGAACTCGCTACGGCCGACTCTTCGGTTCCGTCGTCAAGACCTTCATCGGCCTCTTCTGTTTCATCGGCCTCTTCTGCTTCGCCGGCCTCTTCGTCAAGATCGACACGAACGACGTTCGTCCACTCCGGATCGTCAGCCGGCCATTCGCGACCGATCGGATATGGCGGGTCGATCCCGACGTGGAAGTAGCCGCCGATCAAGTCTCCGAACTTCTCCCTGCAATCCGTGTTGCAGTAGTCGAAGAAGTACGTGCCTGCTGGTAGGTCCGCCGGCAACTCGAACTCAATGGCCGCACGCATCACCGTCCAGCCAGGTTGGCCCGTCTCAGCGACAACCATCTCGCCAACCTCAAAGCTGGGCCCGTCTCGTTCGGGCGTGAAACCGTCTTCTCCGGTGGCCATCACCGTTCCGAAAAATGGAGCGTCGTCGACCCAGCCGTAGGCGCCGCCTCCGCTGTAGCCAACGAGGGTGACAACGTCGCCGGCCTCGTATCGATCGCTGACCGGATACAACCAACTTCCGCCCGCCGATGCCGGCCTGGCGCTTCCGATCACCGTCATCACGGCGAGCATGACGCAGAGCATTGCAGGAACGGCCGAAGCTGATCGCGCTGCTCGTCGAAGCATCCCACCAGCATGACAGCCCCAGCAGCGCTGCGGTTCGCGGGCGGTCAGCGTTGCGGTGACGGGGTTCCGGGCTGGGTGCGCGTCGGCGGCCCGGCCACCACACGCACCGAAAGGGCCCCGCCCCCGCGGGCTCTTCCAGATGATCTCCCACAGATGATGCATGGCAACTGGGAGCGGGACACGATCGACGCCGTCCTCAACGGCACCAAGTGAACGGCTTGGTTTGACCGACTCTGTTTGGTTGGCAACATGGGCGCCGTGACCTCCACACAGACCAGCGCAGAATTTCTCGGGCTCGAGCAGACCGGCGAACGGACGTGGCGGTTCGAGATCACACCACAGACGACCGGCGGTGGCGGTTCGCTCTTTGGTGGTGCTGGCTTGGCGGCCGGCATCTTGGCGTTCGAACACGCCAGCGGTTACCCGGTCGTCTGGTCGACGGGGCAATACCTCGCCCGGACCGAAGTGAACTCGGTTCTCGATCTGACCGTCGAACTCCCGGCGATCGGCCGAACCGTCACTCAGGGCCGCGTCACCGGCCGAATCGACGGGAAGGAGATCATCACCGTCCTCGCCGCCGGTGGCGATCGAGACGACATTGCGAGCGGCATGTGGGAACCGCAGCCGGACGCAATCTCCCCACACGAATCGATCGCCGTCGACCGCTCAGAGATGGGCCCGTCCATCCACCAAGACATCGACATCCGGATGGCTCGCGGCATGTTCGGCTTCCAGCCAACCGGAGAGCCGAGCGGCGATCACCGCAGCTACCTCTGGGCCCGCATGAGGAATGTGCAGCACGACAGTGCAGCCCTTGCCATGCTCGCCGACTACATGCCCTCTGCTCTCGGCAACGCGCTCGGCGAGCAGATGAGTTGCACGAGCCTCGACAACACGATTCGTTTCGCCAGTCCGTGTGAACAAGATCCGGGCGCTTGGGTGCTGCTCGACAATCGCATCGAGTTCGTCGGTCGAGGATTCGCCAAAGGATCGGCGCTCATGTGGAGCGAAGACGGTCAGCTCCTCGCCACCGCCAGTCAATCGATGACGGTCTTCCCGCCTCGCCCCGAGGCCTGACAGCACCAACCTGGTCGGACCGCGCAGCCGCCGTTCGGTGTGTTCGGCGGCTCACTACTCCGACCCTGAGCGGTACGGTACTGGAACCGGTTGCCCGGTGTTGCGGCGTCCCAGCCTGCGGGCCATCGAGCGACGAAACCACGGAGCGAACAACGATGTCGACGATTCCAACAACCGAGATCCAGTCAGCGGCCACCCCGTCCGACGTGCTCGAGCGCTTGCGCGCAGGAAACGAGCGCTTCGTCGCCGGCACGACGATCGAACGAGATTTGCTCGCCGAGGCACAGGCCACAGCGGGTGGCCAGTCTCCGCTCACCGCCGTACTCAGCTGCATCGACAGTCGAGTCATCGTGGAGGCCCTGTTCGACGTCGGCCTCGGCGAAGCCTTCGTTGCCCGCACAGCAGGAAATGTCGTGGATGACGACGTGATTGGCGGCTTCGAGTTTGCCACCGAACTCGCCGGGGCAAGGCTGATCGTCGTGCTCGGCCATAGCGAGTGCGGTGCGGTCAAGGGTGCGTGTGATGGCGCCGAGCTCGGCAACCTCACGCAGCTGTTGGCAAAGATCACCCCTGCCGTTGAGGCCGAGTCACATGGTGGGGCCTCACCCGGCAGCGGCGACAGCGCATTCGTGCAACGGGTCGTTGACACCAACGTCACCAACTCGGTCGCAGCGTTCAGCGATCGCAGCGACGTGCTCACCGCACGTATCGAAGCTGGCGATCTCATGATCGTCGGCGCGACCTACGACCTGGCCTCCGGAACGGTCACCTGGCACGACCCGTCGTAAGCCAGAGAACCTCAAACGGGGGCGCCGAATGCTGTGCTGATTTGGGTCGGAGGACTCGGCCGCCATGTCGACCTGTTTGGCGGCTCCGTTACTCCGACCTTTTCGCGTGATGGCTCGCAACATGGTCGAGCTGTCAGCACGAGCGTTCTTTTGGCAGACGACTGCCAAAAGAACGTCTCACGCCTGCCACGACGATCTGTCTGAATAGATGCCAGGCAGAGGCGGACGGCAAATTGCCGCCGCAATGGAGGCAAAGGTATGGGCACGATCACGAAGCAATCACCAGTTGAAGCGGGTTTCGCTCGGCGAAGCGCCCGCTATCTCGCAGAACGAGGATGCACGCCGTCGCAGATTCGAACGGCATTGGTCGACGAACTCGATCTCGCTGTTCGCCAAGCAGACCGCATCGTTGGAGAGATGAGGGCATGACCACCACAACCGTCAAAGGTCGAGAGCTCTTCACGCCGTCAGCACTCGAGCTGGCTGCCGCGTGTCTGGCGAGCGCCATCGCCGTCGCTGTGATCATGCCGGTATCGCTCATCACGTTCGCTCTCGTCGCATTTTTCTTGATCACCAGCGGCGTGTTCTGCGACCGCGTCGAGAACCCCTCCTGACGTGGAGTTGCCGACATGAACGTTGCGACGAAAGTGCGATCGTTGCTGGAGAAGATCCACAAACCTCGGCGCTACGAAGGCGCACCGCTTTCACCCGAGCAACAGCGGGCCAACGCGCAGGCCTCGGCCGAGCTCTCAAGCATGCAGAATCGCAACTGATCCATTGGGGTGGCCGGTCGCTACTTGCTCCATGGAGCGACGCCCATCACGAGACGAAACGAAAATCGCTGCGGGTCGACAGGTGAGCCGGCGCTCGGGTTGACTGGAATGACAATGTCGCCACCCACCGCCAGCCCCGCTCGTTCCGATCGTTGCCAACTGGCTCGGTGCGTTCGGCTTCAGCGAGGCATGAACGGCACTGCCGATCGAGCCCACCTCATGAGCAACACCGCCGCACGACACGAGGTAGCTGCATGATTCCGCTCGACGCGAAGCCCGGATTGCTTGCCGATCTTGGAGCAGGGAGCGACCTCACGCTCCTCGTATTTCTCCGCCATCACGGTTGACTGTTTCATCGCCAACTCGTCGACGAGTTCGTCGACGCCGTCACTTCCGACTCCAGCTATCCGGCGGTTGTCTTCATCCACCAGGGCACCGAAGAGCAAGGCCGAGACCACTTCCGGGTCACCGACGAAGTGACACGGTCGATTCCTGACCCAGCCGGTGAGCTCTTTGCCTCGTTCGGCATCGAGCGCGGCGGCCTACGGGAGATGTACGGACTGCGAGCGTGGGGACGCGGCATCCAAGCTGCGATGCAGGGCCACTTCATCGGCCGAAAGGTCGGCGACCCGTGGACGCTCCCCACGATTCTGGCAGTACGTGATGGAAGAATCGTGTGGCAACACCGAGGGGAGCACGCTGGGGACCACCCCGACGTTCGGAGCATCCCGATGCTCATCAGCGCGAGCACCGTCTGATCGAGCCGCCTTCAGGCGCTGCCCAAGCGGCCCATTTCCTCCATCGGCGAGGCCAGAAAGCCGCGATCGACACGTCTGATCCCGTTGCTCTTTGTGGCACAATTAGCACCGGCCAGACGAGGGTCGCTGGTGTTGATTGAGTTCATGGGTCCACGGGGCGGGGTGCGATGGTGGAGCGTTATGTCGACTTCAGTCTGATCCGCCTCTACTCGCAGCGTCTCGGTTACCTCACCGGCCAGCTCATCGATGCCCAGAAGATGACTGGGCAGGTCGGTGATGACGAAGCCCCGTGGGAAGCCGCTTTTCAACGCCGCGCCGCCGAGGAGTTCGCGACCCGGCTTCCGCACAGCTACATGTCGGACCGAACCGCAGCGTTCCGGGCGTGCGTCCAGGAGATGGATCGGACCCGCGACGTGCCAGCTGCGCTTGATCCCGATTGGCAGATTGTCCGCTCTTATCTGTTCAATCTTGCCGAGGCGCTCGAAGCCGAACTCCAGCTCCAAAAGCGGAGCTTTCCCGGCGATGTTGCAGGCGAGAGTCCCACCACTCCCTCGATCATTCGAGTTGATGAGCTCGCCCCACTCGCCTCCCCCAGTGCGTTGGTTCGACAAGCCGAGGCCGCTGCGGCCGTTGCCGACTTTGCACTGCGGCAGCGTTACGGCGGCATCACCAGCACAGAAGTTGACTGGATCCGGTCCCTCGCTCGCGAGGTGTCAGTCGTCGATATCGCTGCCGAGTACGGCTACTCCGAACGGAGCATGCATCGACGTTTCAACGACCTCTGGGAGAAGATGAACGTCGAGGGGCGAACTGAAGCGATTGTCGTCGCCGCGTCGGTCGGGTGGCTCGAGCGGCCGGGCACTCCGGCAAGCCTTGTTTCCGGAGCTGGCGTCGGCCACGTTTGACCTCACACGGGCGGCCATTTTCGACGTCCATCCACGCACGTACGCGTCGAGTCGAAGCACGCGGCACGTGCCATGACTTCCCCAACGTCATCACCCGAAGCGCCCGCCCTCAAGTAGCGCCGTGCTCAGGCAACGAGCCGCCTCATCCGCAGTTCTCTCGATGAGCTTCGTCACCACGACGCGGGTCAGGTCGAGATACTGAACGACTCATAGCGCTCGCAGGTCGGCCTCGTCGACGGATTCGTTCGAGATGAGGTCGGGATCGAGCAGCACGCCCACGCCATCTTCAAAGCGGTCGTCTGGCAGCGCCGGGAGGATCACAACCGGCAATTCCCGACCAAGCGCTGCGCGAATCAACACGTCGGGGAACCTGCCCGCTTGGAGCTCCTCGGACGAACCCATCGGTGATGCGGCATCCAAGTCGATGGCCACTCGTTGGAAGTCGCGACCGAACCATGCCTGTCGCCTGTCGTCAACATCGTCATGAAGCATCAGTACCCGAGCCGTGCCCTCGGCGAGCGCCTCGGTGGTCGGCACGACTCCGTGGACCGCCGCGCCGCCGGCATGCTGGAATCGCCAGAGGCGCAACATGTCGACGGTGCGACGAGCAGTGACGTCTGCGACCGCACGAACCACTCCGTCAGCGAGATCATGCGGCTCTTCGGGCTCGATCTCATGCGTCGCGATGTACGTGTCAAAAGGAATTCGTGTGCGGAGAGCCGCTCGAAGGTCGGCCGTCTTCAGCGGGTCGTCCCCAGCCAGGACGAGCAGCGTCGTCTCGGACTCGTCGACGATGTGGGCGATCAGCGCCGGCACGTCGCCGTCCTCGCCGATCGAGAGCGTGTGCGTGGTTACCTCGCCTCGCCGTGGCACGGTCACGATCGACAGAGTGTCGTCAGAAACCACTGCCACGACGTGGTGCACCAGCGATTGATCGGCCTCGAGGATGGGTCCGAGGCGAGGTACGGAGTCCAGGCTCACATGGTCGTGGGCGGGCGGATCGGGAAACTCGAAGGAAACTGCCTGGCCGGTGGAGGCAACGACCACCGCAAGCATCTCGACGTCGGATTCCGAGCGACTCGCAACGTGCTCTTGTGCCGCAAAGCGTTGAGCGTCGGTCAGATCCATGTCTGCTAGATCACGGTCTGCCCTGGCCGCGATCGTTTCGTGATGGTTCGAGACTCCGTAGAACAGCGAGAGATATGGTCCGGGGTCTGTCAGCAGAGCCTTGAGCGACTTTCTGAGCTGCAGCCGTGGTGTCCTTCGGGGAATGTCCATGGTGATGAACTACCCCGTCCGAGAGTCGGCGAAACGTCGTGCACCAAGTCCGCTCGTGATCGAGGCCATCGCGCACGCAACGCGCTCGCGCCGAGGCGAATCCAAGGCTGACGTTCGACGAGAGCCTTCGTGGGTGAGCACTGCGCAGGTCCGGTCGGCGGCTTCGACGTTTCAAAGCTGCTCGGAGTGGGAATAGGCGAGTCCTACTCAGAAAGCAGGCGACATGCACAACGAGCGTGACGACGACCCGACCAAGTTGGCGAACGGACCAGAGCAGACACCGAATCATGAGGGTTTGGCGCGCGGCGGAGCGTCGGAAGGCGATGCGACCGCTGACACGCCAGGCGCGGCGGCGTCGGCGGATGAAACCGACGAATCAACTCGGGTCGCTAACGGCCCTGAACAGACACCCGGACACGACGGCCTCGCGGGCGATGGCGCGTGAGCGAGGCCGGTGCGCGAACAAGCCCGCGCGTGAGTCGAAATGATCGTCTTGGGCCTCGCGTTGTTCGTGGCGAGTGATCTCGTGGAGGTCGATGGTTTGCGATGGATCGGAATCGTCCTGATGATCATCGGCGCTGTCACTTCTCTGGCGTCCCTGCTGACCGACGGTCAGGCCGGCCGATAGATCGATCGATCACGCCCAAGATGAACACTGGCCCGCCGTCCCAGATGACGGCGCGGCTAACCAGCCCACGAGGCGTGCGGCCTCGGCGGGTTCGAGTTGAACGGTGATACACAACTCGTCTTTCCACACGGTCAAGGCGCTCTCTCGATGAGCGAACCTCGGCAAAGCGGGTTAGAACCATGAGGTGACCGAGCGGACTGCGACCATTGGATGGCGAGAGTGGGTCTCGCTGCCCGATCTCGGCGTTCCGTGGATCAAGGCCAAGATCGACACCGGTGCTCGCTCTTCGTCGCTTCATGCATTCGACATGGAATCGTTCGAGCGTGATGGCAAACCCTGGATCCGTTTCGAAGTCCACCCCTGGCAGCGTTCGGCGGCCGACGCGATCCTCGTCGAGTCACCGTTGATCGACTCACGAAGCGTCCGAAGCTCATCGGGCAAGCCAGAGGAACGACCCGTGATCCGCACGCAGATCGACTTCGGCGGGCAGACGCGCATGGCCGACCTCACACTCACTCGTCGAGACGAGATGGGCTTTCGGATGCTGGTCGGCCGTGAGGCGATCCGCGGCGAATACCTCGTGGACGCTGGACGTTCCTACCGAATCGGGCGCCCCCCGAAGTCTGTCATCGCCCAAAACCGCAAGCGTCCGAAGGGCGAGACATGACCCGGCCCGCTCCGTTCTTGATCGGCGATGAATCCGTGCGCCCTGGGCAACGCAAGAGCGTCTCGTTCCCGATCGCCAAGTTCGTCACCGGATCGCCGATGGAACTGCCCGTGATCGCGCTGCACGGCCGCACCGAAGGCCCCACCGTGTGGATCAACGCGGCGATCCACGGCGACGAGATCAACGGCGTCGAGATCGTTCGTCGCGTTCTCGAACGCGTCTCACCCGCAACGCTGCGTGGCACGTTGCTCGCCATCCCGGTCGTCAATGCACCCGGCTTCATCAACGGCGACCGGTATCTCCCCGATCGTCGTGACCTCAACCGATCGTTCCCGGGCAATACCCGAGGATCGCTGGCGAGCCGAATCGCCAACGTGTTCATGCGCGAGGTGGTTTCTCGCTGCACGGTCGGCATCGACTTGCACACCGGTTCGATGCATCGAACCAATCTGCCCCAGGTGCGAGCGAACCTCGACGACCCGACAACGAGGCGTCTTGCCCTGGCTTTCGACGCTCCCGTGATGATGCATGCGGCAATCCGCGACGGATCGCTCCGCCAAGCCGCAGCCGACGTGGGCGCCACCGTCCTGCTTTACGAAGGTGGTGAGGCCTGGCGATTCGACGAACCGTCGATCCGAGCCGGCGTCAGAGGGGTCCTCAGAGTGCTGGCCGAACTCGACATGATCGATCCCGTCGAAACGAAGACGGACTCGACCGCTGTCTCGTCTCGGAAGTCGAAGTGGGTGCGTGCACGCCGCAGTGGCATCACCTCCCTCGGCGTCGAACTCGGAGACACCGTCGTCAAGGGCCAGCCTCTCGGGCGGCTGCACGATTCGCTCGGTAACCGTCTCAGCCAGGTGAACGCTTCGGACGCAGGCGTGATCATCGGGCTGAACCTCGACCCGATCGTCAACCAGGGTGATGCACTCGTCCACATCGCACTCATCGAATCCGACGAAGTCCAGCCCAACGACCAGCAACCCACCGACGAAGGAAACGCCTGATGAGGCTCGCCATCCTGTCCCGTGCCCCCGAGAGCTACAGCACGACAAGGCTCAAGGTCGCTGCGCTCGATCGTGGTCACGACGTACGGGTGCGAAACACGTTGCGTTTCGCCATCGACCTCTCTGGAGACGAACCCGATCTGCAGTATCGAGGCAAGCCGGTTGCGGACTATGACGCGATCCTTCCTCGAATCGGTGCCTCGATCACCTACTTCGGCACAGCCCTCGTGCGCCAGTTCGAGCAGATGGACGTCTACACGCCCAACTCGTCAAACGGCATCACGAACTCGCGCGACAAACTCCGCTCGCTCCAGATCCTGTCGCGCCACGATGTGCAGATCCCGGCCTCCACCTTCGTGCGAGACCGCCAAGACGCAGCGGCTGCGATCAAGAGGGTCGGCGGGGCGCCCGTGATCATCAAACTGCTGGAAGGAACACAGGGCATCGGCGTGATCCTCGCCCCCGATGCCAAGATCGCCGAGGCGATCATCGAAACGCTGCAGAGCACCGGTACGAACGTGTTGCTCCAGCAGTTCATCGCCGAAAGCCGAGGCACCGACGTTCGAGCCCTCGTCGTCGGTGACCGGGTCATCGCCGCCATGCGCCGCACCGCGCAGGGAGACGAATTCCGGAGCAACGTTCACCGTGGTGGTGTGGCTGAGGCCATCGACATCTCACCCGAGCAGGAACGAGTAGCGGTGAAGGCCGCTCAGATCATGGGCCTTCGAGTTGCCGGCGTTGACATGCTCGAAAGCGATGCCGGTCCGCTCATTCTCGAAGTCAACTCCTCCCCCGGCCTCGAAGGCATCGAGACCTCGACCGGGCTCGACATCGCCGGCGCCATCATCGATCACATCTCCAACCAGGTCGCGTTCCCCGAGCTCGACGTGCGTCAACGTTTGACGGTGAGCACCGGCTACGGCGTTGCCGAGCTGCTCATCAAGGAGGATTCCGAGTACGTCGGTCAGACGATCGAAGAGTCGGGCCTGCGCGAGAAGGACATCACGGTGCTTTCGTTGCATCGAGATGCAACCGTGATTCCGAATCCAAAGGTCTCTCGAGTCTTCGAGGGTGGCGATCGTCTGCTCTGCTTCGGCAACCTCGAGGCGATGCGAGATCTCATCCCGGCCCGCCGCAAACGCCGAGCCAAGATCCAAGATCTGCCTGACGAGCCTCTCACAACTGACGCCGAAGACGCTGAGGGTGACTCGCCACCGGTTTGACCCGTACGAACCTCGGCCGGCACCGATTGTTCTCCTGGACCGGCCTACCCCACGAACGAGGCAAGCCGGCCGTCGAGCAGAGCTCCGGTCACAGCCATCCACAGCACCAGCTAGTCAGCCGGATTCGTGTCAAAGCCCGGAACGCTGCTGATAGGCGCTTGCGTCCCTTTGAGCCTGGTTATTGAGCGAATCCATTTTTCGGGTGCGCCGAGTCAACATGTCTTGCAAGAAAAGGCCGATCGATCGCAAGAGCGATTTCATTCGTGGCTCCCATTCGAAACTTTGGCGGTGTTCGACATTCTGGCCGAGAGGTCTGGCAGCTGTGTGACAAGCCGTCGCAACTCAATGGTCCTGGTGCTCGACGGCGACCACCAAATCGTCGGGTATCACCTTGGCCCCGACGCATTCACGCAGGCCCTGGAGACGATCAGCGCTCTCTGACGATCAAGAGCGTTGCGATATGGCGAAACGCAGATTCTCATTCGACGCTTGGCGCAATCGTTGGCCTGGATTCGCTACATACGGTTCGGAGAAGAGATCCGAGCCCTCGACCGCTCGAGGTCCTCATCAACCGTGTGAGCATTCTTGCCGCCCGCCCGCTCCGCCCAGCTCTCGAGCATCGCTTCGTCCTGCTCAGACACTTCGGGCAAAGCGCGCCGAAGTTCGTCAGCCTTTCGCTGGAGCCGGTACTTCTCGGCGAAGGCATCATCCGGCAAGGCTCGAATTCGGTCGTCGAGCTCGACGATTTCGCTTCGAAGCTGCTGCTCCGTCAACTCAATCTTCTCAGTACCTTTCGATTCGTTCACGACTGCCGCCTTGGAGAGCTAGAGCATCTATTGACAGACAACGTCGGCAACGTGTCCTGAGTTCCAGGAGTCGAGCTGAGGGGTGGCGAATCGACTCGCCGGAATCTCAGTCGCCGATCTCACTACGCTTCGAGCTGTGGCTGTCAGCGTCGTTTTTGAAACACACTCGTGGAGCGAAGACAACGAGCGCGGAGTTGCGAGCGGATGGAACCACAGCTGCCTGACGCCGAGGGGTCGAGTCCTGGCTCTCGAGCTGGGAGATCGACGCAGCGCGGACGCGATCGATGCCGTCTTCACCTCCGACCTTCGACGTGCTGTGGAAACGGTCGAGGTTGCGTTCGCCGACCACCCGATATCGATCTTTCACGACTGGCGTCTCCGCGAGTGCAACTACGGAACGCTGAACGGAATGCCGGCTGCCGAGTTGCACGCCGACAAGCCTTCCTACGTCCGCAGTCCCTACCCCGGCGGCGAGAGTTGGCAAGGAGCGATCGAGCGAGTGGGCCTCTTCCTCGATGACCTCGCCCGATACTTCGACGGACAAAGAGTGCTTCTCGTCGGCCATGTCGCCACCTACTGGGCCATCGTCCACCACCTCGACGGGACCTCGATCACGGACCTCATGACCTCAGGTTTCGATTGGAAGCTCGGGTGGGAGTTCGAGCTGCCGGCTGGCCAGCTTTCGCAGAATCTCTGACCAGAACGACAACGAAGGTCCGACGGATCTGGCTCTCCATTCCTGGTTGCTGGAGCTCGCTGCGCTCGAGGCCGAACCTTCGACCACTCGCGCCGGTCGACGAAATCGACGTTGCCCAAGATGCAATGCGACACACTCACGAGGTGGACACCGACAACCCAGCGTCAGATCCTCCGAGACTCGTTGTGAGCACAGGCCTACCAGGGAGCGGCAAGACCACGCTCGCCAAGGAGCTTGCTTCTGATCTCGCTGCCGCTCGCATGTGCCCGGACGACTGGATGATGGTTGCCAGCATCGACCTTTGGGACAGCATGACGCGAGCAAGAATCGAGGCTTTCCAGCTCGAGCTCAGCTTGGATCTCCTCCGCAAGGGCCAGAACGTGGTCATCGAGTGGGGTGTCTGGACCCGATCGGAGCGAGACGACTTGCGAGAAGCAGGCAAGGCCGTCGGGGCGATCGTCGAACTCCGCTACACCACCGCACCGGTTGAGGAGCTGTGGCGCCGAATCGAGCAACGAGACCTTGAAGGCAAGTGGGGATCCCGGTCGATCAGGCGAGAGGAACTCGACGAATGGATCGAGGTCTTCCAGCCCCCGACCAAGGAGGAGTTCCTCACCTACGACACAGCGAGCGACGGCTAAACGAGCGCCAATGAGAGAGGCGCAGCGCTCGAACCGAAACGAGAGCGACGAAACGCCAAACGTTCAAACCGCACGGATCTCGGATTGCTGCGATCATTCCCCTGTGCCGACTCGTCTTCAGATCGCCATTGCTGCACTCGCGCTTGCGACTTCCGGATGTACGTCTTCTGGCGACGTGGCTTCGCCGTCGACCACGCAACGACCGGACACCAGCAAAACAACTCTCCCCTTCGAAAGCCTCTCCCTCGCTGGGTTGTGCGAGGACTCGATCGCTGATTTTGCCGACGGTGAACCAGCTCCCAGCAGCACCGAGGCTGAGGCCCTCGCCGAGTTCATTCAGGAGCACCCGACGCTCAGAGGGCTCGACCTCGGCGACGGTGTCATCATGCACCGAGAACAACAGGTCGGCACGTACAACATCGTCGATCGGCCGGAGGGAACGGTCGCTGTTGAATCTGGCGAGTGGTGCTTCCCGGCGTCGAGTGGCGAGGACGGGTCGTGACGAAGATCGAATTTTCCGACCTCGCGCCAGAACACATGGTTCGCATACGACCCGCGTTGGTCTGCAGACCTATGC
>CALEWY010000057.1 GCA_937925335.1 uncultured Acidimicrobiales bacterium
CTTCTTGTATGACCGGGTTGAGGTCATCACGTCGAAGGTGTCGGCGACGGCGACGATGCGCGCTCCGAGGTGGATGTCGTTGCCGGCCAAGCCGTTCGGGTAACCCGCCCCGTCCCAACGTTCGTGGTGGGAACCAACCGCAGCGGCCCACTCGCCGAGCCATGGCTTGAGAGGCTCGATCAGTTCATCACCACGCCAGGTGTGGGACTTGAGGAGCTCCCATTCGCGGTCGTTCGGGCGTCCCTCTTTGTTGAGCACTTCGTAGGGAACGAACAACTTGCCGACGTCGTGAAGAAGGGCGGCCCAGCGGAGCTTGCCAGCGTCTTCTTCTGACATGCCGATCTCGTCGATGATCATGTCGGTGTAGGCCCGAACGCGCTCGCAATGGCCACGGGTCATGCGGTCGTGCACGCTCAGCGCAGCGACGAGTTCAAGCATCGTCTCGGCGTGTTTTGTTTCGTCGTCCTCGATGCCCTGAGCGGTGAGTTCGTCGATTCGGCGTTGGATCTGACGGGTCGTGCCCGTCTTCAGCGCCGTGCGGTAGCGCGACGGCGCCTCGTCTGGGAAGACGAGCGAGATCTTGAATAGCGCGGCGAGCGGCAGGAGGCGTCGGCTCAACTTCTCGGTGGCCAGCAATACGACGACGCCGATGAGGAGCACGCCGAACCACCACTGCCAGGTCGCGATGCCGACTTCGTGAGGTGGGTGGTTGCGGCTGATGTAGAAGGTGGTTGCAAACGAGGCGATCGTCGGCAGGAGGTAGGACAAGATCCTGAGAAGGCGCCCGAGCCAAGGGCGTTGTGCCCAGGCCCGGTCGTAGTCGACCGATGCCCGCGTAGGTCCATCGGATGCCATCAGGGCTGCTATCGGCAGGTTTTTTGCCCAACCTGATACCGGATGGGAAGAACGACCTATGGCGCACCTGTGGCGGGCTGATGGGCGCCGCCGAAATTGTCAGTTGCACGGCTCGGCGAGCGGTACCTTGCTTGCCATGACCGACCCATCGATCCGTCTTTACGACTCAGCGCGCCAGGCCGTTGTGCCTCTTGAGCTGCGCGATCCCGGCAAGGTCTCGATGTACGTCTGCGGACCGACCGTGTATGCGCCGCCCCACATCGGCCACGGCCGGATGGTGCTCGTCTTCGACGTCATCCGTCGCTACCTCGAGTGGGCCGGTCTCGACGTCACGTTCGTGTCGAACATCACCGACATCGACGACAACATCATCAATCGGGCAAAGGCCGAAGATCGGGACTCGACCGAGATCGCCATCAAGTGCGAGAACATCTGGTTCGAGGCGATGGATCGCATCAATGTGCGCCGCCCCGACCACGTTCCACACGCCACCGAATACGTCGACCAGATGGTCGATCTCATCGCCCGGCTGGTCGAGACCGACGCGGCGTATGCGACGAACGACGGTGTCTATCTCCACGTCGAGAACGTGGAGGGGTATGGCCTGCTCGCCCATCAGTCACTCGACCAGCTGCAAGATGGCGGCGGTGATCGCGAGATCGTCGGAACCGAGAAGCGCCACCCTGCCGACTTTGCCCTGTGGAAGTTCTCCAAAGAAGGCGAGCCCTCGTGGCCGTCGCCGTGGGGTGATGGGCGACCCGGTTGGCACACCGAGTGTGTTGTGATGAGCCTCGACCTTCTCGGCGAAGGGTTCGACATTCACTCCGGTGGGCTCGACCTCACCTTCCCTCATCACGAGAACGAACGAGCGCAAGCGATCGCCGATGGGAAGAACTTCTGCACTCATTGGGTCCACAACGGATTCGTCGAGATGGACGGCGAGAAGATGTCGAAGTCGCTCGGCAATGTGCAAAACCTGCTCGACCTCACCGAGCAGTACGACCCTCGTGGCTACCGGCTCTTGGTTCTGCGTT
The DNA here is from genome assembly GCA_937925335.1 of uncultured Acidimicrobiales bacterium. Taxonomy (GTDB): domain Bacteria; phylum Actinomycetota; class Acidimicrobiia; order Acidimicrobiales; family SZUA-35; genus CALEWY01. The sequence goes on from CALEWY010000057.1 coordinate 1,890, forward strand.
CGCACTATCGATCGCCGATGGAGGTGACCGACGTGTCGATGCGCGACGCCGAGGCCGCGCTCGAACGCCTCGACACATTCGCTCGTCGCACGGTCGCCTCAGCGGCCGCGAACTCCCCAGACGAAGCGGTGCTCGCCGAGTTCCGATCCTCGATGAACGAAGACTTCGATTCGTCCTCCGCCATCGATCTTGTGTTCCGTCAGGTGCGCGCCGGAAACACGGCACTCGATGATGGTGACGAGGCGGCGGCGGGTGTTGCCGGTGCGACGGTGCGGGTGTTGCTCGACGCACTCGGACTCGAACTGAACGAGACCGCCGACGAAGCTCCCGCCGAGCTCATGGCGCTTGCCGAGGAACGAACCGCAGCTCGTGCCGCGAAGGACTTCGCTCGAGCCGACGAGATCCGTGACGAGATCGCGGCCGCCGGGTGGACACTCGAGGACTCGCCAGACGGACCCCTTTTGCGGAAGGCTTAGGCGCATGCCTGCCTTTCAGCCAACCGCCGACCAGTTCCGAGGGTTTCGAGACGATCCCTATGACGGCCCGATCGGCCAGGTCAACATTCTCCGGTTCAAGCCAAAGGCCGACTACGGGACCGATGCCCCAGCCGACCACGTTGAGGGGGAGAGCGGAGCCGACGCCTACAAGCGTTACGCCGATGCTTTCGGTGTGGCAGCTGCTGAGGTGGGCGGCACGTGTCTGCTGATGGGGGCGGTCGAGCGCTACTTCATTGGCGAGGGCGACTGGGATGCCGTGATGGTGATGCAGTTCCCGAATCGGCAGGCCTTCATCGACACGATCAATCACGAGACCTACGGCGAAATGCACCGCCATCGTGATGCTGGGCTGCTCTGCCAAGAGCTTCTCACCGTTCGTCAAGAGGCCTAGCGCCGGCACGGCACGGCGGGTTCAGTCCGCGCCTGTTGCGATCCTCGGGTCGTGGCTGAAGTGCACCCGCGAGGCTCCCAACGATTTGAGTCTGGCGAGCGACCGCCTGCCTTCGTCGAGCCACGTCTCATCGTGCATGTCCGAGGCAGAGAGCTCGCCAGCGTTGAACTCGTCGCAGTGGTGGCACGCTTGGCCGGCGATGATCTCGATACCAGCGTGCGTTTCGACGGCGACGGATTGATGCCCGGGCGAGTGGCCCGGCGTGTGAATGAGCGTGACGCCGGGGGCGATGGGCTCGCCGTCGGATGAGAGCCGACGGCGTGGCCGATCGATTTCGGCCCATTCGGGAACCGTGAAACCGGGCGCTTCGGCAGCCGTGACTTCAGCCTTGGTGACCCACACGGGCGTTGTCGGCAGGGCATCGTTCTGGCCGCAATGGTCGAAGTGCAGGTGGGTGTTGACGATGGCGATGACGTCGCGCTCATCGACTCGGGCAGTCCCAAGCGCGACAAGTAGCGGCGTCACTTTCGGGGCGTACAACTCGTCGATGATTGGATGCCCGGCGCGTGGGCCCGTGTCGACAACGATCACCCCGTCGGCGGTGATGATGGCAAACCCGAAGATCGGACACTCACCATCGCTGGCGCGGGGATGTGTCTCCGGTAGCGACACCGTCCCGAGATCGAGTCGGCGAAGAATGTTGGCCGGTGCGCCTGACGTCGGCACGACCCTGAGGTCCTACTGGAGGAAGCTGTCGTCCTTGGCCATTTGGTCTTGCCAGAGGGTCTGGAACTGGAACCAGCCGCCGAGTGAGTGGCCGGTCTGTTCCATCGACTTCGCGGCGTACTCGTCAGGAATGATCTCGACCGTTCCAGCAGCCTCGGCGATGGCCTGAACTTGGCAGCACCGCTCGAGGGCGACGAACCACCACGCGGCCGCGTCGACGGAATCGGCGACGGTGATGAGCCCGTGGTTCTTGTGAATCAGCGCCTTCTTGTCGGCGAGGGATGCTGCCAGCCCAGCGCCATCCTCGGCTCCGGTCACGACGGCGCCGCCGGCATCGGCGTGAAGCGCCACGTCGTTGTGGAACATGCAAGCGTCCTGGCTGATCATGTCGATGTTGCGCCCGAGTGAGGCCCAGGCCTTGCCGTAAACGGTGTGGGTGTGCACCGCGGCGATGACATCGGGCCGGGCCTCGTGGATGGCGTGATGGATGGCGAACGCCGCAGCGTTGACCATGCGGTTGCCGTGGACGACCTGGCCCTCGGGGCTCACGAGAATGAGATCGCTGACGGTCACCTGGTTGAAGCTGATGCCGAACGGGTTGACCCAGAAATGGTCGGTGAGTTCGGGATCACGAGCGGTGATGTGGCCGGCTGCTCCCTCGGCGAATCCCAGACCACCGATGATTCGAAGGGCACCGGCGAGGCGCTCTTTGCGATACTGACGCTCTTCAGCCACCGACTCGAAGGTCGGGGGAAGATCGATGACGAGGTCTTCCTGCTTCGGCTTGAAATCCGAGTTGGCGAGGATGGCTTCGGCGGCTGACTGCTCGGTCGTGCTCATGGCGAGATCCTAGGGCGCGTTGCGCCTTTGTGTCCTGGCTGGCTGTCGTGGTTTCGGCGAGCCTGAAAGACCGTTCCGATGCTCGCGTGCAGGTAATGGCGTAGACAATGGTTGCGTCCGCAAGTAATGTCGATTCTCCCAACACCGTTTCTAATCGGAGCCCACCCATGTTCACAGCACGAGTCATCGTCGAGCCAACTGCCGAAAGTAGGGAGCGGGTCATCGAACTGCTCACCGAGGAAACGAAGTCAGTGCCCGACAGGTTCGAGGGCTGCGAACTGTTTGTCGTCTCGGTCGAGACTTCCGGCGCCGAACGAGTCGTCCTCGCCGAAGAGTGGACGTCGAAGTCTCACTTCGAGCAATACACGGGGTCGGCAGCCTTCGCTTCGGTCATGGCAGCGGTTGGACCATTGTTGGCAGCTCCACCGAACTCGGCCTACTACGAGGCGGAGTTGGTCGGCCCCTGATGGCGAGGCGATCGACGATGTCCTCGCTTCATGATGCGGCATCGATCGATGATGCCGTTGCGTTCCGGATTCACCGGACGAACCGGTTGCTGCTCACTCATCTGGCTCGCTTCTTGAGGGCAGCGGGTGCTGAGGTGAGTCCCGAGCAGTGGTTCGTGCTGACTCGGTTACACGAGGCGAAAGAGGAGGGGGAGGAGGCGGTGCCGCAGTCAGCCCTCGGCGAGCGAGCGCTTGTAGACGCCCCAAACGTGAGTCGCCTCGTCGATGCGTTGGTCAAACAAGGCCTAGTCGCTCGAACGTCCGATCCGAGTGACCGGCGAGTCACGCTGCTCGAGGTGACGCCGGACGGTGAGACGCTCGCCGCCCGCCTCTTGGTTGCCGCCCAGGACGAACGACGTCGGGTGTTTGCTGGAATTGATGAAGGAGATCTCACTCGACTGCTCGATGCCCTCGACGGGATCGATGACAACGTACGGATGTTGCTCGAATCGTAAACGCCGTTGGTGGTTGGGACGCCAGGTGCGGAGCGCCTCGACCGGTCGGGGTTGAGGCGTTACCGTTCGGCATGGTCTCGCCCTCCAGTTCACGTTCCCGCCTCCTTTCCCTGCTCGCATGCTTCGTCTTGTTCGCCGCCGCCTGCGCATCGGACGAGCCAGACGTCGGAGCGGCCGACGACGACACAGCCGCTGAAGCGACGACGACGGCGGTTGAGTCGGACGAGTCTGATGAAGCCGATGAGGCCGAGGAACCAGACGAAGAGGTCGAGGAAGAGGCTGAAGAAGCCGCGACGACCACCGAAGTCGAAGACAGCGACCCACTCGAAGGGTTGGAGGGGTTCGATGCGGTCGATGCCTTCGCCGAGCAGTTCGTTGCAGATGCGGGGCTCGAGGGTGCCAGCTTGATCGTCGTCCATCGCGACGACGGTGTGATCCACCAGACGCAATACGGGGCGTTCGAAGAGGGACGCATCTCGTTGATTGCGTCGTCATCAAAGATGATCAGCGCCGGCGTGCTGCTGTCGCTGCAAGAGCAGGGACTGCTGGACATTGAGGCTCCGGTCTCCGGACAGACGGACTGGTCGCCGGGTGCTGACATCACGCCAGCTCAACTCGTTTCGAACAGCTCGGGTCTGGTCGGGCTTGGTCCTGACCTTCTCTACACGCCGTATTTCTGTCAGTGGACGCCAACCTCATCGCTGGATGACTGTTCGACCGCTGTGCTGGAGACCGAAGCCGATGATGCCGATGTCGTCGCACCCGAGAGCGAGTTCCGCTACGGCGGTGCGCAGTGGCAGGTTGCCGGTGGAGTCGCGGAGGCGGTGTCTGGCAGGACGTGGGCTGAGTTGATCGATGAGACCTATGTCGAGCCGTGCGGTGTCGACAGCCTCGGCTACCTCAACCTTGGTCAGGTCGTGAGCGTCGCTGGGTATCCGACGGTGTTTGGTGGTGATCCGTCGTTGCACGACGCTTCGGAAAACCCAACGATCGAGGGCGGTGCCCACATCACACCGGCGGACTACGGAACGCTTCTGCTCATGCACCTCCGAGGTGGTCAGTGTGAGGGCGGTCAGGTCTTGTCCCAGGAATCGCTCGACACGATGCACGCCGACCGAATGGCGTCGCTTGGCCTCGATGCCGGTCCTGGCACGGGCTACGGCATGGGTTGGTGGGTCGACCGGGAGACCGGGATCATTTCTGATGGTGGGGCGTGGGGCACGCTGCCGTGGCTCAACCTCGAGGATGGGTACGGCGCCTACTGGGTGATCGAAGACGAGAACTCGACGACCGCCGGGATCAGCGAAGAGCTCATCTCACTTGTGCACGTTGCCGTGACCGGCGAGGAGCTTTGAGGGTGAAGCCTCGGTCGTTCGCGACCGTCTAGCCTCCGATCATGCAGATCGAGAATGCCGGTGGGACACCAGGAGGACTGAACCTCTTCGTCGGGGGCGCTGCGCTGTCGGCCGTTTCGGCGTGGTTCTTCGTCGACTCTGTCCGGGTGACCACCTATGGCAACGGCTGGGTTTCTCGCGGGCTCGGCGGCATCGGCGGGACCGGCTCGATGGGTGTGTTGTTCCTGCCGTTCTTCATCGGTGTCGTCGCCCTGTTCTACGACGCACGCAAACAATGGGCGTGGGGCTTGATGGGTGTCGGCCTCGCCGTCATCGTCATCGAGATCCTGAGCCGACTCCGGTTCTTCCTCGATCTCAAGCTCTCGCACTTCATGATCATGTTGATCAGCTTCGCCGCCGGCCTCGGCCTCATGCTCCGTGCCCTCCGAGCCATGCCCGCCAAAGACGAAGAACTCGAACCCAGCTAACCAACTGTGACCTCAACTGTGACCTCTGAGACCGCAGCGAGTCGCGAACCCACTGTGATCTCTGAGACCGCAGCGAGTCGCGAACCCACTGTGGTCTCTGAGACCGCAGCGAGTCGCGAACCCACTGTGACCTCTGAGACCGCAGTCGCTTCGATACAGCCGGTTCGGGGTAGGCGGCTTCGCAAACCGCGCCCGACGCCGCGCTTGTCGCGAGGGCCCCTCGCACCAGCATTCTCAGCAACGGCGTGGGTTTCCCGGCCACCGACTATCAGTGCCGAGCCGCCTCAAGTAGCGAAGGCCCAACACCACACCAAATTTCGTCTCAGAGGTGACAGTGGGTTCTGAGGTGGCTGTCGTCTCAGAGGTGACAGTGGGTCAAAGGACGGGGGCGAGCCAGCGTTGGGCTTCTTCGAGTGACATGCCTTTGCGGTCGGCGTAGTCGGCGAGCTGGTCTTGGCCGACTTTGCGGACTGCGAAGTAGCGGCTCTCCGGATGAGCGAAGTAGAGGCCGCTCACTGCGGCGCCGGGGGACATGGCGTAGCTCTCGGTGAGCTCGATGCCGATGTTCTCGCTTGCATCGAGCAGACGGAAAATCGTTGCCTTCTCTGTGTGATCCGGACATGCGGGATAACCGGGAGCGGGGCGCACGCCTTCGTAGCGCTCCCGAATCATCTCCTCGTTCGAGAAGCTGTGCAGCTGATGGCCCCAATGATCGTTGCGCACCTGGTCGTGCATGTACTCAGCACACGCCTCGGCGAGACGATCGGCGAGCGCCTTCAGCATGATCGACGAGTAGTCGTCGCCCTCAGCTTCGAACTGCGCAGCTCGTTCGTCGACATTCAGTTCGGGCCCATGCCCAGCGGTGACGGCGAAGGCGCCGATGTGATCCTTCACGCCCGCATCGGTCGGTGCCACGAAATCTGCCAGAGCGAAGTTGGGTCGATCGTCGGTGTGGGCCACCTGCGAACGAAGCGTGTGCAGTGTTGCGATCTGCTCTGCTCGGCTGGCATCGGCGAAGACGTGAATGTCGTCGCCCGCTGAGGCGGCTGGCCACAAACCGATCACAGCTCGAGGTGTGATCCAGCGCTCGGCGATGATCTGATCGAGCATTGCAAGGCCATCGTCCATCACCGAACGAGCGGTTTCACCAACCACCTCGTCATCGAGGATTCGGGGGTAGGCGCCGGCGAGATCCCACGTGCGGAAGAACGGCGTCCAGTCGATGTAGTCGCGCAAGACAGCGAGATCGATCTCGTCGAAGGTCTGCACACCGAGCTGGGTTGGCTCACTCGCCACACCCTTCTTCCAATCGATGGGCGCTCGGTTGGCTCGAGCCTCTTCGATCGAACGAAGCGGTCGGGGAGTGCCAGCCTCACGAGCACGACGCACCTCCCGGTACTCCTCGGCAACTTCATCAATCGCTGCCTCACGGTTCTCGCCCAACAGACGTGACACCACACCAACCGCACGCGATGCGTCGGTCACATGGATCACCGGGTTTCGGTATGCCTGGTCGATCTTCACTGCCGTATGAACCCGGCTCGTGGTCGCTCCGCCGATGAGCAGCGGAATGTCGAAGCCCTGACGATCAAGTTCGGTGGCAACGTTGACCATCTCGTCGAGACTCGGCGTGATGAGGCCGGACACACCGATCAAATCGGCGCCAACCTCCTTCGCCTTGTCGAGGATCTGCTGGGCGGGAACCATCACGCCGAGGTCGATCACCTCGTAGTTGTTGCAGCGCAGCACCACACCGACGATGTTCTTGCCAATGTCGTGCACGTCGCCCTTGGCGGTCGCCATCACGACGAGGCCAGCCTTCTTGCCCGGCTCACCCTCAGCGGCAACAAACGGCTCGAGGTGAGCGACAGCCTTCTTCATCACGCGGGCGCTCTTCACCACCTGCGGAAGGAACATCTGGCCCGACCCGAACAGATCGCCGACAACGTTCATGCCGTCCATCAACGGCCCTTCGATCACCTCAAGGGCACGGCTGAAGCCTTGGCGTGCTTCTTCAGCGTCGTCGACGATCCACTCGTCGAGACCCTGCACCAGGGCATGCACGATGCGGTCGTGCACCGGTCCTTCGCGCCACGTCAAATCGGCAGCGGCTGCAGTCGCTGAGCTCTTGGCGTCGCTCGCAACCTCGATCAGGCGCTCGGTCGCGTCGTCTCGACGGTTGAAGAGCACGTCTTCGATCCGCTCCCGCAGATCGGCAGGCACGTCGTTGTAGACGGGAAGGCGTCCGGCGTTGACGATCGCCATCGACATCCCAGCCTTGACGGCGTGGAACAAGAAGACGGCGTGCATTGCCTCCCGCAGCGGATTGTTGCCACGGAACGAGAACGACAGGTTCGACAGGCCACCCGAAACGTGGGCGTAAGGCAGCTGCTCGCGGATTGCGGCGGCCGCTTCGATGAAAGCCTTGCCGTACTCGGCGTGCTCTTCGATGCCGGTTGCGACGGCGAACACGTTCGGGTCGAAGATGATGTCTTCGGGAGCGAAGCCCACCTCGTTCGTGAGCAGCTCATAGGCCCGAGTGCAGACCGAAACCTTGTGCTCGAACGTCTCCGCCTGGCCGGTTTCGTCGAACGCCATCACCACAACGGCCGCTCCGTATCGGTGGGCGAGACGAGCCTGAGCGAGGAACGACGCCTCACCCTCCTTCAAGCTGATCGAGTTCACGATCGACTTGCCCTGCACACATCGAAGGCCGGCCTCGATCACCTCCCACTTGGAGGAGTCGATCATGATCGGCACCTTGGAGATGTCGGGTTCGGTGGCGATGAGATTGCAGAAACGCTCCATGGCGGCGACCGAATCGAGCATCGCTTCGTCCATGTTGATGTCGATGACCTGGGCGCCGTTGTCGACCTGGTCACGAGCGACAGCGACCGCCGCGTCGAACTCTTCTTCGAGAATGAGCTTGGCGAATCGAGCGGACCCGGTGACGTTCGTGCGCTCGCCGACGTTCACGAGCAGGCTGTCGCCATCGATGATGCTCGGCTCAAGACCGGACAGCCGAGTGGCGATTGGAAGCACGGGCGGTGTTCGAGGCGTGACCCCCTCGACAGCCTGAGCAATCGCCGCGATGTGAGCGGGCGTGGTGCCGCAACATCCGCCGACGATGTTGAGGCCACCGGCACGAGCGAGCTCGCCGAGAACAGCCGCCGTGTGTTCCGGCGCTTCGTCATAACCACCGAGTTCATTTGGAAGGCCAGCGTTTGGGTGACAGCTCACGGGCACATCGGCGACACGAGCCAGTTCTTTGACATGGGCTTGAAGGTCGTCGACACCGAGGGCGCAGTTGAAGCCAACCGAGATCGGCTTGGCGTGGCGAACCGAGTACCAGAACGCTTCGGGCGTCTGGCCAGACAGCGTGCGGCCGGACTTGTCGGTGATCGTTCCTGAGATCATCACCGGGATGGGCTCGTTGCGCTCGACTCGAAGCTCGTCGATCGCGAACAGTGCGGCCTTGGCGTTGAGCGTGTCGAAGATCGTTTCGACCATGATTACGTCGGCCCCACCTTCGAGCAGGCCGATCGCAGCCTCGCGATACGCGAGACGCAGCTCTTCGAACGTGGTGTCGCGGCGGGCCGGATCGTTCACGTCGGGGGAGAGGCTTGTGGTCTTGTTTGTCGGGCCGATTCCCCCGACGACGAAACGAGGCTTGCCAGGGTTGCGCGCCGTGAATTCGTCACAGACGGCCCGAGCGATCTTGGCGGCTTCGACGTTGATCTCGTAGGCGAGATCCTCGGTGCCGTAGTCGGCTTGGGAAATCGTCGTTGCGTTGAACGTGTTCGTCGTTGCGAAGTCAGCGCCGGCGTCGAAGAAGGAGCGATGAATGTCGGCGATCATCTGCGGTTGCGACAACACGAGCAGATCGTTGTTGCCAAACAGATCGTTCGGGTGGTTGACGAACCGATCACCTCGGTAGTCCGCCTCGGCCAGCTTCAAGTCCTGAATGCTCGTGCCCATGGCGCCGTCGAGCACGAGGATGCGATCAGCCATCGCTCGCTGCAGCGTCCACATTTGCTCGTCCTGGTCTGTCATTGCCCAACCGCTCATGATGCTGCTTTCGTCGAGGCCTGCGCGCTGTTCGAGTTGGCTCGAAGACCCAGGATCTGGCACGTGGCGGCAGCCAGCGTGGGGGAGTTCATGGTGTAGAAGTGGAACGAGTCGATGCCGTACTCGGCGAGTCGGCGGCATTGCTCGGCTGCAACCGTGGCGGCGACGAGCTCACGAACTTCGGGGGCTTCATCGAGGCCATCGAAGAGTTCGGGTAGCCAGCTTGGGATCTTCGTTCCGCAGCGTGCGCTGAACGCCTGGATCCGATCGACGTTCCACACCGGCATGATTCCCGGAACGATCGGCACCGTGATGCCGGCCGAACGAGCCTGCTCGAAGAATCGGATGAAGGCGTCGGTGTCGAAGAAGTACTGCGTCAGGACTCGAGTGGCCCCGGCATCGACCTTGCGCTTGAGGTTGTCGAGGTCGGCCTGTGCACAATCGGCCTTCGGGTGGATCTCGGGGTAGCCGGCGACGGAGATGTCGAAGCCGTCGAGACCGGCGGCGTCGACCTTCGCCCGGATTCCGGCGACCAGGGCCGCGGCATCGGCGAATCCATCGGAGTGGGGCTGGAGCTCGTCGGAGGTGTCACCACGGAGGGCGACGATGTGGCGAACACCAGTGTCGATATAGCGATCGACCACATCGAGCACGTCATGTTGTGGGGCGCCAACGGCGGTGAGGTGTCCGGCGATCGGTGCGTCGGTCCGCTCGATGAGCCCTGCCACCGCAGCGTGGGTGCGCTCCTGATCGGTGCCGCCCGCTCCGTAGGTGACGCTCATGAACGCCGGGTCGAACTGGCTGAGCTGGTCAGCACAGTCGCGCAGTTTGGCAGCACCCTTGTCGGTCTTCGGGGGGAAGAACTCGAACGATGCTGTGATCGCTCGGCGGATCGGGGTTGCTGGCCATCCGCGGCGACCGAGTCGGGCAGCGGCGTTTTCGGTGAGCTCGTTCATGATGCGTTCTCCAGCGTGCGGAGGTCGGGTGCGTCGGATCGCTGGCGGGCAACCCAAATTGTTGTGGTGAGACCGTCGTGGTCGTCGAGATCAGTGCGAGCAAGGTGGTGAACCTCGACATCGAGCAGCCCGGCGTCGGAGCACCAGCGGTTGACTTCCTCGTCGGTGAACCCGAGGAAGCGGTGCTCGAAGTCAGACCGGAACGAATCGCGCGTATGCGGACCGAAGTCGACGATGAGTAGCGAGCCGTTGGCCCGGATCGTGCGAGCTGATTCGGCGACCGCCGCCGACGGATCGTCGAGGAAGTGCAGCACGTGGTGAAGCACGGCGATGTCGAACGAACCGGCGGGAATCGACAGGTCGTAAATGTCGCCCTGTCGAACCGAGCAGTGCCGCAACCCTGCTTGGTCGAGATTGGTGCGAGCGACGTTGAGCATCTCTCGGCTGAGGTCGATGCCAACACCTCGACTGACCCGATCGGCGAAGAGCTCGAGGATGCGGCCCGTGCCAGTTCCAACGTCGAGCAGATCATCACTCGGACGGTTGGCAACCGCATCGAGGAGCACCCGCTCAACCTCGTCGTCGGCGACGTGCAGATCGCGCACACGATCCCAGTCGGCGGCGACTCGTCCGAAGTACTCAGCCGCTTTCGTCGCACGCTCGGCTCGGATTGTTTCGAGCCGCTTCTGGTCGTTTGCCAGAGCCGGGTCATCGAGGTCGATGAGCGAGATGACGGCGTCGAAAGCGGGCTTTCGACGCCGAGGCGGGACCGGGCGGAAGAATGCACTCGTGCCCTCGGCGTGACGCTGGAGCAACTCGGCTTCAACGAGGATCTTCAGGTGGCGACTGACCCTCGGCTGGCTCTGAGCGAGCACCGCTGAGAGTTCGCCGACGGTGAGGTCGATCGTGCTGAGCAGCGCCAAGATTCGCAGCCGAGTGGGCTCGGCGGCTGCCTTGAGCGCGGCAACGGTGTCATCGAAAGACTCCATAAGAACATAAAGATATATGCATATTGTCAAAAAGCAAGCGTTCCGCTCTGTTCGTGACCTGCTCGCCCGCTGAAGCGGAGGGGATTCCCGCAAGATGTTGCGGCAGATCCCTCCGCAATTTGTGGGGCGGGGTTTTGCCCCCGAATGATCGGAGGGAACGAGGTGCTCGTCAGAGAGCTAGTCGCCGATGGGTGCGACGATGTCTGCAACGATGGCGTTGGTCGCGGTGATGAGGTCGGCCGGAGCGAGCCGAATCTCGAGGCCACGCTTGCCGCCACTCACATGCATCTCGTCAAGCACTTCGGCCAGCTCATCGATGACAGTGCGCAGCGTGGTCCGCTGACCGAGCGGGCTGATACCACCAACGACGTAGCCGCTCGATCGTTCCGCCGCTGCAGGGTCGGCCATCGATGCCTTCTTCGCCCCGAGTGCCTTGGCGGCGCCCTTGAGATTGAGCATTCCGCTGACGGGCACAACGGCGACGGCCAACTCGCCCGGACGTTCGCCGCCGGTCAACTCGACCAGCAGTGTCTTGAAGACACTGTCGGGATCAAGCCCGAGCACATCCGCCGCCTCGGTCCCGTAGCTGGCAGCGCCCGGATCGTGGTCGTAGGAGACCAGCTCGTAGCTGATCCCAAGCGAATCGAGGAGGTTCACGGCAGGCGTCATCGGCACTCTGTCTACTCACCGCTACCCTTGGTCGCCACAACATAAGACCGGGGAGCTCATTGCGTTGGGCTGAGAGGACGTCACGTTCGGACGTCGACCCGTGAACCTGATCTGGGTAATGCCAGCGGAAGGAAGATCATGCGGAAATTCACCGCCCTTGTGTCCATCTTTGCGATCGGTGCTGCGTCATGCGGCTCCGGATCGAGCGAGTTCGAAACGCTCGATGCCGGCTCGGTTGCGGAGGCAGAAACCGGCGGAGTGGAGATCACCCTCGTCACCCACGATTCGTTCGTGGTCACCCCCGGAATCTTCGATTCGTTTACTGCCGACACGGGCATTTCGGTCGAAGTGCTCAGCGGTGGTGACGCCGGCGAAGTCGTGTCACGCGCTGTTCTCTCGGCCGGAGTCCCCGAGGGTGACGTGATGTTCGGTATCGACAACACGTTCCTGCAGCGTGGCCTCAACGCCAACATCTTCACGGCGTATGAGTCGCCGATGCTCGACTCAGTCCCCGACGAACTCGAGCTCGATGATGAGCACCGAGTCACACCGGTCGACTTCGGCGACGTGTGCCTGAACACCACCGTCGATGGCATCGATGGCAAGGTCCCGACCTCCATTGCCGACCTCACCGACCCAGCCTTCGCTGGAACGTTCGTCACCGAGAATCCCGAATCATCATCACCGGGCTTCGCCTTCCTCCTTGCCACGATCGCCACCTTTGGAGAGGACGGTTGGGAGGACTACTGGACCGATCTCGCAGCGGGCGGTGTCACCGTCACTTCCGGTTGGAGCGATGCCTACTACGGCGAGTTCGTGAGCGGCGGCGGACCGAAGACCATCGTCACGTCCTACGCAACGAGCCCGGTCGCTGAGGTGCTCTTTGCCGACCCGCCAATCGACACCGCACCAACCTCGGTGATCCTCGACTCGTGCTTCCGTCAGATCGAGTTCGCCGGCATCCTCGCTGGCACTGCGCATCCCGAGGCCGCCGCCAAACTGATCGACTTCATGCTGTCGCCAACCTTCCAGGCCGACATCCCGCTCAACATGTTCGTTGCCCCGGCAAACAGCGACGTTGAGCTGCCGGCCGAGTTCATCGAGCACGGTGTCGACGTGCCATCGCCGTTGACACTGTCGCCCGAAGAGATTGAAGAGAACCGAGCTGAGTGGACGCAGCGGTGGACCGAAATCGTGCTCCGCTGATCCAGCAATCGAACGCCGAGCGGTCCGGGGGTTTCTCCCGGATCGCTCTTGGTGTTCCCACGTTGTTCCTCGCGGTCTTCGTGGTGTGGCCGCTGCTCGCCGTGTTGGCCCGCAGTCTCGTCGGCGCTGGTGTTGGCGATGTCCTCGACCAACTCACGAGCAGCGGCTTTCGCTCGGTGTTGTGGTTCACGATCGGCCAGGCCCTTGCATCGGTTGCCCTGACGTTGCTCGTTGGTTTGCCGATCGCCCACGTTCTCGCTCGCTACGACATCAAAGGCTCGACCGTGCTTCGGGCGCTGGTCGTGGTGCCGTTTGTGTTGCCGACGGTGGTGGTCGCCGCTGCGTTCTCGGCGCTCTTCAACCGGGTTGGCATCGATCTCGATCGTTCGTTTGCTGCGATCCTCGCTGCCCACGTGTTCTTCAACGTTGCGGTGGTCGTGCGGATCGTCGGTGGGTTCTGGGGTGGCCTGGACCGTCGTGAAACCGAGGCCGCCATGGTGCTCGGCGCATCACCGATGACCGCGTTTCGCCGCATCACCTTGCCTCGCCTTGCACCGGTGATCGCCGGGGCGAGTCTGGTCGTCTTCCTGTTCTGCTTCACGAGCTTTGGTGTGATCTTGATTCTGGGCGGACCAACGAGGGCCACCCTCGAAACCGAGATCCATCGCTTCGCCGTGTTCCGCCAAGAGTTCGACTCGGCGGCGATCCTCGCACTGGTGCAACTCATCACGGTCGTTGCGCTTTCAGCTGGAGCCGCCCGGTTCCAACGGCGGCAATCACTCGCCAGCCGAGGTCGAGTGCGCACAGCCAAGCTCCCGCTCAACTCGGCCGCGCGGCGCACCTATGTCTCGCTCGTTGCGGTTGTTGCCATCGTGGTGGTCGTTGCCCCAATGGCTGCGCTCGTCGAACAATCGCTGCGGGTCGGCGATGGCTTCGGTCTCTCGCACTACGCCAACCTCCTCGAACGAGGGCCCCTGCTTCCCGTCGCCCCGATCACGGCGCTGGGTCGTTCGGTGATGTTCGCCGTTGTCGCCGCCGCGATCGCCGCCGCAGTTGGCCTGCTCGGAGCCTCGGCGATCGCTCGCGGTGGGCGAGGCGGCCGACTCTTGGAGATCGGTGCGCTCGTTCCTCTCGGCGTCTCGGCGGTCACCCTGGGCTTTGGCTACCTCGTCGGGTTTGCTGCGCTCGACTTTCGGAGCTCGATTTGGATTGTGCCGATCGCCCATGCGGTGATCGGCCTGCCGTTCGTGCTAGCTGCAACGGTCCCGGCCTTCCGCTCGATCGATTCTCGGCTGCACGAAGCCGCGGCAAGTTTGGGCGCGGACCCGGCAACGATTCGTCGTCGAGTTGATTGGCCGCTCGTTCGAACACCATTGCTGACCGGCGCCGGGTTCGCCGCCGCCGTGAGTATTGGCGAGTTCGGAGCGACGTCGTTCCTGGCGCGGGGTCGTTCGTCGTTCACCGCGCCGATGGCGGTGTTCCGTTTGCTCTCACAACCGGGTCAGCTCTTGCGGGGCCAGGCATTGGCCCTGAGTGTGGTGATCGGTCTGACCGTTGCGCTGCTCGCTCTCGTGCTCGAACGCCGTCGACGCGATTCGGTCTCTCTGCTGTGATGAACGTTGCAGTGATGAACACTTCTGCGATGGATGCTGCTTCAAAGAATGCGGCTGTGATGAATACTGCGGTGATGACTCCCGCGGTGATGAAGGCTGCTGTGATAGATGTCGACGCCGCTGGAACTGCTGTGATGCTTGCCGTCGGGGCCCTTGCTGATGTTGGCCGACCGTGACTCTTGAACTGGCTGATGTGTCCGTTCGATTTAGCGACACGCTCGCGCTCGACTCGGTCGATCTGTCGATCGCTGATGGTGAGACAGTCGCCATCATCGGCCCAAGCGGGTGCGGAAAGAGCACGTTGCTGCGAGCGGTCGCTGGGCTCCAGGCGCTCGATAGCGGCTCGATCTCGTTGGCTGGCCGGAGCCTGGCTGACGTGCCGGCGCATGAGCGGGGCATCGGCCTCATGTTTCAAGACCACGCACTCTTTCCTCATCTCGACGTTGCCGCCAACGTGTCGTTCGGCCTTGAGATGGGCGGCGTCGCAGCCAAGGAGCAGGCGAGCCGAGTTGCCGAGATGCTCAGCTTGGTGGGGCTTGACGGATTTGCCGATCGCTCGATCGATGCCCTCTCCGGCGGTGAAGCGCAACGAGTGGCGCTTGCTCGTTCGCTCGCACCGGCGCCGTCGCTACTCATGCTGGATGAGCCGTTGGGTTCGCTCGACCGTGTGTTGCGTGAACAGCTCACGGCTGATCTTCGAGCGTTGATTCGAGAGCTCGGCACCACCACCCTGCACGTCACCCATGACCAAACCGAAGCGTTCGCGCTGGCCGATCGCGTCGTCGTGTTGCGAGATGGCCGGATCGAACAAGCCGGGTCGCCGAGCGAGCTGTGGCATCGGCCTGCCTCGGTGTTCGTCGCCGAGTTTGTCGGCCATACGAACCTCTGGCCGAATCCGATGGGCGGCACCGACGTCGTTCCGCTCACCGCTTTGTCGATTGTCGATTCGGGTCAAGCCGGAGACGTCGAGGCAACCGTCACCGCCGTGACGTTTCGGGAAGGCCGCCACCTCGTCGAATCACGCCGCGCCGATGGGTCGATGGCCTCGTTTGAGGCCGACGAAGCACCGCCGGTTGGCGGATCTGTCCAGCTTCGGCTCGATCAAGCCAAGGTCATCAACCTGTCGACCTGATTCGAGTTTGGCTTCAGCCGCCCCAGATGACGATCTGGTTCTCGTCGGTGCCAACACCAACGGCAAGTGTCCCGTCAGGTAGCGGAAGGACGGCCAGGTTGGTCACGACATTGCCCGGCACGTCGACGAGCTGTTCGAGTTCACCACCCTCGTCGGTCCGTCCGATCACCGCGAGGCTTGATCGATCCTGCGTTGGGATCACCAGCTCGAGTTCGCCGTCGCCGTCGGCATCGAAGACGGCTGCGAGATCAAGGTTGGTTGACCCGAGGCGATGCGACGTGGTGTTGATGCCGCCGTTTCGGGGTTCGAAGGTGCCAGCGAGCTCAAGCCGATCGCCTTCGAGGCGGAACCACTCGACGATGCCGCCGATGTGGGGTGTGCGAACCACCACGATTTCGGTTTCGCCATTCGGTCCGGTCGGGCCAACGGCGATCTGATGACGCCAGCGATTGCTCGTGCCGATCGGCGCGCTCTCAGCAACGAATGCACCGTTTTGGGCATAGGCCACGATCCGAGCGCCGCCTTCAGCGTTGCTCACCGTCACGATGATCTCGGACTCGCCGTCACCGTCGAGGTCGGCCAACATCGGCGAGATCCCCTCCACAACGTCACGGTCGTCGAGGACGATGTCGATCCGCGCCCTGACGCCGCCGACCGGGACATCGATGGCGATCGACGAGGCCTCGATCTCATCGCCCAACGCCCGGTGCGGATATCGATCTGTCGGGCCGGTGAGAGCGACACTGATCGTGCCATCTCCAACCGACAACGAGTCGGGAATGGCGTCGGGAAGAGATGGTGGTGGCATCGCTCGCAACGAGACCGTTCCCGCCCCGTCGAACCAGGTTCCGCTCTCCTGGGACTCATCGAGACCGATCCAGTCAATGCCAGATTCGGTCTCCCACAACACAATGCGGCCGGTCTCGAACGCGTCGTTGACTCGTGGGTCGACAGACAGATCAGCCGGCCCGACGTAGAGGCGATTGCCGTCCAACGGCATCGTCCGGCTCACGAGCTGCTGAAGTTGTTCGATGTCACCTCCGTCCGACTGCGCGTCGTCGGCGATCGAAGTTGGCGGGGTGGCCCCTTCGGTGGATGTGGTCTCCGCCCCTCTCTCCGGTTCGGCTGTGTCTGGGCCCGAAGAGCTCGAGGTGCAGGCAGCGGCGATGAAGCTGAGTGCGAGTGCGATCGCCAGTGCAAATGTGCGGCGTGTCATGCTGCGGTGTGTCAAGCGGCGGTGTGTCATGCGAAGTCAAACCTGCGTACGACGTGGGGTCTGACCCCACGGGGTAAGCAGGTTCAGTCCGCCATCCATGAACCGTGGAAGCCGAATGGCACACGCTGGGGGAGGGCGACGGTGGCAACGGCGTCGGCGGTCATGTCGGAGGCGTCGAGGACGACGAAGTCGGAACCGTCGCGGGCCTTGTCGTAGACGATGGTCATGAGCCAGCCATCGTC
>CALEWY010000058.1 GCA_937925335.1 uncultured Acidimicrobiales bacterium
CCGCCTACTACGAAGACCCCGACCGCAACCGTGTGGAGTTTCAAGTCGACGTGTGCTCGCTCGAAGAAGCCGACGCGTTCATGCGAAGCGAACACTTCGCCGCCAACCCGATCGGCGTCGACATCGAGTTCGACGAGCTCATCCAACGCCGTAACGATGGAGCGACCACCGCCGACCTCGCCCGCATCACCCAGCTGGTGTCCTGACCGTTCCCAGTCTCGTGAAACCTCGATCTCTCGAACGCCTGATCTGCGAAGGTCTGATCTCTCGACGTTTGCTGCCGGACGACCTCGTTCGTTAACCAAGCTTCGTCTCGCCCATAGAGCAGGGTGCTGAAGAACACATGTCGGAGCCAGAACGCCGATTCATCCGACCACGCTGCGTCGGTCTTTCCGCCGATTCCGGCAAGGGAGTGGGCGAAAATCTCTCCTTGCGTGACCGGCGCCTCGACGCCCTGACACTCGACGGCATTCTTCAGCACCCTGCTAATGTCCGTCGATGCCTGAAGCCTTCTTTGACCTGACCACCAGCGATGGCGAGATGCCGAGTTTTGTGGTGCATCCCGAGGGCGACGGTCCCTGGCCGGTGATCTTGTTCTTGATGGACGCGCCTGGCATGCGCGAGGAGCTCCGGGATATGTGTCGCCGCCTGGCTGGCGAGGGCTACTACGCGATGACCTCGCAGCTCTATTACCGCGACGTTCGTGAATACAACGTCTTTGAAACCGGCGATCGCGATCGCATGTTCGAGTTGATGAGCAACCTCTCCAACGAGATGGCGACCAACGATGCGAAGGCCTTGCTCACCCACGCCGAGGCGGACTCGAAGGCTGACACCAGCGCGGTCGGGACCGTCGGCTACTGCATGTCGGGACCCATGGCGATCATGATCGCCGCCGCTCTTCCCGGGCAGGTGAAGTCGGCTGCGTCGATCCACGGTGTTGCGCTCGCCGTCGAGGCTGACGACTCGCCGCACCGCCATCTCGGTGCCGTCGAGGGCGAGATCTACGTGGCGTGCGCCGAGACCGATTCTTACGCGCCGCCGGAGATGGTCGCTGAGTTCGAAGCCGCAATGGCCGAAGCCGGCACCGCCGGCCAAGTCGAGTGGTACCCAGGCACAGAGCACGGGTTCGCGTTCGCCGAGCGCCCGGCCTATGTCGAAGAAGCGTCGGAGCAGCACTGGACCCGGATCTTGGACCTGTTCGGCCGAACGCTGAAAGGCTGAGCGAGCTGGCGGCCCAGAGTCCCTCGGGTCGAGCGTCTTTGGCGCAGAGCTTTCAGGCTTGGAGGCTCAGACGAAACGTCAGCCACTCAGGTTCGCCATCGGCGGCACCTGGGATCCGCCGAGCAAACGCTCGAGGTGTCGAGCGAACGCCAAGGCTGTTCGGTCTTCGAGGAATGGCGCAACAACTTGAATGCCGACGGGCAAACCGTCGGGTGTGAGCCCAACAGGAACGACCGTCGATGGCAACTTCACGAACCCGATGAACGATGTCCACACGATCAAGTCGGCATAGGAACGCTCGATGCCGTCGAGCGTGATCGAGCGGCTGTACAGACCGCCTTCATGCACGTGCGGAAAGGCTTCGCTCACAGCGACCGGGCACAAGAGGACATCGTGGCGGGTGAAAAAGTCAGCCCACTGAGCACTCAGGGCAACCCGCCGCTCGTCCAGGCGAAGTTGGTCCCGGTGATACAGCGTCGATGCCTGATATCGCATGCGAGTTGTCGGATCGAGGTCCGGGTCGGTCGCACGGTTGACCTGCTCGTCCCACTCGGCATCGGTGCGCCCCGGTGTCGTGGCTGCGGAGATGAGCGGCAAGCCAACCTCCCATGCGTCGTCGAGCGTCGGACCTGGCCGGGCTTCCCGGTCGATCGTTGCGCCGTCAGCCTCGAGCGCTCGCACGGCGTTCTCGAGCAGTGTTGCGACGTTGTTGCCAACCGGGCACCGAGGATCGTCCAGCCACGCTGCCACTCGGAAGTCCGAGAGGTCGGTGTGGCGAGGAGCAGGGAGATCGAGCTTCCATCCAACTGCTCGATCGGCTGTTGGTCCGGCGATCGTGTCGAAGACCAACTCGAGATCATCGACAGACCGAGCGATCGGACCGAACACGTTGACGTCGGCTTCGGTGGTCCCACCGGTTGGGCGATCGAGATAGCCGCGTTGGGGCACCACTCCCCAACTCGGCTTGTGCCCACAGACTCCAGCAAAGTGGGCGGGAAGGCGTACGGAACCACCGATGTCCGTGCCGATCTCGAACGATGTGAGCCCGGCCGACACAGCGGCCGACGCACCACCGCTCGAGCCGCCCGGTGTTCGATCGAGATCCCACGGGTTCCCCGTGAATCCAAACATCGTGTTGTACGCCTGGATGTCTCCCGACCACCGCGGCACATTGGTCTTGCCGAACACGACAGCTCCTGCGGCCTTCACCCGATCGACAACCGGGGCATCGGTGGCTGGCACGTGATTCTCGAGTTCGGTCGCTCCACCGGTCGACCGAATGCCTCCTGTCGCGATCGCGTCCTTGACGGTGATCGGCAGTCCGTGCAACGGGCCGAGAGACTCCCCTGCCGCCGTCGCAGCGTCGGCTGCAGCAGCGGCCTCCTTGGCCCGCTCGACGTCGAATGTGATCACCGCATTGATCTCACCGTTCAGCGCCTCACATCGAGCCAGGTACAGATCCAGCAATTCGACTGCGCTGATCGAACGATCACGAATCGATTTGGCGAGCTCTGTTGCGGTGGCGAGGCCGAGGTCCATGGCCTGAGTCCATCAGCTCGGAAGCGGCGCCGCCATTTGAGGTTTGCCGACCTGCTTGGCGAACTCCAACATAGCGACGGCCACGGCGGCGACGGAAGTCATCGCCCCCATCACGAGAAACGGAGCGGTGAACGAGCCGGTGCGATCGGCGATGACGCCGATGACGGCGGGTGTGATGGCAGCCATCACGGAGAAGAGCAGCGTCATCGTCGCCAGCACCCGACTGAACGAGCGTGCGTCCGCGTGATCCCGCACGTAGGTAGCGACGAGTGCGGGAGTGGCACCAGCGGCTGAGCCGTACATCACGGCACCAACGGCCACGAGCGCTGGCGGACCAAGGGCGATGAACACATTGGCAGCGACGAGAACACTCAACGACAGGGCGAGCATGCGCAATCGGCCGAACCGATCCGACAATGCACCGAGCACTGGCGCAAGCACCACTCCGCCGATTCCCATCACGATGAAGACCGTGGCGCGATCCTCGGGCGAGAAGCCACCCCGTTCTTTCAAGGCGAGCACGACGTTGTTGGCAAAGGCCGCCGTCATACCGCCAAAGAGTGCGTAGGCAAGCGTGAGCTTCAACCAGCCGGGCACGGATCGAAGCTGCGTCAGGCTGAATCCGCCCTCGATGCGAGCCGTTTGTGGGAAACGAGCGATGAGCACAAGACCGGCCAGCAACAGCGCGGTGACACCCACCTCGATCTGCATGATCGGTCGCCACAACGTGTCGTCGTCAGCTCGATCTCTGAGCCCTCGTGTCACAAACCCAAGCACGATGTTGGACAACCCGATGGTCGACAAGAGCAGGCCGATCACGATGCCTCGTCGATGCGCCGGCACAAATGCGGTTGCCAATGCGGGAGCGGTCAGCCAAATACCGGCGCCAGCCAAACCGCTCAGGCCAACGCCGAGCGTGAGCACTGCAACGTTGGGTGCAACGCTCGCAATCAAGAAGCCTGCGACCGCCGTGGCAAGCCCGGCTCGCATGATCGTGACCGGCTCGAAGTTTGCTCCGAACGCCGCGACGAGCAGTACGCCAAGGAGGTAGGCGGCATAGATCGCGGTGCCAGGGATCGCAATGTCAGATGCCGACAGCACAAGATCATCGACGATCGCTGGAGAGAGCAGCCCGAAGATCGAACGCCCGAACGAATGTGAGACGACCGCGGTGAAACAGACCAAGCCGGTGATCACGAGCCCGCGCAACGACAGAGCGCCGCCCGCTTCTTTGCCCGAGACGACCGACCCGGCGCTCGTCACCGACGTTGCTCGCTGGCGGCCAAGAGGGCCATCAGAGGCCCGCATGGCCGCCAGACGATCAGACTGAAGGAATTACTCACCGGTGAAGTCGGGCTTGCGCTTCTCGACGAACGCCGCGACACCTTCTTGGCCGTCGTGACGGGCCATCGACTCGGCGATCGTCACACCCTCGAATTCGCCCGCCTCTTCGAGCGGACGTTCGAAGCCGTTGTAGACAACCCGCTTGGCCATGCCGAGTGCCCACGACGGACCGGCTGCAAAACTCGCCGCCAACTCAGCCGTTGCTGTGTCGACGTCGTCGTCAGCGACCACCCGGTTGACCAAACCCCACTGTTCGGCCTCCTGGGCCGAAAGCACACGGTTGGTGAGGGTGAGATCCAGCATTCGCCGCAGGCCGATGTGGCGAGCGATGAAGTAGCTCGAAGTGCCGTCGGGTGTCACGCCAGCTCTGGTGTAAGCCATCGTGTACTTGGCCGACTCGCTGCTCACGACCAGGTCGAACGCACCCATGAGCGAAAGACCAGCCCCGCCAGCGGCGCCGGACACACCCGCAACGAACGGCTTCGGAATCCGGTTCATCTTGTAGATCGCCGAGTGAAAGTCCGTCAGCATGTCGGTCGCGAGGCGTGGCATGCCGAGACCCGATTCGTGGAAGAGCTTGAGGTCACCACCAGCGCAGAACACCTTGCCTTCGGCCGTGACCGAGACCGCTTTGACCGCATCGTCGAACTCGATTTCGAGCATCACCGCCCGAAGATCACGGGAGAACGTTGGGCTCACCGCATTCGCGCCCTCGGGTCGAGCAAAGCGAACGTGCGCCACACCGTCTTCGGTCCGATAGTCGATCGTCTCAAGGTCCATTCCCGAAGGCTCGTCTCAATGAAGCCATCGGTCAAACCGAGCCACCAACGGCGACCGAACATCACTCGGGTCACGCCGTCGAGTTAACGTCCAGCGATGTCGGATCAGTCGTCAGCTCAGGCACTCCCGAACCAGCAGCGAGAGAACGCGCAACCACTCGTTCGCAAACAGCTCCTGGAACGCATTGGGGAGTTCCGGCGCTCGGCGGTCGACCCGTTCGTGGCGGGATGGGAGGCGAGCCATTCGATGGCGCCGCCAGAGATGTACGCGGCGGCAGCCGAAGCCGGCGTTCTTTCCGCCGCCGTGCCGGCCGAACATGGCGGGTTGGGCCACTCCTTCGGAACAAAGCGAGCGGTGTTTGACCTCATCGCGGAGACAGCGATGGCGACATCATTCAGCCTGATCAACTCGCACAACATCGCCGAAACGATCGCGGAATCCGGAACACCGGCGCAGATCGAACGCTGGGTGCCCGATCTCATGGCCGCTCGAGCGATCGGCTGCACGGCGATCACTGAACCGGGTGCTGGCAGCGACGTGACGTCGATGAGAACGATGGCGACAACCGACGGTGACGGATGGCGAATCGACGGAGCAAAAGCGTGGATCACCAACGCTCCGATCGCCGATGTCATCGTTGCCTACGTTCAGACGGCCCCTGGAGCCGGAGCCAGCGGAATCGCCGGGTTCTTGATCGATACATCCCGGCCTGGCGTGAGCTGCACCCACGTCGAGGCTCTCCCGGGTGGTCACGGAATCGGGGCCGGCACGTTCACGTTCGATGGGTACCGAGCGGAATCCGACGAGCTTTTCGCCGCGCCAGGCGATGGATTCCGGCGACTGCTGACCGGCATCAACGGTGCTCGGACATACGTGGCGTCGATGTGTTGCGCCATGGTCCGAAACTCGCTCTCCGTCGCGGTTGACTACGCCGCATCGCGCCAAGCGTTTGGCGCCCCAACACTCGACTTTCAGGGATTGCGGTGGTCGCTGGCCGATGTGGCGAATCGGTTGGAGGCCGCAACCGCACTGACACAGCTCGCGAGTGATGCGATCGATCATGGCCAACCTCGAGATGCCGTCCTGCCTGCTGCACACGCCAAGAAGTTCGCCACAGAGATAGCTGAGCCATCGATCGCGGCCTGCATGCAAGCGATGGGGGCAGCTGGGCTACGAGATGACCACGCACTCGGTCGGCACTTGGCGGCGGCACGGATCGCGTGCTTCACCGACGGCTCAACACAGATGATGACCGAACGAATCGCCGGCACGCTCGCCGCCGACTACCCGGTGTGAGCTTCAGGCTTCACCAGGCGCGGTTGCGGTGATCATGATCGGCGACAGCACCGAGGCGTGAACCAGCCGCATCAGGTTCTTAATCATCGTCGGGAACTCACTTCCCATGACCACGCCCAAGTTGACCGGGTTCGGCGGGCCTTCCGACGTCGCCTTCATCACCGCGAGAACCAGATCGCGCTGATCGGCAACTGCGAGGTTCACGAACCCGGCACTCTCGAGCACCTCTCCGTAATCTGCTGGCGTCGCCACGAAACTCGACTCGCTCGACGTTGCCCACGGCACGGGGAATGTGATCTCACCTTCGCCAACTCGCATGATGTCGTAGATGACGATTGCGCCGCTCGGACGGACAACACGGGCGAACTCTGAGGCCATCTCCGTCTTCGCTTCGATGTTCATCCCGACGTGGAACATCGTGACGGCGTCGAAGGTGTCTGGATCGAACGGAATGTTGGTGGCTGAGCCAACGGCAAAGTCCGTCGCCTCCGACGCTCCGACCACCTCGCTTACGGCGGCAGCAGTCTCGACAAACTCGGCGGTGAGATCGATCCCCGAAACCTGGCACTGCAACGACCGTGCGAGCCGGCGAGCCGACCCGCCGATCCCGCTGCCAACATCGAGGATGCGACGCGGTGCGTGGGTGCTCGCACCAACCGCCGAGACAATCTGCTCGGTGGCTGCTCGGCCGCCGAGGTGAAACTCATCGGCTCCAGCGAGCACATCCGGGTCGACGGTGCACTCGTCGATGGCTCGTTGGTCAACACCGCCAGCGATCAGCGATTCAAGAATGCGAGCGGTCAGTCCATCGCTCGCGTAGTGCTCGGTGACGTTCTGCATCTAGCACTGTGGCTCGAATCGGTTGGAGTTATCGAATCTTCCAAACGTTGTGTGCGTCCGTCCCTCGGACACGACACCCGCCACCACAACGGCCGAACGATCGATCGGGAACGAGCATCATCCGGGAATGACAACGGCGTGATTCGTGTTGGAGAAAGCATGAGTACTGTTGACATCACCGCTTCCGAGTTCCAAGACACCATTTCCAAAGATGGCATCGTTCTGGTCGACTTCTGGGCATCGTGGTGTGGGCCCTGCAAGAGCTTCGCACCGATCTTCGAGAAGGCTTCGGAAGACCACCCCGACGCAACGTTCGCCAAGGTGAACACCGAAGAGGAGCAGGAGCTCTCCGGTGCGCTGAGCATCCGATCCATCCCGACCTTGATGATCTTCCGTGACGGAATCCAGGTCTTCTCCCAACCAGGTGCCCTCCCCGGCGATGCGCTCGACGATCTGCTCTCCCAGGTCGACGAGCTCGACATGGACGCCATTCGTGAAGAGATCGCAGAGAAGCAGGCGGCTGAAGCCGACGCCTGATCGCCACATGCGCTGATCGTGATGCAAACGACCGCCCGGGAAACCCCGGGCGGTTGATGTCTCCGGCGCTAGCGTGCGTCGATGCCTGACGACACGACCGGCTCCAACGCTGGCTCCTCGAACGCGAGCACTTCAAACGAGGGCGATGAGTATCAGTCCGTCGATTTCATTCGCTCACGGGTTGAAGAAGACATCGCCGCTGGCACCTACGGCGGCAGGGTCCAAACCCGGTTCCCGCCCGAGCCAAACGGTTTCCTTCATATCGGCCACGCCAAGTCGATCTTCTTGAACTTCGGCATCGCCGAGGAGTACGACGGATCGTGCTTCCTCCGTTTCGACGACACGAACCCGGAGACCGAAGACATCTCCTATGTCGCAGCCATCGAGGAAGACCTCGAGTGGCTCGGGGTCACACCGTCGGGTCCCGCCCGATTCGCGTCCGACTACTTCGAGCAGATCTACGAGTGGGCAGAGAGCCTCATCGAACGAGGTCTGGCCTACGTCGACGATCAGGACGCCGAAACGATCTCTACTCAGCGCGGCGGCTTCGGTCAGCCCGGTATCGAGAGCCCAAATCGAGATCAGCCGGCCGAGGAAGCGCTCGGGTTGTTCCGTCAGATGCGCGACGGCGCCTTTGAAGATGGCGCCCGAGTCTTGCGCGCCCGGATCGACATGCAGTCCGACAACATGTGGCTGCGCGACCCAGTCCTGTACCGAATCCGACGCGTGCCTCATCACCGAACGGACGATCGCTGGGTCATCTATCCGACCTACGACTGGGCTCACGGCCAAAGCGATGCGATCGAAGGCACGACCCACTCGTTGTGCACGCTCGAATTCGTCGACCATCGAGCGCTCTATGACTGGTGTCTCGATCACCTCGATCTTCCCGGCGACAAGCCAAACCAGAACGAGTTCGCTCGACTCAACATCACCCACACCGTCTTGTCGAAGCGTGTCCTCCGAAGCCTCGTCGAAGGTGGTCATGTCGACGGGTGGGACGACGCCCGCATGCCAACCATTCGAGGCATGCGTCGACGGGGTTACCCCGCGACCGCGATCCGCGGCTTCGTTGATCGAATCGGTGTGGCCAAGACCAACTCAACCGTCGAGGTCGAACTTCTCGAATCGTTTGTGCGCACCGAACTCAACTCCTCATCGCTGCGTCGAATGGGTGTGTTGAAGCCTTTGAAGCTGGTGATCACGAACTGGCCCGAGGGCGAGGTCGTCATGGTGGACGCGATCAACAACCCGGAGAATCCTGACGCTGGAACTCGCCAGGTTCCATTCTCCGGCGAACTCTGGATCGAGCAGGACGACTTCATGCTCGATCCGCCGAAGAAGTATTTCCGGTTGACCCCGGGACGCGAGGTTCGGCTGCGCGCCGGCTTCTTCGTCACGGCCACCGAAGCGATCACCGACGATGACGGAAACGTCATCGAGGTGCGCTGCACGTATGACCCGGAGACCCGTGGCGGACAGGCCCCCGATGGCCGCAAGGTGAAGGCCACGATGCACTGGGTCTCAGCCTCGCATGCGGTCGATGCCGATGTGCACCTCTACGACCGTCTGTTCAGCGACTCACATCCAGGTGCCGACGGCGAGGATCCTCTGACGTCGGTCAACCCTGATTCTCGAGAGACGGTTTCGGCCAAGCTCGAACCTGCACTCGCTGACGTTGAGCCTGGCCAGGTCGTGCAGTTCGAGCGCCTCGGCTACTTCGCCGCCGACCTCGACGATGCCGGAACGTTCCATCGCACCGTCGGCCTGCGCGACGAATGGGCCAACATCCAGAAGCGAAAAAAGTAGCTCGCCTTCTGGGATGTGCCCGAGCATGCCCTTCACCGCTACGAACGTGGGCCGTTTCGAGGTGTGGTCGCAGCCCGCGCAATGACATCGGCGAGTTCGTCGATTCCGTCGTCAACGGCGCCGATACTCACCCGAATGTGTGGCGAGCCCGTGCCTTGAGCGACTGAGAACGGCTCGCCGGGTGACGCGCCGAAGCCGTTCGCCGCAAGAACCACGAGCGCGTTCTGTTCATCGATCACCGGCACCCACAGGTTCAAGCCGGCGTCACCGCCGACGGCAATATCGCGAGCTGCAAGCGCTTCGACAAGAGAGCGTCGGCGGCGCAGGTATTCATCCTGGGCTCGGTCGATCGCGGCGCAGGTCTCAGGATCGTGCAACATGTTGAGCAGCACCTGCTGAAGGAGCCGACTGCTCCACGATGGCCCGAGTCGGCGTCGTCGGACCATCGTGTCGATTGGCGCCGCTGCGCCGCCCACCGCAGCGAGGCGAAGATCGGGGCCATGCGACTTTGAAAAGCTTCGGATGTGAACCACACGCTCCGGAAGGAACTGCCCGAGGCTCGCGAGGTCAGCGCCGCTGACGTCAGCGGAGTGATCGTCCTCGACGACGGTCAGGGTCGTCGTTTCGAGGAGAGACGCCAGTTGCTTCGCCCGTCGCTTCGTCATCGTGATGCCCGTCGGATTGTGCGCTCGAGGCTGCAGAAAGAACACGACCGGGTCCTCGGCTAACGCCGCTGACAACGACTCCGGGCAGCAACCCTCGTCGTCCATCGAGACCCCGATGACGCGTGCGCCCGCCTGGTCGAACATGTCGAGCAATGGTGGGAACGCAGGCTCGTTGACCACAACACAGTCGCCAACATTGACGAGCGCTTGAACCAGCCGATCAAGTCCGTCTTGAGCACCATCGACGATCGTCAGGAGCTCCGGCTCGAACGGCCAACTCATTCGAAGATTCGCACCGAGTTCGGGCAGGACCGGAGCGTCGAGGTAAGACGTGACGGGCAGATCGAGCGTCACCTGGCTGAGGATCGGGCCGAGAGGCGGCAAGAGTTGCGGATCGGGTGTGCCGGTCGAAAGATCGGTGGCGAACGTTCCGGGATCGACCGGAACCTGCCAATAGCGACCAGGCGCCGCTCCTTGGCGTGGGCCACGGACGAACGTGCCGCGACGCCCCTCGGTCTCAATCGCACCATGGCCCTGCAGGATGCGCCACGATTCGCTGACGGTCGTTGGGCTCAAGCCCAGCTCATCGGCAACCGCTCGAATGCTCGGCAGCTTGTCGCCAGGCGCCAACGTACCGGTACTGATGAGGCGCCCGATCGCAAGGGCGACACCAGTGGCGGAGCGGTCGGTGAGGGTGGTCAGGAGTGGGAGCGTTGGATCCATCAGAGAAATTTTGTTTGGTACAAAGAGGTCCTTGTATCCGAGACACGTGTCACAGATACTGAGCGAGGGCTTCGCGAAACACAACCTCGAGCCTCAGACCGCTCGGCCCGCACACCTCACGACGCTCACCCGCACACCTCACCGCAATGCGAATGAATGGATGGGACCATCATGATCAAGGCTGCGATTCTTCAGACAGCGTGGACCGGCTCAAAAGAGTCGATGCTTGACCTGCACGAGCAGAAGATGCGAGAAGCCGCCGCTGCGGGTGTGCAGGTCATCTGCTTCCAGGAGCTCTTCTACGGGCCGTACTTCTGTCAGGTGCAAGAGGCCGAGTACTACGACTACGCAGAGGCCATTCCCGAAGGCCCGATCACACAGCGATTCATGGCGCTCGCCAAAGAGCTGAACATGGTCACCGTGCTCCCCATGTACGAAGAAGAACAGCCCGGTGTGCTGTACAACACCGCTGCGGTGATCGACGCCGATGGCACGTACCTCGGCAAGTACCGCAAGACGCACATTCCACAGGTGAAGGGCTTCTGGGAGAAGTTCTACTTCCGCCCCGGCAACCTCGGTTTCCCCATCTTCGAAACCGCGGTTGGCAAGGTCGGCGTCTACATCTGCTACGACCGCCACTTCCCCGAGGGTTGGCGTGAGCTTGGTCTCGCAGGAGCAGAGATCGTCTTCAACCCGTCGGCGACGAGCCGTGGGCTCTCCGCCTATCTCTGGCAGCTCGAACAAACCGCATCAGCTGCGGCAAACATGTATTTCGTCGCGGCGATCAATCGTGTTGGCATCGAGCCGCTCGGCGACAACGACTTCTACGGAACCTCCTACTTCGCTACACCGCGCGGACAGTTCGTCGATGGCACGGCCAGTGATCAAGACGAGGAGTTGTTGATCCGAGACCTTGATCTCGACCTCATCAAGGAGACCCGTGACCAATGGGCGTTCTACCGAGACCGTCGCCCGGACATGTACAACACGATCGCACAGGACTGAGTCGCTCGTGACCAGCACCGAAGATCTTCACGCCCGTTACAAGGCCGTACTCCCCGACTTCTTGGCGCCGCTGCACGCCGAGCCGGTGTCCATCGACCGAGGCGAAGGCAGCTACGTCTGGGATCACGAGGACAACCAGTACCTCGACTGGTTCGGCGGCGTGTTGACCACCATGGTCGGCCACAGCATCCCCGAGATCGTCGACGCCGTGCAGGCACAAGCAGCCAAGGTGATGCACACCTCGACGCTCTACCTGTCCGAACCAATGATTGCGTTCGCCGAAGAGGTCGCCGCCGTTTCGGGAATCCCCGACGCCCGCGTCTTTTTCACGGCGTCAGGCACTGAGGCCAACGACGCCGCAGTCATGATGGCCAACCAATATCGAGGTTCCAACGAGATCCTGGCCATGCGCAACAGCTATCACGGGCGTTCGTACTCAGCTCAGGCAATCACCGCTCAGCGATCCTGGTCGGTTGCCAGCATGTCTGGTCTCAACGTCAACTTCGTGCAAGGCGGCTACCGCCTTCGCAGTCCGTTCCGTGACCTTGACGACGAGGCCTACACCCAAGCATGTGTGGCTGATCTGGTCCAGATCATCGACATGGCAACCGCCGGAAACGTGGCAGCGCTCATCGCCGAACCAATCCAGGGTGTTGGCGGGTTCGCCACTCCCCCGGACGGCTTCTTCGGAGCGATCGGCAAGGAGCTCGCCAACCGCGAGATCCTGTTTATCTCAGACGAAGTGCAGACGGGTTGGGGCCGCACCGGCGAGCACTTTTGGGGTTACCAAGCACACGGCATCGTTCCTGACATGTTGACGTTTGCGAAGGGTGTCGGCAATGGCATCACGCTCGCTGGAGTTGTCGGCCGAGCCGACATCATGAACTCGATCAACGTTTTGTCGTTCTCCACCTTCGGCGGCAATCCACTTTCGGTCGCCGCCGGCCGAGCCACGCTCAAGTACGTGCAAGAGCACAATCTGCAAGACAACGCACATCACATGGGGAAGCGGTTGACGGAGCGTCTTTCGCCGGTCATCGACCAGACCGATTGGATTGCCGAACTGCGCGGCAAAGGCCTCATGCAAGCCCTCGAGATGGTGCACCCCGGCGGCATCGAACCAAACGCTGCAGCGGCCGGTTCACTCCTCGATGCCTGTAAAGATCGTGGCTTGCTCGTCGGCAAGGGTGGCCTGTATGGCAACGTGATCCGGATGGCTCCGATGCTTGCCATCACCGAAGAAGAGCTCGATGAGGGCATCGATGCACTCATCGACGCAATCAACGCACTCAGCTAACGAAGTAATCGTTCAAGGGGACGGCAATGACAATTTTGATCAAGGGTGGAACGGTCATCTCCTCGACAGGAGCCGACCTCGCAGAGGTGCTGATCGAGGGTGAGACCATCATCGCCATCATGAGCCCGGGTTCAGACCCGGCCGTGAGCGCTGAGGGTGGCGCCGATCGCGTCATCGACGCCACGGACCGCTACGTCATTCCGGGCGGCGTCGATGTGCACACGCACATGTCGCTTCCCTTCGGCGGAACGATGGCATCAGACGACTTCGAGTCCGGAACGACCGCTGCGGCCTGGGGCGGCACAACCACCATCGTCGACTTCGCCACGCAGGCATATGGCCAGAACGTTCGCGAGTGTTACGACGCTCGTTTGGCTGAAGCCGAAGGTGAATGTGCGATCGACTACGGCTTTCACATGATCATCGGTGACGTCAACGACGCATCGCTGAAGGAAATGGATCTGCTCGTCGGCGAGGGCGTGAGCAGCTTCAAGCTGTTCATGGCCTACCCGGGCGTGTTCTTGTCCGATGACGGCCAAATCCTTCGCGCCATGCAGCAGGCGGCCGGCAACGGTGGTCTGTTGATGATGCATGCCGAGAACGGACTCGCCATCGACGTGCTCGCAGAGCAAGCCGTCGAACGGGGCGAAACCGATCCGGTGAACCACGGCTATGTCCGTCGCGCCGAGTTCGAGAGCGAGGCGACACACCGAGCGATTCAACTTGCGAAAGTGGGCGCAGCACCGCTCTACATCGTTCACCTGAGCGCTTCGGAAGCACTCGAGCAGGTGGCGATCGCTCGAAACAAGGGAGCGAACGTCTTCGCAGAGACCTGCCCGCAGTACCTCTACTTCAACCTCGAAGATCACCTCGACCAGGGCTTTGACGGTGCCGGCTACGTTTGCTCGACACCACTTCGGACAAAACACGAACACCACATGGAAGATCTGTGGACCGGCTTGCGGACCAACGACCTCAGCGTCGTGAGCACCGACCACTGCCCGTTCTGCATGAAGGAACAAAAGGAGCTGGGTCGAGACGACTTCCGTGCCATTCCGAACGGCATCGGTGGCGTCGAACACCGGATGGACATGATCTACCAGGGCGTGACCCAGGGTGAGATCAGCCTTCCTCGCTGGGTTGAGCTGTGCTCGACCACCCCGGCACGCATGATGGGCTTGTATCCCAAGAAGGGCGTCATTCAGCCCGGTTCCGATGCCGACATCGTGCTCTACAACCCGAACCATCCGTGGACGATCAGCGTCGACAACCATCACATGAACATCGACTATTCAGCCTTCGAAGGCGTCACGGTGCCTGGCAAGGTCGAGACCGTGTTGTCTCGCGGCAAGGTCGTCATCGAGAACGAGACGTACCTCGGCAAGAAGGGCGATGGAAAGTTCGTCCCGCGAGGTCTCAGCTCCTACCTCATCTAACGCGTTCCCTTTCGAACGAGCTTGCCTCGATCGCGATGTATCTCACCTAACCCCCTCCCTTTCCCAGCACCGAACGAGAACACCATGAAGACGATTCAGCACCTCATCGACGGCGTCACCTCGCCGAGCACCTCCGGACGCACCACGGGTGTATTCAACCCAGCGACCGGCGCTCAGACCGGCGAACTGGCGCTTGCGTCGGTCGAAGAAGTCGACGCGGCCGTCGAGTCAGCACAGGCTGCGTTCGAGACGTGGGGCAAGACATCGATCGCAACTCGTACGAAGCTCATGTACAAGTTCCGCAATCTCGTTCTTGAGAACGTCGACGAGCTAGCCGCTCTGCTCACCGCCGAACATGGCAAGGTCCTCTCGGACTCCGCTGGCGAAATCGCCCGAGGCATCGAGAACATCGAGTACGCCTGCGGCATCGCCGAGATGCTGAAGGGCTCCTACAACGAATCGGCATCAACCGGCGTCGACGTCTACACCGTTCGCCAGCCGCTCGGTGTCGTCACTGGCATCACGCCGTTCAACTTCCCGATGATGGTCCCGTTGTGGATGATCCCGAATGCGGTCGCCAGCGGAAACACCTTCGTGTTGAAGCCATCAGAGCGCGACCCATCGGCACCGCTCTTCATGGCTGAGCTCTTCCAACAAGCTGGATTCCCAGCCGGTGTGCTCAACGTCGTGCAGGGTGACAAGGTCGCTGTCGATCGGCTCCTCGAGCACCCCGACGTGAAGGCTGCGAGCTTCGTCGGATCCACTCCGATTGCGAAGTACGTGCAAGAGCGAGCAACCGCCAACGGCAAGCGGGTGCAGGCGCTCGGTGGCGCCAAGAACCACATGGTCGTCTTACCCGATGCTGACATCGACCTCGCCGCTGACGCTGCCGTATCAGCCGCGTACGGATCCGCTGGTGAGCGCTGCATGGCGATCTCGGTTGTCGCTGTGGTGGGCGCCGTTGCCGACCCGCTCGTCGACGCCATCAAGGTCCGAATGGAGAAGCTCACCATCGGAGATGGCACGAATGCCGACTCGGAGATGGGACCGCTCATCACGGCGGAGGCCCGCGATCGTGTGGCTGGGTTCATCGGCAGTGCGGTCGACCAGGGCGCAGACGTTGTCGTCGATGGCCGCGACCACAACTTCGACAACGACGGCTATTTCATCGGCGTCAGCCTGATCGACAACGTCACTACCACGATGGACTGCTACACGAACGAGATCTTCGGCCCGGTGCTCTCGGTCGTTCGGTGTGACTCCTACCAAGAAGGCGTCGACCTCATCAAGAACAACCCGTGGGGTAACGGCGCAGCAATCTTCACCCAAAACGGTGGCGCTGCTCGGCAGTTCCAGGAAGACGCAGACGCCGGCATGGTTGGCATCAACGTTCCGGTCCCCGTGCCGGTTGGCTATCACTCCTTCGGTGGCTGGAAAGACTCGCTCTTCGGCGATACGACGATGTACGGGCCCGAAGGCATCCGGTTCTACACCAGGGCCAAGGTGATCACGAGCCGCTGGCCCGACCCCGCCCAGAGCCGTGTCGACCTCGGCTTCCCGACCAACCACTAAGGATCGACCGCATGGATTTCGGAGTCGTACTGCAAAACGATCCGCCGGCGTGGCGGGTTGTCGATCTCGCCGTTCAGGCGGAGAACCTTGGCTTCAGCCACGGCTGGAGTTTTGACAGCCACATCCTTTGGCAAGAGCCCTATGTCATCTACAGCCAGATCCTCTCCAATACGAAGAGGATGATCGTTGGGCCAATGGTGACGAATCCCGGCACCCGAAACTGGACCGTCACGGCATCCATGTTCGCAACGCTGAACGACATGTTCGGCAACCGCACGATCTGTGGCATCGGCCGCGGTGATTCAGCGATGCGGGTTCTCGGTCACAAACCGAGCACGCTCGCCACGTTGAGCGAGTCGATGAGGTGCATCAAGGATCTCGCCGAGGGTCGAGAGGCTGAATACAACGGGACCACACAGCAGTTTCCGTGGGCCGAAGAATCCAACCTCGACATCTTGATGGCTGCCTATGGCCCAAAGGCGCTCAAACTCTGTGGCAGCGAGACCGATGGATTCATTCTTCAGCTCGCCGATTTGAGCCTCGCAGAGTGGACGATCGGTGCGGTTCGTGCCGCTGCTGAAGATGCCGGTCGCAACCCGGACGATCTCTACATCTGCGTTGCAGCACCGGCCTACGTCGGAACCGACCTCGCCCACCAGCGCGATCAGTGCCGCTGGTTTGGCGGGATGGTCGGCAACCACGTAGCCGACCTTGTGAGCCGCTACGGAGGTGATGGGTCAAGCGTGCCGCAGGCACTCACCGACTACATCAAAGAGCGGGAAGGTTATGACTACAGCGGTCACGGCAAAGCCGGCCACGACCACACCGACTTCGTGCCGGACAACATCGTCGACAGCTTCTGCATTCTCGGGCCCGAAGAAGCGCACATTGAGCGTCTTCGAGCGCTGAAGGACCTCGGGGTCGACCAGTTTGCGATCTACCTCATGCACGACCAGAAGGACGAGACCTTGAACGCATACGGGCAGCGCATCATCCCAGCGGTTAACGGCTGAGACTTCCGCTGGAACGTAGGCGAGCCCATGTTCTGCCCGGAGCGCACAAGCGAACTCGGCCGCTGCGCCCCGCGAGCGAACTCGGCGTCGCGCACCGGGAGCTAGGTCGTGGAACGTGCGCTCGTGAGCGCCGCGAGCGCTGTCCGGTCGATCTTGTCGCTCGTGGTTCGAGGGAATGATTCCTCGCACCGAAGGGTGACCGGCAGTGCGTAGTTGGGAAGCCGAGTGGCAGCGTGGGCCATGACCTCAGCCTCGGATAGCTCGCTCGACTCG
>CALEWY010000059.1 GCA_937925335.1 uncultured Acidimicrobiales bacterium
GAGACACGTCGTCAGCGGCATGGCCTTCGAGTAGTGATAGCCCTGCACGGTGTGGAAGCCGAGCCGCTGGATGTAGTCAACGTGGGCGAGCGTTTCGACACCTTCGGCAACAACGCCGAGCTGCATGTCTTCTGCCAGCGCGACGACCGCCTTCGCGATTGACCACTCATTGCGGGAGGGCTCGAGCTTGGCGATGAAGCTTCGATCGATCTTGACCGAACAGATCGGAAGGTCACGCAGGTGGGCCAGTGAGCTGTAGCCGGTTCCAAAGTCGTCAAGGGCCAGTTTCATGCCGGTGCTGGTCAACCGATGAAGCACAGCGAGCTCCGCTGGCCCGGTATCGAAGGCGGCCGATTCGGTGATCTCGATCGACATCAACGTTGGGTCGACCTCGGACTCGGCCAGCAGCCGTTCGATCGTGTCTGCAAAGTCGGGGTGGGTCAGGCTGACCGCCGAAATGTTGACTGCGATGTAGGGAGAGGGGCCCTCGCCGGTCACGCGATCGAGGAGCACGGCGGCCTCACAGGCGGAGGCAAACGCCGTTTGGTCGAGCTCCCACATGAGGCCCGTGTTCGCAATCGCCTCGATGAACTCACCGGGACCGATGATTCGGCCATCGTCCATGACGATGCGGGCGAGCGCTTCATAGCCAACCGGCACCGACGTTTCGACGTCGATGAGCGGCTGGAACCGCATGACCAGTCGATCCTCATCGAGGGCGCTGCGGAGGAGGCTGCGAGCGTCTTCCTCGGCGGTCGCTCGGTCAGCGAGCGGCTGTGCGAACAGCTCGGTGCGGTTGCGGCCGCGCTTCTTCGCTTCGTAGAGAGCAAGATCAGCTTGCTGCAAGAGCTCGCCGGCGGCGGCGCTTTCAGCGGTGCCGAGCGCAATACCGATCGATGCGGTGAGATCGAACCGTGCAAGCCCGATCTCGAACGGGTCCGAGAGCGACTGAAGGCATCGGTTGGCGAACGCATCGACGTCGACCTCGTTGGCGAGCCCGGCGAGCAAGATCACGAACTCGTCGCCTCCGAGGCGGACGAGCAGATCATCGTCACGAATGTGGTGGGCGAGTCGTTGGGCAGCCATCGTGATGACTTCGTCGCCGATCCGATGCCCGTGGTTGTCGTTCACGAGCTTGAAGTTGTCGAGATCGATGAAGCAAGCAGCGACCGGCTCGTCAGGCGTGGCGGCTGCCAGACGCGAAAGGCGCGTGTCGAGCTGATGTCGGTTGGCGAGCCCGGTCAGCTGATCGTGCAGGGCCTGAGTTTCCAGATCCTGGCGGGCCTGGTGCTCATCGGTGATGTCGTGAAGAACGACGACCGTGCCAAGTGGTTGACCTTCGGCGTCGAGAACGGGCTGGCTTGTTGTGCGCACGTGGCGAACATCGCCGGGGCCCGCAATCACGCAGCCGGTTCGCTCGGTGTCGTCTTGCAACGACACGAACTCGAATCGTCGACCGCTGTCATCGAGAAAGTTGAAGTCCGACAACGAGAGATCGGAAACCGGGGTTGTCTCCTCGATGCCGAACATCGTTCGGGCAACGGAATTCGCAATCGTGACGGAGCCAAACTCGTCGGCGACGACGATGCCGTCACGCAGACCGGTGACGACAGCATCGGCCACGCGCTCGACTCGCTCCTTCGACGCACCGAGCTCGCTCTCGTAATCGGCATACCGGAGCGTCATGACCACACCGTTGACGCTTGGATCGTTCGACGCGTCGGTCCCGGTGACTTCGACAGGGATCCAACGGTCTTGGGTATCGAGCAGGCGAATCATGACTCGGTACAACCCGAGGCCCTGCTGAATCCGGCCCATGGCCTCGAGCGTCTTCAAGACGTCGTCGGGATGGAGAAAGTCGGTTGCTGCGTGGCCGATGACCTCGGCAGGTGTCCGGCCGAGCAGCGAGGTGAGCGCCTCGCTCACCCATGAGATGTTCAGGTCGTGGTCGACGACCACGATCGGATCTCGCTGAGCCCGAACGACGGCTTCGTGAAAGCCTTCGTCAAGCGTCTCGCCGACAAGCGCCTCGAGCTGACGGGCGAATCCTGTCCACACTGCCTCGCTCAGTTCGGTCGCGGCGTTTCGCGCCGTGATTGCGCCGATCGCGCCTTCGGCAGCGTCGGTGATCGCAACCGAACACGAACCATCTTCGCCGTGGCCAACGGTTGCGCCCAGCAACAGTTGCTCTTCAGAATCGGTGAAGGGGCGAGGCTGGAATGTTGCGTCGGGATTGGACGCGGCGGCGACGTAAGCACGTTCGGATTCAAAGATGGCGACGTCGACTGTGGACGACGTGAGCGCTTCGAGAATTCTCGAAACCTCAACCGCCGTGGGATGTCGCGTCAGTCGAGCCTTTGCTCGCTGACCTGCCGCCAAACGTGTCATCAGAATCTTGGTATCGGAGCGGTCGACCCCAATGTTGAGACAATTCCTCAAGGTGGAGGAGGCGGCGTCACGGAACCGCAATCGGCCGACCTCGTGCGCCATTCAGTCCCAATCAGGCGAAACGGCCTCGGGTCTGTTGACCGGCTTCGGCACAGGGAGCAGCATGAATCGCATGATCAACGGATTCCACACGCTCATCTACTCAGACGATGCTGACGCAACGCGTGCGTTTTTCCGAGACGTTCTTGAGTGGCCGTCAGTCGATTCGGGTGGGGGATGGCTGATCTTCAAGACCCCGCCATCGGAGATCGGAATGCACCCCAACCAGGGGCCGGACGGAACGATTTGGCAGCCGGTCCCGACCCATCAGGTTTCGTTGATGTGTGACGACGTCGAGGCGACGGTGGCGGAACTTCGGGCCAAAGGTGTCGAGGTTGCTGATGAGATCACCGACGAAGGATTTGGTCTCGTCGCGTTGGTTACCGTGCCCGGTGCTGGTCAGATGCAGCTCTACCAGCCCCGCCATGAGGTAGCCCACTCGCTGCCGGACTAAACCGAAGGAACGAAGCCGATGAGCGAGAGTCACGCCGACTACCGCAACTTCCACACTGGCGAGGCACAGATCCAAGCTCTCGCAGGCATCGACACCGAAGCGTTCGACCGTGCGGTGGAGCAGGCCTTTCGGCCTGCACTCAGCGAGAGCGAAGTTCGCTTCGTCGGTGCTCGGACGTTCTCGATCGCTGCATCCATCGATGCCGATGGTCGTCCGTGGGTCTCACCGCTCTTTGGCCCAGCCGGCGAGCTCTTCACCGTTCGGGACGACACCACGGTCGCAATCAAGCCCCAGCCGATCGAGGGCGATCCGCTCCTCGACAACATCGCGGCCACCGGCGATGTCGGCGTGTTGTACTTCGATCCGTCTCGTCGGCGTCGAGCCAAATCACTCGGTCGCGCGACGATCGAAGCCGACGGCACGATCGAGTATCGGATGCACCGAAACTTCGGTCTGTGCACGAAGTACATCTTCAAACGGTCGAACGACACCGCACCCGGCGCTGTGACCCGCTCCAGCACAGCAGCAACGCCGAGTCGCGCCCTCTCAGCCGAGGATCGAACCCAACTCGAGGAGACCGACACAGCGTTCCTCGGTAGCCACAGCGACCGCTTCGGAGCTGACGGGACCCATCGCGGTGGCCCCGCTGGCTTCACCACCGTCGTGGACGACACGACGATCGCGATGGCTGACTACATGGGCAACGGCATGTTCCAGACCCTCGGCAACCTCGTGCTCGATGACCGAGTTGGCGTACTCAGCATCGACTTTCAGACCGGTCGAGTTCTGCAGATCACCGGCCGAGGTTCGATCGAGGCCGCACGCGACGAACACGAGCACTCACAACGAACACTTCTCGTCACCATCGATGAGGTCCGCTCGAACTGGGCCGACGTCGGTGTCTGGTCCGACATCGAAGCCTTCGAGCTGCAACCCAACCTCGTGAACCCGGCAACCGCCGCGTTCACGAAGGGCGGCTAGTAGCCCTGCTCGGCCATCATCGCCTGCAGGAGCTCACCGATTCCCTCGGGGAGCAACACCTCTGGCGGGGTCTCTTCGGCCTCTGCCAAATCGGCGAGAGCGTTGGCAACCTCCGCCGGATCGAGTTGATCGGTCAGAACGATTTGGCGGACGACCTCGTTGGTCTCATTCGCTGAGGTGTCACCAGCATCGATGTATTCGGTGATCCCGTTGACCATTCGATCGTTGAAGCCCGTGTTGTAAGGCCCGGGATTCACCTTCGTGACGTCGATGCCGTGTGGTTCGAGTTCACCTCGAAGGCTCACGGTGTAGGCCTCCACTGCGTGCTTGGTCATCGAATAGGGCGACGTCAGCGGTGATGCCAGCTTGCCTGCCACCGATGACACGTTGATGATTCGCCCCGAGCCCCGATCCTTCATCGATGGGATCACGGCTTGAGACATGGCGATCATGCCGAAGACGTTCACTTCGAACACGGCCCGGACCTTCTCCATCGGCACTGTCGCCATCGGCCCCATCACACCCATGCCGGCGTTGTTGATCAACACGTCAACGTTGAGGTCGGCGGCGAGGGCGACGTCCGCCTCCGACGTCACATCGAGTTTCATGCTCGTGAGCTCGGGGTGCTCAGCCTGCAGAGCATCGGCTTGTTCGGCGGTTTCGGTCGTCGCCACGACCGCGTGGCCTCGCGAGGCAAGCTCGATCGCGGCTGCCTTTCCGAATCCAGAGCCTGCACCGGTCACCAAGATCGTTCGAGCGTTCATCGCCGCACAGTAGGCCAGACCCATCGCCGAACGTCATTGCTTCGAGACAGAGGGCGGTTCGTTTTCCGACGACCGCAGGAGGCAGACTGAGGCGATGGCCGAGCTTTCCCCCGATGGTGATGATCGTTGGTCGCTTCAACTCTCGCGACTCGAGAAGTTTGGGGCACTCAAGCGCTCCAATCCGTCGTTTGCCATGGCGAACGTCAAACGGGTGCAGTGGATGGACGACCCGAGCCAGGCGGTTCGCGGCATACGTGTGCCGGGCACCTCAATCCCTGGCCGGATCGCTCTGGGAACATGGCGCGGTGAAAACACGGTCGACTTCGTCGCTGTCTTCCGGCGCGAGCCCGGCTATCTGATCGAGCTTGAAGACGAGCCATTCACGAGATTCATCGTGTCGTCGCCTCGTATTCCTGAATTCGACGCGCTGCTCTGACGGCTCGCATCGGCGAGTAGTTTGACGAGATGCTCCCGCTTCGTGATGAGAATCCCGTCTCGATCACACCGTTCGTGACGTGGACGATCATCGCTCTCTGTGTGATCGCCTACTTCGCGATTCCGAACCAGTTCGATTCAGCGGGGGAGTTTCATCTCCAACAAGCAGCGATCCCGTGTGAGCTATCAACCGGCGAGGCCTTGAGCGCCGCCGAACAACAAGCGGCCCGCACGCCAAACCCAACCGACGACGTTTGTGTCGATGGCGACGGCTCAGACGGCAACAAGATCGTATGGCTGGCGGCGATCGCGTCGGTCTTCTTGCACGGCGGCCTCATGCACCTCGGCGGGAACATGTGGTTTCTCTGGATCTTCGGCAACAACGTCGAAGACAAACTCGGCCACTTCTGGTTTGGCGTCTTCTACCTCGCCGGCGGAATCGCCGCCACGCTCGGCCACGTGCTCGCCCAGCCCGATTCACTCATTCCCGTGGTCGGCGCGTCCGGAGCGATCGCAGCG
The DNA here is from genome assembly GCA_937925335.1 of uncultured Acidimicrobiales bacterium. Taxonomy (GTDB): domain Bacteria; phylum Actinomycetota; class Acidimicrobiia; order Acidimicrobiales; family SZUA-35; genus CALEWY01. The sequence continues at coordinate 5,641 of CALEWY010000059.1, forward strand.
GTGATGGGCGCCTATCTGGTCTGGTTCCCCGACGCCCCGATTCGAACGATCGTGTTCCTGATCCTGTTCGATATCAGGGCCCGCTGGTTCCTGGCCGCCTGGTTCATCTTCCAGTTCTTCACTGCACCGGATAGTCGTGTTGCGTGGGTCGCTCACGTGGCCGGGTTCATCTTCGGCGTGATCGTCGGTGCCCTGGTTCGGATCGCGTCGAGGCCAGAGAACGATCCGATCGATGTCTCGATCGCAACGTGGGACCCGACTGGCGGTGCAGGCCGAGGCCCGTACCGCCACCCGAGTGATGTGTTCGGCGACGATCGGTCGTTCCGGGGCTGAAGCTCGGCCGACTACTCGCCGAATCCCACGGTGGGAAGAGTGCGAGGACGTCAGGTGGCCTGGAGGGACCTCACTGCCCCTATTTGAGCGGCTGAAGTTCGTCGAGAATCCAGGGGATCAGCTCGCCCACGGTCGGGTGGGTGAACACGGCCTTGCGGAACGTCTTGTAGCTCTGCTTGGCATACATGTAGGGGGCGAAGATGTTGATGATCTCGTCACCGCCCACCCCGAGGATTGTGACGCCGATGAACTCTTCGGTGTCGGCGTCGACGAGGATCTTGATGAGGCCAGCGGTCTCGTCCTTCTCCTTGGCGCGCGAGATGTGGGCCATCGGCTTCGTCGCCATCAGCACGTTGCGGCCGCTCTCGCGAGCTTCCTTCTCGCTCATGCCGATGCGGCCGAGCGGCGGATCGATGAACATTGCGTAGATCGAGAGGCGATCAGAGAGCTTGCGGTCGCCCTCGCCCGAGTAGTTGTCCCAGAAGATCTCGCCGTCGTTCACGGATGTGTGGGTGAAGGCGCCAGCCCCGTTCACGTCGCCGACGGCGTAGATGTGCTCGACGTTGGTCTGCAGCGAGTCGCCAACGGTGATGTAGCCCCGCTCGTTTGTTTCGACGCCTGCGGTGTCGAGCTGCAGCTTGTCGCTGTTCGGCACTCGGCCAACGGCGAGGAGCAGGTGGCTGCCCTTCACCGTCTGGGCGCCGTCAGCGTTCTCGAACGTGACGGTGACTTCGCCCGAGTCGTCTTGAGCGACCGACTTCACGAGTGCGCCGGTGAGCACGGAGATGCCTTCGTCGGTGAGGATCTCCGATGCGGCTGCGGCGATGTCCGCATCTTCACGAGGCATGAGCTGATCGGCGCCTTCGATAATGGTGACCTCGGAGCCGAAGCGGCGGAAGATCTGGCCGAACTCCATACCGATGTAGCTGCCGCCGACGATCACGAGGTGCTCGGGCACAGCGTCGAGTTCGAGGAGGCGGGCGTTGTCGAGCCAATCGACATCGTCGATCCCGGCGATCGGAACCTCGAGCGGGCGGGTGCCGGTGTGGACGACGATCGTGTCGCCGGAGATGACCTCGTCACCGACCTGAACTTCATGGTCGCTGACGAAGTGGGCGTACTCGCCGTAGAAGTCGACACCGTCCATCGTGCGGAGCCACTGCTCCATGCCCGAGTTGTCACGCATGGCATTCATACGCGCCATCACGGCTTCGAAGTTGACGGAGAACTCGGGGATCTCGATGCCAAAGTCCGGGCCACGTCGGGCCATGTGGGCAGCTCGAGCGCTAGCGACGAGGGTCTTCGTTGGAGTGCACCCGTAGTTGACGCAGGAGCCGCCAACCTTGCCACCGTCGATGAGCGCAACGCGCTTGCCGGCAGCTGTCAGCCGCGGGATGACCGTTCCGGTTGCTTGTCCCGTGCCAATCCAGATGACGTCGTAGTTCTTCATGCCAGCTCTCAACAACGAGTCTGAACAAAGACTTCCCGAGCGTTGCGTGTCGATTGTCTCGTTGCGGTGTTGACCTCACACGTCATGGAGTTCACGACGTCATCGCTTCAGGCTGAAAGCCATGCGACGAGAACTGCTGAGTGTGACGCACGAATACGACGCAAGCCCGGAGGAGATGTGGCCGGTGTTCGCCGATCTTGTTGGCTACGCCAAACACGTCGACGACCTCCGGTCCACGAATGTGCTCCAAGGAGCCGGGCTCGGCGCCGTTCGGGAATGTGTGACCACGAAGGACGAGCGGTGGAAGGAAGATGTGTCGGTCTGGAAACCGTTCGAGACCTATGAAGTCGAAGTGCGCACGGACACCTATCCGCTTCCGTTGAAGCAGATCTTCCGGCGCTTCACCGGCGTCTGGACGATCGAACCCGTCAGCGGCGGAGGGTCGAAGGCGACCATTCGATTCATTGCCGACGTGCGAGGCGGTTGGCCCGCCGTCCAACTGCTGCGGCTGGGTATGGGATCACACCGAGCCAACCTGATTCGCACGCTAGAGAGTTATGGCAACGCCGTCCGCCAGGGCGCGTAGCTATTCAGCTCGCGACCGTTTGCGTCAGCCGTCGATCGTCATCGGGGCGTCGGGATCGGCGGCCCACTCTTGAAGGCTGGCGGTGTAGATCGCAATGTCGGTGAAACCGAGACGGGTCATCCAGAAGGCGTCGACCGACGCCGAGATGCCGCCGCCTCAATAGGCGACGGTTCTCGCTTCGGGCCTGTCCGGCAGCATCGCCTTGATCTCATCGGCTGGTTTGAACTTGCCGGTCTCTGAATCGAGCATCGCAGTTCCGGCGACGTTGATCGCTCCAGGGATGTGGCCCGGTCGGGCGTATGGCTGCATGTCGCCGTTGAACACCGGAGCAGGCAGGGCATCGATGAGGCACGTTGCGCCGTCGCCGATCGCCGCCATGACCTCGGCCTTGTCAGCGATGAGGCGGGGGCGTGGGTCGAGCGATAGCGAGCCGGCGGGCGCTTTGTCGACGATCGCTGCGCCCCGTTGAATCGGTCGCTCATCTGCCTTCCACGCCTTCAGACCGCCGTCGAGCAGTGCTGCGTTGTCGAACCCGATCCAGCGAAGCATGAACCACACGCGGGCGGCCCACATGGCGTTGTTGTCGTCATAGAGCACAACGCGAGTTCCGTCTTTCACACCGAGTTGTTCCATCGCAGCGCCGAAGTGCTCGGGCGTTGGAATGGCATACGCGATGTCAGCGGTCGTATCGACGAGAGCGCCGTTGAGATCAGCGAACGCTGCGCTCGGAATGTGTCCCTCTTCAAAGTTGGCGAGACCACTCTCGGAGATGAAGCCCGACTCGCCCATTCGGAGATAGACGGTGCAATCGAGCACCACAAGATCATCGTTGCCGAGTTCCTCGGCCAGCCATTCAGTCGTAACGAGCGTGTCCATACCGAGAAGACTTGCACACGACGAAAGACCGTGCAGCAAGGCGCGGGCGCGTCTGGTGCCCGTCGCCATCGGTCTTGTTCATAAGATGTTCCCCCTACGCGCCGGAATCGTCTAGGCGTCGCCCCCGTTGGAGAGCACATGAGCCTCAAAGAGAACAAACCACTGCTTGGCGGAATCGCCGTTGTCGTCCTTGCCGGCGTTGCTTGGCTGGCATTCGGATTCTTTGGAATCCAGTCCGCGTTCCTCGATGACGAAGTGAGCGAGGGCGGCCCCGTGTTCGCCGCTTCGGCCGAAGAACAAGACGCGGTCGCCGAGACCGATGACTTCCAAGAAGCGATGGACGACGCACAAGAGAACCCGACCGAGGCGAGCGAGACGGTCGAAGAAGTGATGCCTCCCGAGGAGATCGTCACCCTCGTGAGCGGCCAGTTCGCTGGTAACTCTCGCTACGACATCACCGGCGATATCTCCGTCCTCAACGACGGAAGCGAACAGCGCTTCCTCCGCTTCGAGAATTTCGAGTCAGACAACGGTCCCGACCTGAAGGTCTACCTCCGAGCGGCTGACGGATCGTTCGTCAGCCTCGGCGACCTCAAGGGCAACATCGGTGATCAGAACTACGAAATCCCCGTCGACGTCGATCTCTCCGTCTTCAGCAGCGTTGAGATCTGGTGTGAGCGATTCGGTGTCGGCTTCGGCGAAGCCACCCTCAGCTAAGAGGCTGGAGCGAGGCCGGATCGCGGTGCAGCAAGATCCCCCATCAAGCTGATTGGCCCACCAGCCGTTAAGTCAGCCATGAAACGGCTGCGTAACCCATGAGTCCGGCCACACGGTGGTCGACGGCCTTCATTCTTGCCGTCTTGATCTTGATCGGCCTGTTCGCCCTTCGAGCCTGTGTCTCCGTGCTGCTCAATCGACTCCGTCTTGCCTCGAGCCGAGCGGAGCAAGCCCAGTGGTTTGATGCCATCGAGGCTGCGATCGGGCGAACCCGCCAGTGGCTGTTCCTCGTGGTTTGGGTCCTTTACTCCTCGTTCTCGACGAGTCGTGCTTCGCTTGGGTTCCTCGTGTTTTATGGCGCACTGTTTGGAATGAACCATCTGCTTCGAGATGGCTTCAAGAACGTGTGGGATCGGCTGAGCCACCTCGACGCCAGAGGAACATGGAACGGGTCGCTCGATCCCAGTGATTCCCAAGTCGCTCGGCTGGGCTACTTCAGCTACTTCTTGCTCATCTTCTCCGGCAGCACGGCGCTCATGACGCTTGCGGTGGGCATGTTGGCGTACGCAGTGGCAATGGCATGGCGCAACGTCGACCACGCTGACTTCGCCCAACTCGCCGTGTGGGAACTCGAACCAGCAGAGAAGGCAAGGCTTGAACGGCTTGGGATCGACCCCGGCCGCGTCTTTCGCCACATCCACCTTCCCGAACCGGTTCGAGGACTACCCGGCGGATACGCCGTTGTTGCCGAATCGGTGTTTCCCCGCCTGGATGACGGCGAACTCGCTGCGGTGGTCGAGCACTCGATGGCGAGAGAGCAATACCTCCGACTGGACAAGCGTTTGAGAATCGCCACCTACGTGACGTGGTTCGGCGTTGCCGTGTTCGCATCTCGACAATCTGTTCGACCACCGGGCCTGTTGTCCGTTCGAGTGTTTGCCGTTCTCGCGATCGCGATCGCCGCCACGTGGGCCGTCAATGTCTTCCGTCGTCGTCAGCAGGCCGAGGCGGACCGGCGTGCCCTTACAGAGGTCGACGATCACGAAGCGCTCGGCAGGGGGTTTGAGCGCCTCATCGATGTGTGGTTCGCTCCGCTCGTCACGATTGGTGACGGCACGTTGAGCTGGTGGGATCGCATGCAGGTGGTCGGCCACGAACCATCCATCGAGAAGCCGCAATCGAAACGTGAAGTGGCTGTCGCCGGAACGATTGCAACGGTCACGCTCGCGATCGCGCTGGCTGCCGGGCTCGTCATGCCCACAATTGGGCTTTTCGGCGCCGAGACCATCCAAGATGTGTCGCTCGGTACCGGTCGTGCCCCCGGTTCGTCGTACGGGAGCGTGTTCGACGCCGTCGGCGACGTCTTGCGAGGTCGTTCGCCGGTTGATGGTGGCCTCGCCGACAGCAGCTCAGATGTCGTCGACGGGACGGCGGTCGAATGCAGCGAAGCGCTCGATTGGACAAGTGCGTTGTCGGAGGACAGCCCAACAGTTCTGCTTCGTCTCGGTGACGGAACGGTGATCCGCTGTCGTTGACGCCTTCAGCTGGTTCGAACTGAAGCTGACCGAGCTGGCTCCGAGGATGCCAGCGGGAGCGTGAGGCCTCGGCGGGCAACGGCGACGTAGGTGACTGCGACGAGTCCTTGAATGATCGCTGGAGCAATGTCGCCGAACGGATCGCCGTTCGAGATGTGGAACACCACAGCGCAGGCCGTCAGCGTTGCAAGGCCGGCGGCTGCTGCCACGCCCAATGAGCGTGCCTTTGGGTGAAGGGCAGCGAGAAGCGAGACGACGGCCAACACTTCGAGTGTTCCGATCGCCGCCCACTGCCACTCGGCGAGCCGATCCCAGCTGTTGCTCTCGGTGACAACGGAGGCGGTGGTGATCTTGGCGATGCCAAAGAAGCCGAACCCTGCGGTCATCACGGCGGTGGCGAGAAGTCGAAGTGCAGTCATGTCATATCCCTTCATGTGGCAGCGCCTGGTTGCGCTGCTCACATGGGTGACGCACGCGCTCATCGAATTCGACAGAGATTCGAAAGAAATCTCCGAAAACATCGATCCGGCGGCCGAATGAACCACCCACGGCCCGCACAGCCGCCGGCGATTCGACTGCGGCCCCGCCAGGTGAGGTGACCTGCCTCGACAGTTGATGCATCATGCAGAAGTGGGTGCAGCCTGGGTTCGTCGACTGGCAACGCTGCTTCTTCTCGCAGCGCTCGTCTGGCCTGCCGTTCGCGATCGAGATGGTCTTCCACTCTCGACCTACCCGATGTACGCAAGTTCGCGATCGGCCGAGAGTTCGTTCATCACGGCGATTGGCGTTGAGGCGGACGGTTCGCGCACGCCCTTATCAGCCTTGACCATCTCCGAGAGCCGAGATCGTCTCGTTGCTCAGTCGTTCCTCAACGATGCGGCGCGCCGAGGTGAAGAGGAGCAGGTATGCGCTGCGATCGCCGGTCGGGTCGGCGAGTCCATCGTCATGGTTGAAATCGCCCGCGAAGAACACGACACGATCGCTCGGTTCCGAGGCGGCGAGTCACTTCGAAACCGAGAGATCTTGGCGTCATGTGAGGCGGTTTCGTGATCAGAGCTTTCGATCGCTGGCTCCTCGCCGACGCCCCGGCCGAGCGGCTTGCCGTGTTGCGCATCGCGATCAGTGGCTACTCGTTCATCTACATCGTGGCGAATGTGGGTGAGTTCGTGCGCCTGGCCAATCGTTCGACCAGCGAGTTTGAGCCGGTCGGACTCGCCAGCGTGCTCACTTCACCCGTGACTCCGGCCGTTCTTTGGTCAGTCTTCGCCATCCTGATCGTGAGCAGCATCGCCGCGCTGTTCGGGGTTTGGTTTCGCGTGACCGGGCCGGTCCTTGCCTTCGCGTTCCTCGCCTGGGCGAGCTACCACTCGTCATGGGGCCAGATGCTGCACTTCGAGCACGTGGTGACGCTGCATCTGCTCGTGTTGGCTGCCTCACCCGCATCGGAATCGTTGAGCGTCGATGCGCGCATGCGCACGAGGCAAGTGGCGTCGGTGCGCTTCGGGTGGCCGATCCGATTGATGGCCATCATCACGGTTGTGACCTACAGCCTGGCGGCGATCGCAAAGCTCCGGATCGGTGGATCGTCGTGGATCGATGGTTCGACGCTCGCCAACCACATCGCGTATTCGGCCACCCGGCTCGATCTTCTGGGAGAACCACGGCCTCCGTTCGCTGCCTTCGCAGTTCAGCGAGATTGGCTGCTCGGACCAGCGGCGATTGGGGGAGTGGCCGTCGAGCTGTTCGCACCGCTCGCCTTGTTTGGTGGTTGGTTCCGCAAGCTCTGGATCCCGGCCATCGTGACGTTTCACCTCGCCACCTTGCTCACCATGTTGGTCTTCTTCCCCTACAACGGCCTTGGGCTTGCGCTGCTCCCGCTCTACCGAGTTGAGCGCATCCTCCAGGTCAGGGGTCATGTCTCAAATCGTCGCAACGTCACGACGATCGAGTTCAGAACAATCGAGACCTAACCCCTGTTCTTGAGACAGCGGGAACCAGTTGGCTTCCCGTACCGTCTCATTTAGTGCCGGCTACGAGGAGAACATCAGGTGCGCCAGATCTTTCAGACGTTGATCGCCGTGCTGCTTGTCGCATCGGCCTGCGGCAGCGGCTCTGATTCCTCAACGCTGACACAGCCAGACAACTCCTCCCCTGATACGACGCTCCCTTCTGACTCTGACTCGGATCCAGACCCGGACTCCTCATCGGATGGTGGATCCGAGATCGCTGTCGAGGAACCAATCCTCGTTCTTCGCCACGACGATCCAAGCGTTCAGGAACTTCCTCTCTCCGTCGTGCAGGGTGCGACACAACACGAGGAGCTCCTTGCGTTGGTCCGCACCCTCAGCGAAGAGGCCGACCTTTCGGTCATCGAAGAGCTCGACGTTGAAACGTCGTTCCTGATCGTCGGTGGTTACTACTGCGGCGATGGCGGGCGAGTTCTCGAGTTCACGATCGACCAGGTGATCTCGCCACTTCGAGAGGCGCTGGACTGTGAAGAGCCCGACCCACACCTCTCGATCTTCCAGCTCGAGAAGGCCGAGATGTCGCTGCCCTTCGACCTCGTCGACGCTGAGTATCCCGAGGACCGGGTCGTCGAGACCGTCGAGTCCTGGGAGGCGAGCGATGAGCCAGTCGACTCCGAACCGGAACCAGCTGCACTTCCGTTTGGTGAACTGGTCGGCGAAGAGTTCTCCTACCTACAAGATGCAGCGTTCATCGTTCCAGGTGATCGCGGCGGCGAGCTCCAGGTCGATCTCGAATGCGAACCCCTCACGCTCTCGCTTGAGCTGTTGCTGGCCGGGGCGTCCGAGATCTCGATCTACGAAGATGAGGACTGGACCGTTGACGTTGGACTGTCGACTCTCGGGCCCGACGATGCTGCATCGGTTGTCGAACTCATGCGTGAAGCAGGAGCTGAATGCCCGACGTGGTCCGACTACTCAACCAGCGAAGCAGCAGCGGTCGGGCAAGACGAAGTCGTCTTCGCTTCCTACCTCAAAGGTGATCAGCTGTTCTACATCGAATTGCGAGGTGGCAGCGATGGTCTGGGTGCAGAACGAATCGATGACCTATTGGCCACGCTGACCCGGTAGTGGATCAGCGCTCAACCGAATGGCGATTCGTCGCTCCAGATCGGTCCCTCGGGAGCTCCGCCTACACGAAACTCACCGTCGTTCGGTCCATCGGGATGCTGCGATGCATCGGTAGTTGTTGCCCCCGAGCCTTCGTCGAAGTGGAAGAGCAAGCGAGTGTTGTCGTCCGGCTCGAACGGAGCGGTCGGAGGATCGAACGGCCCGTCGTAACGGAGCACGTCGGAGATTCTGAACTCGTCCATGAACCCGTTGAAGCTCGGGTATGGCGTGCCGACGTCGTGCTTCTCGGCGCAACCGACTTTGTTTCTTGTCAAGCATCACTGTGCGACGGCTAAAGCCAGCCGCGGTCGCGGGCGATCACGGCAGCCTCGACGCTCGAGCGGGCTTGGGTCTTTGCGACACCCGATGAGAGGTAGTTGCGAACCGTGCCGGCTGACAGGTTCAGCGCGCTTGCGATCTCGGCGACCGGTGCACCGTCGAGCGCATGGCGCAGCGCCGCTCGTTCTCGATCGCTCAACGGGTTCATGCCCTCGATGAGCGACTCGGTTGCCAGGTTCGGATCGACGACTCGAAGCCCGGCATGCACCCGTCGAACTGCATCCGCAAGCTCGTCGGCCGGTGTGTCTTTCACGACGAACCCCGCTGCGCCAGCATCGAGTGCTCGGCGCAAGTAACCGGGCCTCCCAAAGGTGGTGACGATGAGGGCTTTCACATCCGGAGCATGGATGGCGAGTTGTTCGACCACAGCAATGCCGTCGAGGCCGGGCATCTCGACATCGAGCAGGGCAACATCGACCGGCGTTTCGCGCACCTGGTCGAGAACGAGATCACCTCGATCGACCTCGGCGACGATTTCGAGGTCGGCCTCGGTACCCAGAAGGGCTGCCATCGCACCGCGCACGAGCGCTTGATCATCGGCGAGAAGAAGCCGAATCGACTCGCTCACACACGAACCTCAACACGAGTGCCTCGGTCGCTGGCGGGAGAGGTCTGAAGTTGGAGGCCAGCGTCGCTCACCCGCTCTTGCATACCGCGAATTCCGTTGCCTGGTGAAGAACCGCCGAACCCAACGCCGTCGTCGGTGATGCGAATGAGTGGTTCCCCAGACCCGGACGGGAACTCGATCCGACAGTTCGCTGCCTTGGCATGGCGGACCACATTGGTGATCGATTCGCGAGTCACCCATGCGAGTGTCGTGGCGTGTTGTGGCGGCACCGCTGCACTCTCACCCTGCACCGTGAGGCTCACGCCAGCATCGGCGAGCACGGCGCGGGCGGCAGCGATTTCGTCGCTCAGGTTGGCGACACGCAAGCCGCCGACGGTTGAGCGGATCTCGGCCATTGCCTGGCGTGACACCGTGTCGAGTTCATCGAGTTCGGACCGCATCTTGTCGATCGTTGACCGGTTCTTCTCGTCGGCCGGGTCGAGCGTTTCGAGTAGGCGAGAGCACACCTGCGTCTTCAGGATCACCGCGGTGAGGCTGTGGCCAAGCACGTCGTGCACGTCACGGGCGACTCGATTGCGTTCGCTGCTCACCGCGAGATCGGTTTGCAGGGCGGCTCGTTCGAGCGAGGTCTGCTCAGCCATCCGTGTGAACGAGGCGCCAGCGCCTGTGCTCACCACGATGATGAGGAAGAACATCAGCTCGGGGAAGAGGTCGTACACAATCGGCACGACGAAGCATGCGATCGCACAACCAGCGAAGATCACACCAGCGATCGCCCAACGGAAGTTGAAAACGCCGAACACGACGATGAACGGAACGAACCCGAGAAGCCCCGGCCCGGCGAGGGCGAGGCCAGTCGCCGAGATAGCGACGAAGACTGTAAGGAACAGCCACGGGCTCAGGGACCAGTCCATCGTCGGCTCCTGGCCCGAGAAAGGTGCCAGCGCCGATTCTCGGATCGCCATCGCTCGGTAGGCGGCCACGTGCACCACGGCAAACGCTGCGATCAGCACGTAGCCGACGATCTTGCGCGGCGTCGAGATGTCCGAGAACGCAATCGAGACCAGAGGGAAGAGCAGAAAGAACAGCCAGCCGTTCGCAGCGAGCAGTGACTCCCGCCAGTCGTAGGGATCCGTCGAGCACACGGGGGCGCCAGCGGTCACTGGCGTGTCCGGCTTCGCTTGACGAGGAAGAGTGCTGCCACGGCGAAGACGGTGGTCCACACGACCGCATTGGTCAAGGGCTGCCACAGCGGCACATCGATGAGGCCGCCGGTTTCGACATCGAGCGTGCCGCCACCGGTGAGGGCTCGGCGGGCGAGCGATACGTAGCCATAGAGCGGGGTGAACTTCGCAACGGCCAGTTGCCAGCCGCTCAGCGGGATGAAGATGTTGCCGAGGAATGAGAGCACAACGAGTGATCCGCCGGCAGCGGAGACCGCAGCCTCGGAGCGGAACGCAAGACCGAAGTTCAGCCCGTAGAGGGCGAACGAAACGGCACCGACCAGCACGATCGCGCCCGAGATGAGCCAGACCGAAAGCGGTGCTTTGGCTCCGGTCAGGTAGCCGAGTGAATAGATGAGGAGGATCGGAACAGCGGCGATCGTGGCCGCCACCGCAGCCTTGACGGTGACGTAGTCGCGGTCGCTCATCGGCGTGAGGCCGAGTTGGCGAGTCCAGCCTTGCATGCGCTCAACGGCGACCGAGCCGCCGATCCCGGTGGTGGCGGTGACGGCTCCGTAGGCGGCCATGGCGATCATGATCCACATCGAGACGTTGCCCTCACGGATCGGATCAGATCCGTATTCGGGGCCGGCTCCGAAGATGAGATAGAGGAAGGCCGGCAGGCCGGCGGTGAAGAACATGTTCGTGTAGTCACGGACGAGGCGACGCAGTTCGAGGCGGTAGAAGGTGGTGTTCATGACTGGATCTCCTGTGTGAGGTTGACGAATGCGTCTTCGAGTGAGGCGGCGGAAACTTCGAGGTCGGATCCGTTCCACGGTCCGAGGATGTTGCGGGCGACGGCGTCGGAGTCGACCGTTGCAACGATGAGGCGGTTGTCCTGCACCTCAACGCTGTTGGTGCCGGGCATCGCTCGAGCTGCAGCCGCCGCGGCTTCGAGTTCGGCGGGGGAGAAGCGAGCGGACACTCGGCGATCGGTCGCCAGGTTGCGGATCTGATCGGTGCTGCCATCAGCAACGATTCGGCCGTCGGCCATCATCACGATTCGTTCGGCGTAGTCCTCGGCCTCTTGGAGGTAATGAGTTGCGAACACGACGGTTCGACCTCGAGCAGCTTCGGCTCGCATCGACTCCCAGAACGTCTGCCGGCCGCCGACGTCCATACCGCTGGTGGGTTCATCGAGGATGAGAAGATCGGGATTGGCGAGAAGCGCCAGAGCGAAACGCAGACGCTGTTGCTCGCCGCCGGAGCACTGCTGCACTTTGCGCTTCTCGAGTCCGTCGAGTCCGGCGCGGGTTGCGACCTCTTCGATCGGCGGCGGGTTCTGATAGGTCGAGGCGACGAGTTCGAGGGTCTCACCGACCTTCAAGTCACGCAGCAGGCCACCGGTTTGCAAGACGGCCGACACTCGGCCTGCTCGCACTGCATCTCGGGGCGATTCGCCGAAGACCGAGAGTGTGCCGCTCGTCGGGTCGGTGAAGCCGAGGATCATGTCGATCGTCGTGGTTTTGCCCGCTCCGTTTGGGCCGAGCAAGGCGACGATCTCTCCCTGACGAACCTCGAGGTCGACTCCGTCGACAGCTCGAGTGATGTCGCCCTTGGTGTTGAACTCTTTCTTCAGAGCTCGGAGGTGCAGGCAGCTGTGTTCCATGCCTTTGATCCTGAAGCCGGTGCCCGGCCCCAGGTAGAACGATTCGTCACGAACCCAACATGAGGTTTGTCATGTGTCGGTGCGCAGTGGCTCGACCTGGCCGCCGTCAGCGTCGAAGTTGCTTGGGTCGAGCCATGCTTCGAATCGTGGCTGGAGCTCGGCCCACTCCGCATCGGTGATCGAGAACCAGGCAGTGTCTCGGTTGCGGCCCTTGTAGTGAGTGGCCTGGCGAAAGATGCCCTCGAACGTGAAGCCAAGCCGGGTTGCCGCTGCTCGTGACGGCGAATTCAGCGCGTCACACTTCCACTCGTATCGGCGATAGCCGCCCTCGAACGCTCGACGCATCATGAGATACATCGCTTCGGTGGCAGCGGATGTGCCTTGCAACGCTCGAGAGAAGTGGATGTGGCCAACCTCGATCGATGCCGCGGCCGGCGTGATCCGGAGGTAGCTCGCTAGGCCGACGGCACGACCATCGACGTCCAGAACTGCGAAGAACAGCGGGTCGGTCTTGCTTTCGAAGTGCGAGACGAACGTCTCGAACGACGCACGATCATCGAACGGCCCATACGGCAGGTAGGTCCAATCGCCGATATCCGTTGCCGCGGCGTACGCGTCGAAGAGATCAGAAGCGTGAGCCGTGGCGTCGAGGCGAACCAGCGAACAGAATCGGCCAACCATCGGACTGGTCGGGGGAGCGGGAGCGGCCACAACATCAACCGACCAGCCAACCGGCTGCCCAAGCTCGTTCGTCGTGTTGCTTCGCATGCTGGCAGAACGTAACAGCGCAGTGTTCGTCAGCGAGGTGCTTTTGGTTACCGAACGTGATGTGCCCATTTGGGCGTGGGGCTCCGAAGATCGTGTCGCTCACTTGGATCTGTGTTCGAGATCTCACGGAGCTGAGCATGTACTCCGGGAGGCATCTGATCAGCCCCCTCTGGATCGAGAAGTACCCAACCCAGGCCCCATCGAAGCTCTTTGCCCAACCGAGACAGCACCAACCGTTCGAGGAAGGGGCCATTCGGGAGACGGACGTCGCGCAGAAGGGCGGTTGTCGAGCGCCCCTGAACTAGGCCTGAATTCATCTCATACCGGGGCTGGTCGATGTACACGAAGTCGCAGAACGCCCAGCCGCCGGTCACCTGGTAGGCAATCACATTGTCGCCGATGTGAAGAGCAGGCTCGCCGAAGGTGGCTTGGACTTCTTCCATCGTGACGTCGATTGCATTCAGCTGCCGGAAGGCTTCAGGCTCAACTGGAGTGCGTGTCGTCATTGAGGTTTCGAGGTATTCGAAGTCTGCGGCGAACGCGGCGAAGACAGATATGTGTTCGGACGGATAACTGCCATCGCCGAACAGCGCTTGGAACGGGCCAACCACTCCGCGCTTGCCGAACCTTGCGAGTTCTTCGGAGAAGGTCTCTTCCACGTCATCGATGTAGAGCAGATCGAGAAGGGTGGTGTGGAACGCCCCTCCTGCATCGCGTCCGAATGCGAGCGGACGCTGAGCGATGCTGTGAAGCCGGTCGACGAAGAGTTGCCTCATTTGCTGAATGTCCGCCACGGATTCCTTCCGGCTTGCCGATCCTCTCATTGAGTATCGACCGACCGGGACGCCGGGCTTAAGGCCCGATGTTGGAAGCACTCCTCAGCCAGCCGCCGAACAACTGTCGAGTGCAGCTCGCAACGCGCCCTCACGCCCATCGACGGGCACTGAATAGCCGCCCTTGTTCATGGCGTAGCAATACCCGAGGCCTCGATCGGGGTCGGCGTAGCCGAATGAACCACCCATTCCGGTGTGTCCGTACGCCCTGCTTGACGAACCGAACGGCAGCAATGGGAATCGCTTCATGAACCCGAACGAGAAGCTGCTCTCGATCCCGAAGATTTGGTCAAGCCCCGGTGTGGTCTCGGCTTCGAGGAGGGCGAGGGTTTCGGCCGTGATGCCGAGACGCTTTCCACCGGTTGCCATGTCTCCGTAGACCGAGGCGACGGCTCGTGCGGTGCCCGTTCCGTTCACCGAGGGCAGCTCGAGATCGAGGATCTTCCGCTTGTTCACCACGCTTGGTTTGCCGATGACCTTGGGGTTCGTGAAGGCCTTGAACGTGGCGCTACGCGGGTTCATCATGCCCTTCATCACGGGCGTTGGAATCTCACGGATGTAGCGGAGCTGCACCAGCTGGTTCACCGGTATCGCTTTCGCGATGCGCTCAGAGCTCACCGATTCGGGCAACCCGATGTAGAACTCCTCGCCGAGCACGTTGGCGATCTCTTCGGCGAAGAACTGACCCACTCGGCGGCCCTTCGGGTCAATCCGAGAGAGCAATTGGCTGATGTACCAACCGAGCGTTTGGGCGTGATAGCCCCACTGCTTGCCGGGCTTCCAGCCAGGCTTCTGCGCACCGAGGATCGCTCCGAGCTGGTCGAAGTTTGCGAGGTCCTCGTAGGTGATCTTGGTTTCGATCACGGCCAGACCGGCCTGATGGCCAAGCAGCTGCCTGACCGTGATCGATTCCTTGCCGTTCTGCGCAAACTCCGGCCAATAGGTGGCAACCGGCTCGTCGGGTTCAAACCATCCTCGACTGTGGGCGATCGCCATCGTGGCAGCCGCCATACCTTTCGTGGTCGAGTACATCGTGACGAGCGTGTCTCGCTCCCACGGTTTTGAGCGGGACGGACGGAACCGGGATCGCTCCCTGTGGCCACCCCAAAGGTCGACGACCAACTTGCCGTCGCTCACCACCGAGCAAGCTGCTCCGACTTCACCTCGCTCGGCAAAGTTCTGTCGAAAGGCATCGGCCACCGGCCCAAACCCTGGCTCGCACGTTCCTTCAACATTGCCTTCTTCAACGCTGCTTCCCTCAACATTGCTTCCCTCAACATTGACCATGGGTCACGACCGTAGTTGTGACCCATGGTCTGGAGAGAGGATGTGACGCCAGCAACAGCGAGTAGCTACTCGCCGCCCACACACTCGCCAATGAAGCGGAGCATCGTGGAGACCTCTTCATCGGAGATGTCGCCGTCGGCGCCGGGATCTTCGCCGAATTCGGCCAGGACCGCGTCGGCGTAGCACTCCGCCTCTTCTTGGGTGTTCCCGATTCGGGTCCGATCTTCGATCAGAGCATCGCGGTCGCCCGATCCGCCACAGGCCGCAGCAACCATGGTCAACCCGGCCAGGAGCGCGGCTTTTG
>CALEWY010000060.1 GCA_937925335.1 uncultured Acidimicrobiales bacterium
GTGAGGCCGGTGGTGAGGACGCTCATCAATTGTTCGGTCGTGACGTCGACGTTGAGTTCGCCGTGGCCGCTCAACGCACTCCATGCGAGATGTTCGATGCTGCCGTAGACGATGTCTCGGGCAACCGATGCTGGAAGGTCGGCTCTGAACTCACCCCGTTCGATGCCGTCTCCAAAAGCATCCATGAACAGCGCCGTATAGCGACGGCTGAGCTCGGCGGCATCGGATTCGTAGTAGTCGTCGAAGGAGCGAGCCTCGCTGATCAGCAATCGACACAGCAAACGGTCGTCGGTAAACGCCTGGAGCTGGCGGCGAATGAGGACGCGCACCCGCTCGACCGGCGATGCGACGTCGGCGATGGCGTCCGATGCTGATTCGATGAGCGGCTCATAGAACGATGCGATCACTCGGTGAAGCAGATCTCGCTTCGAAGGGAAGTGGCGATACACGGCGCCTTCGACCACGCCGACTTGGCGAGCGATTCCGGCGACCGATGTCGAGTCATAACCGTCCTCACCAAAGAGCTGTCGGGCGGCATCAAGGATCTGCAGCTGGGTCGGGTGAGGATCACTCACTGGCATTCCTCAACGGCTGGCGGAGGTTTTCCAGGGCGAGTGGCATGCGTGCGTGAGGCTACCTCACATCGAGGATTCGTGCCGAAGTGTGCTAACTCAAGAGGGATGAGCGCATCGCTGACCGACGTTTTGGACCCGACTTGGTGGCAGCTCGACCCCCAGGCGGCCTATCGAGGCCTCCTTGCCCACGATGGGTTGTGGCGAGACGAGCGAAGCCAGCTGTGGATGGTGGCCCGACACGCCGACATCCTTACCGTCGAACGAGACTCGGCAACGTTCTCGAGCCGTGAAGCGGGTGGGGCCGGAGGCAGCTATCGCCTGGTCCCCACCGACGGCGAAGCGACGATGATCAGCAACGACGATCCGGTTCACCTTTCCCAACGACGAATGATCAATCGTCGCTTCACACCACGTGCGGTCCGCCAACACGACGATCACTACCGTCAGATCGTCGCCGACCTCGTCGATGGTGTGGTGGCGGAGCTGAACGAACGGGGATCGGTTGAGATCGTCGACGCCGTGGCTGCTCAATTGCCAGGGCGCATCACCGCCGACTTGATTGGCTTCGGCACCGAACGGTGGCGCGAAGTGAAGAGCTGGTCTGAACGTCAGATGCGAATCGACCGTCGCTACGAAGAGGTCGAGGTCCTCAACGACTTGATGGACAGCATCAACGAATGGGCCGCCGTCATGGTCGAGCTGTTGCCCCAGCGGGCGGCCGACCCGCAGAACGATCTCTTCAGCGACTGGATCGCAGCCGGGATGGCGCCAGAGGTAATGGTGCAAGAGACCGGTCTGATGATCGCTGGTGGTGCTGAAACAACGCGCACCGTGATCGCCCACGGCCTTCGGGTTCTCGCTGATCACCCTGACCAATGGGAGGCGATGGCCGCCGATCCTTCGCTCGTCCCGGGAGCGGTCGAGGAGATGATTCGATGGGTCACGCCCCTCAACAACATGTTCCGGCGTGCCACGGTTGACACCGAGGTGGCCGGGACATCGATACAAGCCGGTGATCGGCTCGCTCTCGTTTACCCTGCCGCCAACCGTGATCCTGCCGTGTTCGATGAGCCTGATCGATTCGACATCACGCGCGATCCCAACCCGCACATCGCGTTTGGATACGGCACTCACTTTTGCCTCGGGGCAAATCTGGCTCGGCTTGAAGTTCGGCTGCTGTTCGAGGAGCTGACGAAGCGCTTCACGAATCTGCGAGTGGTGACCGAGCCCGATATCGAGCCCAACATCTTCGCTCGAGCGGTTCGTAGCTTCGAGATGGCGTTCGACCTGCGCTGATCAGCCTCACCATCGAGTGCGGAGCGATCGTGAACAGCCACAGAACACCACTACGAGAACACGCCGGTCCGCCGCGATCGCTCGAATTGGTTTCGGATCGAGAAGTTGGCGGCGCCGACCCACAACAGCCCAGTGAGGGCTGAGAGCATGACGCTGGTGAAAACCGGTGTGCCGTCGGTGACGGCGCGAGCGGTCCGGACGATGTGGGTGAGCGGCACGATTTCGCTGATCGGCCGGACGAACGTCGGGAGATAATCGACGGCGAATGTTGCGCCACAGAACAGGCCAAGAATGGCTCGAGCGACGCCGGAAAGGAGGTTCGACGCCGCCGGTAGTCGAGTCGCCAGCGTTCCGACCATCAGGCCGCAACCGACCATCACGACTGGGCAGAGGACGACCAGCCCGATCAGACCCGCCATCTGTCCAAGGCTGAAACCAAGGTTGAAGATGGCGTTCCCGATCACGATGCCAAGCGAACCGGCGACGGCTCCGTCTACGCACCAGTGCACAGATCGGCCGAGCGCGGCGGGAAAGCTCGGCGCGGGCGCAGCGATCATGTAGGGAACGAGTCCGTCGAACATCAAGCCACGAACGGCTTGGGCAACGAACATCGTCCCGTAGGCGGGAGCGAGCATCGCCGCACCGACGAGAAGAAACGAAACGGCGTCCGCATTCCCAATCAGTCGACCGATCAGGGCAAAGAAGCTGATCTCGGCGATGAGCCGGCCCATCCACAAGAACGCCCAGGTCCACCACGAGTGCATCATGCGTTCGTGGGCAAAGGCCACGGTGCACGATCGGGCGAAAACTTGGAGCGACCAGATGAGCTTCATGCGTTGGTGATCGTTCCGGTCGAGCGCATTCGATCGATGACGACCTGAAGGAGCGTTGCTCCGATCGCCAGCATGACGATCCCGCTCAGGATCAACCAAAGAACCGGGCGTGCAATGGCGCCCTCGCCGGCGGCACCGTTTCGGAGGCCCTCCGCACTCCAGCGCATAAAGAGGATCGATGAGAACGGACGGATCCAGCCTGGAAGGAACTCGATTGGAACCACGATGCCGGCGAGCAAGAACAGTGGATAGCTGAGGCCGTTAAAGATGGCGGTGGATCGTCCAGACAAGACTGAGATCGGGCTCATCATCAAGAGTGCGCCGAGTGATGCGAACCATGTCGCCAGAAGGACAACGCCCATGCTGGCGGGGTCGGAGATGGTCACGACACCGGAGCCGAACACCAGGCGGGCGACACCGATGCTCAGGAAAAAGGGGATGAACGAATAGGTGGCAGCGACGATGATCCGGCCGAGAATCATCGAGCGAAAAGACACTGGAGCGGCGAGGTTCAGCTCGAAGACGCCCATTTGGCGGTCGCGAGCCAAGGTGTCACCGGCGACGAAGAGGCCGGTTTGCCATGTCGTGATGATCGACACCCCGATCAGGGCGTTGATGCCGAGGTCGTCGCGACCCACGCTTCGGACGATCGCAATGAACATGATCGTGGAAAGAGGGCTCATCGCGATGAACGACAGATAGTCGGGCAGCCGACGGAGGATGATCCACTGGCGTTTGACGCCTGCGTTGAAGCTCGTGCCAGCCGTTCGCAGTGAGGAGCTCGCCGCAGTCACACCGACATGCCTCGGTCACCGAACATCTGTAGGTAGACCTGTTCGAGTGATGGTGGCTCCGCCCGCAGTTGGACAACGCCGGCATCGAGCAATGCCTGGAGCACAGACTGAGGATCGCCATCGAGGTCGAACTCGACGTGATCACCCTCACCACGCGCAGCGAGGACGTTGGGCATCGCCACGATTGTGGACCGGACTGAATCAGCGACATCGCTCGCGACGACGGTGGTTCGATCGGCGAAGAGGTGGCGAAGCGCCGTTGGAGAATCGGTCGCCTCGACGCGACCGTGGTTCAACATCGTGATTCGATCAGCGAGCTGCTCTGCTTCGTCCATGTTGTGGGTTGTCAACAAGATCGTCCGACCGGCGGCTTGAAGATCACCGATCAGCTCTCGGAACGAGCGAGCGGCCACTGGGTCCATGCCAGTCGTCGGTTCGTCGAGAAGGAGCAGTGGCACATCGCCGAGGAGCGTTCTGGCCAGGTGGACTCGCTGTTTCATGCCCCGGCTCAAGTCGTCAGCCTTTGCCTGCTTCTGATCGGCGAGACCAACGAGATCGAGCACTCGATGGCTTTCCCTTGTTGCCTCTCGCCAGCCAAGCCCATACATGGTCGCCCAAAATCGAACGTTCTCGAAGACCGAGAGTCCGAAGTGGAATCCTCGATCGCCGCCGAGGCTGATGCGCAGACTGCGACGTACGTCGTCGGCTCCGTCGACGACATCGAACCCGTTGACCACGGCAGAACCACTCGTTGGAAGGAGGACGGTGGAGAGAATCCGGACGAGGGTTGTCTTCCCAGCCCCATTCGGGCCGAGCAGGCAGTGCGTCTCGCCACGTTGGACCTCAAAGTCGAGTCCGTCGAGTGCGACCGCCTCGTCCTCGCCCGCTCCGAAGGTGCGGCGTAACCCTCGACACGTGATCATCCTCGGAGTCTCGCATGCATTGGGGATGCACCGCGGTCGATATCGAGGCACTCGATTCGTGCTGTCTACGAACGACTGTCGCGGCTGTCAGGAAACCACATCCCCGTGGAGTGCCTCTGCGTCCGGACGGTTCCAATAGCGATTCGGATTGTGCGCATCGTCGAGCAGCTTTGAGCGACTAGCGAGCCGTTCGCTCACTCGGATCGTCGGCTCTTCGTTGACGTGTGCAGCGAAGATCACGTCGAACACCTGAGCCAGTCGCTCCTGTTGTGGAGGGATTGCGAACTCGAGTTGGGCTGCCTCGGTTCGTTGGATGGTTCCCTCGGCGCCGGCGTGAGAACCATCGAGTGCTCGGAACTGCTGGTAACCGCCCATGCGGACGTAGAGGCAGTTGTCATATGGCCCTTGAACGAGTGGGATCTGTTCGCCGAGCGCCTGAGTCAACTGGTCGATTCCGCCGACCGGAGTGTCGATGGTGACGACCCATTCGCGCTCGAGCACCGTCGGAGTGAGATCGACGCGGTTCGGCAGGCCAGAACCAGTGGAACCCAGATCGGTGAGCACTGGATGAGACAGGTCCGGGTCAGGCAGGTCCGGACTGGTGGGCGCGTTGGCGGTCGGATGGGAGTCGGTCATGAACGGAACGTAGGACGGCATCGTTTCGACGCGCGACGAAACGTCACCGTCGTATGGTTTCGTTATGAGCACGGTGCGGACATGAACAGCGGTCGAGAAACGACGAATGGCAGCCGAATCTCGGCCTTGGCGACGGCGCTTGCGGATCCAACACGAGCGGCTGCGATCACATCGTTGCTCTCCGGCACCGCACACACCAGTGGCGAACTCGCTCGAGCGTGCGGGGTCGCTCCATCCACCATGAGCAGCCACCTCGGCAAACTCGTCGACGCAGGTCTGGTGATTGTTGAGGCTGCCGGACGGTATCGGCACTACCGGATTGCATCACGAGACGTCGCCGACCTGATGGAGCGAATGGACGCTGTCGATCTGCCGGAGACGAACTCGCCGCAGCGCCCTCGGCCCGGCAAAGACATCAGCTACGCCCGCAGTTGTTACGACCACGTCGCGGGTCGGCTCGGCGTCGAGATTCACGACGTCTTTGTCGACCGGGGTTGGGTCACGGTCGATGCGAGCGGTGTTGGTCTCACCGACGCCGGCGATGCGTTCCTCACCGATGGGCTGGGGTTGGATCTTGAAGCCTTGGCCCGTCGCTCCCGTCGGGCGATGGTTCGTCTGGACATCGATTGGACCGAACGACGCGATCACCTGGCAGGCGCGATGCCAGCCGAGCTCATGAGCTTCATGCTCAGCGAAAAGTGGTTGAAGCGACGCCAGGACAAACGCATTCTGACCGTCACCGAGGTCGGGCGAAGGATGCTGCCAGAACACTTCGGAATCAACCCGTCTGAACTCACCATCGGATCGTGATCGGTCGGGTCGACTAGCTCGCCAGGAGATCGAGACGGCTCTCGGTTTCCAAGAGCTCCAGCAAGAACTGATCGGGCGAGCTGAAGAGGATGGATCGCGCACACGCAGAGGGGTTGCGATCGAGTGCGGCGAGGGCCGCGTCGTCACCAACTCGGAGCGGAGTTGTTCCGAATCCGACGTCGGGAGCGAGGAGCGGGTCGGTCAGCACCTCGATCACCACGGACGTGCCATCCGGTGTTTCGCACGCCAATCGGTCGACAAGGCGGGCTCGGGCGAGGACGTCTCGCGGAATGTCGAGGGTGGCCACATCGGCCGGGATGAGGCGCAGTCCCGGATCGAGGCTGCGAGCCTGTTTCACCACGAGACGGCCGGGCGTCTCCTGGCCATCGCTTCTCATCGGCCAACCGTCGAGCATGGTCTTGAACTCGAAGTCGAGGGTGACGGTCGAGACGTGCTGCGCATCGGGCAACGATGCGTTCGTCCGCTCTCGCCACACAACGGTTGCCGAGAACAGTTGGTCGGCAAGTTCGATGACTGCTTCGTCACTCATGACCGGCTCATCACGACCGTCGTCGGCGGGAATGGTGGATTCAGCGATGCGCTCGATCGCCCACTGTCCAGTGCCGGATCGTGTCACCACGACTTCTTCAGGAAGCTGGATGTCGTCGGGATCGGGATTGGTCACGCTGACGTCGCCACGCTGCACGTTGATCACCACGGTTGCGTCATCGCTGGTGAGGGTGAGCGTTGCGACGCCGTTGTTGCCTTCGAGTTCATCGTCGAAGCGAGGATGCACGAGCACGCCCATGGCGCCGCTTCGGTGGTCGACCCGCTCACGGCGACGTTCCTCGAACGCCTCGAAGCCCCAATATGACGCCCAGGTTTTCTTCAGCGCCCATTCCACCGTGCGCTTTTGATCACCTTCCTCGAGCAGATCAGTCCGCAGGAAGCCCGTGTTCGAGTCGTAAAGGCCGGCTCCGTTGAACCCCTCGATGTCCTCGACCGAACTGGATGAGCGGAACCGGAGGCCCTGTGTTGGTGCCAACTCAGCGTGGATGTCGGCCAGGTAGTCCGTTATCTCGGCGAGGGTCTCGGGATCGATCGTCTGGTCTCGGAACAGTGACTTGAAGCCACCGGCATCGAGGATGTCGCCAAGCGGAGTGCCCGGAGGATTGTTCTTGTTGAAGGCATCGACCTCAGCGGTGAAACGCCCGTCGGGGTCGAACTCCTGCGCAAAGTCCTCGGGGCCCTCGAGAAGAAGGAAGCGAGCCCACGTTTCACTCATGAACGTTGGGTCGGTCAACATCGCATCGAGCTCGGTGACGACCAGCGAAAGATGATCCCGGTAGGGGCCAACGCTGATGGCGACGGGTGATGGTGGTGTGGAAACGTCATCGGCACCGATCAAGGCAAGGAAGCCCGCCGCTTTGCCACCGATCACGGGGCGCCAGGCGGCCACGTCAGCTTCGGTGTTGATGTCTTGTTCAAGTGCGGTGAGGTCGATCAGGGTTGGCGCATCAGCCGGGCCTGGGGGAACCGTGATGGGCTGCAACTCACCGAGCGAGCGCCATTCGAGAAGCTCGTCAGCCGTGATCAGGACCACTTCCAGATTCCCGTCAGCGTCGGCTCGAACGATGGCAGGCGCTCGAGATCGCGCAGCTCGGACGATCGCCGGATCCTCCAACAAGCCGCTGATCGAAGCGTTTGGGATGCCTCGGTTGCGGGCGAGAAGGTTGACGTGGGCGAGTGGGGTCTGAGGCGAGGAGGTGAGCAACGCTCCGGCTGGTGGCAGCCAGTCGGGCACGTTTTCGACGAGGAGAATGTCGGTGTCTTGCGTGTTGGCGATCGTGGTCGCCCCGCTTGAACCGGGCTCGATGAGACGAAGCCGCCCGGCGGCGACTCCGGGGTTGTAGACACGAACATCGCCAGCCGGCAGCACCTCGGAATACCGCACGATTCGATCGCTGAACGGCGCAACGGCTTCCTCCATGGCAACGGCCGTGGCTTCTTGTTGTGGTGATCGAACC
Organism: uncultured Acidimicrobiales bacterium; assembly: GCA_937925335.1. Taxonomy (GTDB): domain Bacteria; phylum Actinomycetota; class Acidimicrobiia; order Acidimicrobiales; family SZUA-35; genus CALEWY01. Next base: position 7,895 of record CALEWY010000060.1, read on the forward strand.
ACCCACACCATCGTGTCGGCGATCTCCGGGGGAAGGATGGGAGCGAGACGATCAAAGAACCAGCCGATCTCCTCGTCGGTTGGGTCATCGCTGAACTCCAGCTCGATCAACCACAGATCGTCGCCGGTCGCCGACACGTCGGCATCGATCCGCACGATCGAGCCAACGCCGTAGCGCCGGTCATCATCTTCGGAGATCGCTTCGTCGTAGAAGGTCTCGGAGTACAGGCGGGGCCGTCCGAGTCCACCGCTGTCGGTCAGCCTGAGCTCGAACGGTAGATCGGCGTTCGTTTGAGGTTCGGCCCAGGCATAGATCTCCTCGATCGTCGACAGGTCGAGGTCGATGGGCTCCGCGTCGAACCCAGGCGGTTGGAGTCCATTGAGGAGCTGGAACCAGTACCACTCGTCATGCAGTTCGTAGAAGTTGCCGTCGAGCAACCGAGGGGCGAACGCCGGGTCGTCGGAGCGATCAGCGGGAAGATCCGGAATCACAAACTTCACGACCGACAGGCCGGCATCAGTTCGTGCGAGTGACAAGAACTCATCCATTGTCGACACCGACGTTGCAGTCTGATCGGGTCCAATCTCGACCGACGGCTCGCTCGGTTGTGAGGCCGAATTCGGGTCTGCTGACGGCGAGCCGATCGTCTCTGGAGACGAATTCGAAGTTGTCTCGTCGTTGGTCGCCGAACAGCCAGCGGCGACGATGGCGGCCACGAGAATGGCGAGGAGGAAGGGGCGAAGGCGGTTCACGATGAAGATCTGACGATTGGCATGGGCCGTTGGTTCCTCTCCAATCGGCAGTCGGGCTCACCCTGTGACCAACCGGGCCTCGAACTCGCCGATCCGGCTCGGAGTCGATCGAGCCCTTGTGCCAAACTCAGCCAATGAGCAGCCAAGCGACCACTCGCGTGTCCGGGGTTCACCATCTGGCGGTCAATACTGCCGACATCAAGACGCAGATCGAGTTCTTCTCCGATGTTCTCGGGGCCGAATTGGTCGGTCTGTTTTGGATGCATGGCGTGGAGGGAGCCTGGCACGCGTTCTCCCGGCTGAGCGATCACTGCTCGATTTCGTTCGTGGAACTCCCTGCCAATCACACCATCGAGGCGGAACTCGGCGTGACCCACGCGGGGAATGGCGCTGGCCCTTCGGCACCCGGCACCATGCAGCACCTGGCCTTCAAGGTCGACACGCTCGACGAGTTGCTTGCCATGCGTGATCGCATCCGCTCGAAGGGTGTCAACGTGATGGGCTACATCGATCACGGGATGTGCCAGTCGATCTACTTCGCCGGGCCCGAGGGTCTCACGCTCGAAGTCGCCACGTCTGCGGAGGCGATCAACGCCGAGGCCTGGATCGATCCGGAGGTGGTGGGACTGGCCGGAATCAGTGCTGACGAGCTCGCTCGCTACAAGAATCCTGACGCGTTCGTTGCCGGAGACGAGCCGGTCGCCCAACCACCGATCGACCCTGCCAAGCCCCATCTGGCGTATCCGGCGGCTGACTACGAACAGATGATGGCCGTCCCAGACGATGTCATCACGAAGCACGCCAGCTACACCGAGCCGCCCGTTTCGGTCGAGCCGAGCGCTTCGAGCGATGAATGAACCGTCAACCGGGCACACCAAAGGGATGTGAACGCCTTGCCTACGTCGTTGTGCATCGAGAGGATGCAGCATTCAGCGACACCTACGGAGGCGGCGGCAACATCATCGGCCTCGACTGCCATCTCGTGCGGCCGATCGACACGCCTTCGGACACAGCGATCATCTTCATGCACCCGACGGGTGGTGGCATGTACTTGCCGATCATGTCGGCGATGGCGCTGGCTGGGCATCACGTGATTTGGGCGAACTCTCGCTATCGGGGGACCGACTCAGCTCTGATCATGGAGAAGGTGGTTGCCGATCTCGGGGCTGCGGTCAGCGATGCCAGAGAGCGTCTTGGCTACGAGAAAGTCATGTTGTGTGGATGGTCGGGCGGAGGATCGCTTTCGACCTACTACCAGTCGGTGGCCGAACTCGGCGCCGGAATCGTCGATACACCAGCTGGTGATCCCTACGAAGTTGCCGCTGATGCGCTTCCGCCTGCGGACGGGCTCATCATCATGGCGGCCCACATCAGCCGACACGGCACGTTGACCGAGTGGATGGACGCATCGATCCTGGATGAGACTCGGCCGTTCGATCGCGATCCAGCGCTCAATCTCTATGACCCGGCGAACCCGAACCAGCCCACGTACTCGGCCGAGTTTTTGACGACCTACCGAGACGCGCAGATCGCCAGGAATCGCCGAATCACGGCTTGGGTGAAGGACGAGCTCGCAGGGCTTCGATCAGCGGGAGCCCACAACGAAGAGCGGGCGTTCGTGGTGAACGGGACGATGGCCGATCCACGCTGGCTTGACCCAACGGTCGATCCCAGCGATCGCCAACCGAACCACTGCTACCTGGGCGAGCCTCGCATCGTCAACGACGGGCCGGTCGGTCTCGCACGGTTCTCGACGCTCCGGAGCTGGCTGAGTCAGTGGAGCTTCGACGACGCTCGGGGTGACGCACTCACCGCAGCCGCCGATGTGACCGTGCCCGTCCTGGTGGTTGGCAACACTGCCGATGATGCATGCACGCCGAGCCATACGCAGCGGCTCTTCGAGGCGATTCCCCACGATCGCAAGAAGCTGCATGAAGTCCAGGGCGCCACGCACTACTACACGGGCGAGAACGGCCGTGAGCACATCGCCGAGGCAGTCGGTGTTGTCGGCGAGTTCCTGGCTGCCCAGCAATGAGGCAGGCGATTCGCTCCTGGCCGAGGGTCCAGGATCAGCGCGTCAGTCGTTGGTGACCCGCCAGCGGGTGGCGACATCGGCGCCAAAGAGGACAACTTCATCGCCGGCCTTGGTCGTGAACGTCGTGGCAACGTCGGCATCGATCTCGGTCCGCTCAAGCGTCACGGAGTTCGTCGACGCTTCGACGTCGTACACGGATGCGCCGTTCGTCGATGTGAACGCCGCGAGGTTTTCGAGGGCGCCGGCCTGATGGAAGACCTCGGCGACTACTTCGAGCCCGTAGGCAGCGTTGAAGACGCCTGCCTTCGCCTTTGGTCCGTACTTGGCAGTCGTTGGGTGGGGAGCTGAATCGGTGCCGAGGAAGAAGTCGGCCCGGCCACTGGTGGCAGCGGCGATCAGCGCATCACGGTCATCGGCGGAGTTGATGACGGGTTTGCAGTAGAGGTCGGGCCGCATGCCGTCGGCGAGCAGATCGGATCGTTCCTGGGCGAGGTGATGTGGTGTGACCGTCGCTGCGGCTTGTGAACGCTCATCAACGAAGGCGACGCCAGCTCTGGTCGAGACATGCTCAAGGGTGATTCCGAGCTCGGGGAGTCGATCGCTGACCGGGATCAACTCTCGTTCGATGAACGCCGCCTCACGATCAAAGATGTCGATGGCCGGATCGGTCGACTCGGCATGAACGAGAAGGCGCACGTCGAGTTCGGCGAGCGTCTCAAACAGATCGAGGAAATCGCTCATCGACGCGCCGCCAGCCTCGGAGTTTGTCGTCGCCCCGGCGGGGTAGTACTTCACCGCTTTGACGACACCCTCGGCCACACCTCGTCGAAGATCGTCGAGATCGACAAGTGGCGAACAGTAGAGGGTCATGACCGGGCGAAAATCGGGTGCATCTGCGGGCGCTGCCGCCACGATCCGATCCCGATAGGCCGCGGCGTCGGTGGACGACGTGATCGGCGCTGCCAGGTTGGGCATGACCATGGCGTAGCGGAAGCGCCGAGCCGTATAGCCAACGACGGCGTCGAGCATTGCGTCGTCGCGAAGGTGAACGTGCCAATCGTCAGGGGTGGGAATCTCGATCTTCATCGTCGCCAGTCTGCCCGTGCGATCGCTGTGGTGCGCCCCCGGTCAGCCGATGCTGCCTTCTGGCGACGCGGTGTCTAGGCGATATCGCGACGTGAGAAGACAAGGCCGCCGCCGAGCATGGCCACAAGTGACCACGCGGCGAGGATCACCCCGGCGGTTTGCCAGCTGTGAACCTCGACGAAGTCAGCGGTTCCATCGAAGACGTTGCCTTCAGCCCGTTCGACCGGATTGCCCGAGCTGAATGCACCTGCGTTCGTGTTCGGCAAGTAGGCCGCGATCTTGGGCAAGAAGGCGCCGAACAGAATCGGCTCGACGATGAACCAGTAGATGACAAAACCAACGATTGATGCGACGGAGTTGTTCAGCACCATGGTGATGCCGAGCCCGATCGCACTGAAGATCCCGGCTGCTACGCCGGCACGCACGATCGCCTTCAAGGCGTTCACCCAGAGCTCACCCGTCGTTCCGTCGGTTGTTCCGACCGCTGTCGCCAAGCCGAACAGAGCGCCGATCGTGACGACCGAGACGAGCATGGCAGCAAAGAAGACGACGATGAAGAGCGCAAGCGCTCGAGCGCCGAGCAGCCGCATTCGGCGTGGTTCCCAGGTGAGCAGATGCTCGAGCATTCCCGACTTCAAGTCGGCGCCGACAAACGACGCACCGATGACGAAGGCCATCAGAGTGATCAAGCCGGCGACCGGTCCGAGGAGACCGGTGCCTTCAACACCGCCCGCGAGGTCACGCACGAAATCGACATCAGAATCGTCATCCGCCGAGATCACGAACGAAGCGATCACGACGACACCGACGATCGCAACCGAAAGAAGAAGAGGGAAAAGCTGAGCAATGCGACGTGATGCGAGGCGTTTGGTTTCGGCGCGGATCAATCGGATCATGCTGATTCCTCATGGTTCGGGGCTGGCGCCGGTGGGGCGTTCGCCCCGGGTGGCCGTGCCATCGGCGGGGCCGTAGGTGGACCATCGAGCCCGGGGCCGGGCGTGTCACCCGTCGGAGCCGGACTTCCAGGAGGCGGAGGAGCGGTGTTGCCCGTGAGGTTGAGGAACGCGTTCTCAAGCGTTGCTCGCTCCGAGCGAAGCCCCGTGAGATAGAGGCCCTGGTCGGCAAGAGCCTTTGTCACCGCTGCGGTTTCTGTCGCATCGACGTCGACGGTCAATTCGCCAGGCGTTGGCCGTGGACGAGCACCGATTCCGCTTGTGGCCAATGCTTGGATCGCAGCGTTGGTGTCAGCGATCGAGACGACGACAGAATCGGGGCCGGCGTGGCGACGAACCTCATCGACGAGTCCGGTCGTCACCAGCTTGCCTCGGTCGATGATGGTGACTTCATCACACATTTGTTCGATCTCGGCCAGCTGGTGGCTCGAGACGAGCACGGAGGTTCCCTCAGCGGCAATCGAACGGATGAGTACTCGCATTTCAGCGATACCAGCAGGGTCGAGCCCGTTCGCTGGTTCGTCGAGCACGAGGAGTTCCGGCTTCTTGAGGAGTGCAGCAGCGATCGCCAGGCGTTGCTTCATGCCGAGCGAGTAGGCCTCGAACGTGTCGTTCTCTCGTCCGGTCAGGCCAACAACTTCCATGACTCGTGCAACCTCGGTTTTCGGAACGCCGGCGAGATCGGCAAGCAGCGTGAGATTGCGTTGTGCTGTGAAGTTCGGAAAGAGCTTTGGGTTCTCGACGATCGCCCCAACGCGATGTGCGACTTCGTGAAAGGCGGTTGTCGAATCGGCGCCGAAAAGCGTCGCAGAGCCCGATGTTGGCCGAATCAAGCCGAGAAGGCATCGAATCGACGTGGTCTTGCCCGATCCGTTCGGTCCGAGGAAGCCATGAATGGTTCCCGGCTGGCCAACCGTGAGGTCGAGCGACTCGATCGCAACGACATCCTCACCCTTCCGGTTCGAATAGACCTTGCGTAATCCATGGGTCTCGATGATGCTCGGCACGAGCTTGGACGATAGTCGCACGATCGTGGCGCCGTCGGCGGGCCTGGAGCCTGATGTCAACACCCCAGAGCAGCGAAGGTGACGAGAGGTCGGCAACGCTGGGTCTCACGATCGATTCGTTTCGCTCGGCCGCCGCGGTGATCAAACCTGAGGCCGTTCGCACTCCGGTGCTTGTCAGCTCGGCGCTCGATCGTCTTCTGGGTGCAACCGTGCTGTGCAAGGCGGAGTCTCGCCAACGGTCCGGATCCTTCAAGTTCCGCGGTGCGTTTCATCGGCTTTCGATCATTCCCGAATCCGAGCGGGGCCCCGGCGTGGTGGCGGTGTCGTCGGGCAATCACGGAGCCGCGGTCGCCCTGTCGGCTCGGCTTCTCGGGATGCCCGCCGTGGTCTACGTCCCTGCTGACGCCCCTGCAGCGAAGGTTGCGCTCATCCAACAAAACGGCGGGACGGTCATTCGTTTCGATCGGTCGGTCGCGGATCGCGAAGCGGCGCCAAGAGCCGAAGCCGAGCGACTCGGTGCCACCTTTGTTCACCCGTTCGAGGATCGGGGAGTCATCCTCGGGCAGGGGACCACGGCTCTTGAATTTCATGAACAGGTCGGCGATCTCGATGCGCTTCTGGTGCCGATGAGCGGCGGTGGTTTGATGGCCGGATGTGCATCGGTGACGAACGAACTGGCGCCCGGGTGTGCGCTGATCGGGGTCGAGCCTGAAGCTGCTGCCGACACGCAGGCATCCTTTGAAGCCGGCGAAATCGTGTCGATCGATGCGCCGGTGACCATCGCTGATGGCCTTGCGGTGCGCCAACCGGGCGCGATGACGTTCGCCATCAATCGACGCCTCGTGGATCGAGTCATCACGACGTCGGAAGATGAGATCGCCGATGCGATGCGGCTTCTGCACGACGAGCTCGATCTCGTGATCGAACCGAGTGGAGCGGCTGTCGTCGGTGCGCTGTTGTCGACCGCCAGTGCTTGGCAGGGTCGCCGGATCGGCGTCGTGCTCTCCGGCGGAAACGTCGACCCAGCGGTTTTTGCTGAACTCGTGAGTGGCTAGCTGTACCCAGCGCCGCGTCGACGATGAGGGCCGCGTCGACGATGAGGGCTGCGTCGATGATGAGGCTTGCGCCCCGTCGAGTCGATTAGGAGTTTGGCCGGTCGCCGTAGTGCTCGCCGTCGACGAAGTACACGTCAGCGACGAGATCGATCATCTCTCGATCGAGAATCTTCGGCCGCTTCTCGAAGGCACACACGCCCTGAAGGAGCTCACAGAAGTCGGCGGCGACGTACGGTCGCAGTTCACCGAGCTGACTCCGAGCGATCGACATGAGATACGGAGCCGAATCCTCGGTCAGCGAAACCTGGTGATGGTGAGCGGTTCGCTTCAGCACCTCGACGAAGGCAGCCTCGGTGCAGGGGCCAACGAAGACCTTGTTACGAAGGCGACGCAAGAAGGCGTCGTCGCCGAGGTCCTTTGGGTCGAGGTTGCTCGACACGACGAGGCGGGTTGCGAACGGAACCGTGAACTTGTTGCCGTTCGTCAACTTGAGGAAGTCCACATCGCGTGAGAGCGGGACGATCCAACGGTTGAGCAGTTCGTCGGGGGAGTGCGCCTGGCGACCGAAGTCGTCGACGACGAGAATCCCGTTGTTCGCCTGAAGTTGGATCGGAGCGGCGTAGACGCCGGCGGTCGCTTCGTAGGCCAGGTCGAGCATTTCGAGCGTGAGCTCGCCACCGACGAGAACGATCGGGCGGCGGCAAAGGACCCAGCGAGGATCCAGGCCTTCTGGCTGCTCGGCGACAGGGAGGTGGATCGAAGGGTCAAAGACCATGACGATGTTGCCGTCGACCTCGATGCAGTGCGGCACGAGTACATGATCCTGGAAGATCCGATTCATGCGCTCGGCGATGCTGGTCTTGCCGGTTCCTGGAGGGCCATACAAGAAGATGGCGCCTTCGTTCAGCAAGGCTGCGCCGAGTTTCTTGACAAGAGAAGATTCGAGAACGAGATCGTCAAACGCTTCGAGAGCGGCCTGCATGTCCAGCTCGACGACGGCTCGCTGGCGCTCGATCACGTTGTTGTAATCGGCGAGTGAGACCGGGGCGATTCCGGAATACATCGAGATCTTCATGCGCTCGAGCGTGGTTTCCTGCCCGGCGGTCGTGAGACCGAACCGATACTCACGGCCGTCGAGGCCGAGGTACTCGAGGAGGCTCTTGTCACGAAGTTCGTCGGCAATGCCCTGGACGACCATCATCGACAAGCCGAGATCGCGAGCGATCTCGCCGGTCGTTGCCCGCTTCGTGGCGAGCAGGCGGCGCAAGAACATGTCTTCCACCAGACCGAATGGGATCTTCAACTCGTCGAGGTTCTTCGGTGGACGCATGACGATGTCAGCGGCTCGGCGGGTGGGTTGTTCGGGCTCGGGCTGTCGGGCGATGGGCCGTGTTGGCGCCGCGATGTCTGCCGGAGGAGACGGGGGAGTGTTCGGGCGTGTCACCGGTTCCTTGCCGAGCAGGGAGGATCGGCCCCACTTCGATGGTCGAGCAGGTCGAGCGTTGGTGCGTCGCTCTTGCCAGTAGGCCTCGTCGGCCGCGACGTCAGGCTCGAGGGGAGCTGGGCTGGGCGCAGCGACGGTGCTCGCCGCGCGGCTGTCAGCCACAGCGGCTGGGCTGCGCAAAGCGGCGGTTGAGTCGACAGGAGCGGTCATCGTTCCCCTTGGAATGGGCTCGTTGCGGCGGGCGAAATCCTCACCCTGTCTCATCGAAGGAAACCGGCCTCCCATTAAGGGGGTCGAATGGCCCAATTTTGCCGAAACTCGCCTAGATCAAGGCGTTCGCTGGCCTAGCTGACTTCAGCGCGGCTGAGATTGGCCGCAAGGTGATGTTGGAGCGCTTGACCAACCGCTGCCATCGAGACGGAGTAGCTGAGCTCGCCGGCCGGGTCGACCGTGATTGAGCGGGTTACCTCGGTGGCATCTTTGGCGGTGGTGGTCGTGGCAACGAGCGTCGACGCGAGCTCGATCACCGTTCGCGATCCCTCCACCGCAACCGTGCCATCGTGCACTTCGACGATCCCGCTCGGCTGGGCGATGACGAGCTCGATGCCCGTGGTCCCGACGGGCCGGAGATAGCCAGCCTCGGCATGCAAGGGCAGGTCGGTTTCGGCGTGTCGGGTCTTTTGCGAGTACGCAATGAAGGGCTTCCCGACGTGAGCGAAGGTGATCTCTTCGACGTAGCCAAAGCTCTCGATCGTTGGATACGAGCCCTGGCCGCGGCCTCTCCAGGTTCCGAGCAACACCTCGAGGTGGGCGATGTCTGGATGCAGATTCATTCCGCAGTATGGCGGCCTCGTCGTTACTGAGCACGCCTTGCGTCGAAGCCGAACGGCAGCTCGAGACGGTGAGCGGCGAGTAAATCGGTGTCGGCCAAGATGTCGGCTGTCTTGCCGTCGGCGACGACCGATCCGTTCGAGATGATGACCGAACGAGGACAGATCTCGAGGGCGAACGGTAGATCGTGAGTGATGATCAGCTGCGTCAGGTGGAGCGTGACGAGCAGATCGGCAAGTTCTCGGCGCCCGGCGGGGTCGAGCCCGGACGTTGGTTCGTCGAGGACGAGCATCTCGGGGTGCATCGACAGCACGGTGGCAACAGCCACGCGGCGCTTCTCGCCGCCGCTGAGATGGTGCGGTGCACGATCGGCAAGGTGGGTTGCCTCGACGGCTTCGAGAGCCTCGTTTGCCCGCTCGGTTCGCTCGGCGGGGGAGAGCCCGAGGTTGGCCGGCCCGAATTCGACATCCTCCCGAACCGTTGGCATGAACAGCTGATCGTTGGCGTCTTGGAAGACCATGCCGACGCGGCGTCGGACCTCGGCCAGGTTGTCTTCGTTGACGTGAAGGTCACCGATCGAGACCGATCCAGCCTGGATCTCGTGAATACCGTTCAGATGGAGCGACAGAGTGGTCTTGCCAGCACCGTTTGGACCAAGAAGAGCGACGCGCTCGCCCCGCTCAACATCGAGGCTGAGGTTGTTCAGGATCGGGTCACCACTGGCGAATGAGAAGGTCAGATCTCGAACGGAGACCGCCGAAGTAAGGGCGGATGGGGCTGATTCGGTCATACGAGGAGGACTCCTGCGAGGGCGCCGGATGCAGCGACGAGAGGTGGAATGGCGGCCAGCGCCCAGTCACGACCGGATGCCTTCGCCGTGTTGAGTTCGGGCATGGACCCGGTGAAGCCTCGTGAGGTCATTGCGGCATGGACACGCTCGCCGCGTTCATAGGAGCGCACAAACATCGCGCCGGCCGAGCTTGCGATGGGTTTGGCTTGCCAGAGCCAGCGAGGGTCGTGGCCGCGAGCGGTCATCGCCGTTCGCATCCGCCCCATCTCACCAACGATGAGATCGAGATAGCGGAACATGAAGGCGATGATCGAGGTGATGACCGCCGGGACACGAAGGCGGGTCATCCCTCGAAGAAGAGCGGCGACCGCTGTGGTGCCGGCCAAGATCATCGACGTCGCGGTTCCGAGGACCGCTTTGGCGATGACATTCCAGGTACCCCAAAGGCCTTCAATCGAGAGGTTGAAGCCGGCGACACTGGTCTGTTCGCCACCGGCGATGAACGGAATGAGGAACGCAAACGCGATGAATGGGAGGACCACCGCAAGGCGTGCAATCACCTGCGTCGCGCGAAACCCAGCGATACCCAACAAGACGAGCACGAGCACGGCGTCGACAGCGAATGACCACACCGACTGCCGCGGCGTGAGTGCGACCGCGGTGACGAAGAGGACGACCGAAACGAGCTTGGCTTCGGGCGCCATGCGGTGAAGCAGAGAGTCACCCGGAATGAAGAGGTTGGCGGTGTGCCCAGCTGACACGGATCAGCTGCTGGCCGAGTTGCGGCTCGCTGCGACCGTTCGCACGATGCCAAATCCGACGAGCAGTGTCAGAATCGCTCCGCTAAAGCCCGCCACGGCGAGGCTGAGCGTCTCGTTGCCGACACCCGACGTTGCGTAGTCGGCGAAGAAACCACCACTGAAGGTGTGGTCGGTCACCTCGCCGAGGAGACCATTGTCCTCAGCCACACGCTCGAGCCCATCGGGGCTGTCGGAGGCGAACTGGCTGACGACCACGGCCATCAGCAGCGTGACGGCGATCGCGCCGCCAGCAAAGACTCGGCCGGACACCTTTCGGCGATCGGCAAGCTGGGCTCGATCCAGGTCACGAGCGCCGTAGACCAGGTCGGGCCGGGCGGCGAGGACTGCTGAGATGGCAAGACCGGAGATGACGGCTTCGCCGACGCCGATCGCAATATGGCTGCCGACCATGGCTCCAAAGACGGTGTCGAATGGGACGGGGACTGAGGCACCGAAGAGCCATTCGATCGAGAACGCCATGGCGGCGAGAATGACGGAGAATCCGGCGGCGAGTGAGGTGGCGCCGACCACGCCTGATGCGGAGGCCGGGAACACCTTGCGGAGAAGCACGAAGAGCGCGTATCCGCCAAAGGCGGTGACGATGCCCATGTTGAGTGTGTTGATGCCGAGGGCGGTGATGCCGCCGTCGGCGAAGACCAAGGCTTGAACGAGAACCACGACGCCGAGCACCACGGCTCCCATCGACGGGCCGAGCAGCACGGCGGCGAGTGCGCCGCCGAGCAGGTGGCCGGAGGTTCCACCGGCGACCGGGAAGTTGAACATCTGGCCGGCGAAGATGAAGGCGGCGGTGAGGCCAGCGAGTGGAACCTGCTTGTCTTTCAGCTCGTTGCCGGACTGCTTCAAGGCCATCGCCAGAACGGCGATCGAGATGACGCCGGTGGCGAGAGCGACGACGGGCGTGAGCAGGCCGTCTGGAACATGGAGGGCGAACTGGGCAGCGGGAACAGACATCTTCAACTCCTCCGCCGAAACGTACGTTCGGCGATTCACTCAGCTTATTGCGAATCGGTCGCAATTACCGTCCCCCGCGGGGGACACTTCTTTGTCCCCGCGTGATTCGTCGTAGAGTTCGAATCGATGGACCTCGAATCGGAACTGCGCGTGCACGACTTGCGGGTGACCACGCCGCGCCGTCTCGTCTGGCAGGTGTTGTCCGAGAGCGCTGACCATCTCACGGCACAGTCGATCTTCGAGAAGGTCAACGCGGTCGATGCTGCGGTGAACCGTTCGTCGGTCTACCGGACGCTGTCGTTGTTCGCCGAGATCGGCCTTGCTCGCGAGTCGAAGCTTGGTGAAGACGAAGCCTCGCGGTGGGAGCCGGCGCATGCCGACGACGAGATCCATCTCGTGTGTGAGAGCTGTGACTCGGTCTTGCATCACTCGGGCGATGTCGTGCGATCGCTGCGCTCGCATCTTGGCGATCACCACGATTTCGAAGCGCGTGCAGTTGAGATCGTGGTGCGCGGTCGATGCGCTACGTGCGGTCCGGCGCCGGCATCAGAATCGACCTCGGAACCATCACCTGCGTCGTAAGTCGCACTGCTGGCAGTCGTTCCGCGATTTGTGGCGATCTATCAAAATCGGCGAAACCACTGGACTATCCGCGCCTGGCGGGCCCAGAAGTGCTCTATTGAGCGTCTTCAATCCCTGAACACAACGTTCTCTGAACAAAGCGGAGTGTGAAAACACAATGGCAACCAAGGCAGAAATGATCAGCGCAGTCGCTGATCGTGCAGAAACCGACAAGAAGACGGCCGAGGCCGTTCTCGGTGCATTCTTCGATCACGCGGCCGAGCAGGTTAAGTCCGGTGAGAAGGTCGCATGGCCGGGCTTCGGCACGTTCTCGATGGGCGAGCGCGGCCCACGCACCGGTCGTAACCCTCAAACGGGTGAGGCAATCCAGATCAAGAAGAGCCGCTCGGTCAAGCTTTCGACCGCTGCTCCAATGAAGGAATGGCTCCTCAGCAGCAAGGGCAAGCGCTGATCGTCGTTTGACGAATATGTCCCAACGCTGAGCGTTGGCTCTGGGTCGGTGCCTCTTCTTTCAACGAGAAGCACCGGCCCGGAGCGAGCTTTCATCGCCCCAAAGCCCGACCCAGCCTGCCGCCCCTCTCACGGACCCTCTGCGTCCTCTGAGACCGCAGCAGCCCCCAGACCCCTTGTGTCCTCTGAGACGTCAGCCGGTGTGGAACCCTCTGCGAACTCTGAGACAACAACCGGTTTTGCGCGCCCGAAACGCGCCCGAGACCGACAGTATATGAGGCGCCGACCCCACTCATAGAGCACCAGATCGGCCCGATGTAAGGGGCGTTTCAGGAGTTGCAACCAACTGCGGTCTCTGAGACTGCAGCCGGTTCTGAACCGACTGTTGCCTCAGAGATGACAGTCACTCTCGAACTCCTTGCGGTCTCAGAGACCGCGGTGGGTTAGAGGGTGGCGTGGGGGAGGTTTTCGCGGAGACCGACGGGGGTAACGCGGACGAACTCGGCGTTCGTCCAAAACTCCGGAATCGTGCGGGCGTCGCTGTAGCTCATGCCGCTCTTGAGGCCGGCGGTCATGGTTCCGATCAGCTTGGCTACTTCGCCTCGGTAGGGCACCGAGCCCTCGACACCCTCTGGCGACCGCTGCTCGAAGTACTCATCGTCAATCTCTTCACCGTGCCGCTCGGCTCGAGCCTCCAGTGCTTCGAAGCTCGCCATGCCACGCACTCGCTTCACGAGGCCCTTGGCTGTCGACTCGACATCACCCGGGCTCTCCTTCGTTCCGGCGAAGAGTGATCCGATCATGACGGTGTCGGCGCCAGCCGCGATCGCCTTCGCCATGTCGCCGCTCGTCTTGATGCCACCGTCGGCGATGACGGGAACGGCAACGCCGCTCGCATCGGCGATTGCCGTCAACTGCGGGACTCCGACTCCGGCGACGAGCCGTGTCGTGCACACACCGCCCGGCCCAACACCAACCTTGATCGCGTCGGCACCAGCGGTCACCAGATCTTCAGCACCTTGCCGCGTCGCAACGTTCCCGGCGATCACGTCGGTGTCCGGGAAGTTCGACTTCAGCTCACGACATGCGTTGAGCGCGTGCTCGGCGTGGCCGTGAGCAATGTCGAGGACGAGCGCGTCGCAGCCGGCATCGACAAGTGCTCGGCTTCGCTCGATGCCATCGTGGTCGGTGCCAACGGCCCCGCCGACGAGAAGATCACCCTCGGCCTTCACGGTCTCGATCATCCGAGCGTGAACACTGATCGGGAGGAATCGATGGATGATGCCGATGCCACCGAGCTTGGCCATCGCGATCGCCATCTCGTCTTCACAGACCGTGTCCATGTTGGCCGCGATGATCGGAAGGTCCATTTCGATGTTGCGAGACAGCCTCGTGCGCAGCGAAACGTCTTGCCGACTGCGGATCGACGAGCGACGAGGAACGAGCAGCACATCGTCGAACGTCAAACCGGTACGAATGCGGTCGAGTGCGGACGCTTGCGATGATTCAGTCACCGCTCGAGGGTAGCTGAGTCCCTAACGCGCTGTGCCACGGTGAGTCCGTGGTGGGCGTCGATTTCGGCGATGAAACCGCAGGTTCAACGACCGGTGCGTCGGACGTAACGACCGCACCGTCTGCGCAGTTCATGCAGGTCACAGCCCATACAAGGGCTTGCCGTCGCTCGCTCTCGATCGCTGCGCCGCACACGTCGCACGACTCGCTCGTGCCATCGACCACCTTCTCCTCGGCTCGACGCACCGCTGTCAACTGTTCAACCAATCGGTCGTGGACAGCGACATCGGTCAACCGCTCGACCGCCAAGCTGGTGCCTTCGCCGATCCGCTTGCCGAATGAGATGCCGGCAGATCCGCCACTCGATGATGCTCGAAGCGCAGCGATCTGTGCCTCGAGACGAACGCGGATCTCTGCGAGCTCCACTTTGGCGGCAGCCGAATTCGAATCGTCAGAGGTGTTGGTCATGGGAACGCACCGATCGTAGTGTTGCGCCATGACGACCGAACCTGAGTATGGACCGAGCACGTGGGATTGGGTGGCCGAACAGGTCGCCGAATACGAGGGCTCGAATGGCACCAAGGCCAACACGCTTCGAGACACGGGCATCCCGATCATCGTGATGGGAACGATCGGACACAAGAGCGGCCTCATCCGCAAAGTGCCCCTCATGCGCGTGGAACACGAAGGCGAGTACGCCCTGATCGCCTCGAAGGGCGGAGCACCGGCCAACCCCGGTTGGTTTTACAACCTCGAAGCTGACCCGAACGTGACCATGCAGGACGGCCCAGAGCCGTGGGACTGCGTGGCGCGACGCGTTGAAGGTGACGAGCGAGCCGCTTGGTTCCAGCGCGGCATCGACGTCTTCCCGACCTACGCCGAATATCAGGCGAAGACCGATCGAGAAATCCCCGTCTTCGTAACGAGCCCGAAGGCCGACTGACCAGAGTCGAACTCGTTACGCAAAACCCAAGGGCCGCTGATCTCCCGCTTGGCAGGCGATCAGCGGCCCTCGTGCGTTCGAGCGAACGACGTCGACTCGACGAATCAGAATCCGTCGATGATGGCGTTGAGCGTTGGGCTCGGTCGCATCGCAGCGTCAGCCAGCGCCGGGTCGGGGAAGTAGTAACCGCCGATGTCCATCGCCGGCCCCTGCACGTCGTTGAGTTCGCCGACGATCGTGTCTTCGTTCTCAGCAAGCGCAGCGGCCAGCGGAGCGAAGCGTTCGGCCAATCCCGCATCGGACGACTGCGCCGCCATCTCCTGGGCCCAGTAGAGCGCCAGGTAGAAGTGGCTCCCTCGGTTGTCGAGTTCGTTGACCTTGCGTGACGGCGACTTGCCGGAGATCAGCAGCGTTCCGGTTGCGGCATCGAGGGCATCGGCGAGCACCTGGGCGGCACCGTTGTTGCTGGACTCGGCGAGGTGTTCGAGCGAAACGGCAAGAGCGAGGAACTCACCAAGGGAGTCCCAACGAAGATGGTTTTCCTTCTCGAACTGCTGCACGTGCTTTGGTGCTGAACCGCCGGCACCGGTCTCGAACAAGCCGCCACCCTTCATGAGCGGGACGATCGAGAGCATCTTGGCGCTCGTTCCGAGCTCGAGGATCGGGAACAGGTCGGTGAGATAGTCGCGCAGCACGTTGCCGGTGACTGAGATCGTGTTCTCGCCCTTCGCTGCCCGCTCGAGAGAGAAACGAGTCGCGTCGACGACGTTCATGATTTCGATATGCAAGCCGTCGGTGTCGTGATCGCCGAGGTAGCGCTCGACCTTCGTGATGAGCTGGCCGTCGTGAGCACGCTCGGCGTCGAGCCAGAACACAGCGGGCCAGCCGGTTGCCCGTGCTCGGGACACAGCGAGCTTGACCCAATCCTGCACAGGCAGATCCTTCACCTGGCACATGCGCCAGATGTCGCCCTCACCAACGGTGTGTTCCATGAGCGTTGCACCCGAGCCGTCGACGACGCGGACCGAACCAGCTGTGACCTCGAAGGTCTTGTCGTGCGAGCCGTACTCCTCGGCCTTCTGCGCCATGAGACCGACGTTTGGAACGGTTCCCATCGTGGTCGGGTCGAACGCGCCGTTTGTGCGGCAAAAGTCGATCGTCTCGGAGTAGAGGCCGGCGTAGCTCGAATCAGGGATGACGGCCTTGGCGTCTTGTTGTTCGCCGGCGGTGTTCCACATCTGGCCGGACGTGCGGATCATCGCTGGCATTGATGCATCGATGATGACATCGCTCGGCACGTGAAGGTTGGTGATGCCACGATCGGAATCGACCATGGCGAGATCGGGGCCATTCTCGTACGCCGCGGCGATGTCTGCCTCGATCGCTGCCTTCGCATCC
Source organism: uncultured Acidimicrobiales bacterium (assembly GCA_937925335.1). GTDB lineage: Bacteria > Actinomycetota > Acidimicrobiia > Acidimicrobiales > SZUA-35 > CALEWY01. Next base: position 24,505 of record CALEWY010000060.1, read on the forward strand.
GCCGGTAGCTCATCGAGAGCACCCAGCAAGTTGCCGAAGCCGTTGTTGACGTTGACGCCGGCTTCATCGAGCGCAGCCGCATGGTTGGCGAACACGTCGGCGAAGAACACTCGCACGGCATGGCCGAAGATGATCGGGTCAGAGACCTTCATCATCGTCGCCTTCATGTGGAGCGAGAAGAGGACTCCCTTCGCCTTCGCGTCGGCCACCTCGGCTGCGAGGAACTCGAGCAGCGCCGCCTTGGACATGAAGGTGCTGTCGACGATCTCGCCGGCCAGGACGGGAATGGCGTCTTTGAGGACGGAGACCGTGCCGTCGGCCGCGACGTGTTCGATGCGAAGCGATCCATCAGCCTCGATCGTGGTGGAGAGCTCGTTCGAGCGGAAGTCGTTCTCACCCATCGTGGCGACGTGGGTCGCCGAGTCGTTGGCCCAAGCGCCCATCGAGTGTGGGTTGGCCTTGGCGTAGTTCTTGACGGCGTTTGGAGCTCGTCGATCGGAGTTGCCTTCACGCAGCACGGGGTTCACGGCCGAACCCATCGCCTTGCCGTAGCGAGCGCGGATGTCGTGTTCGTCGTCGGTCTCGGGATCATCCGGGAACTCGGGGAGAGCGAAGCCCTTCGCCTGCAACTCGGCCACCGTGGCCTTGAGCTGTGGGACTGATGCGGAGATGTTCGGCAGCTTGATGATGTTCGTCTCGGCGAATTGCGTGAGTTCGCCGAGTTCAGCGAGGTGGTCGGGAAGTTGCTGGTCCGCCGGCAGAAGATCGGAGAAGTTGGCGACGATGCGACCAGCGAGCGAGATGTCTCGCGTCTCGACCGCAACGTCGGCGGCGCCGGTGAAGGCCTCGATGATCGGCAGGAGCGACCGGGTCGCAAGGGCCGGTGCTTCGTCGGTATGGGTGTAGATGATCTTCGAGCTCATGGCGGTCGAGACTAGCTCTGCAGCACTACCGTCCCGACAATGAAGGTCGAGACGATTTCCGCAACTGCTGTCGCCCCACCAACTGGGATCGGTGGAGCCTTCTGGGTGTTCGTCACGGTGACGACAGATACGGGCATCACCGGAGTCGGTGAGTGCTACGGCATTCCGTTCGCTCCGAACGTTGCGTGCTCGATGGTCGAGGACATCTTCGATCGCTATATCGCCGGGTCATCGCCCCACGACGTCGAGACGATGTACCGGCGCGTCTACTCCGCCGGCTTCACCCAGAGGCCGGATCCCACGCTGATGAGCGTGTTCAGTGGGATCGAGATCGCGATCTGGGACATTCTCGGAAAGGCGCTCGATCAGCCGGTCTACAACCTGCTCGGCGGAGCGTTCCACGACCGGCTTCGCACCTACACCTACCTCTATCCAGGTCCCGACGGTGGCGATCCGTATCACGAGCCTGAGGCTGCGGCAGCTCGAGCGCTCGACTACGTGGAGGCTGGCTGGACGGCGGTGAAGCAGGACCCAGCCGGGCCGTACACGATTCAAGGTGGGCGTGAGCTTTCGCTCCACGAGCTGGATCGGTGTGAGGCAAACGTTGAGGCGATCCGGTCCGCTGTTGGTGATCGCGCCGACATCTTGTTTGGAACACACGGCCAGATGACAACGAGTTCGGCGATCCGGCTCGCTCGGCGGTTGGAGCGATTCGATCCGTTGTGGTTCGAGGAGCCGTGCCCGCCGGATCAGATGGATGCGATCGGCCGCGTGGCTGGGGCGACGACCATTCCCGTGGCGACGGGGGAGCGGCTCACCACGCGCGCCGAGTTCCATCAGGCACTCAAGGCGGGGGTGTCGATCCTGCAGCCAGACATTGGGCGATCCGGCGGCGTTTGGGAGACGAAGAAGATCGCAACGTTGGCAGAAGTGTTCAACGCGCAGATCGCGCCGCACATCTATTGCGGCCCGGTCGCCCATGCGGCTGCTGCCCACGTGGCGTTGTCGTCGCCCAACTTCTTGGTGCTCGAAACGATCGAGACGGACTTCCATCGAGATGTCTTGGTCGAGCAACTCGAGTGGGACGCTGGGTTCCTCGTCAAGCCGACCAAACCCGGCCTCGGCATCGAACTCAACGACGATGTCATCGCGGCACATCCGGCCGACAACCATGGCCCGCTCCACCTGGACATGTGCCAGACCCCGCTGAGTTCAGACAACCGCAAAACCATCGAGGAGTTGTCCTAGAGCACTCAACCTGTCGTGAGTTTCTCGCTCGGTCAACGGCCGAAGATTCGCTGGCTGCGATCGGGACCGGCATGGGTCCAGAGTCCTGATGACCCTCATCAACCTCTGAGGTGCGGCAGGTTGGTGAGCGGGTGCGCGCCCGATTCGCGCCCGACCCGCGCCCGAGGGAATGTTGCGTAGATAGTGGGTTTCCGCGATTTCGGCGGCATGACTGGTCGGAAACGGCACCTGCAGCACCTCAGAGGTGCGGCAGGTCGCACGTTCGCGCATAAAGGTGCCTACGTTGGCCGAGCGCTGGAGCTCTGGACGGACGGCTTTCAGGGCCGTTAGGAAGAACGAGCCTCTGGCGGCAGGGGTTGGCGGAAGAGTCCCGGCGGGATCGGCGCTCCACACCGGACGAGGGACAGCTCCCAAGACGGCGACGCACCAAGGGCCCAACGCAGGGCTTTCACCGTTGCTCCTCCGGCGGATGCTGTCCGCCCGGCCGAGTCGAGGTCGAGTTGGGTCCGAATCTCAGGCGGGATTGTTGTGACAGCGGCGTCGAACACGAGCCGATAGCCAGCCTTCACGGGCGGACTGAGCGGCGGGGATCTCAGGAAACTGATGGCGCTCTCCTGCCCGTTCGAACGAGTTCGATCGGGGTGATCGAGAATCCACGCTGAAAGCTCGGAAGCCGTCAGCGGCAACGGATCCGCTCCGAGTAGAGCGCCGATGCGCGCTTGCTCGGCAACGAACGAATCAGCCTCCGCCATCGAAAGCGGCTCAGGGCCAAACGATTGATAGGCGCTGAGGAACGAGTCGGTGAGCACGTTGTGAACCCAGGCCGCCATCGCCGGGTGTCCAGCGCTATAGGGGCGATCACGCTCGGAGGTACCACGGACTGGACGGTGAGCCATTCGCACGGTCTCGACCGCTGCTTCCACCTCGGGCATTGCTCCATACGTCGTTTCGGTGACGTAGACCGACGTTCGGGAGAGGCGGCCAAGCGGATCTTCTCGATAGGTCGAGTGATCCTCAACGCCGGCGACAACCTCCGGATGAGCGGACTGGACGAGCAACGCTCGGACGCCGCCGATAAAGACGGCGGCGTCGCCGAGCACCTTCCACGAGACTGAATCGGGTCCGATCAATCCGGGATCACCCCGGTAGTCGAGCGTGTTCTCAAGCGGTGTCGGGCCGTGAGAAAACAGCCCCGTCATCGTCGACACAACTTGATTCTGAACAGCTCCGAGCGCCGAGCTGATTGCCGACCCAACGTCAGCCACTGGTCGATGACTCGCGTGTCGTCGGTTCCGCTGCGGCGGTTGCCTGGGCGGTTGCTCCTGGCGGGGCAGTTGCTGTTGTTTGGGATGCGGTAGCGGTCTGAGCTGTCGCGGCGGCATCAACTGCAGCGGCGGTCCTGGCCGTTGCTGTTGTCTGTGCTGTCGCCGTTTCCGGGGCAGCGTTGGTCTTCGCTGTCGCAGCCGAGACATCGACGTTCGCCGTTCCCCGAGCGACTGCCTCGCAACGCAACGCCAGACCGAGGAGCTGTTTACGCACCATGACACCGTCGCCGAGTAGTAGCGCTCGAGATGCGATCGCTCCGAGAGGGCCAGCGATTCGCAGACGGGCCCTCGACACCAAACGAGTGCCGTCACCATTTGGATCCAAACGGTACGAGAGCGTGAAATCGATGCGGTGCAGCCCGAGCTTCATGGCCGGTACTTGCAAGACGAACGCTGTCGGCCGGTCGACGATGGCGGCGGTAAAGCTGATCGGACCACCGGGCACGGCGTCACCATCTTCCGTGACGAGCCAGCCCGTGTTGATCGACGTTGCGCTCTTACGGCCAAGGTTGTCGAGCAGGTCGTAGCTGTACCAACCGGCCTTCCGGAAACCCATCTGCGCCAGGAAGTCGAAGACGACATTGGTGGGCGCTGCGATGTCGATCGCACGAGTTCCCTGTTCGATGCCTGAGCCGCGTATCAGATCGTCGCCGGGCATAGCCGACGATGCCTCAGAGGGATCTGCTCCCCAGTCGCGCAGGTCGATCACGCTGTGGTCGTCGCCGGGCCGATGCCCTTCTTTGCGATCACCTTCGCCAGGCGTTTCATGCCAAATGAGAATCCCTGTGCGCTGAGCTTGGTCACGATCGGGTCGAGTAGACCAGGAAGAAACTTGACGGTGACGGTTTCGAACCACTCGACCCGCGATCCTGCACCATCGGTCAGCACGTGAAAGCCGGCTTTGCCCTGGAGGACGGGTCCGAGCTTTTCGACTTCGCAATACCCCGTGCCGTCGCCATCGTCCCACGTCAGTTCGGCGATCCGCATCCGGTCGACGAGGGTCAGAGGGCCGTAGCCGGTGTAGCCGGTGAGTGTTGTGCCGACCGCCTGGGGGTCACCAGGGTCAACAACGACGCGGGTTGCTGGAATCCACTTCCCGTGGGCTGGCCAGTCGACAAGCTCGCTCCAAACAGCGCTTGCCGGTGCATCGAAGTGATGTGTGACGGTGAAATCGATCGTGCCCATCCGCTGACGTTCGCACAGAACCATGCCGACCTGGCGAACCCGACTCAGGTGAACCTCGTCACGACGTTGCTGGGGATCATCAGGTCTCGCTCCGCTAGCGTCGGAGAATGTCACCGAACCCCACGACGAAGACGGCGTTCACCGAGATTCCCATCGTCGACCTGTCTGGACGTGGGACCGAAAAGGGTGACCGAGCGCTCGCTGAGGAACTCACGAGAATCTGCCACGAAGTCGGCTTCTTCGTCGTAGAAAACCACGGGGTTCCAACCGAGCTGATCGACGAAACGTTCGAGATGATGTCGTCATTCTTCGCGCTGTCCGAAGAGCAGAAGCAGCACATCGACAAGACGAAATCCCGCCACTTCCGCGGCTGGGAAGCGGTCGGTACCGAGTTCACGAACGACCGGCCGGACATCCGCGAGCAAATCGACGTTTGGACCGAGCACGCAAGCCACGATGTGGATGTCGAGCCGTCCTACCTTCGGCTCCTCGGACCGAATCAGTGGATGCCTGATGAACTCATCGCCGATCATCAGGCTCGTTCGATGGCGTGGATCACTGCGCTGGCCTCGCTTGCCGATCGGTTGATGGGTTTGCTGTCGATCGGTCTGGGCCTCGATGAGGATCATCTTCGAACGATGTTTGGTGACCAGCCGATGTCGCTGGCGAAGTTCATCAGCTACCCGCCAACCCCGGACGGCGCAGCAGGTGTGAACGCACACCACGATGCCGGCTTCTTGACCGTGCTTGCTGCCGGTGACACGCCTGGCCTCCAGGTGCAGAACCAACTCGGCGACTGGATCGATGTGCCGCCTCGACCGCACTCGTTCGTCATCAACCTTGGCGAAATCTTCCAGTCGATCACTGGGAACTACTTTGTGGCGACCCCACATCGCGTGATTACGGATCAGCCGAGGCTCTCAGCTGGCTACTTTCACGGCCCGTCGCTGACGACGTCGCTCGAGCGGCTCGACCTCAGTCCTCGTTTCGCCGAGGCTGTGTCTGCGAGCCCGTGGCATGCCGATGCCGGCTTCATGGCTCCTCGTGATGAACTGGCCGAGGGTGCCGGCGACATGCAGAGCTCGCACCGCCCTGACGTCTACGGCGACCAGCTGTGGAACTACTTTGCTCGGAGCTACCCATCGATCATGGCAGATCACTACCGCGAGTAGTCCCTCACCTTTTGACGTCAATAGTCGTGGCCGATTTGGGGCGCTTGCTTCACGGTGTGTCGGCCCTTTTCGAAGACGACAATGCTGTCGTAGAAGTGCATCGAATGGGTTGAGCGCGTGAACTCGGTGGGCTTCATTGCATCGCGAGCGTGATCAGCGTTGAGCTCGTCGATCAGATCCTTACACGTTTCAATGAAACTGCCCTGCCGTCGCAGCCCACCTTCGAACTCGTCCCAGTAGGCGGTGTGGAGATCCTCAACGAGGTACACACCGTTTCGTTCCAGACGGGGGTAAAGCGCAGCGAATGAGGCCTGAATGTGAGACATGACGTGGCTGCCGTCATCCAAGATGATGTCGGGAGTTCCGAACTCGTCGAGGACGGAGTCGAGGAACTTGACGTCGTCCTGGCTGCCGATCCGGATGTCGATCTGATCTTCGGCGTACGCCGCACACTCCGGATTGATGTCGATCCCGATGATGCGAGCATGCGGGCCGAAGAACCGCTTCCACATTTGTAGAGAACCGCCCTTGCCGCATCCGATCTCGAGGAGGACGACATCCCGGTTCACGAACCTCGAGAAGTGGTCCTCGTAGACAGGGAAGTAGTGCTTCCACTTGTGGATGAGACGCTGATCGTTTGTAAGAAAGTCCTGCCAAAGGTTCACGATGAATCCTCCACTCGTTCGGCCGGAAGGATGTCACACATCAACCGTGAAACGGTGGTGCTCGACTCCCAACCGGCCCAGGCAGCCGGGCCGTTCGACCGAGTGACGCTGAGTAGTCTTCTCCGTCGACTCAAGTCAGCGTCTGTGAACGGTCGATGAGGGGGAGTGCCGCCGCTGTCCTCGCCTCTCAAACGCGTTCGTTCGATCGTCGGATCGACGTTACTCATCACAACTCTGTTCGTCGGAACCTCGCCGGTTGGTGCGGAATCGGACGTCGCCGAGGGAGCGTCGCACTTGGCTGAACCGACCGCCGGAATCGACACCGCGACCTTCGCTGCATCGCCGGCGATTCCGGTGTCATCCGACATCCAGGCCGATGCGGAACGAGGGCGTCGCGGGCTGAAGAATCGTGACGACGCAGTGAACGTCTTCGAAGTCACATACGCGGACGGATTCTCCGTTGAATATGCCCGGATATTGCGCCTCTATCGAGCCTTCTTCAACCGTGAGCCCGACCTCGGCGGCACTCAGTTCTGGCTCGATCGCTACGACGACGGCTGGACGATCATCGACATCGCTGACTTCTTCGCAGCGAGCACCGAGTTTGGGCTGATCTACGGCGACGCGACGGACTCTGATCTCGTCGATCTTGTCTATGCCAACGTGCTCGATCGCACCCCAGATGCAGCAGGAAGCTCCTACTGGCTCGGCCGCCTCAACGATCCAGCGGCGCCGATTTCTCGCGGCGAGATGGTGACGTTGTTCTCGGACGGAATCGAGTTCCGAGCTCGTCATCCCTATCCCCAGCCAATCGAACCCGGTGGACCCACACCGCAGCTTCCCGCCGTGCCGACCGGCGCTGCCTACACGATCGACACCGCAGGTTGGAACATTCCAACGAACGGCACCGACGCTCCGGGTACGACGGCCAACCTCCAAGCCGCTGTCGATTGGGCAGCGGACAACGGTTTCACGAAGGTCGTGTTCCCAACGGGTGAGTATCTCGTCGGGGTGCCAACGACCTACAACTACAGCGGCGGCATCACGTTGCACGCCAACACCGAATATGACCTCAACGGTTCGGTCATCCAGATGACCGCGCACGATCGTTGGAACGCCTGCGCACTCGCCATCCGAAACCAGAACAACGTCATCGTCCGCAATGGCACGATCCGTGGCGACCGTGACAACCACATCTACCCGCCAGACGTCTACGACGGCCCCGTCACCTACAGCGGCGACGGGAAGGGGCACGACGAGGGCCACAACCTTTGCGTCGAGTCAGGTTCGAGCTCGATCCTCATCGAAGACATGCTCCTGGAGCGAGCAAACGGCGACGGCATCTTGCTCGTCGGAAACAGCTCGCGCGGATCGGTGCACGACATCACGATTCGAAACAACGAGTTCAACCTGAACCGTCGACAGGGCATCTCGATCGTCGGAGCAATTCGTGTTGCCATCGAGGACAACGAGATTCACCACACCTACGGCACGGCGCCGCAGTTCGGCATCGACGTTGAGAGCTTGAGCTACGAGAGCCGCGACATCGCCATCCGTCGCAACGACTTCCATCACAACATGGGTGGCGACATCGTGAACACCGACGGTCGAAACGTGCTCATCGAATACAACACGTTTGCCGAGGGCGAGGGACTGAATGCCGAGGGAACCCGCCCGGCCCGCAACATCGACGGCCCGGTTGTCACGTGGCCGCGAGGCGATCAGACAATTCGGTACAACACCTTCCACGTGCGCAACGGTTCGGTGAACGGCAAGGTGGCCATCATTGGCTACTCAAGCGGAAGCGTGAAAGTGAACCCCGCCACCACCTACGTCTACGGGAACGTAAGCGATGGCGGTGGCATGTATTGGTACGAGACAAGCCAGCTCGAGGTTCGCGACAACACGATCATCAAGGGCTACCTCGTGATGCGAGATGTGCGCGAGGTCGTGATTCTCGACAACGAGGTCTCGCACTCGAACAAGTGCTGGGCCTACCGCTTCCAGAACGTGGCCGGTCGAGCATCGGGCAACACCTATGCCGGCACTCCCTACGACATCGCGATCAACGATGGCCCGTGGACCGGTTGCTGGATCAACTGAGACTCATCCGAGCGACACCTGCGTAACGATTGGGGTCAGACCTCGATTTACGCAGGTTGTCGACGGAGTCCGTGCGCTCGGATGCCTCGCAGGTCGCCACTCAACCACCGATTCGCGAGATCATCTATGATCGTTCATCGTCGTCTCGACGAACTTCGCCAGTGACGTTGTCACCTGATCGATGCTTGCAACCGTGAGCGGGGCGAGCCGGGGAGAAGCGTCTGTGCCAGAAGTGAAGTCCATCAGCGAAGACACGTCGATCGACCACGGCCCCGTCACGCGCACCGAATGGGCGGAGCATGAGATTCGCCAGATGGTTCTGCAGGGAATCTTGGTTCCGAAGGAACGGATCGTTTTGGCCGCGATCGCGAAGCGCCTTGGAATGAGCCCGTCGCCGATCCGAGAAGCGCTCGCCCGACTGTCCGTCGAGCATCTCGTCGAGCTCACTCCGCACGGGTCAGCGGTCGTGGCTGAGGTCTCGATCGCTGAGGCGCTCGAGGTCTACGAGCTTCGACTGTTGTTGGAGCCCCGAGCGTTCGCTCTTTCGGTCACTGCGGCCTCCACCACCGAGCGCAAAGCCTGGCAAGACGCATTCGATCGACTCGAGTCCGGTCCAGATCCTATTGACAATCTTCGGCACCACGCCCGTTTCCATCGGGCGATGCTGAGCGGTTGTCCGTCCGCTTGGATGCTGCGAACCATCGCTCCGTTGCAGGACTATTCGATGCGAATGGTCATTCTTGCGTCGTCCTCTCTCGATCGTTCCTACCACGTCAGCGACGACCACCAACGCCTGCTCGAGCTCGGGCTCGACGGCGACGCCGAGGGTGCACAGCGTGAACTGCACGGCCACCTTCAACGGTCCTCTGACCTCTTCCGAGCGCATCTCACCGGTTCGGCGATCAGCGCGGCCGCAATCGGCGGCTCGCCATGACCGACCCGACTCCAGTCATTCGGGTGAAGGACATCGCCTACGTCCAATTCGTGGCCCCTGATTTGGAAGTCATGGAGTCGTTTCTCCTGGACTTCGGATTGGTGCGCCACGAACGATCCGAAAACGTTCTTTCGATGCGGGGTCTCGATCGATCCGGGCCGGCCCACATCACCCGCCTTGGGGAGACCGCTTGTTTTGACCGAGTTGGGTTTTGTGCTGATTCCAAGGCAGACCTCGATGCACTCAGCGCCACCGAGGACTTTGCAGACGTCCGGCCGATCGAAGGCTCAAGCGGGGGCTACGTTGTCTCGGGGCGTGACCCGAACGGATTCGCCATCGACGTCATTGCGGAGCGCAAGCCCCTGGCCGAGATCGGTGAGCTCGCCCGCCCAGCTCCGGTGAGCAACTCCGTGGAAGGCCGTCGTCGCCGCGGGGAACCCATCCGGCTGGTGCCCTCCCCATCACAAGTCTTTCGAATCGGACATTGTGTGCTGAACGTCGCAGACTTCGCTCGGTCGGAACGGTGGTACAAACATCACCTCGGGCTGGTCACCTCTGACCAAATCGATCTGGCGCCGAATACCCCCGTCGGCGCGTTTCTTCGCTGCGACCGAGGAGCCGAGTTCGTGGATCACCACACGGTGTTTCTGTTGCAGGGCGAGGAGCCGGGCTTCAACCATGCTGCATTCGAGGTCGTGAACTTCGACGATCTCATGTCGGGTCACACCCACCTCCAGAAGGCCGGGCATCGCCATCAGTGGGGGATTGGACGCCACATTCTCGGTAGCCAAATCTATGACTATTGGCGCGACCCGTACGGCAATGTCCTCGAGCACTGGACCGATGGTGACTTGTTCAATAACGAGACTCCGCCTGCCAGCGTCGGTCTCGCTGAACTCATCGGATCGCAGTGGGGACCGACTTCGGGCGGCCCGGCCTGAGCCTCGGGCTTCACGAGTGCAGCGCCAACCTCAAAACGTCACGGTCGAGAGATCGCGGCCGACGACGATCTCGCCGCTGAATCCTGCGGCTTTGATCTTGTCGGCAAGGCGTTGCTCGTCCGCTTCGTTTGCCGGCGCAGGAACCAGGTGCGTGAGCATCAGAGTTTTGACGTTCGCCGCCTCGGCGAGAGCGCCGAGCTGGCCGACCTCGGCGTGATAGGAGCAGATCCGCTCCAACGCAGGCATGGCGTCGAAAAACGGCACCAGAACTTCTCGATCGACGACCTCGTGAACCAAGACGTCAACCCCATCGGCGAGCGCCTGCACCTCGTCACAAACGACCGTGTCGCCCGAGATCACGACCGACCCGTCCGGAGTATCGACTCGGTAGGCAACGGCGGGCAGAACCGGTTCGTGGTGGACCGTCACCGCTGACACTCGAACCTCGCCGATTTCCCACACGATGGTCGGAGCTGGTGATGGATCGAATCCCAAGATCGTGACCTCGGGGCGTGTGGCTGGCCCGTGACCGGAGCGAACGGCGATGTCGTCGACGTAAGGATCGAGCATCGTCTCCGCAAATCGGGTCGCTGGACCCTCTGGCGCGACGATCGTGAGCGGTCCCTCCTCGCGAGCATTGTCCAGCCATCGCGACATGACGATGTCGACCAGGCCGGCGAGATGGTCGCTGTGGTGATGGGTGATGAAAAGGGCGCTGATGTCGGAGCCCGCAACGCCGACCTCGGCCAAGCGCATCGCTGTGGCGCGGCCAGCATCGAACTGCACGGCGACGTCGTCGTGGCGGACCAACGTGCCAGCGCCCGCGCGCTTTGGATCCGGACGGGGCACCCCCGTGCCGGTCAGGACCACGTCGGTCATCGCCGAGCCCCTTCGATCGTCGAGATCCAACGTTCGATGGCGGCCGAAACCAACGCTGGCTCTTCCAAGTGAAGAAAGTGCCCGGCATCGATGAACTCGAGCGTTCCGTCAGCGACCTCATCCGTCACCGTCTCGTACTCTGACGGATGTTGGCCGGGATCGAAGCGACCCTGGAGAAAGAGAACCGGCATCGTCATGGCGGCGAAGAGTCCGTTCATTCGGTCATCCAGTTCCCGGTCGAAGCCGGCCGAAACAAAGCTGGCAGACATGCCCTCCGCTGCCCCCTGGTGGCGAATCTCGACGGTCATCCGGTCGATGTCTCGTCGGTCGATCTCCCCGTGGGTGATCGACGGTGTGCCGCTTGGGTTTGGCATGGCCCCGTAGGCGATCTCGGCAATGGGTCCGTCGGCAAAGATCGGGACGGCATCCTCGCTCGCAAACAGCTCGTGCGGCGGCCTGGGTTCGCCGTGAGGCCGGTTGCCAGACTGCTGCATGCGGACATAGCTCAACACTCGTTCGCCAACCCCTTGCAGCGCGCAGAAGTGATCGGCGATGACCGCGCCCCGGTCGTGAGCGACCAGATGGAACGCTCGCAGATCGAGATGGTCGATAAGTGCGAGCCACTCGGTGGCGCAGTGCGCATAGTCATAATTCGCCTCGTGGCGAGTTGGATGTGCTGACTGACCAAACCCTTTCAAATCGAACGCCACACAGAAAAAGTCCGTCGACAGACTCGCCATCTGGTGGTGCCACGCAAACCAGGTTTCCGGGAACCCGTGGGCCATCAGCACCACCGGGTTCGACGGATCGCCTGCTGTCACCACGTGGAACGTGGGACGGTGATCGGGTGCGACGAACCAATGGTTGACGGTGGCCCCGGTCCACAACGTTTCTTTCTCGCCGTGTGCGGCAGTCGCCCCTGGGGGCGGAGCTGCGGCGAGTTGGTGAAGATCCTTCATTGTCGTGTTTCCCCTTGGTCATAGGTGGTGAGAGCGGCGCGAAGCCGTTCCATCGACTCGCCGAGATGTCGATCGAGCAGTGCTGCCGCATCGTCGGAGCGGCCCTCCAACGCCAGGTTGAGAAGTTCGCTGTGATCGTCGAGGCCCGGGCTCTCATGCGGCTCAGTCCACCGTGAAATGACAGCGACGACGCGTCGCGAATGATCGTGCAGCGGAGCCAGCGATCGCAGCATCCATGTCGATGGACACGAGGAGACGAGGGCTCGATGAAAGTCAGCGTGTCGGCGGAGTCGGTCGGTCCACTCTCGCTCGTCAGCGGTCAGATCTGCGTGTGCTGCCTGCCATCGAGACCGATCGTCGTCGTCTGCGGTATCGATCGCCGCTGCGAGGGCGTGCGGCTCGAGAATTCGTCGAAGTGCATAGAGGTCGTCCGCATGTTCGAGTGAGATCGGGGCGACTCGGGCTGCTCCGTGAGGCCGAAGTTCGACCAGGCCATCGACCGCCAGCCGGGCAAACGCCTCACGGAGAGGGGTGACGCTGACGTCGTATGCCGTTGCGAGCTCGGACAAGTTCAACCGAGAGCCCGGATCGAGCTCGCCTGAGATGATTGCCTCGCGAACGACGTCGTCGATCCATTTCGATCGAGTTGGCGGTCGACGTTCGATCATGGGTGTTCCATCGCCTTTCGGCACAGTGGTCCGCAGCTGCCGGTGGTCGTGAGGAAGGGCAGCCGCTTGGACAGATCATATATGATATGCGATACGCCGGTGCCTTGAGGCGCACGCGTTTGAACGGCGAGGCTCAGCAGCAATGCTCATCATCGGAGGATCGGCTTGATCGGGACCACGGTTTGGGAGGCGGCGCGATACGAACCCTGCTCCGAAGATGGCGACCAGTACGATCCGAGACATGAGCTTTGAAGTTTCGTGGACCGAGATGCGTCATGGTTCCAAAGATGACTACGAACGCCTCGGCGTGCTGTTCAGTGAGCATGCTCAAGCCGGGTTGGTTGACAACGTGGTCAACATGCTCGAGCTGCTCAAGGGGCCGAAGCTCGGCTATCAGGTTGACCGCTACACGCACTCGTTGCAGTCAGCGAGCCGAGCTCTTCGTGCCGATGAATCGGTCGATCTCGTGGTCGGAGCGCTCTTGCACGACGTTGCCGACTCGTTTGCTCCCGAGAACCACAGCCAAGCGGCGGCGACAATGCTTGCTCCGTACGTCGACGAGGAGACGCACTGGGTGATCCGTCACCACGGCGTGTTCCAGGGGTACTACTACTTTCACCACACAGGCGGTGATCGCAACGCGCGAGACGCGTATGCCGACTCGCCATACGCCGACGCCTGTGCAGCGTTCTGCGCCGATTACGACCAGAACTGCTTCGATCCGGACTACCCAACGCTGCCAATCGACGACTTCCGACCGATGCTCGACGAGGTCTTCAGCCGACCGCCTGCCGTCAGCTGGTAGTCCACAGTTCCGCCCGAGACCGCGCCTTTTTCCACACCTTGAGGGCGCGTCGCTGGGCGCGTTACATGGTGAAGGCGAGGGAGGTGGCTGCCTTGTGGCCCCACTCGTCGTCGCCGGACCAGGAGATGGTTCCGGCGTCGACTTCAGCTTGCGGGTCGATTCGGCCACAGGCGAGCAGCGCGAATGTGGTCGAGTCGGCCGTGAGTGTGACGGTTGGGTCTTCCAACGACTCCACTCGTGTTGCCCGGCCCTGTACGTCGACATGCATTTGGCGGGTGACGGGCCCGGTGAGGTCGATCGTGAGGCTCATTCCGTCGGGTAGGCCGATCTTCTTGCCAACGATGTAGCCGAGGCTCATCTCGATCTCGTCGATCGCCATCTCGGCGGCAGGCCCCGACTCATGACCGGGGAGCCCAAGCGGGCGACGGATGTCTTGCTCGTGCACCCAGAAATCGAAGACGCGCACGGCCATGAAGCGGCCATAGGTGCCCGGACCAACCGGCGTCATCGACGGTTCGGCAAAGTCTGCTTCGCTTGTTGCCGCAAGGTCACCACGGCGTTGTTCGATCGTCGAGCGATAGCGCTCCAACATGGCCTCGTTCGACAATCCGTCGACCTCGCCGATGAACGCCATCACCTCTTCGAAGGGGAGCCCTTCTGCGAACGCGCCAACCGGCTTGCCGCCGAGCATGTTCTCGATCGCAGCGAGATGAATGGCGATGCCGGCAACATCCCAATCGGGACACAGACTCTGCACAGCCCACTGCTCGGTATCGAGTGAACCGAACAGTGCATCGAGCGAGTCGAAGCACAGCTCCAGGTTGCCCACGATGGTTGCATGATCTGATTCGCCAGCGCTCACGTTGCTTCTCCTTCAGCTCGAGCTGCCGCCCGACGTTCGCTTGCTTCTTTCGCGGTGCCGACCTTCTCAAAGCCGTCTTCGGTGAATCCGACTTCGGTCCCTCGATTGATGCTCACCCAATCGCGAGCTTCGAGGTACGGACGGAACGTGTCGGCGATCGCCTTCTCGTCCGCCTTCATCTTCGGCTTCTGTAGTTCATACAGCTCCGGGAACTCCGTCCAGGTGACGACAGCGTCCCACAGGCGCAACGCGGCATCACCGTCGGGCGGGTTCACGAGAACGGGGCCGAACAGGCACGCTTCCCCTGACTCGGGCCGGGTCGATCCAGTATCGGGGCTCGCCGAACCGGCCGACGCCGGGAAGAACAGGGTCGGCACTCCAAACCCTGCGTGAGCAACGACCTTGTCATGGTCGGCCTTTACTTCGTCGTGGGTGGTCTGGTCGGCGATTGCTTGGTCGACGATCGCCGGGTCGAGCCCGATCTCGGCGAGGAGGTGTCGAGCCACGTCCGGCTCGTGGGGCTTGTGGCCTTCTTCGTGAAGCGCTCGGCCGGCACGCTCATACCAACGGTCGAGATCGTTCATGCTCGTGCGTCGAATGAGCGCGCCGATGCGCATGATCGACCACCCGTAGGACCACTCGCGTTCCCACGGATGTTTCTTTCCCTCGATGCGATTGATCTCTTCAAGACTGAAGAACCGCCAGTTGATCGTGATGCCGTTCTGGGCCCGCACGTTCCGAATCCACTTCGCTGTTTGATAGGCGTACGGACACAAGACGTCGAAGTGAAAGTCGACTGTTGAGGTATCGATCGTCACGGAGTCGCTCATGCGGTGGAGCTTCTCCCACAGAATTCTTCGGCGCAAAACTGAACCGTTTGGCCTATGCCTCCGTCGTATCGAACATGAAGCGATCGGCCATCCTCTCCCTCTTCGGTGCCGTGCTGGTTCTGGGTCTTGGAGTGTTGGTCGTGCCGAGCTTCTTGCAGGCTCGGGATGCTCGTTCGGAGCTCTCATCTCAGAGGCAGCGGTGGGAAGCCGCTGAGATCGAGAGCTACCGATACGTCGGATCCCGGGTCTGCTTGTGTGACGAACCACACGACTGGGTCGTCGAGATCCGGAACGGCGAGGTCACAAGCATCGTTCCTCTCGACGATGAGGCCGAGTTTGAGCCGCGAGACGTTCCGAGCTTCTTCGCTGGAAGCGATCGTCTCTTCTCACTGGCCGAGGGCGTAATCGGCGACGATGAGTACGAACTTCGCTACGACGAACAGACCGGCCTACCGACTCGCATCTATGGGGACCCGGACATCGACACCAGCGACGACCAATTGCTCGTGATCGTCAGCGATATTGAGCGGCTACCTCGAGACGAGCGAGCAGACCTTGGCCCGAGAGAACGCTGGGCTGAAGCAGCACTGACCGACTACCGCTACCTTGCCGAGTATCACTGCGACTGTGATCGCCCGTTCCTCTGGTCGGTCGAGGTTCGTGACGGTTCGGTTGTCGAACTTCACCCGCTCGAGGCCGCCGAGGAATACGACCACGACGACCTTCCGTGGGAGCTCGCCGGGGCCGGCAACCTGTTTGCCTGGGCCGAGGGGATGGGCAGCGATGAAGCCGCTTTCGTTTTGTACGACGACACCACCGGCTTCCCACTCCACATCGGGAACGACGAATCTCCGGCGAGGGTGGTTGTGCGTGAGTTCGAGGTGACGCCCAGCTAAGCGCCAGGCGTCCCGACCGGCATTGCTTCACGAAGGTCGACGGCAGCGTCGGCGCCACTTGCCGACAGCGCATTCAAACGACGGACACGATCGCGCATCACGTTGAGCACCTCCGAACGCTCACACAGATCAGGATGCGAGTCAGGCCGGTCGAACACCATCTGATGGCGGCTGGTGTCGTCGAACGCCGGCCAGGTCGGTCGCCCTGGCGAGTTCGGCGAACCCGTTGCGGCGAACGCAAACCAGTGATCACCCATCGCCCTGGTGAGAAGGTG